>JBEKHP010000006.1:0-146081 GCA_050012235.1 Candidatus Acidiferrales bacterium | reverse complement strand
AGTGCGTGTTTGGCAGCTCGCTCTACCTACTCCTCCGGCAGCTCGAATTTATTTTTCAGCCGCAGAGAGAATTCAGTGAAGAGGTCGGCAAGAGCGGCGCGGTCGGTTTTTTCATCGCGCAGGACGTCCACTTCGCGGTTTAGCGCGGCGGCGGTGTCGCGGCGCAGCTTGTCGATTTCCGAGGAAACAGCCTTGGAGTGCTCGAGAAGTTTTGCGCGCAGCTCGCCCTGGCCGTCGGACATCTGCTCTTCGAGCTGCGAGAGCTTTTTCTCGATCACTTTGCCGCCGTCCTTGATTTCGCGCGAAATTTCCTTGAAGGCTTCGGTGCGCTCGGACTTTTCGCTCTTCAAGCGCGTGCTGAGCGAGTCCACTTCCTGCCGGATGAAGCTGCCCAGAGTATCGAGGCGCTTGGTCATGTCTTCGCGCAGCGTATCGAGGGCTTTGGTGACGGTGTCTTCGAGGCGCACGAAGCGCTTTTCGTAATCGCGCATCTGCGAGCCGAACAGAATGTCGCGTATCTTGTCTACGTTTGCGCCTTCCGCATTCTCTTTGTTGCTCGAAGCGTTGGGAACTTTCGCCGGGGATGCCATTTTCCTGCCTCTCCTTTTAGGACCCTTGATGCCCTGCCGGGGGGAGCCTCGTCTGGCCTTCGGGGGCATCCGCGAAGGCTACTACGAACAGCCGCCTGCCGCAAGAAAGACGAGGCGTAGGACTAGGGTACGGATGGGCTAGGACGGCTGGGAAGAGGCATTGCGCAGCTCGTCCCGCGCGGGCCCGGCCTAGCGGTCGAGGAAAGCGCGGAGGCGGGCGTAGCCGGAGCGGCTGACGGGGAGCTGGGTGCCGTTGGTGAGGACAGCGACGTGAGTGTCCTTTGCGTAAGGCTCGACTTTGACCACGCGCTCCAGGTTGACGATGTAGGAGCGATGAATGCGGAGAAAACGCGACGGGTCGAGCGCGGATTCGAGGCTCGAGATGGTCTGCTGCTTCAGGTGCTTTTTGCCTTCGGTTGTAAGGCCGACGTAATCGTCCTGCGCTTCCACGTAGTCGAGTTTCGCGACCGGGATGATAAAGACGCGCGTGCCGTCGCGCACGGCGATGCGGTCGAGATATTGCGAAGGCGGGCGCGCTGCCGCAGCTAGATCCGCGGGAGGCATCTCGGCGTGCGGAGACTTGCCGGCGAGGCGTTCTTTGGCGCGGTTGAGCGCGGCTTCGAAGCGGTCAGCGCCGAAAGGCTTCAAAAGATAATCGACGGCGTGGACTTCGAATGCTTTGATGGCGTAGCTGTCGAATGCAGTGACGAAGATTACGCGCAGATCGTTGCCGATCAATTCGAGAACTTCGAAGCCGTCGAGCTTGGGCATCTGGATATCGAGAAAGAGCAGATCGGGCTTTAGTTCGGTGACGGACTTGACCGCTTCGAACCCGTTGGCGCATTCGGCGACGAGCTCGATTTCCGGATGCGCGCCAAGAAATTCGCGAAGGACTTGGCGGGCGAGCTCTTCGTCATCAACAATAACGGCGCGGATTTTCTTTCCGGCTTCGCGGTTCATGTGGTGGTTTGTAAACCTTTTTCCGCCGGGAAAGTCAGCGCGACGCGGTAGGAGTCAGCCTCGGCGTTCACTGCGAAGCTAGCCCGATTTCCGTAGCGCGCTTGCAGACGTTGGCGCACGTTGGCGAGTCCCACGCCGTTTCTGCGACGAGCTGGCGCTTCGGGATCGAAGCGGTTTTCGACGACGATGGATACGTCGCCGCCGCCGTTTTCGCACTGAACGCTGAGGCGAATCCATCCGCCTTCGACCAGATTCGCGATTCCGTGGACCACAGCGTTTTCCACCAAGGGCTGGAGAAGAAGCGGCGGTACCGGAACGTCCAGCGCGCGCTTGTCGATATTTTCTTCCATCTGGATGCGGGCGCCGAAGCGGACTTTTTCCACGGCGAGGAACGCATGGATCAGCGAAAGTTCTTCTTCGAGCGGGATTGCAGTTTTTTCGCCAAGGCCGAGTGTGCGGCGCAGGAAATCGCCCAGGAGAATGCACATCTCGCGCGCTTTCGCAGAGTCGGAAGTAGTCAGCGCGCTGATGGAATTGAGACTGTTAAAAAGAAAGTGAGGATTCACCTGCGCTTTCAGGGCTTTTAACTCCGCATCGCGCGCCAGAACGCTGGCTTGCATTACGCGAGCTTCCGCATCGCGCGAGAGATCCACGGCAATAATGATGTAGAAAAATGCGACCGAAAGCAGGTAAAGCAACAGGCCGGAGCCGAAAATTACAGGAATTTCCGGACGCAGACGCGCGCTGAGTCCAGTGAACCCGGGCATTTTCGAGACGCTGCTCGCCAAAGCCACCGCGACGAAAGCCCAGATAATGCTCGCGATGAGTGCGGCCGTGAGGTGCGTGGTTATCAGCCGCCCCAATCCGTATTTTTCAAGCGGGTTCCCGCGGCAGGAGTACCACGAAGAAAGACAAACGAACGCGTAAATGAGTGACAGAGGAACGGCAAGGATTGCGGCTTCGCGCAGAGTGATCTGGCCGGGGATGGTAAGCAAATAAGCAAGCATCCCCGCAATCGGAATCCAAACTAGAAGGTAGAGGCCGAGCCGTCGAAGTTGGGAGAATAGTGGGTGCATGCGACCGCTTCAGTTCTTGACCACGACGCCGCCCATGAAATTGATCCCCTTTACGATTAAATGCTTCTGCGCCGCGCCGTCGGTTGGCGGAATTTGATGAGTCTCGTCAACGTACGCCCCCATAAGCCCCAAGCCGTCCAACGAGATGCGCCAAGTCTCGGGAACCTTGATTTCGCCGCCGCCCATAATCGAGGTCGCATCGATCACCGCGGAATCGCCTTCCATGTCCGCTTTCCGCAAATCAATCTCGAAGCCACCCATGATGGCCATCACGCTTCCACCGCGGAAATTCTTCGCGGTTACCCGGCGTTTGAAACCGCCAAGAATCGCAACGTGATTAAAGTCAGAGTCCGATGAATCGCCCTTGCGCCATTCGTTTAGCCGCACGCGCCAGGTGGCAGCTCTTTCCCCCAGCGGGCTGGAGTGAGGAGCGATTGCTTGCCAAACCATCAAACCGCCGACCGCGATGATGATCACGGGCCAGATGGATTGAAACCCGACGTGCGCGAAGCCCAAACTATCGAACAAAAGAAGCACACCGATTACGAGCAGAATAATTCCCCAGATGCGCCGGCCGCCGGTTTGAAACAGGTTCACCAACCCGAATGAGATGCAAAGACCGGGCCAGAAATATTGAAAGACTCTGTTGGCGTCAATAATGCCTTGCTGGTCGAGCAATAGAATGACGCCGGCGGCGGCGATCAGTAGCCCAAAAGTAAGGCTCCAGCTAAAGCTCCTAGAGCTACAGCCCATGGTTCCCTTCTTTGCGGCTGCCAGAAAGGCCTCGGGAACGGTTTTCCCGAGCGGCCAACATGATCGCCAAGCCGAACCCCACCAGAAGCAGCGGCCAGAAGCGGCAAAATTCCTGCAGAGTGGAGATATTCATGTGCAGCGAGAGAATATTCCAAATGTTCGTCGCCAGGACAGAAAATTGCCAGAAATTCGCGGGAGCGATATGGCCGTAGCCCAGTTCGGCGCCTTGAAATACGATTCCTACCAGCACCAACACGGAGGCCGCCGCCGATATGGCTGCTGACCCTGAAGTTGAAGCCGCCGATTGCGCCTGCCGATTCGCGTTTGCCATGTTCTTGTCTCCCGCCTGAACTTTGTCGCCGTTCATGGTGCGAGATTAGAGGCAAACCGGAAGCAGGTCTCTACGTTTTCGGCGAATGGCGGCTGGTTACCGGCGAACAGCGGCAAATGACGGAGAAAGGCGGGAGGCATGCCTTCCCAATTGGATGTGGAGGCAAAAACCCCAGAGGGTGGAGTACTTTTATGCCGTTATGACGAGAGCGCCACGCCCAACCAAAAGGCGGCGATCAGCAGCGCGGACAGCGCAAACATTATGCGCAATCGTTTCTTCCGCACGGCGAAGATGATAATGGCCATGCCGCAGAGCAAGAAGGCCAGCTCCCCCCAAAACAGCCCGGAACCGAATCCGCCGCCGTTCCATTCTCCCGCCGCATCCTGCATTAAAAACGAAGCGGATGAAGTTGCTGCAGTGAGAAGAGCTCCCAGCGCCCCTGCCAGGGCCACGCCTTTGGCCCACTCCGGCAGCACCCAGTTTTTTCGTGCATCGCGCCAGTCGAGCCACGTTTGCACTACCACGACACCTACGATAAACAAAACGAACAGCGCCACTTTCCCCCTCCCTTGCGCGAACCGCTTCGGCAATCGAGAGCTTAGCGCGCTGCTGCACCCTGCGGGGCGAGCGCGAAAAGTCCTGAAACTGCCGTTACGGTCGAGGGCCGCTGCCGTCGAATTTCCTCAGTGCAAAGCCGCCCGTTCCCCGTGCGGCTTCAATTGCTTCGACGGACCCTGTTGCCTTTACCTTAAATCGTTCCTGTTTCTGCTTCTTCGAACGCGGACAAGTTATCACACCTGTGCGACTTCTGAATGACGTTATTGAGGATTGAACTCCTCAGTGACGATCATCCTTTCGCTCAAAATCCGGGCCTGAGTGTATCGTTCAATCGCTTCCTCGGACGTGCCCGCCGGAAGCTCGCCAATGATGCGTTTAAGCTCCTCATCGAAAAGGCGGGTGACGAGTTCCGGTGTATGGCGAATCTCGCGGCCGTTGTCGTCCAGAATGGGGACAACATCGCGGTGGCGCACGCGCTGCGCGATCATCAGCCGGTAAATGCGATCGGTGGCCAGATCTTCCATGTACCCGTCGAGCAAGCTGGCCCCGCGCCCGTTGAGCACGCCGTTGCGATATCGGATTACCGTGCGGATCGCGGCGCGCGTGCCGGCGAGAGTCCGCTGGCCGACGCCCTCTGGAATTGGGCGCAGGTCCGGATGCGGCTGTTGGTTCGCAGGCCGCGCGTTCAATTGGTTCGGAGCAGGGAACTGCTTCACGGCGATATCGTTCTGATCGGGGTGACCGGTCCACGCGCCATCCATCAGGGACATCGCTTCATTTTTCTTGTCTTTTTCGAGGACGGCCAGGGCGCGCGCGTTTAGCTCAGCATCTTCGCGGCTGGGGAACAGGGCAGTCATGCCGCCGATGGCGAGCAGGCCGTGCTTGTGGCACGTATCGGGTAAGAGATTGCGCAAGTTTTGAAAGAATGGGACATCGTGCGGGATGGTGTTGCGATCGGAAAGCACCCAATTCGGGTCGTGCAAATTGAAATGGATTAAGCTGGCCATGTAGTCCCAACGGCCCAGGTCCAATGCCAGGATGTGTTCACGCAAGTGTCCGGCAAATTCTTCCATCTGATACGCAAGAGGGTGGGATTCAACCAGCGCCATGCACTTGATGTAGTTCGCAGGCCATCCCTTCCAGCGTGCTATGGCCTGAAAAAGACCGCGCCACCAGGTAGCCTCTTCGGCAGATTCAGACTTCGGAATGTAAAACGTGAGGGGATGCTTGAGCTTGGCTGGGTCCACTTGAAACGCGATCAGTGCCACGTCAAACAGCGAAGCGCAAACCTTTTCGCCTTCCAGAATCCTCGCTTGCCGAAGATGCAAACCGCGCGGCCGGAGCGAAATCACGGTGTCGCTCGGTTGGATTCCGACTGTGCGGTTGCGCTTGCGGTCAAAGTAGGTAAGCTCTCCGCGCAGAGCCGGGAGGATGTTGGCTACGCCTTGCATTAAATGCGGCCAAGTGTTGGCCATGGAGTCTTCGAGGTCGAGCATCACGCCGGGTGCGCCGGAATTCAGCATTTTCACCACGAGCTCGGCGTCGTCTGCCGGCCCCGTCATCTGGTTGCGCTGATCTATGCACCAGCCGGGAAGCTCGATTTTCCATTCGTTCTTCGTTGCGGGAGAAGGAGGCAGGTAGTTAGGCAGCCGTCCCTGATGCGATGCTTCAAGCGCGGATGTGCGCTTCTCAATCAGATCGCGCTGGTTAGGAGTGAACGAGCGGTGCAGCGGTAGCAAGAATTCCAAAAAGCCCGCAGGGAGGTCGCGCGCCGGGTCGAAGCCGGCAGGGGCTGAGTTCATCGCCTGTACTGGCGCGGGGGTAAGCTCCATTTGCATTCTCGAACTGCTCATTAATGAAGCCTCTGGGGGCGGCGTTATAGTGCTGGCAATCGGCTTACCAAAGAGTGGATTCCTTCCAGCATCGGGCATTTATCCTATCTAATTGCAGATAAATAAGTTACGTCGTCGGGATAGGCCGCAAGCGAACGGAATTCGAAAATTCGCAGCCCTGCACCAATTGAAAAGCCACGCATTGTCCTATATAGGAAATGATTTGCATCTGGCGATCCGCGTATGCCGACCGAGCTAAATTCGCGAGGCTTTGACTTCAACACTTTATAGCCCAGGTTGTAAGTTCCACAACGCACGACGCGGGAGCGACCAGCCGCGCTTGAGTTTTCTGCTACGATAGCCAGGTTCATGCGAAAACCTTGGATCATTGCGCATCGGGGCGCTTCCGGACACGCCCCGGAAAATACACTGGCAGCATTTGAACGCGCCGTTCAATTGGGAGCGCGTTTCATCGAGACAGATCTTCATTTGACGCGCGACGCGCAATTCGTCGCGATTCATGACCCTACGCTAGAGCGCACCACCAACGGTCGCGGCTCGGTTCGCGACTTCACGCTCGCCGAACTCCGGCGGCTGGACGCCGGCTTGTGGTTTGACCGCGAATACATGGGCCAGCGAATACCCACGCTGGAAGAGGTCCTGGATTTCGCGCGCAAGAACGACGTGATCTTTTACCTGGAAGTGAAATACGACGCGGCTTGGGGCATGCACCACTCGCTGATGGCTGCGCTGCAAAAGGCGGAGAATGTCGCGCGAACCATCGTGCTCTCATTCGATCAGACCACCTTGGCGGCGCTACGGCGCGTGGATCCTTCCGTGATGATGGGATTTTTGGCGGATGAACCCGGCACGGATTACGTAAAGGACGCGCTGGAGTTGGGCGCGCGCCAACTGTGTCCTAAAGCTTCCCTGGTGACGCAGGAACTCGTTGAGCGGGCTCATGGCGCCGATTTGCAAGTTGCCACCTGGACCGTGGACGAGGCCGAAGAAATGCGAAAAGTGATTGCCACAGGAGTGGACGGCATTATGACCAACTTTCCCGACCGGCTTCGCGCTGTCATAGAGGACATGCAGGACGCGGCGACCCGCAGCTAGGAAAGGCTCTCGAATAGAGCTGCGAACTGGGCGAGCGTCAATTGCTCGGCGCGCGCATCGGGACGCAGGCCGCAATCTTCCAGGGTCCGATGGATCTGCTGATCCGTCGCAAGAGACCGCAAATTATTTCGCAGAGTCTTGCGTTTCTGGCCAAAGCATCCCTGCACAAATTCCAGGAAACGATTCTCGTCGGTAATATTCAAAGAAGCCCGCTGGCCGGGCAGAGTCATTCGTACTAGCGCGGATTTCACGCGAGGCGGCGGACGAAATGCGCCGGGCGGAATGCGCAGCGCAATTTCGGGCTCGGCGTAGAACTGGCAGAGTGCGGAGAGATACCCGTATTCACGGCGGCCGGGTTGCGCCGCGATGCGTTCAGCGACTTCCAGTTGAATTACGATGTGGATCGAGAGAATTTGGCCGGCATAATCGAACAAATGGCGCAGGATGGGAGAGGTAATGTAGTAAGGCAGGTTGCCATAGACGCGGAAATTGCCTGTGAGCAACTTTTTAAAATCAACAGTGAGGACGTCCGCGGAAATGATTTCGACGTCGGGCCATTCGCGTTCTTCCGACTGAACTTTTTGCTGCAAATCTTCAGCTAGCTGCGGGTCCGCTTCGATGGCTAGGACGCGGCGACCGTCGCCGGCTAGCAATTGCGTCATCTCGCCGTGGCCTGCGCCGATCTCAATCCAGGATTCATTTGCGCCGGGACGCAGAATCTTGAGAATGCGTTGGCGCCACGCGGCGTCGCCGAGAAAATGTTGTCCCATGCGCTGTCGAGCCATGCCGGTGGAGAGTGTAGCAACCCGGCACAGAACGAGGCGAGCAAATCGTCCCGCGAAATCACTTGCAGCAGTTGCGTACAATAGCCCGAGGACTGGCTTGACGAAGCCGCAACGTTCCGCTACCGTTTTTCGTTCGGTCGAGGGCTGATGAAAATTCTATTTGTCGCGTCGGAAGGACTGCCGTACTCGAAAACGGGCGGCTTGGCCGATGTGGTCGAAGGCTTGCCGAAGGCGCTGGTGGAAATGGGCCACCAGGTGGCCGTCCTTTTGCCGCGTTACCATGGCAATCGCGTCACTTCCACACTGGTTTCGAGTGTGACTGTTTCGCTCGGCGACCAGGTGCGTTTTCCGTCGATTGCGGAAGGGGTTTCCGTCGCGGGGGTGCGCTATTTTTTCGTTGATGACCCCGGCTACTTCGACCGCGAGCAGCCCTACGGCGATAAATCCGGCGAGTACCCGGATAACGCGGAGAGGTTCACGGAATTTTCCCGCGTGGCGATTGAATTTGCGAAGCGCGTCCTGCTGCCTGACGTAATTCATTGCCACGACTGGCAGACAGCGTTGGTGCCGGTTCTGTTGCACACGCAGCACGCAGACGACCCGGCAGTGCGTTCCTTGCCCGTGGTCTTGACCATTCACAACCTTGCGTATCAAGGGATGTTTCCACAGAGCGCTCTGCGCAAGGCCGGTCTGCCCGCGCAGCTATTCGCTATGGACGCGCTCGAGTTTTACGGCAGGATTAATTTCCTAAAGGGCGGGCTGCTTTTTGCCGATTACCTTTCTACTGTGAGCCGCCGCTACGCGAAAGAAATTCAGACACCGGAATACGGCGCGGGCCTGGAAGGCGTGATCGTGCAGCGCGCGGACCGGCTGGTAGGGATCCTGAATGGAGTGGACTATTCGATTTGGAGCCCTGAAACGGACACTTTGATCGCGCAGAATTATTCGGCGCAGAATCTCGAGGGCAAGAAGGCTTGCAAGAAGGATTTGCTGAATGCTTTTAAACTGCCCGCGGATAAGCCGGAGGATTTGGAACGCCCGGTAGTGGGAATCGTCTCGCGGTTTGCCGATCAGAAAGGTTTCGACCTGATCGCGCAAGTGGCGGGTGAGATGATGAAAGAGGACCTCTCGTTTGTCGTGCTGGGTACGGGGAATCCGGAGTATGAGAGGTTCTTCATGTTGTTGGCGGAGAAATATCCGAGGTCGGTGGGGGTCAAGATCGGCTACGACAATCCCCTCGCACACAAGATTGAGGCGGGCGCGGACATGTTCCTGATGCCTTCGCGCTACGAGCCTTGCGGTCTGAATCAAATTTATAGCCTGCGATATGGAACCGCACCGCTGGTGCGCGCAACCGGGGGGTTGGACGACACCGTGCAGAGTTTCGACGCTAAGACGCAGCAGGGCACCGGCTTCAAATTCGATGCCTACGACGGAAATGCATTGCTGGATTGCTTGCGGAGGGCTTTGAAGGTATACAAGGAGCCCAAAAACTGGCGAGTGCTCCAAAAGAATGGCATGGCCAGGGATTTTTCTTGGAAGACTTCGGCGGCGGCTTATGTCACGCTGTACGAAGCGGCAAAAAGGTCTAGAATCCCACGGGTGGCTGGAACATCTAAACGATAGAGTTGAACTGGCGTCGGCCTGGCGTTGACCGGTGATGCTCGACAAGGAAAACAAAGAACATGGCAGACATTCAAGCAGTGAGCGATGCAAGTTTCGAGGCAGATGTGATTGAAGCCAGCAAGACGCAGCCCGTGCTCGTGGATTTCTGGGCCGATTGGTGCCGTCCGTGCCACATGCTTTCGCCGACGGTGGAAGAGATTGCCCGCGAGAATGCGGGGAAATTGAAGGTGGTCAAGCTGAACGTGGATGAAAACGTCAACGCTGCTGGAAAATTCAACATACGCGGCATTCCCACGTTGCTTATTTTCAAGGGCGGACAAGTGGCGGACCAGCTGGTCGGAGCCGTGCCGAAAGACCAGATCGTGAAAGTTCTCCAGCGCCATATTTCCTAGCGCAGATTCCAGCAGAAGGGGCGAAGCAGCATGAGCGCCGGCACGACTGGCCCGCAAGCCGTTGGGAATACGCCGGCGCAGAAGGCTTGCGCCGCGTGCGGGGAGAAGTTTTCTTGCAGCGCGTCCGCCGCATCGTGCTGGTGCGAGAGCGTGAAGCTGGAACCGAATACGCTTAGCAAACTTCGCGCGCGGTATTCCGATTGTTTGTGTCCACGCTGCCTCTCCGCTGCGCAAACTAATAGTGGGAGTGAAAAATCGGCGTGAACCTGGTGTATCCCTTCCTCAGAACTTCTCCATGATTGCAAAATCAGACAAGCCGCGGCGCCGATGCCATTGGGCGCGGAAGCCGCTCATGGTCGAATACCACGACAAAGAGTGGGGCAAGCCGGTGCACGATGATCGCCTGCTTTTTGAATTTCTGATTCTGGAAGGCGCGCAGGCCGGTTTGAGTTGGGAGACGATTCTCAACAAGCGCGAGAATTACCGCCGCGCTTTCGACCGCTTTGATGCCAAGAAGATTGCCCGTTACGACAAGGGCAAAGTCCGCGCGCTGCTGGCGGACGCGGGTATCGTGCGCAACCGCCTGAAAATCGCGGCTGCAATTTCGAACGCGCAGGCATTCCTCGAAGTACAAGAGGAATTCGGCACGTTCGATCGTTACATCTGGCAATTTGTCGGTGGCCGCCCGAAGAAAAACCAATGGACGACATCTAAGCGCTTACCCGCACACACACGCGAATCCGACGCAATGAGCGAAGACCTAAAACGCCGCGGCTTCCGGTTCGTCGGAACCACCATCTGCTATGCTTTTATGCAGGCCACTGGCATGGTCAACGACCACGCCCGCGACTGCTTTCGCTACTGACGCCGTTAAGGCGAGAGCGCCCGAACTTTCGAAATGCCAATACCTAATTTGCGGACGCCGCGCATTGACGCGCTGGGCTTGCGTTTGGACGTAAGCGGGGCGTAGGATTGTATTTCGCAGTCGGCCGTGCGAGCCCTCCTGTAGCGCTTATGTTTTCAGATTGAGCGGGCAAGGTGCGGCCTGGCGAGGGGTGGGAGCAAGAGTGACGGAGAAAGCTCGAACCAAGGCGATCGTCGTCGTGGGTGCCCAGTGGGGCGACGAAGGCAAAGGCAAAGTTGTAGATTATCTGGCTTCCTCGTTCGACTATACGGCGCGCTATGCAGGCGGGCACAACGCCGGCCATACTGTTATCTTTGATGGGCGTAGATTCGTTCTTCAGCTAATTCCCAGCGGCATTTTGCGAGCCGAGAAAAAGGCCGTAATTGGCGCGGGAACGGTGGTAGATCCGGCCGCGCTCGTAGCAGAGCTTGAAAACCTGAAAAAATCCGGAATTGAAGTTCGCGGCCGCCTTTTTCTGAGCAACCGCGCCCATGTGATTTTTCCTTATCACCGCGAGATGGATAAAGCTGCGGAATCGGCGCGCGGCGAAGCGAAAATCGGCACCACTTCCCGCGGCATCGGCCCGGCGTACGAAGACAAAATGGCGCGGCGCGGTATTCGCGTTTGCGATCTGCTGGATCCGGAGCGTTTTGCGGAAAAACTCGAGCGCGTGATCGCCGAAAAGAATGCAATCAGCCAGGCCACCTATGGGCATCCGCTGGAAACCGCGGGGTTGCTGGAGCAATATCTGGAACTAGCCGCGCACATTCGCGGGCTGGTGACCGACACGGGAGTGCTGCTGAATCGCGCGCTCGATAACGGCGAGTCCGTTTTGTTCGAAGGTGCGCAGGGCACCATGCTGGACATCGACCACGGCACGTATCCGTTCGTCACTTCGTCGAATGCAACTTCCGGTGGCGTGGCAACTGGTCTCGGCGTGGCGCCCACAAGGCTGACGGGCGTGGTCGGCGTGACGAAAGCTTACACCACGCGTGTCGGGAGCGGCCCATTTCCAACGGAGATGCCCGATCTGGACGCCCAGGCGCTCCGCGAACGCGGCAACGAATTTGGAGCTGTTACCGGGCGCCCCCGGCGTTGTGGTTGGCTGGACCTGGAAGTCTTGCGCTTCGCGAAAATGCTTAGCGGAATCGATTCTCTGGTCGTGACGAAGCTGGATGTTTTCGATGCGCAAAAAGAAATAAAAATCTGCACCGGTTATCGTTACAAGGGAACGCGCTTGACCGAAATGCCGCCCGACGCGGAAACGCTCGCGGAGGTTGAGCCCGAATATCACACCTTGCCCGGGTGGCAAACGGCCACGCCGGGAATTCGCGACGTGAAAGAATTGCCGCTCGCGGCCCGCGATTATCTGAATTTTATCTCCGACCAGTTGCAGGTCGAGATCGGGATGATATCCACCGGCCCGGAGCGAGATGCTACAATCGTTCCACGAGGAACGAAGCTGGCGTCCTGGCTGTAACAAACCCCCATGCTTTCCCACGAATTGGCACGCGCGAAAGTAATTGAGATTGTTCACGCGCGCACGAGTGCGTCCCGCCTTGCCACAGAAACCGTTGAATTTGCGGAGCGTCCATCGCAGGCCCTCGGCCGCATCCTGGCCGAAGATTTGATTGCAGACCGGAACTATCCTCCGTTTGACCGTTCGACGCGCGACGGATTTGCCATGCGCGCTGCCGATGCCGCGCATCCCGGCACGCGGCTGCGATTAATCGGCGAAAGCCGTGCGGGCCACGCGTTCGCGGGACAAATGGAGGCGGGCGCGTGCGTACAAATCATGACCGGCGCGCCTCTCCCGCGCGGTACGAATGCCGTAGTGATGCAGGAAGACGCCGAGATCGATGGCGATTCAGTTATTTTCGAGCGCGGTGTTCGCGCCGGCCAACACTACGTCCTGGAAGGGCAGGAAACGCGCGTAGGAGAAACCGTGGTCGGTCGCGGAAAGCGCCTCGGTTATGCAGAGCTCGCTATGGCCGCGCAAGTGGGGCGATCCAGCGTTGTCGTCGCGAAGAAACCCCGCGTGGCAATTCTTTCCACCGGCGACGAGGTGATTTCTGTAGGTCAAGCGCCTCAGCGATTTCAAATCCGCAACAGCAACAGCATCTCGCTGGCCGCGCAAGTTGCACTGGCAGGCGGTGAACCGCTGGTGCTGGGGATTGCGTCCGATAACGTCGCCGATCTCCGCGCTCGCATTGAGCAGGCGCTGGAAGCCGACATTGTGATTCTTACCGGCGGAGTATCGGTAGGCAAATACGACCACGTGGAGCAAGTACTGAAAGAGATTGGCGTTGAGTTTTTCTTCGATGCGCTGGCGATTCGGCCCGGCCGCCCCGCCGTATTCGGTATGTGCCACGATAAGCCGGTATTTGGGCTCCCGGGAAATCCAGTTTCCACCATGGTTACATTCGAACTGTTGGTGGTGCCGGCGATTGAATTGCTCAGCGGCCACCCGCCGGGTTCGCTGCATTTATTCAAGGCCAAGCTCGCGCACCCGGTGAACGAAAAACCTCCCCTCGCGCATTTTGTTCCAGCGCGAGTCAGTTGGCCGGGTGGACAGCCGACAGTGGAAGTATTGCACTGGGAAGGATCGGGAGACATCGGCTCGGTGGTTCGTGGCAATTGCTTTTTGGTTGTGCATGAATCGAAACTGAAACTCGAAGCCGGCGAAATGGCCGATATCTTGCCGCGCCGCGGCCTCTTCTAACATTCGCGATGAAAAAACTTTCGCACTATGACAGGGCTGGCCGCGTGCGCATGGTGGACGTCACCGCCAAAGCCGCAACGTCGCGCACCGCTGTGGCCCACGCCTTCGTTCGCATGCAGCGCGCGACGATTGCGAGTGTGCGGCGGCTGAAATCGCCCAAGGGCAATCCTCTTGAAATCGCGCGAATTGCTGGGATTACGGCTGCAAAGCGTACGGCCGAGCTGATTCCACTTTGTCATCCCCTTGCATTGACGCACGTGGATGTGAGTGCGAAGGTGTGCCAGAATGGAATTGAGGTGACGGCGGAGGCCACGGCTACCGGCCCGACCGGCGTCGAGATGGAAGCGCTGGTCGCTGCGGCAGTTGCCTCTTTGACGATTTACGATATGTGCAAAGCGTTGGAACGGGGCATGGAAATCACCGAACTCTATCTCGTGAAAAAATCGGGTGGACGCAGCGGCGAGTACAATCGCGCGGGAAAGCGCGTAAAGCGATGACTCCGGGGAAGGACGTTAAAGTCCTCGTCGTCGATGACAACGCGCTGATCCTCGATCTATTGATGAAGGGCTTGATGCCGCACTGCGACGCGCAAGCAGCCGCTGACGGCGCCGACGCGCTGTTGAAAATAGTCGATGACCCGCCGGATCTGGTTGTGTGCGACTACCGTATGCCGGGGCTCGATGGCCGCCAGCTTTATGAAAAACTTCGCGCGCGCCAACAGACCAAACTAATCCCGTTTATTTTTCTGGCGAGCCGGGGCGATATCGAAGAGAAACTGCGCCCAATCGTGGAAGGCGTCGAGGAATTTATTTCCAAGCCGTTTTTCGTGAAGGACCTGGTGCGCCAGACGAAAAAAGTGGTGGATCGCCTGCAACTGGAAAAATTGCAAAAGCGGCAGGTTCGGCCCGGCGTGATTCAAGGACGCTTGGAAGAAATGAGCATCATGGACTTGATGCAATCGCTCGAAATGGGCCAGAAATCCTGCCGGCTTTCCATCCGCCGGGGCGAGGAAAGCTGCGAGCTTTTCTTTGCCGCGGGGCAATGCAAAGACGCTCGGTTCGGTTCCCTGGAAGGCGAAGCGGCTGTGTTTCAGGCCGTCCGTTGGACGGACGGCCAATTCGAGATTGATTTCAACGTAGCTCCGTCGCGCTCCACGATTTCCCGCACCACCACGGGCCTGCTGATGGAAGCGCTGCGGCTGATTGACGAAGAGCAGCATCAGTCGTCCGACGAAGATGCGGAAGTAACCGAAGGATAGTTTCCTCCAAATTTTCCATGCGTATCGCCGTCCTGACAATCAGTGACTCCGTAAGCAGCGGGAAGCAGGAAGACCGCTCAGGACCTGCCGTCGCAACCCGTTGCAAGGAACTTGGCTGGCAAATTGTGACGTCAATGGTCTTGCGAGACGACCGCTCTGCGATTGAGACGGTCTTGAAGGAGCTGGCGCAAGGGGCAAGTGCCGATGTGATCCTCACCACCGGTGGAACCGGCCTAGGCCCGCGCGACGTGACCCCCGAGGCGACGATCACTGTCTGTGAGCGCCTAATCCCTGGTTTTTCCGAGCACATGCGCGCGCAGGGGGCCAAGAAACTTCCTCGCGCGATTTTATCTCGCGCTGTCGCCGGCATTCGCGGCGAGACAATCATCATTAATCTTCCCGGCAGCCCGCGCGGAGCCGTGGATTCGCTCGATGCCATCGCCGAGTTGTTGCCTCACGCCGTCGCGGTGCTGCATGGCGCGCGCCACGATTCCGAGCCTTCGTAACACCGCGAAGTTTTGTTCCTTGCTGCGCAACTCGGCTCGCGTATAATCCCCGCGAATGGCACTTCCTGCCGGAACTCGCCTCGGCCCCTACGAAGTCATCGCCCCTATCGGCGCCGGCGGAATGGGCGAAGTGTACAGCGCGCGTGACACACGCCTTGACCGCACCGTCGCGCTGAAAATCTTGCCGCCGCACTTGGCTGACGCGCCCGAAGTGCGCCAGCGTTTTGAGCGTGAAGCCCGCGCGGTTTCCAGCCTCAACCACCCGAATATCTGCTCGCTCTTCGATATAGGACGGCAAGACAGCACCGATTATCTCGTCATGGAATATCTAGAGGGCCAGACCCTCGCCAAGCGCATCGAGCAGGGCCCCATGCCCACGCCGGAGCTGCTGCGCGTAGCCATCCAGATTTGCGAGGCGCTGGATAGGGCGCATCGCCAGGGCGTTATCCACCGCGACTTGAAGCCCGGAAACGTGATGCTGACGAAGACGGGTGCGAAGCTGTTGGACTTCGGTCTCGCGAAGGGCGCAGCCCCGGCGGTCACCGACATGTCGAGCTCGCCGACCATGACCCAGCCTATGGTGGGAAGCTCACGCGGCAATCAGCAATTGACCGTGCAGGGAACGATCGTCGGCACCTTGCAGTACATGTCGCCCGAACAGCTCGAGGGCGGCGAGGCCGACGCGCGCAGCGACATTTTTTCTTTTGGCGCCACGCTTTATGAGATGGCTACCGGACAGAAGGCTTTTCCGGCAAAGAGCCAAGCCACTTTGATCGCGGCAATCATCAAGGAAGAGCCGCGGCCCATCAGTCAACTTCAGCCCATGTCGCTCCCGGCGCTGGAACGCATTGTCACCACGTGCATGTCGAAGGATCCCGACGACCGCTGGCAAAGCGCTGGCGATCTGAAGAGGGAATTAATCTGGATTTCCAGCGCCGGCTCACAAACCGGCGTTCCCGCGCCGGTGGTTGCGCAACGAAAGTCACGCGAGCTGACCTGGAAGATACTCCTAGCTGTGCTTGGAATTATCGCCGCTGCCGGAATTGCCGGCTCGCTGTTTTACGCGCGCAAAGCCTCCCAGCCCCTGCCGGTAATTCATGCGGAGATGCTTCCCCCTGAGGGATATGAATTCGGAACCATCGGCAAGGACAACCAGTTTGCTCTCTCGCCGGACGGATCTGCCGTCGCCTTTGTAGCAGAGGGCCAGCGCAAACAGCTTCTTTTCGTGCGCACGCTGAGTTCCGGGACCACGCAGCCTCTGCAAGGCACGGACGGAGCTACCTACCCATTTTGGTCCGGCGATGGCCGAAATCTCGCTTTCTTCGCCGACTCAAAACTGAAACGCGTACCGGCGACAGGTGGAGTAGTCCAAGTTCTTTGCGATGCGCCGGCAGGCCGCGGCGGCACTTGGAATCAGAGCGGCACAATCGTATTCACGCCGGGGCTCAAAGAGCCGCTATATAAAATTCCGGATAGCGGCGGAACTCCGGCGGCAGCAACCAGTCTTAAGCAATCGGCCGGATTTCAAAGCCACCGCTGGCCTAGCTTCTTGCCCGACGGAAAGCACTTTCTGTTCACCACAGACGATGGCGCGGTGGGCGTCGGATCGCTGGATTCAACAGACAGCCGCGTGTTGTTCCAGGCGAAATCCAATGCCGTCTATTCCAGCGGATACATTCTTTATGTTGCGGACGGAAATCTGGTGGCGCAGCCCTTCGATCCGGATCATCAGGCCGTCCGTGGGTCCCCGGTTCCGGTGGCTGGCCAGGTGGAATTCTCCGTTGGAAAATCGTTGGGAAATTTTTCCGTTTCGCAGACCGGCGGACTTGTTTATCGGCCGGATTATTCGCCGAAGTACCAGATGACTTGGCTCGACCGGAACGGCGGAGACGCCGGCAAGCTTGGCGAAACCGACTACTATTCCGGCGCGGGTATTTCGCCGGACGGACGGCGAATTCTTGTTACGCGTGCGCAACCGGGGGTAAAAAGAGATCTGTGGCTAGTTGACACGCAGCGAGGGAGTCCTTCCCGAGCGACATTTGATCCGGAAGGCGCAATTTTCGGAGTATGGTCGCCGGACGGAGCAAGTGTGATAGTCTCGCTCGCCAACGGTTTTGAGATTCGCAAGATCCTTCTGCAAGGCAATGTCGCGGAACAATTAGTCGCCCCGGATCAAATCTCGAAATATCCCACAGACTGGACTGCAGACGGCCAAACGCTCATCCTGACGGTCCAGAATCCGAAAACGGGCCAGGACGTGGAGACCTTGGAAGTTGCTGGAGAACACAAGCTCGCGCCAATGATTCAAACGCCCGCCATCGAAAACGCCGGCAATCTCTCCCCCAGTGGGAAGCTTCTCACGTATGGTTCGAACGAGTCTGGACGGCTGGAACTTTACGTTACCGAATTTCCCGGGCCGGGAATGAAGTGGCAGATCTCCGACCAAGGATTGAGCGGCGGAATAGCCGTTCACTTCTCGGCCTGGAGCCATGACGGGAAAATGCTGTACTACATCGACGCAGGCGGTAGCGTAATCGCCGTGCCGGTCGAGAGCCAGAGTCCCTTCAAGGCTGGCGTACCCAGGAAAGTCTATTCGGCATCCACTGGCCCGGTGAGCGAAGTCGCCGCGGCGCAGGACGGCAGGCTCCTGGTTCTCGTGCCTGCTGGGAACCAGACGATTACGCCCGCAGCCCTCGTGATCAACTGGCCCGCGGAGTTGAAGGCGAAGCAATAAATCCTATTAAATTCTCCGCGATGGCACTGGCTGGCGCTCGACTGGTGTGCTAGGATGGCGCTCTCGATTCGGAGATGCCGAGCCAATACATCCCGATTCTTATCTATGCACTCCTCGCCGCGGCCTTTCCCGCCGTCACGCTGATTGTTTTCAAATTCATACGGCCCGAGATGCGCGCTACCGGCGCAAAACTGGAGCCGTATGAGTGCGGTGTGCCGCCGGAAGGCAGCTCACGCGGACGTTATTCCGTGCGATTTTATATCGTGGCGATATTGTTCGTAATCTTTGATGTGGAAACGATATTTTTATTTCCTTGGGCGATAAAGTACAGCCAGTTGGGCGCCTACGGCCTGGTAACCATGCTTGTCTTCTTGGGCATTCTGCTGGTCGGCTACGTTTGGCTGTATCGCAAAGGCGCGCTGGATTGGGTGTAACGGCTGGATCTTGCGCGTCCCGGCGCACCGGCAATCGCAGCGCATTTAATTCTCAACCCGATTGACGCTGTTTTTTGGGGTGTGTTAAAAAGGCGGGCTGCTCGCGGCTTTTGGAGTTCGGGCGGCAAGTGCAGAAATCGACTCGATGGCCAACGACCCTTCGGAAAAAGATCCCGCTTCGAAACCGCCCGCCTCCGGGGCGGAAGGGAAACCCGCAGCTCAGAAGCCGGCGGAGCCTCCGCAAGCCCCGTCTGCAGCGGCCAATCCGCCTACGCCGCCTGAAGATCCCGCAGCGAAACCACCGGCAGCGCCTCCAGCCGCGCCAGCCGCTCCTGCTGCACCCAAGGCCGCCGCTCCTCCCGCGAAAGAAGCGCCACCAAAGCCCTTGCCTCTCGATAACGAACTTGTGCAGAGATTAACGGCGCGTTTCGGCGATGCCATTCGCGGAGCCACGCTTGACCGTAAACAGGCCATCGTGACAATTTCCGCGGACCAGCTTCGCGAAATCTCGCGCTATTGCCGCGACGACGAAAAATTCGACATGCTCGTGGATTTGACGGCAGTTGACTGGCCCAAGCGCGAAAAAAGATTCGACGTGATCTTGATCCTCTATTCGTTCGCCAAGAACGAACGTGTGCGCCTGAAAGCGCATGCCGGCGAAACCGAACCGGTGCCGAGCGTGTGCGAAATCTGGCCCGCCGCAAACTGGCTTGAGCGCGAATGTTACGACATGTTCGGCATCGTATTCGAAGGCCATCCGAAGCTGACACGCATCTTGATGCCGGATGAATGGCAGGGACATCCGCTGCGCAAGGATTACGACATTTTGAAGCAGGATACCGATTGGGTTCGCGAGAACCTGGGCATCGAGAGCGGCCAATAAACAGATGAGCGAACCGCGCACCACCGAACTTACAACCGTCAGCACCACCGTGCTGGGAGCTGACGAAATTATTTTGAACATGGGTCCGCAGCACCCCTCCACCCACGGAGTGCTGCGCGTAAAGCTGAAGCTCGACGGCGAACGCGTCGTCGATTCCGAATGCATCATCGGATACTTGCATCGCGGCGTGGAAAAAATCGCCGAGCATCGCAGCTACCAGCAGTTCGCGCCCTATGTGGACCGCATGGACTACGTTGCCGCAGTCTCGAATGGCCTGGGATATTGCGAAGCGGTGGAAAAGTTACTAGGAACGGAAGCTCCGCTGCGCGCGCGAGTTGTTCGCACGATCTTGACCGAGTTGCAAAGAATTGCCAGCCACTTGCTCTGGCTCGGAACGCACGCTTTGGATATCGGCGCGCTCACGCCTGTCTTTTACTGTTTCCGCGAGCGCGAAGAAATTCTGAAGATTTTCGAGAAGTATTGCGGCGCGCGCCTCACCACTCACGCATTCCGCATCGGCGGGTTGCAATACGAGACCTATGACGGCTTCGAGCAGGATGTGAAGCGCTTCTGCGACGATTTCACGCACAGGATCGACGAATACGAAACGCTGCTCACCGAGAATCGCATCTGGGTCGGGCGCACGAAGGGCGTCGGAATTCTTTCCGCTGCGGACGCCATCGCGTTGGGAGTCACTGGCCCGGTACTGCGTGCCAGCGGCGTGAAATGGGACCTGCGCAAAGCCATGCCCTATGCCGCCTACGACCTGTACAAATTCGAAATCCCCACGCGCGAGACCGGCGACACGTACGACAGGTACGTCGTGCGCATGGAAGAAATGCGCCAGTCGCGGCTCATCTGCCTGCAAGCTATCGAAAATATTCCAACCGGCCCAATCATGGCGCGCATCGGAAAAGTTCTGAAGCCGCCGCCGGGCGAAGTCTATCACTCGATCGAAGCGCCAAAAGGCGAGCTTGGTTATTACATCGTGAGCGATGGAACCACGCAGCCCTATCGCGTGCGCGTGCGCCCTCCGTCATTTATAAATTTGCAGGCCTTCGACAAAATGGCGCGCGGCTCGCTGGTAGCGGATGTGGTTGCAATCATCGGCACCATTGATATCGTGCTCGGGGAAGTGGACCGCTAATGGGTCATCTGTTTACGCCATCGATCTTGCGGCTTGTTTTGCCCGTGCTCTACGCCGTGGTCATCGTCGCGGTGCTGCCGCTGATGGCGGGCTACATCGTATTGATGGAGCGAAAAGTAATGGCGGACATGCAGGCGCGGCTGGGGCCGATGCGAGTTGGCCCGCATGGATTGCTCCAGCCCATCGCCGACGCCGTAAAACTGCTTCTCAAGGAAGACATCGTTCCCGAGAAAGCGGACCGTTTGCTTTTTTGGCTCGCCCCGCTGGTGAGCGTCACGATGGCTCTGCTCGCTTATGCCGCGCTGCCCATCGGACCGGCATTTCAGATCGCAGACTTAAACATCGGCCTGCTTTTCATCTTGGCCATCAGCTCGCTGGGAATTTATGGCATCGTCCTGGGCGGATGGGCTTCCAATAGCCATTACTCTTTGCTCGGCGCTCTGCGTAGCGCCGCGCAGCTCGTGAGTTACGAAACGGCCGCGGGACTCGGATTAATTTCCGCGCTCTTGCTGGCCGGATCGCTTTCGATGCGCGACATCGTGATGGCGCAGTACGACCAAGGCATGTGGTTCATCTTTTACGTGCCCATAGGCTTTTTCATCTACATGGTTGGCTCGATTGCGGAAACGAATCGCGCGCCCTTCGATTTGCCCGAGGCTGAATCGGAGCTGGTCGCCGGCTACATGACGGAATATAGCGGCTTTCGCTGGTCGCTTTATTTTCTCGCCGAATACGCGAACATGATTATCGTCGCGGGAATCGCCACCACGTTGTTTCTCGGCGGCTGGCTGCGGCCGTTCGCGAGTTACCACGACCATATGCCGGGCACCTCTATCGAATTGCTGGATGCATTGCCCGCATTGCTGGTTCTTGGCGTCGCGTTGTACTGCTTCTTCCTGGCGCCGAAGCAGCCGGTGAAAATTCAAAAACTCGTGATGGGCCTGGTCGGCGGATTGTGCCTGGCTATCGCCGGAATTTTGGCCGCCTCGCTCTTCGCCTCGCCCGGCGTGCTGCAAGGTGTTCACGGCGCGTTCTGGTTCATGGCCAAAGTATTCGGATATCTTTATTGCTTTTTGTGGTTCCGGTTTACCTTCCCGCGATATCGCTTCGATCAGTTGATGCGCCTTGGCTGGAGGTTTCTGATCCCGCTGGCTCTGGTGAACTTGATCACCATGGCGGTAGCGCTGCTGATGAGCCGGGAATGGGGCTGGAGCTTGCGGCTAACGTCTATTCTCGCGATTGTCGCGACGCTGGGAGTGGCGACCTGGCTCGCCAAGAACGACGAAGTCGATAGTGCGGTTCCGGTGCCGGAAAGTGAATAAATGGTCCTGAACTCAATTTTGTTCTATTTTTTCTCCGCGCTCGCGGTGGTTTCCGCGATCCTGATGGTCACGCGGCGCAACGTCGTCCACGGCGCGGTCTATTTGATCACCACCCTTCTTGCCACCGCCGGAGTTTTTCTCCTGCTCCAGGCTGAATTTCTTTTCATCGTGCAAGTGATCCTTTATGTCGGCGGCATAATGGTGCTTTTTATTTTCGTGATCATGCTCGTAAATCTGGACGTGTCGCTCTTGCAGTACCAGTTCAATCGCCAAAGATTTGTAGCGGCAGTGCTCGCGCTGGCGCTGGGAGCGCAAATATTTCTCGCCATCAAAATGGGGCAGAACTCGCTTTTTCCAACTGCTCGTGTTCCAGACATTTCGCCGAAAAATACCGAAGCCGTGGCGGATGCGCTTTTCGGCCGCTTCATGCTGCCTTTTGAGATTGCATCGATTTTGCTGCTGGTCGCCATGATTGGCGCGGTGGTGATGGCGAAGCGGAGGGTGTAATGGTTCCCGTGGATCAATATCTTTGGCTGAGCCTGGCGCTGTTCACCATCGGAGTGATCGGCGTGCTCACCCGGCGCAACGTCATTATTATTTTAATGTCCATCGAATTGATCCTGAACGCGGTAAACATCAACCTGGTCGCTTTTTCGCATATGTTTGGCAGCGTGGACGGCCAAGTGTTCGCAATATTTGTGATCACCGACGCGGCTGCGGAAGCCGCCGTAGGGCTGGGCATCATCCTTGCGTTTTTCCGCAACCGCGAGACGCTGCTCGCCGACGAAATGGACATGCTGAAATGGTGAAGGACGCCGAATGAACGCGCAGCCATTTTTTCTCGACCATATATGGCTGATCCCCATGTTCCCGCTGATCACAGCGGCGGTAATGCTTTTCTACGGACGTCGGCTCAGCAATAACATTGTGAGCTGGCTCTGTTCCGGCAGCGTTTTCGTTTCGTTCATCTTTTCCGTCGGAGCTTTCTTCCAGACTGTCGCAAAACCTTCATCCGAACGCGTCGCGACGAAAGTTCTGTTCGAATGGATTCCCGCCGTGCCGTATCACATGCTCGACGGCAGGATTGCTAAATTTATCGCTGACTGGGGATTCCAGATCGATCCGCTCTCGTGCGTGATGATTCTCATCGTCACCGGCGTCGGATTCCTAATCCACATTTATTCCACCGGCTACATGGCGCACGAAGGCGGCTACTACCGCTTCTTCGGTTATTTGAATCTTTTCATGTTCTCCATGCTGATGCTGGTGCTGGCGAATAACCTCCTCCTTCTTTTTGTCGGATGGGAAGGCGTGGGCACCTGCAGCTATCTTTTGATCGGATTCTATTTCCACAAGAAATCGGCGTCGGATGCAGGGAAGAAAGCGTTCATCGTCAACCGCGTCGGCGACGCAGGCTTCCTTCTCGGCATTTTCCTTACGTCCGCGCTTCTCGGCACCATTCGATTCACCGATATCGGGCCAGCGCTCGCGGCGGGCGGTTTCGCGATCGGCGATCCGCGAATCACGGCGATTGCTTTGCTGTTCTTCGTTGGCGCCACCGGAAAATCGGCGCAGATTCCTCTTTACGTCTGGCTGCCCGACGCGATGGAAGGCCCCACTCCCGTCAGCGCGCTGATCCACGCCGCCACCATGGTCACCGCGGGCGTTTACATGGTCACCCGCACCAACGCGATTTATCAGCTTTCGCCGAAAGCAATGGGACTGGTGGCGCTGGTGGGCGCGGTCACGGCGCTCTTTGCGGCGTCGATGGGCGTAGTGCAGAACGACATTAAGAAAGTTTTGGCGTATTCCACCATCTCGCAGCTCGGCTACATGTTCCTGGCCTGCGGCGTCGGCGCATTCACCGCGGGCATTTTCCACTTGATGACGCACGCGTTCTTCAAAGGCTTGCTCTTCCTCGCGGCCGGTAGCGTAATTCACGCAGTTTCCGGCGAGCAGGACATGCGCAAAATGGGCGCCCTCTCGAAAAAGATTCCCATCACGTATTGGACCATGCTCATCGCAGCGCTGGCCATCGCCGGGATTTTCCCGTTCGCCGGATTCATCAGCAAAGATTTAATCCTCGGAAAAGCCTATGAGAAGGACGCCGTGCTCTGGGCCATCGGATATTTCACCGCGGGCATGACGGCTTTTTACATGTTCCGCCTGATCTTCATGACCTTTCACGGAACGTCGCGCGTAGATCACGAAGCGGAGCATCACATCCACGAATCCCCGAAGTCCATGCTGGTTCCGCTGGTGATTTTGGCCGCGCTTTCCATAATCGGCGGATGGATTAGCTGGCCCGAAATATTCGGCGGCAACAGCCATTTCATCAATTTTCTTTCGCCCGTCGTCGCCGTGCCGCACGAAGCGCGCATGGAACCGTTGAAAGGCCCCAGCTCCCGTCTCGGCGAGCTCTATCTGATGCTGCTGTCCGAGGGCCTGGTGATTCTGGGGATTTTGTTCGCGTGGTACCTATACGTGAAGCGCACCGACCTGCCTGAAAAAATCGCAAAAGGTTTCGGCGGCTTCTATCGCCTGGTTTACAACAAGTATTACGTGGACCAACTGTACGATGCCATGTTCGTGAATCGCGCAAAAGACTTGGGCCTCGCTCTGGGCGCATTCGACCGCAACGTAATCGACGGCGTCGGCGTGAACGGCGCAGGCTGGCTGACGCTGTTCATCTCCAAAGTTTCGATTTGGTGGGATACGTGGATTGTGGACGGCTCCGTGCGGCTCGGCGCGCGCATCGTTTGGCTCTTCAGCTATCCGGTGCGGCTGATTCAGGACGGATTAGTGCAGAGCTACATGCTGCTGATTGTCCTCGGTTTGATTGGATTTTTCGGGTACTACTTTTACGTCGCGCATCACGCGATACGTTAAGGCAAGAACGCGAGGGAATGGATGCTTTTCTCCGATAGCCACATTTTAACTACGATCCTCTTTACTCCGC
The DNA here is from genome assembly GCA_050012235.1 of Candidatus Acidiferrales bacterium. Lineage (GTDB taxonomy): Bacteria > Acidobacteriota > Terriglobia > Acidiferrales > UBA7541 > Palsa-295. The sequence continues at coordinate 121,193 of JBEKHP010000006.1, read as the reverse complement.
TGGTGGGCGCGATTTTGATGCTCTTCATCCCGCGCGAGCGGCCCGATCTCCATCGCTGGATGGGAAATATCTTCGGCGTTCTGGGGCTGCTGGTATCGCTGCCGCTCTTGTGGCGCTTCGATCCTCACAGCGACGCGCCGTTCCAATTTGTCACCAACCTCAGTTGGATTCCGTCGCTTGGCGGCGGCCACGGTCCCGGTGCGCAGTTCACGCTCGGGATCGACGGCCTGAGCCTCCTGATGGTAATTCTCACCACCGTCCTCGGCGCCATTGCGATTCTTTCCTCCTGGTCCGCGATCAAGAAACGCGAGAAGGAATATTACATCCTGCTTCTCCTGCTTCAGACCGGCATGCTCGGCGTTTTCATGTCGCTCGACTTCGTGCTCTTCTACGTTTTCTGGGAAGTGATGCTCGTGCCGATGTATTTCCTGATCGGCGTGTGGGGCAGCGAGCGGCGGCTCTACGCCGCGATTAAGTTTTTCTTGTACACCCTGGCCGGGTCGGTTCTGATGCTGCTTGCGATTCTGGCGATTTACTATTATCGCGGCACCTTTGACATCCGCGAGATCCTGCTTCATCCGTTTACCGCGCAATACGGTTGGCTGCAAAAATGGTTGTTCTGGGGATTCTTTTTCGCCTTCGCCATCAAGGTGCCCATGTTCCCGTTTCACACCTGGTTGCCGGACGCGCACACCGAAGCTCCCACCGCGGGTTCCGTCATCCTGGCCGGCGTCCTTTTGAAGATGGGAACGTACGGATTCCTGCGATTCTCCGTGCCGATGTTTCCGGATGCCACGGTGAAATATCGCTGGATCATCATCGTGTTGTCCTTGGTCGGCATCGTGTATGGAGCGCTCGTCTGCATGATGCAGAAAGACATGAAGAGGCTCATCGCCTACTCTTCGGTGAGCCACATGGGCTTCTGCACGCTGGGCATTTTCGCGCTCACTCCGCTGGGACTTTCCGGCAGCATCATCCAGCAGGTCAACCACGGAATTTCCACCGGCGCGCTGTTCTTGATCGTCGGCGTGCTTTACGAGCGCCGGCACACGCGTTTGATTTCGGAATTTGGCGGGCTCTCCACGCCGATGCCCAATTTCGCCGCCGTTTATTTGATCGTCACGCTGAGCTCGCTGGGCATGCCTCTTTTGAACGGCTTCATCGGCGAATTCACGATTTTGCGCGGCGTGTTTGAAGTGAGCTGGCAGTGGGCCTCATGGGGCGTCCTCGGCGTGATACTTGGAGCCGCGTATCTGCTCTGGCTGTACCAGCGGGTCATGTTCGGCAACGTGACCAATCCTGCGAACGAGCATCTGCCCGACTTGAACGCGCGCGAATACGCCACGCTGCTTCCGCTCGTCGCGCTGGCGTTCTGGATCGGAATTTACCCCAAGCCGCTCTTCGACGTTCTCGATAAGCCCGTGCATGCGCTGGTGGAACGCGTGCATCCCGGCTACTACTCGGCGCCCGAGTTGATACAGCCTGGTATTGAAGGCGCGGCGCCAATCTCGATGGCTGTTCCCGCGACGCTGCCTCCGGCAAAGGGACCGCTCGTGCCTTCTACACCGTCTTCTCGGGCTGAGGTGAGGTAGATGCTTCAAGTCCCTTGGCAAGCCGTTTTCGAGCAATCGCGCCGGGATTCTTTTTTCATTTTGCCCGAGGCCATCCTCGCGTTCTTCGGCCTCGGTACTCTGCTGCTCGATTTCCTGCTGGCGAAACGCGAGAAACTCTGGAATTCCTTGACCGCCATGATCGGCGTGATTATGAGCGGCACGTCGCTATTGCTGATGTACCGGGGAATGCAAGGCCAATCCTATCCCGCGTTCGGCAATTCCATCATCATCGATCCCTTCTTCATTTTCTTCGGATTTATTTTTCTGGCTTCTACCGCGCTCGTCATTCTGATTTCCGTGAAGTACATGGAAATCGAGCACGAACAGCACGGCGAGTATTACGCACTGATGCTTTTTGCCGCCGTGGGAATGATGTTTCTGGCCTGCGGCAACGACCTGATCGTGCTGTTCGTCGCGCTGGAAACCATGGCCGTCAGTTTTTACGTACTCACCGGGTTTTTGCGCCGCGATCGCAAATCCAACGAAGCCGCGATGAAGTACGTTCTGATGGGCGCTTTCAGCTCCGGCATTCTGGCCTACGGCTTTTCGATTTTGTACGGAATCTCCGGATCGACGAACCTGCAAGTGATTGCCGGCGCCGTCGCCGAACGCAGTTCGCGTTACGGGCACGGCGACATACTCACAATTCTCGCTCTCGGCACGGTTGCCGCCGGAGTGTTCTTCAAAATCGCCGCGGTTCCGTTTCATCAGTGGGCCCCGGACGTTTACGAAGGCGCGCCCACTCCCGTCAGCGCCTACGTCAGCGTGGCTTCGAAGGCGGCAAGTTTCGCTCTGCTCTTGCGCCTGTTTCTCACCGTCTTCTGGCCCGTGAACCTGGACTGGGTCGTGGTGATGGAAGCGGTCGCGGTGCTTTCGCTCACCGTGGGCACGCTCGCGGCCATTACGCAATCAAACATAAAACGCCTGTTCGCTTATTCCTCGATTACGCAAGTCGGCTATATTCTGCTCGGACTCGTCGCCGCGGTGAATCCCGACGGCACGCTGCACCAGCGCGGTCTGCAGGCCATGGCTTTTTATTTATTCGTGTACGCGTTTTTCAACACCGGCGCTTTTGCCATCGTGATTCTGCTGCGGCATAAGGGCGTGATCGGCGACGACATCGACGATTTGAACGGTCTCATCCAGCGCAATCCCGGCGCCGCAGTCCTCATGCTGATTTTCCTGCTTTCGCTCGCCGGAATTCCGCCCACTGCGGGTTTCTTCGCGAAGCTCCTCGTTTTCTGGGCCTTGATTGAGACAGGCCACACCTATCTGGCCGTCCTTTCGGTCCTCTATATTTTGCCCGCCGTGTATTACTACTTTCGGATGGTCGCGGCCATGTGGGTGCGCGAGTCCACCGATCCCGTTCGGCCGGTAATCTCGATAGCGCAGAAATTTGCCCTGGCGGCAATGGTGATCATCACTTTGGCCGCCGGAATTTTCCCCGAGCAGTTCCTGCGCTTCGCCACCTATTCCATCCTCACGCCGTTCGGCTACTAGAGCGGAACCGCAGATGGCCTCTCAAGCTCCTCCGCCCCGCAAAAATCCAAATGGCGGAGCCAACCGCCAAGTCGCCATGGCGATGGAGCTTCCGTTTCTGCTGGTCGGCGGCGCGCTCGTGGGAGGTCTGTTTGGCTACCTTCTCGATCGCTGGCTGCATACCAAACCTTGGCTGATGCTGATTATCGGAGCCGTCGGTTTCGCTGCGGGAGTTCGCGATATGCTCAGGAGACTGCAAAAGGACGATCCGAATGGCGGTGGAAATTCAGGGCAATGACGTCTCGGACGGCGCACGCCACCGAATCGCCTGGCTCACGCTGGCCTTGGGTTTTGCCGCTGCCCTGATCTGGTTCTTCGCTAAATCCCACAAACAGGGAGTAGGGCTCGCTATCGGAACCGCCCTCGCTTGGCTGAATTACCGCTGGCTGGACCAGGGCCTGGGCGCGCTGGTCTCCGTCGCACAGGCTCAGGAGGGAAGCGAGCAAGCCCGCGTTCCCGCTGGCATCTACGCGAAGTTCGTGGGCCGCTACGTGTTGATAGCATTGGCTATCTATGTTAGTCTTCACTACTTTGCAGTTCCTCTCGTCGCTATGATTTTGGGGTTGCTCGCGTTGGGGGCAGGGGCTTTCGCCGAGAGTCTCTACGAGATTTTTGTGTCGTTTCAATCGAGCCGGGGATAAAGAATGCACGAGCACCTAAACTGGTTTACCGTCCTGTTGAACAAGTGGTTCGGCCACTTGGCACTGGCCGTTTTGTCCGCGGTCCATGTGACCCCGAGAGATTCCGCCTATCCAATTCCGAATTTCGTCGCCGCATCCGTCCTCGTCGTCTTGATCAGCATGCTCTTTTTTCTCTGGTTGCGCCCCAGGATTTCTGTGGATCGCCCCGGCGGAACGCAGCAAGTGATGGAAATGCTTCTGACCAATCCGATGGGCATAGGCATCCGCGACTTGCTCGACGAAAACATCGATCACGGCGCGCGGGATTACTTGCCTTTGGTGGGTTCCATTTCGATTTTTATTTTGTTTGCCAACTCCATCAGCCTGATTCCAACTTTTGAGTCTCCCACCGGGCATCCCAGCGTTCCGCTCGCCTGCGCCATCCTCACTTTCGCCTATTACAACTGGAGCGGGCTGCGGCATAGCGGGCCTATCGGGTACGCCAAGCATTTCGCCGGCCCGGTCTGGTGGCTGGCTTGGCTGATTTTTCCGGTAGAGATCATCAGCCACACGGCTCGTTTGCTTTCGCTCACCGTCCGTTTGTGGGCCAACATTTTCGCCAGCGAGCTGATCTACGTGATTTTTTTGGGCCTGTCTATGGCCCCGGGTATTAGCCTGGGCCGCGCGCATCCGGCTCTCGGCGACGCTCTGTCAATTTTCCCCATCATCATCCCCGTGGCTTTCATGGGATTGCATCTGTTTGTGGCCATCATTCAGGCATTCGTTTTCACTATTCTTCCGGCCCTTTATATCGGCATGGCAACAGCGGACGAGCATTAATTCGGCTTGATTGCCGACCAGCGTGAGCCCGGCTGCTTTAGGATGACGGGAACCACCTCCTGGCGGCGCTTCATACAAAGGAGAAGTAGAGTGAAAAAACTAGCGGGGATGTTTCTGTTGTTGTTATTTGTCGGTTTGACGGCAGCGCCTGTCTTTGCGCAGGGCGCTGAAGCGAAGGCGCCGGAACACGTCGCCGTCGGCATCGTACTCGCCGCGGGTTTCTCCATGGCCATCGCAGCGGCGTTTTGCGGGCTGGGGCAGGCCAGGGTTGCTGCCGCAGCTTGCGAAGGAATTGCGCGGAATCCCGGCGCAGCAGGCGCGATTCGAACAGCCATGATTCTCGGCTTGGTGTTTATTGAGACCCTGGCGCTGTTTACTCTCGCCATCGTCTTCGCCAAAGTCGGCTACTAGCTGGTTCTGAAATCCAGGCCCGGACGCTCGCCGCAAGCGAGCCTCCGGGCCTTTTATTTTTTGCAGCGCTTTAACCTGAAACTCAAGAAAACGCCCTGGGCTAAAGAGTTGTATCGCGACTTCGATTTTCGTCAGGGCACGACTTTTTACCCTGAGCTCGCGAAGGGCAGTCGTGCCGTAAATGCTGCAAGTCAGTGCGGCTTTAGCCGCTGAGGGAAGGGATTTGCGGTTGTGACACAAAGTCTGAAGCGCTGGATTAGTGGAGGGAAAGCGAATCTGCGGCGACCTTAGCCATCTCCAGAACGCGCGCGGGAAACATCCCGAGATACAGCGTGCCGGCAGCCGCTATCGCGAGAGCAAAAGTCAGGCTAGGCGCGACTTTCGTCGGCACGTACTCCTTCGATGGCACCCAGAAATACATCGCGACAATCACGCGGAGGTAATAGTAAGAGCCGATCACGCTGTTAATCGCCGCGATCACTACCAGCCAGACAATCTTCGAATCCAGTGCAGCCTGAAAGGCAAAAAGCTTCCCCAGGAATCCGCCCGTGGCCGGCAATCCCAGCAACGAAAGCAAGAACAGCGAGAAACACACCGCGAGAACCGGCTGCTTCGTCCCCAGCCCCGCGTAGTCCGTGATTTCCAGCCGCTTTTCACCTTGCTGGCCCAGGTGCGCAATCACCAGGAACGCGCCAATCTTCATCAGCGCATACGCCGCGAGGTAAAAAAGAACCGCCGCAATGCCGATGTCCGTCCCCGCGGCAAATGCCACAAGAATATATCCGGCGTGCGCGATCGACGAATACGCCAGCATGCGCTTTACGTTTGTCTGCACCAGCGCCGCCAAATTGCCCACCAGCATGGTGAGCACCGCGGAAATCCAAACCGCCCAGAACCAAAAGTTGCCCGCCGAGCCGAATGACACGTAAAAAATCCGCAGCATCAGCGCGAACGTCGCCGCCTTCGGCCCCGACGCCAGCAGCGCAGTCACCGGCGTAGGCGCGCCCTCATACACATCCGGGGCGTAAACTTGGAACGGCGCAACCACAACCTTGAAGCCCAGGCCAACGAACATCAGCGCAAGCCCCAGGATTGCAAGCGAAGCAACTTGCCCACGGTCGGCGATCATTATTTCAAGCGCCGCCGAAATCAAATCGATCCGCGTGGTTCCCGTCGCGCCGTACACCATGGCGATGCCGTACAGAAAAAACGCCGTCGCGAACGAGCCCAGCACGAAATATTTCAACGAAGCTTCGTTCGATTTCAGTGCGCGCCGCCGGAATCCCGCCAGAACGTAAGTGGAAATGGAGCTCATCTCCAGCCCGACGAACGCGGTCACTAGCTCGTTCGCTCCGGCGAGGATTCCCATCCCCGCGGTGGCGAACAAAACCAGAGAGTAATATTCCCCGCGCTGTATGTTTTCATCGTCGAGATACTGCAACGACCCGAGAATTGCGAGCGCCCCGGCGCCAATCACGATCGCGTGCACAAAAACGCTGAACGCGTCTGCGCGAATCAAGCCGCTATAAGCCGTACCCGGATCATTCGCCATGATACGAACACTGGCCAAGGCGGCGAGCGTGCCGATCAACGCGAGCCAGCCGAGCGCGCGTTTGTGAGCCGCCTTAACAAACGGGTCCGCGACCATGATCACAATCCCGAAGACGCAAAGAATAATTTCCGGCGCGAGCCGGTGAAAATTGGCGAGATGTTCCGGAGGGAACGGAGTCACGGTTGAACGCGCCTCAGTGAAATCTTCGTAAGAGACGCATTCCTGCGCGGCCCGGGTGAAAGAACGCTTTGTTTTCCGGCCGGCTCAGGTGTTGTCGGCCGCGATGCGTTCTGCACCCGCTCCATCTGGTGCAGCAAATTATTCGTGGAAACTTCCATGCGCCGGGTAAACAGCGGGGAAGCCACGCCCATGAAAACGATCGCAATCGCCATGGTGACCAGAATCAGCCGCTCGCGCCCCGAAGCGTCCGGCAACGTGCGATTTTTCTCTACGGTCACTTCTCCAAATCCGACGCGCTGGTAGGCCCACAAAAGATAAATCGCCGAAAGCACCGCCCCGCTCGCAGCCCACGCCGCCCACGCGTGATGGCTCTGAAACGTTCCGATTAGAATCAGGAACTCGCCGATAAAACCGTTGAGCGGCGGCAACGCGAGCGACGAAAGCGCAATGAAAAGGAAAAACGACATCAGCACCGGCATCGGATTCACCAGCCCGCCGAATTCTTTGATCTCGAATGTGTGGCGCCGGTCGTAAAGCATGCCTACGCCGAGAAAGAGCGCGCCGGTGGAAATCCCATGGCTCAGCATCTGAAAAATCGCGCCTTGAATCGAAATCGTGCTAAACGCAAAAATTCCAAGCACCACAAAGCCAAGATGGCTCACCGACGTGTACGCCACCAGCCGTTTTAAATCGTGCTGTACCGTAGCGACCATCGCGCCGTACACAATTCCGATAATGGCCAGCACGCCGATATACGGCGCCATGCGGTGCGCCGCATCCGGAAACAGCGGCAAGCAGAATCGCAGCATTCCGTAAGTGCCAAGTTTCAGCATCACTCCCGCAAGAATCACAGAACCTGCCGTAGGCGCTTCGGTGTGCGCGTCAGGCAGCCATGTGTGCAGCGGGAACAGCGGCACCTTGATAGCGAACGCCAGGAAAAACGCGCCGAAAAGCAGAAGTTCGGTGTGTGACGACAGCGTCACCAGCCCGGTTTGCAGCTTCGCCTGAATATCCGGCACATCGAACGTCCCCGCCAGGTTGTAGAGCCAAAGGATCGCGACCAGCATCAGAATCGAGCCGAACATGGTGTACAGAATAAATTTCAATGCCGCATAAATTCGGCGGTCGTGTCCCCAAATTCCGATCAGGAAATACATCGGGATCAGCGTCAACTCCCAGAAAAAGAAAAACAGAAGCAGATCGAGCGATACGAAAACGCCAATCATGGCCGTCTCGATCACCAGGAGCGCGATAAAAAATCCCTTCACGTTTTCGCGAATGGCCTGCCAGGAACACAGAATCGCGAGCGGCGTCAAAAATGTCGTCAGCAAAACGAGAAACAAGCTGATGCCGTCCACGCCCAGGTGATAGTGAATATTCGCGCGGCCGATCCAGTCGTAATATTCCTCGAATTGGTATTGCGCGTTGACGGCGTCGAATCCGCGCAGCAGAAAAAGTGAAATCACAAACTCAGCCACCGAGATGGCCAGCGCGATTCGCCGAATCCACGTGTGATCGTCCGCGCGAAGGAGCAGCAGCGCAGGGACGCCGAGCAACGGCAAGAACGTGATGACCGTCAGGAGATGTGAGGGCATTTCCACGCTAGCGCACCATTCTCCAGAATCCCAGCATCAGCACCGTAAAGCCCACCGCGCCGATCACCACCCACGTGGCGTAGCTTCGCGCATTCCCGGATTGCAATTCGCGAGCCTGCCCGCCGGCTTCACGCGCGACGCGTGCAACACCGTTTACGGTGCCGTCGATCACGCCCTCGTCCACCACATGCCACAGCACGTTGGTAGAAATCCAAAGGAACGGCCGGATAAACAGCGTCGCGTAAATTTCGCCCACATAATATTTGTGGAGCAAGAGCGTGTAGAGCCCGTGCACGCGCTCTGCGAGTTTTTTCGGCGCGTCCGGCCTGCGAATGTAGAACCACCACGCGACCAGCAAGCCGACGATCGCGAGAATCACCGGTGGCCCAGTCAGCGCGTGAAATAATTCCATCGCCGGGCTCGGCGAAATCCCGCCCGCCTCGCCGGCCGCGCCTGCAAGCGACGCTCCCTGCTCAATTCCGGACTGAACTCCATAGGAAGCGAACACCGGATGCAGAAACGCTTCGAAATAATCCGTGCCGCCCATCAGATGCGGCGCCGCGAACCAGCCTCCCACGATCGAAAAGAACGCCAGGATCATCAGCGGCACAGTCATATTCCTGGGCGACTCATGAACGTGCACTTCGTGCTCGTCAAAACGCTCTTTACCGAAGAACGTCAGAAATATCAGCCGGAACATGTAAAACGAAGTCAGCCCCGCGGCAATCAAACCGAGCAGCCAAAGCGTGATGTGCGCGTTCGGTCCGGAACCCGCCGCGTCCAGAATTTCATCCTTGCTGAAAAAACCCGCGAAGCCCGGGATCCCCGCAATCGCGAGCGTGGCGATGAACATGGTCCAGTAGGTAGCCGGAATTTTCTTTCGCAGGCCGCCCATCAGCCGCATGTCCTGCTCGCCGCCCATTGCGTGGATCACGCTGCCCGCGGCCAAAAAGAGCAATCCTTTGAAAAACGCGTGCGTCATCAAATGGAAAATTCCGGCGGCATATGCTCCCACGCCACAGCCGAGAAACATGTAACCAAGTTGCGATACGGTTGAGTACGCCAGAACTTTCTTGATGTCCGTCTGCACCAGCGCAATCGTCGCGGCATAAAACGCCGTGACCGCGCCCACGATTGCTACAACGAACATCGCGATCGGCGCGCGCGAAAACAGCGGATGCATTCGCGCAACCATGTACACGCCCGCCGTCACCATAGTCGCAGCGTGGATCAACGCGCTGACCGGCGTAGGCCCCTCCATCGCGTCCGGCAGCCAGACGTATAGCGGCAACTGTGCCGATTTTCCAATCGCGCCGGCAAAAAGCAGCAAGCAAATCCATGTGAGCACGCCTGCCTGCGTGGCGCTCTCGGCCGGCATGTTCGCCGCCTTCGCAAAAACCGTCCCGAAATCCACGGAACTAAACGTCCAGAAGAGCAGCAAAATGCCGATGGTGAATCCGAAATCGCCGATCCTCGTAGTGATGAATGCCTTTTTCCCCGCGCTAATGGCGGTTTGTTTCAGGAACCAAAACCCGATCAGCAAGTAGCTGCACAACCCCACGCCCTCCCATCCCACGAACATCAGCACGATGTTTGCGGCCAGCACCAGCGTGAGCATGAAGAAGACGAAGAGATTCAGGTACGCAAAGAAACGGTAATAGCCCTCCTCGTGCGCCATGTACCCCGTCGAATAAATGTGCACCAGCAAGCTGACGAAAGTGACCACCAGCAGCATCACAATGGTCAAGTGGTCCATCTGCAGCGCGAAATCCACTTTGAACGAACCCGCCGACATCCAATTGAAATAATTCTTGAAAAACGAAACTTGCCCGGCAGGCAACAGCGAAAATTCCCGAATCGCTTCCAGCACGCAAAGGAAAGCCAGCGAAACAGACCCGATTCCGACAGAATTTACGGCGACCTTCGGCCAGTTCTTGCCCAACAAGCCGTTGATCGCCGCGCCGGCCAGCGGCAGCGCAAGAATGATCCATAGATGATCGAGTATCGGCATCAGAATTTCAGAAGGTCCACGCGCTCGATGTTCAGCGACCGCCGATTCTGATAAATCGTAATCACAATCGCGAGTCCAACAGCCGCTTCCGCCGCGGCGACAACAATCACGAAAAAGACGAACACCAATCCGTCCAGTTGATTCCACGCGCGCGCAAAAGCCACGAACGCAAGATTCACCGCGTTCAGCATCAACTCGATGGCCATGAAGATCGTGATGATGTTCCGCTTGAACACAAACGCCACCACGCCCAGCCCGAAAAGAATGGCGCTCAGTACGAGATAATAGGAGACCGGAACGACGCTCATTCGTCCCTCTTCGCCAGCACCAGCGCGCCTAAAATGGCGATCAATATCAAAATCGAAGTCGCTTCGAACGGGAACAAATATTTTTGGAAGAGTTGCATCGACAAGTCCCGCGTCGAAACCATCACGTTCGCGGAGCCTGCGCCGTTAGCCGGCGTTTTGCCGATCAGCGAATGCGCCATCCAATGTGCCAGCTCGAGAAGGAGGAAGATTCCAAGCGGAAGCCCCGCGTATTTCGCAATCTTGCTGAAGTCGGTTCGCTCTTCCGTGCCCGCGTTCAGCAGCATGATCACGAAAACAAAAAGAACCATGATCGCGCCCGCGTACACGATGATCTGCACCGCGGCGATAAATTCTGCCCCCAGCATCAGGTACAGCACGGCCAGCGACATCATCACCAAAATCAGCGATAGCGCGCTGTGGATCGGCTCGCGCGCAAGAATCAGCAGCAACGCGCCGCCGACCGACACGAATGCAAAAATGAAAAACAAAATGAAAGGCAGGCTCATCCGTGCTTCACCAGCAGGGGAAAGATAATCCACAGCGCGGTTCCCACCAGATTCGCGAGCGAAACCGGAAGCAGCAGCTTCCAGCCAAACGACATTAACTGATCGTAGCGAAAACGCGGCAGCGTCCCGCGCGTCCAAACGTAGAAGAAAATCAAGCAGCCCACTTTCAGCAGAAACCAGAATGGTCCCTGAATCACCGGCACCACCGCCGGGAGAAGGCAAAGCGCTCCAAGAACGAGAACGCCAAGAGTAATCACGATCAGCTGAATTCGCGCGATACCCCGCGCGACGACGGCCGCGTCGTAACCCAGATAAATCCCCAGCCCCAGCAGCGTAATCGCCGGCAGGTATTGAAGAATGGTCCAGCTTTCCGGAAAGGGAGAGAGCCATCCGCCCAGAAACAGAATCGTCGCCAGAAAAGAAACGGTGAGCATGTTCGCGTATTCAGCCATGAAGAACATGGCGAACTTAAAGCTGGAATATTCCGTATGGAAACCGGCGACCAGCTCCGTTTCAGCTTCCGGCAAATCAAACGGAACCCGATTCGTCTCCGCGATCGCCGACGTGAAGTAGCACAGAAATCCGATACACTGCGGAAACACGTGCCAGCGTGGAATAAACGGCAGGTAACGATAATATCCGCTCTGGTCTCCCACCATTTCGTTGAAGTTCAGCGTCCCCGCCAGCAGCACCACGCCGACCACCGAGAGCGTCAGCGCCACTTCGTAGCTGATCATTTGTGCCGAACTTCGCAGCCCGCCCAGCAGCGGATACTTGCTGTTGGAAGACCATCCAGCCAAGGCCACGCCGTATACGCCAATAGAAGTGATGGCGAAAACAAACATCAGTCCGATGTTTACATTCGCGACGATCAACTGCGCGGGCTGCCCCAGAATCGTAATGTTCGGTGGGCCAAACGGAATCAGCGCGATGGTCGTCAACGCCAGCGACAGCGCCAAAAACGGCGCGAGGATGTACAAAAACTTGTCCGCGCCCGGCGGCGTCAAATCTTCTTTGAAAAGGAACTTCACGCCGTCGGCTAGCGGCTGTAGCAATCCGTGCACTCCGACGTAGTAAGGACCCCAGCGCGATTGAATGTGCGCCACGACCTTGCGTTCAAACCAGGTAAGGTAAGCCAGCGTCGTCAATGTCAAAAAAAGCAAAATGACGATCTTGACTAGCGATACCACCAGGACTGCATGCTGGGTGACGAACTCCACGGCGTATCTTTAGCCTCTTTGGTGGATGCAAGCCTGGAACAATAGCGCCCCAGGGTTCCGCTCGAAAACAAATAATCGTGTGAAGAGAAAACCGCGCCCGCAGGCACTTGATAGTTGGGCTCCGGCGTTTTGCAAGCTGCGCTGGTAAGTTCCGCGCCGCCCGCAAGCAGGCCGGCCACCGAAACATCGTAACCCGCCACGTTTTGCCGGATTTCATCGAACGCCGCTTCCGGCGTGCGCAAACGAATCGGCGTGCCCAACCCGAGCATTCCCAATTGATGCGAAAGTATGCGCAGCAAATCGAAATCGCTGCGCGGCCCTTGCGGATCGATCGACCGGTGCGTCATCTGCACTTCGCCCGACGTACTCGTCAGCGTGCCGTCTTTTTCGTACGACGAAGCCGGAGGCAACACGACGTCCGCGCGTTGCGCCGTCTCGGTCAAAAACATGTCATGCACCACAAGCAGTTCCAGGCCGGCCAATCGATCGGGCTGCGCAACCTGAAAAGTCTTCACCGGATTCGCGCCCACCACGTACATCGCTTTCAACTTTCCCGCGACTGCAGCTTCCATCATCGCGCGGGCAGTCAGCCCTGGCGCGTCAGCGATCTCGCCTCCCCAGAGTTTTCCAAATCGCGCACGTTCCGATTTATCGGTGAGCGACGCATAACCCGGCAAGCGGTCGGGAAGAAGCCCCATGTCAGCAGCGCCGCGCGAATTGGAATAATCGCCGAGCGCCATATAGCGCGTCTGCCCGCCAAGCCGCGAGCCGAACGCAACCAAATCCCGAATCCCCCCGCCTTGAATGTCGGCGCCAAACAGAATCACCACGTCCGATTCTTTTTCCAGCGCAGCTTTCATTTGCCCCAGCGATTCCGAAACGCTCTGCTCGAATTGGCTTTCGCCCGTCGCCAGCCAGCGCACCGCCGCAGCTTCTCCGCCTTTCGCGGTTTCCACACCCTGTACAGCTTGTCGATGAATCTTGCTCGGCTGTCCATTGATCGCGTACAAACGCGCCTGATGGTGCCGCACTCCGGTCCGAATCTGCCACGCGACCAGCGGATTCTGGTTCGTCACGTCGTTGCCAATCAGCAAAACCGCATTCGCCTTATAAATATCCGCCATGGTGGCCTGCGTGCCTTTAGCCTTGGGCCCCAAGAAAGCCGCGAGTCCCGCGTAATCAGCCGTTCGGTGGTGGTCGATGTTATTGGTCCCCAGCGTCGCCCGCGCAAACCGGTTCAGCAGATAGTTTTCTTCGTTCGTAGTGTGATTCGACCCGATAACGCCAATCGAATTCGGTCCATGCTTTTCGTGAACTTGCTTCAGCCGCCGCGCGATTTCTTCCAGCGCATCTTCCCAACTCGCAGCTTCCAGTTTGCCGTTGCGCCGGATCAACGGTTCGCGCACGCGCTCGGGATTGTGCGTGAAATCAAATCCGAAGCGTCCTTTCGCGCAAAGGAATTCGTCGTTCACTCCGGAGTGGTCGCGGTTGTTAGCGCGAAGAATTTCATTGTTGCGCACGCCCAGCGTCACCTTGCAGCCGTTCGAGCAGTGCGTGCACGGATCCGGGACGTATTTCATCTCCCACGGCCGCGTCTGATAGCGGTACGTCCCGCTGGTCAGCGCGCCGACGGGGCAAATATCGATGCACATGCCGCACTCTTCGCATGCCAACTCGCCCGGCTTGTTCGGCAGAATCACGGAATTCACGCCGCGCGCCCCGACGCCGAGTGCCTTCACGTCCATGCCCTCGTCGCAAACGCGCACGCATCGGAAGCACAGAATGCAGCGCGGCGCATCGTAATAAACCAGCGGCGACCACTTTTCTTCGGGGTAGTGCAGCTTCTCCTCGGCGAAACGGCTGTGGTCCAGCCCATAGCGAAAAGTCATGTCCTGCAATTCGCACTCGCCGCCCTTATCGCAAACGGGGCAATCCAGCGGATGATTCGATAGCAGAAACTCGATCATGTCCTTGCGCGCTTTGTGAACCTGCGGCGTATCGGTCTTGACGACCATTCCTTCCACAGCCACAAGCGTGCACGCCGTCTGCAGCTTCGGCGTTTTTTCCACTTCCACCAGGCACATGCGGCATGCCGCTTGCAGCGAAAGCCCCGGGTAGTAGCAGAACGACGGAACCTCGATGCCTTTGCGTTTCGCCGCTTCGATTACGAGCGTTCCCGCCGGCGTAGTGAGCTTCTCGTCGTTGATCGTAAACGTAATTTGTTTTACTTCAGCCATGGAGTCCTAGGAAGCTCCCACAATCATCTCCGCCGGTTTAAAAGCACATTTCCCGCGAAGGTGGTCCTCAAATTCGTGCCGCCACTTTTTAACGATACTGATGGTCGGCAATGCCGCCGCGTCTCCCAGTGGGCAGAACGTGCGTCCGAGCATGTTTTTCGAAAGCTCGTCAATCAGCGGAATATCTTCGGCTCGCCCTCCGCCATCATGAAAACGGTCGAGCAGCTTTTTCAGCCAGGTTGTGCCTTCTCTGCAAGGAATGCACCAGCCGCAGGATTCATGCGCGTAAAAATGCATAATGCGCCGCGCCAGGTCCACCATGCACGTTTCTTCGTCAATGATTACCAAGCCGCCCGAACCCAGCATCGACCCGATTTTCGCTACCGAGTCGTAATCCATGGCCACGTCAATTTCATCAGCCGAGAGCAACGGACAAGAACTTCCGCCCGGTATCACCGCCTTCAACTTTTTCCCGTCCTTCATACCGCCCGCAACTTCTTCAATCATGCGCTTCAAATTAAATCCCAGCGGCAGCTCGTAAATTCCAGGCTTGTTGACGTGCCCTGAAATCGAATACAAGCGCGTCCCGCCATTTTTCGGCGTTCCCAGCGCAGCGTACCAATCGCCGCCTTGCCGAATAATCGCCGGCACGGTGCTCAGCGTTTCCACGTTATTGATTACCGTTGGACAGCCGTACAGCCCGACCGTGGCAGGGAATGGCGGCTTGATTCGCGGATAGCCGCGCTTGCCTTCGAGCGATTCCATCAGCGCCGATTCTTCCCCGCACTCGTAGGAACCCGCACCCGTGTGCGCCGAAAGCTCAAAATTGAATCCGGTGCCCAGGATGTTTTTCCCCAGGTAACCTCGCGCATAGGCCTCGCCTATCGCGCGCTCGACAATGTCGATTATGTAGTGATACTCGCCGCGAATGTAGATGTACCCCTGCTCCGAGCCGATGGCGCGCCCGGCGATTAGAATCCCCTCGATCAATTGGTGCGGGTCCATTTCCATCAACGGGCGGTCCTTCGACGTGCCGGGCTCGCTCTCATCGCCGTTCGCAAGGATGTATTTGGGCTTGCTAGTGTCCTTGGGAACGAAGCTCCATTTCATTCCCGTAGGGAAGCCCGCCCCGCCTCGCCCGCGCAGATTCGATTTCTTCATTTCATCGATAATCTGCTCGGGAGTCATCTGCTTCAGCGCTTTTTCCAGCGCCTGATACCCTTCGTTCTTCAGATAGACATCGATATTCGTGGAGTTGGGAATTCCGAAGCGTTTGCTGATCACCGGAACTTCCGCCGGATCGCGCGGGTGTAACGCACCCGAAATCACCGCCACCGGTTTCGGCTTCTTCCCGTCTTGAAGCTGCTCGAAAATCGAATCCACTTTGTCGGCATCCAGATCTTCGAAGAAATCGTAATTTACCTGCATGGCCGGCGCGCCCGTGCAAGCGCCGATGCATTCCACTTCTTCCAGCGAAAATGTGCCGGACGGCGACACTTCCTTGTTCCCGATGCCCAGCCGTTTCTGCACGTGTTTGTAAAGCTCGTTTCCGCCGCGCAGCATGCAGGAAACATTCGTGCAAACTTGAATGTGATAGCGTCCCGCAGGTTTGCGCCGCAGCATGGAGTAGTACGCTTCCGTCTCGGTCACCTGCAGCACGCTCAGGCCCAGCCGCTTGGCAATTTCTTCCAGGATTTCATCGCTGAGAAAGCCAAACTGGTCCTGCGCGTACATCATCATCGGAATCAGCGCCGACCGTTTCACCGGGTAGCGCCCGATCAGTTGCGTGAATTTTTCTTCCAGTGTCGGAGGAAGCTGCATTAGCGGTCCACTTCTCCCAAAACAATGTCGGT
This sequence comes from Candidatus Acidiferrales bacterium, assembly GCA_050012235.1. Taxonomy (GTDB): domain Bacteria; phylum Acidobacteriota; class Terriglobia; order Acidiferrales; family UBA7541; genus Palsa-295. The sequence goes on along the minus strand of JBEKHP010000006.1, from coordinate 104,708 downwards.
CGTGCCGATGCACGCGACCACATCTGCAATCAATCGTCCCACAGCCAGCTTCGGCAGCGATTGCAGGTTCACAAAAGACGGCGCGCGGACTTTCACGCGATACGGTTTTGCCGAGCCATCGCTGGCCACGAAAAATCCCAGCTCGCCCCGCGGAGATTCAATCACCTGATACACTTCGCCGGGAGGCGGCGCGAATCCTTCGGTGTAAATCTTGAAGTGATAGATCAAGCCCTCGATAGAAGTCTTCATTTCTTCGCGGGATGGCGGAATAATTCCCGGCGCCTCGGTTTTGATCGGCCCGTCCATCTTCGCAACTTTCTCCATCGCTTGCCGCACGATCTTGATGCTCTCGCGAATTTCCGCAACGCGCACTTGATAGCGCGCGAAGCAGTCGCCGGCGGTTTGCGTTTGCACTTCGAATCGAAAATCTTCGTAACTTGAATACGGAAAAGCTTTCCTCACGTCATAAGCCACGCCGCTGCCGCGCAGCATCGGTCCCGAACAGCCCATGGCGATTGCATCGTCCCCGCTGATGATTCCGACGCCCTTCGTTCGTCCCAGCCAGATGCGGTTGTTCGTCAGCAGATCTTCGTACTCGTCAATGTGCCCCGGCAGCGCGTCAATCACGCGCCGCACGTTATCGAGAAACCCCGGCGGCGGTTCGAGCGCCAGGCCGCCCACGCGAAAATAACTCGTCATCATGCGCTGGCCGGAAACGTACTCGAAAATCTTCATTATTTCTTCGCGCTCTCGGAAGGTGTAAAGGAACACCGTCATCGCTCCGAGGTCGATCGCATGCGTTCCTACCCACACGAGATGCGAAGCGATTCGCGTGAGCTCAGTCAGCAGCACGCGTATGTATTGCGCGCGCTTGGGAGCTTCCAGCCCGAGCAGTTTTTCCACCGCGAGGCAGTATCCCAGATTGTTTGAAAGCGGCGCGAGGTAGTCAATCCGGTCGGTTAGAGTGATTACTTGCGAATACGTCTTTGCTTCGCAGGATTTCTCGATGCCGGTGTGCAGATAGCCGATGATCGGCTCCGCTTTCACCACGATTTCGCCGTTCAACTCCAGGATCACGCGTAGCACTCCGTGCGTGGACGGGTGCTGCGGCCCCATGTTCAGGACCATCGTTTGAGCGGCGCCTGTCGGCGTTTCAACAGTCGTGGTCATGATTCTGTGTCTCTCAGCCTGAGCAAACTCAACGAGGCCCCTCTACCGGATAATCCTTTCGCAGCGGATAGCCTTCCCAATCATCCGGCATCAGAATACGCCGCAGGTCGGGATGCCCTTCAAAACGAATTCCAAATAGATCGTAATTTTCGCGCTCGTGCCAATTCGCCGTCGGCCATACAGAAGTCACGGACGGCAGCGTCGGATCGTTTCCCGGCAAACGCACCTTCAATCGCAAACGGTCGCCGCGCGCGATGGATAGCAGATGGTAATTCACTTCAAAGCGCGGCTCTATGGGGAAGCGGTCCACCGTCGTGATGTCAGACAAGAAAGCAAAGTAAAGGAACGGCTCAGACGCCAGATGAGCCGCAACGCGCTGCAGTTGTTCTCGCGGCACCACCACCGTAGTCTCGCCGCGAAACTCAATCACTTCCGACACAACTTCGGCGTCCCACTGTCGCAGTCTTTGAACTACCGGATTCTTGTCAGCTTCCTGTGATTCCATTATGAGTTCGTTCCCGCGGCGCCGGCCTTCAACGGTTCCAGTCGAGCGCGCCCTTCTTCCAGACGAATATGTAACCGGCCAGCAAAATTAGAATGTAGAGCAACATCTCCACAAAGCCGAACACTCCCAAGCCATTGCGGTAAACCAGCGCCCAGGGATACAAAAAGATGGCCTCGATGTCGAACAAAATAAATAGCAGCCCTACCATATAGAATTGCACGGTAACCGGCTCGCGCGCGTCGCCCGTCGGATGGATTCCGCACTCATACGGCTCATCCTTCTCCCGCGACCTTTTGTGCCGTCCGACCAGGTTGGAGACCACCACCAGCGCCCCGGACAAGCCCATGGCCAGGATGAACATCAGTAACAATGAGCCATACGAATCTAGGTAATTGCTGTTCATTTTCTGTGCGCTGTTATAATAACGACCCGAGTGCACCCGGTCAAATGAACTCTCCATTAATTGGATTCTCGCAATCTTCGATCGCACACTTCGACGGGGAGCATTCCGCCCTATGAGTTCCGGTTTCAACACCGATGTGAAGGTCGGCGAGCAGGTCTTTCACGTCCAGACCGAGGACCGCGGCCCCAGCCATCCCATCATAGATACTGCCGTGTATCAAAGTGGGCGCATCCTGCATCGCCGCGCCTTGAATTACTCGGAGTTGACCGAATCGGCCGCTTTCACTTCCGAGGATCTTCGCCGCCGCGTGGAGGAGCAGCATCGCGCCGTGATTGACGACCTTCGCTCCGGCGCCCTGGATTCCGAAATTGCCTCGGCTTCTGCCGTCAACCAGGCGAACCGCCCCACCGGAATTCGTTTGCAGCTTCTAAATCCCGGCTCGTGGCTGTCTGCGGGAAAAGTCTCTCTGGAGGTTGAGGTCTCGCGGCGCGCCGATCGCCAGCCGCAAATGGGAGCCAACGTGGAAGCATTCATCGAGGGCGCGTTGGACCAGGCTCGCCACTCGCTGACCAGTGACGAGGAAGGCCGCGTGCGCATTCAATTTCCGCTTCCGCCCCTCGGCAAAGGCGATCTGGCGCTCGTGATTCACGCCAATACCGGTTCCTGGAAGGATGAAATCCGATTCACGATGAGGTCGCGCCAAAAAGAATCGCCCGCGAGTCCCGCGCCATGATGGTCAAAATCAACGGCGACCCGCTCGAGGTCCCCGACGGCTTCACCGTCACCGCGCTCCTCGATCACCTCAAAATGCGCAGTGATCGCCTAGCCATCGAGCGCAACCTCGATATTCTCCCCCGCGCCCTCTGGCACGAAACCCAAGTCCAGCCCAACGACACCTTCGAAATAGTCCACTTCGTCGGCGGCGGCTAACCCCGGTTCCGCCTTTCGTAGCGCCGGCGTCCCGCTGGCTCCTTTGACTTTCCCGCAGGATCAACTAATACGCATATTGCCGTAGCAATCGCACCAACCGTTAAATTGCCTTTGTCATCGCAGCGCAGTCCCTTGCCGCTAGGCCTTCTTCCGCGTGAAGTGAAAAGTCTCGGTCTGTTCTTTGCCCTTTGCATGCATCGTCCAAGTCTCGGAAAAATGATCGCTGTCGTCGATCTTCAGCGTCATCTGATGCATGTGCATGTCGTCGGCGCTGGCCAGATTCGTCGCTCCGATAAACGCGAACGCAAATTCATTCGAATCGTGCGTAACCGCGGGAGTCTCCATCCGCGGCTGGTTGCCCGCCGAACAGAAATGCGTCAGCGCCACACGATCGCCGTCGGCAGTGTAGAGCGTGACCATTTGATTGTGCTTTTCACCGTCGTCGAACGTTTCCTCCAACGCGGTGCCATTGGAAACGAATCGGATCGTAGAAACGAAAGTCTTGCCGCCCTCCGGTGTCGCGTTCCATTCTCCCACCAGCGTCGTCAAACGCCCGAATCCGCCGGCCGGCTTAGCCTGCGAACCCGCTTGCACCGCAAAAATTCCCCATGCGAGAGCCGCTATTGCGAACATGCTGATTGCTTTCTTCATTTGTGATTCCTCCATAGAGTTTTTTTAATTTCCACCAGTGCTTTTCTCCACAGCTCGTTGCAATGAATCAAGAACGTAAGCCCAACCGTTGTTGTGCTTGTCGCGCGCATCGCTGTTCGCGAAGCGCTCGTGCGTCAAGATGAGTTCGCTCTTGGCGCCCAAATCCACAAATTCCAGAGTGACCAAGGTGTCGCCATACTCCGGCTCCGTTTCCCAATACCACGTGAACACCAATCTCTCCGGCTCTTTAATTTCCAAGTATTCTCCCCGCACTTTGAAAACTTTTCCGTCCGCACCGGATACGTCAAACCCGTAGCGCCCTCCAGCCCGCACATCCATAACCACAAGCTTCCCCGTCGCCTCCGGCTTCGCGTGGCAAAACCATTCCGTCATTCTTTCGGGATCGGTCCACGCCTGAAAAACCCGTTCGCGCGGAGCATTAAACACTCTCCTGATGTGCAGCGTCGTCTCCGGTCTCGCAGCTGGACTAGCCATCGAAATTTCCTCCCTCGACTTTCCGGCTATGAATTCGAAGTTTAATTCTCAATCAAACACGCGCCGCCATTTGTTGGTCGAGATGCGCCAGCACCTTTGGCCAAGCATCTTCGTGCCGCTTCCTCGACTCTTCGTTCGGAAATCCCGCGTGCGCGAGCCGCAGCAGCGCCCCGCCGTCGTTCGGCGAGAATTCTACCGTTACCACGGTCTCAGCCCCGCCGGTTGCCGCAGTAACCCACGTCATCTCCACAAGCCGGTCCTTCTCAATCCTGAGGAATCGCCCATAGTGCGGATGCCGCTGCCCTTCGAACTGCGTTTCAAAATAAAATGGTGCATTGACCTGGCCCTTCATCAACACAGACCCCGGCGCCGCAAACCACCGATCGAACTCCTCGGTCCACGCCCGGAATAGCGCGCCCGGCTGCGCCATCATCGCCCGCTCAACGCTCAGTCGAAACGGCCTCGCCGAAAGATCCGGTGTCGCGATGACCGCTGTCATGAAAATCCTCTCTCCTATTAAACGTCCGCAGTTATTTCTTTAAATATTCCGCAGTGTCTCAATTTGCCTCGCGAGCATTCGCCGCCGCAGTTTCTCCCGGGAACGCCAATCTCCCGATTGGCGTCTTCTCCAACTTGACTCGGCACTCAAACAAATCCGCTCGGCGCTGCGCCCCGTAGTTTTTCAGGGGGTCGGAGCTTCAGCTCCAACAAAAGACGCCGGCGCGCAGCGCCTTCCTTTCGCGGTGCATTTCCCGCGAGCTGTCGATGTTGCGGCCGTCCAACCTAGGACACCCCCAAATATTCCGCGAGCTTGTCGAAGCACCCTTCCCAGCCCTTCTTGTGCGAATCTTTCGACGCTTGGTTCTGCAGCAACTCTTGCGTCAGCACCACTTCCGTCGAATTTCCCCGCGCAAAAAACTCCACCGTAATCACCGAATCCTTGCTTTGCAGGCTCTCGTCCGGCGTGCTGGACGACTTGCTCCAAGCCCATGTAAAAACCAGCTTCTCCGGCGGTTTCACTTCGCGATAAACCCCTTGTCCCAGATACGTCTCGCCCGCCGGATCTTTCACTTCGATGCGATAGCGCCCGCCCGCTCGCACGTTGAGCTCGAGATATTTCACTTCGTGCGTCGGCACATCGCGGCACATCCAATGCCCCAGCGCTTCGAGTTCCGACCAAGCGCGAAAAACTTTCTCGTGCGGCGCCGCAAATGTTCGCCGGATTTGAAGCGTTGCAAAGTCTGACGTTTGGCTCGCCATCCTCGCCTCCCTCCTGCGAACCTCTCCGCGCTACGCTTCCAACGCTTTCGCCAGCATATCGAAGCATCCGTTCCAACCCTTGTTGTGCGCCTCTCGCGCTGCGGCGTTGCTGAAACCTTCATGCGTCAGAAACACTTCCGTAAAAGTGCCGCGCGGCTGAAATTCCACGGTCACGAGCGTCTCATCCTGCTCGTCGATCTTTTGTCCCGATGCGGAAATCTTCTCCCAGGTCCACGTGAAAACCAGCTTTTCCGGAGGTTGAATTTCCCGGTACGTCACTCGCTGTTTGAAAATAGTGCCGTCCGCGCTCGTAACCTCCATCAAGTTTGTCCCGCCCGGCCGCGCATCAGACCCCGTATAGCGCGTTTCGTTCCCCGGAAAACGGCACATCCATTTCTCTAGCTTTTCCCGTTGTGTCCACGCTTCGAAGACTTTCGCGCGCGGCGCCGCGAACATTCTGCGGATTTCGAGTTTTGTTTCGGGCCCGGTGATGGAGCTTGCCATTGTGAATCCTCCTCTTTCTGCGAATCTTCAAGGTATCGCGCCAGTGAATCAAACTGGCTTTCCCAGAATTGCCGGTAATGCTCGATCCATGCGGCCGCATCTTTCATGCGGTCAGCCACCAGCCGGCAGCGATGCACGCGCCCATCCTTGTGCCGCTTCACCAACCCTGCCCCTTCCAGCACGCGCAGATGTTTTGACACCGCAGGCAAAGACATCTCATACGGCGCCGCCAGCTCGCTCACCGAGGTTTCGCCCAGCGCTAGCCGCGCCAGGATCCCCCGCCGAGTCGCATCCGAAAGCGCCGCGAACGTCGTGTCCAGCCCCGCTCCTGAATAGTTAACCATATGGTTTAGTATTGCCCCAGCGCCCATTCCTGTCAAGAGAAATTTTCAGCTAGCTGGAAGGCACTCGCTCGGAAGAAGTTGCCGCGTGACGCGACAGGCAGGGCCATCCCCGTATCTTTGTGGGTCGCCTCTTTAGGGGCGACATAACGCTCCCGAAAAATAGACGGCGCTTCAGCCCCTGAAGCTACCCGAGGAGATGCCCGAGCTTGTCTTTCTTGGTGCGCAGGTAAAACTTGGAATGACGGCTGGTGCGCGGCCGGCAGGGAATCCGCTCACTCACTTGAATGCCCGCGCTTTCCAGTTGCTCTATCTTGTCCGGATTATTCGAAAGCAATCGCAGTTTGCGGATGCCCAGAGCCTTCAGCGCCTCCGCCGCAAATTCGTAATCCCGAGAATCCGCCGCGAAGCCAAGCTTCCGATTCGCTTGTACCGTGTCGAGCCCAGCATCCTGCAGCTCGTACGCTTTCAATTTGTTAATCAACCCGATGCCGCGCCCCTCTTGCGGCAAATAAAGCAGCACTCCGGCGGGTTCTTTCGCGATTTGTCTTAGCGAAAACTCCAGCTGCGCCCTGCAATCGCAGCGCTCCGACGTGAACACATCTCCCGTCAGGCATTGCGAATGCACGCGCACAAGCGGCGCCTTCCCGCGTCGCAAATTGCCTCGCTGAATCGCAACAGCCTCTTCGCCCGCCTTGCGCCCCGCGATCCCAAACACAGTGAATCGCCCAAAACTCGTAGGCAGTTCCGCCCGCGCCACCACCCGCGCGGGTTTCGCGCGGCCTTTCGCGGGAGCCTTCCGCCCTCCGCCAGATTGTTTTGCGCGCTTCATCAGAATCGAACATTATAGCAGCCTCCGCAAGATCGCCAGCTCGCAGCATTGCGGCCTGTCCGCCCCCGCCTCTTTACATCGCTGCCCGCATTGGCTAACGTAACGCGAAGGATCCACCGCACTCTGCGAGCAAAATGGGCACACTTTTTGGCGGACAAGACCTGCTCTTCACCCTGGTGCTGAAGGTTGGCTTCGCCGCGGCATTGGCCGCGCTTTTGGTCCGTTTCCGTTCGTTCCGCAGCATGCTTTTCACCGAAGTTCGCGATTCCGACCAAAAAGTGATGTTGCTGCTTTTCCTCACCCCGCCTCTGGCGATTGGCGTTTGGCTCCGCATCGTCGGCTACCGCTTTTTCGACCTCACCTTCGAAGGCTCTTTCCTGATGGGCCTGATTGGCGGACGAATCGTCGGCTTGCTGGGCGGCTCGCTGATCAGCCTTCCCGCTTTCGGCAATCACGAATGGCTCTCCAGCCCGACAGCCGCACTCGTGGGCCTTTTCGCCGGCATCGTCCGCGAATTGATGCCGGAAAAAGAGGACGTCTGGCATTTCGGCCCGTTCCTTTTCTTGAGTATCCCCGAATGGATCTGGCGCCTGGTGCGTTACGCCAAAGGGAATTGGGCCATGCTGCCTCTTTTCACCTGCGCCGCGCTCTCGGTGGCGGAACTGGAGCTTGCGAGCGTGGTTCCGCACAATTGGCTCTTCGATTTCCACCCGCAAAACCTGGGTTACGCGCTGCTGGTGGTGCTTTGTTCGGTGATGTGCGTCGCCATGGCCGTAAAAATTTGGAACAACACGCGCGTGGAGATGAACCTGGAGCAGAATCAGCAGCTCCTGTTGAAAGCGCGCATGGACGCGCTCACCAGCCAAATCAATCCGCATTTTCTTTTCAACACGCTCAACACAGTTTCGTCGCTGATCCGTTTCGATCCGGACATGGCCCGCGGCGTGGTTCTGAAGCTTTCCAACATTCTGCGCCGCCTGCTGCGCAAGCACGAAACGTTCGTCCCCCTGCGCGAAGAGCTTGAATTCATCGACGATTACCTCGACATCGAAGTCATCCGCTTCGGCCGCGACAAGCTGCAAATTTTCAAGGAAATTGACGAAGACGCTCTCGAGGCTTTCGTTCCCAGCATGCTGCTTCAGCCCATGATCGAAAACTCCATCAAACACGGCCTCGCCCCTCGTTTGGAGGGAGGAGAAATCCACATTCGCACGCGCCGCCTGGATGGCCGCCTGCTTATCGAAATCGAGGACAACGGATTGGGCATCTCCGCCGAGCGCCTCGCCGAAGTGTACGGCGGCGGCATCGGCATCAGCAACGTGCACGAACGCCTGCGCCTGCTCTACGGCGATCAATTCAAAATGGACATCCGCAGCCAGGAGGGCCAGGGCACCCAAATCCACATCGAAATCCCCGAGCTCGTCACCTCCGAGCCTTTCGCCCGCCTCTTGGAATAATCACAAGCCACAAGGGAATCGCGCGCCACCCAAACCGGTTTCGTAGGGGCGCAGCATGCTGCGCCCGGCATAAGTACTTGGCAACGACCGCCGTTTTCTCGCGCCCCCACCGCGTTGTCATCCCGTTTACCCTGAGAATTTCATTCGAAGGGAGCGAAGCATCGCGCGTTTTTTCTTCCCCTCCGCGCAGCGGAGGGCGCGATGCGCAGAGAGGGATCTGCTGTTCGCTTTGCTTTGTGGGTCGTGGCTTCAGCCACGACATACCCGCAGCGAATCCAAGCGGCTTTAGCCGCTGAAGTTCCGCTTTCGCAGGTGCTCCCACACTCCCGCCGCTCACTTCACTTCCGCTGGCGTAGCCGTAGCCGGCCCCTCCCCCGCAATCTCCAACACCGCCTCCGAATCCTTCGCCCCATCGTAATGAATCTGTTTCCCAAAATGCGTCACAAAGCTCCCCGCTGGCATCGCCACCGTCTTGTCCGGATCGAATTTTGCTCCCGTGCCCACCCACCAAGTCCCCGAAATCACCGTGATGAACCGGTCATTCGGATGCCAGTGCGGATGGCTCATGTGATTCGGAGTCCATTTGATCAGCATTATGTAGAGACCCGGCTTCGTAGGATCGCCCATCAGCACCGCCATCTTCAGCCCCATCGGATCGTCCTTCCACGGAATCTGGTCCGGCAGTTTGTAGGCCAGCACCTTCGGATCAAGGTCCTTGGGGCTGGGAGTTGGCGCCTGTGCCGACCCGCTCGACACCATCCCCACAAACATCGCAGCGAGTACCGCTACCGCCCCGCACTGCCACATGCGAAAAATCACCATCACTCCTCCGTGCGCCTCGAAATTTCGCGCGCCAAAACGCATCTTCTCAATTCCATTTTGATAAATCTACATCCCCACAAGCATTGCCTAAGCCCCCGCCACATTGTCATTCTGTTTACCCTGAGAAATTCGAAGGGAGCGGCGCAGAGAAGGGTCCGCTGGCTTTGTGTGCGTTTTCCACTTTTCCTAAAGCGTCCACAGGCTCCGGCGGGTTAATGTTCGCCTATACTTGGTGCAAGAATAGTAGATACTTATATGTTCAACTAAGGACACGCGAATTGAATAGCAAAGAACGTAGGAAAGCAAAACGGGCAGCGAGAGAGCAGAAGCCTCCCGCCGCTACAATATCCTCGCTGGTAGATAAAAAACCACAATTAACAAAAAAGCGGCCCCGGCGCCGATCGCGATTCCGTAAAGCGAGCCGAAGAATAACGAAGACGATCTCGGGACTCGCAGTGATAGTAACTCTTCTAAGTGCTTGGGCTCTAAAACCAGGCATAGCGATTGAACCGTATTCTTCGACGGACCCCACCAAGCCGTTCGCTCAACAATTTTCCGTACAAAATACCAGTGTTTATACAATCCACAATGTTCTGACTTTATGCGGTTTTCCCCAAGACAGTAATTTTAATCTACGCAATCTCAGCGTTACAAAATTAGAAGACCAGGTGGATGCGCTAGAATCTATGGCTAAGACAACTCTTACCTGCCCCATAGATAGTGGCCCCGTGAATCAAGAAATGAACATAACCCCTTGGGTACGATACGAAACTCCTCTAGGGTTTCACATGTGCAAAGCCGTTAACTTCAAAGGTAAGCCCGCTGTCGGCGGAACTTATATATGGACGTATCACGGGTCCGCTCCGTGTGGTTAATCTACCCAAAACCTTCGCCTCGACACAGCACGCTGGGTTCGCTAACGGAATTGTGCATCGCTAACAATCCTGAAGTGACATCCAAACTGATTGCCTTCCCTGCTATTGTGGCGTAGCCTTTTCCAAATTATGAACAAGAACACCATTGCGGCTGAAGACGCCCGGCTCCTGTTTGACAAACTCATATCCGAAAATGTGCCTGTGATTGCATTTTTCAGATCCACGACGGGTATGAAAGTGCTTATGTCGGGCTTCGTCGATAGTGTTACAGATAAAAACGGTGTTGTCTTGACGGCGTCTAAACCAGTATTAAAAGCGTCGGGTTTTATGTCGGTTCCTACCTTCGGACGAGATGTCGAATTTTCGTACTGCGATGCAAGAGAAATGCCAGTCGCAATGGCCGGAGTTAGCACCAAGATCGGAAACACCGTTCTTTTACTTAACTTTGTCGAGCCGCTCGAATCTCTTTTCTTAACCTTTGACTCTTGATTAGTTGTTTTGGAGATTTAATCCATCCTATCGGTCAATCGGAACGACAAAAGAGCCCTGCGACAGGCGGCTGGCTAGACCTTCCACGCGTACCGACGCCAGCTAAGTAGATTCGAGTGAAGATCGGTTAGGGGCTTGGCTTAAAAAAGATCTCAGGAAGGGTGACAGCACCTCCATAACGAGTGGCAAGACGACGGGCCAAATAATTTACATAGATACAAAACGCTTTGCGGAATTCTTCCAATTGTCTTCCCGCGATAATGACGGGATCTCCGGACTTCAGATTGAGCCACGGACACGATTCAACGAGTCTGGAATCGGCAACGGAAAACCTGTGGACTATAACATTGCGTAGATTATGCATAGTCCAAAAACAAGTCTTCACCTGATCTTCCACTGGTCCCGAAAGGCCAAAAGGAGCCAAGATATATTCAAAATGATCGACGCCCTGTGCTCGTCTACCGGCCCCTCGATCACGGGAAATTTCAGACAAAACAAGTCGCATCCTTTCATCTCTGTCTAGGTTTTCAAAATCAGCCACCAACACTTTTAATTTAGAAAAAGCCGGCTCCCTCAATATTTGTGGTTCATTACATAAGATACCGACGAGCACGTCCTCGATCGCAAACTCAAGCGCGCTCCAAAGAGACACAAGCGTGTGAGCGTACAGGAGAGGGAACCCGCGAGTTTCTTCTTGATTTGCAAGCGCGGCCACTTGTTGAAATTCAGTCCGTTCTCGATCGTATTCAGACTTAGCCTCCGCATCGGGAAGATCCTGACGGTATTGATAGCCGGCTTTTATGAACATATCCATGTAGTCCGGGAGCTCCTGCAGCGCTGTCATGCCGGTCACACAAAGGTGGAGAAGTCGAAAAACGACTTCTTGATGCTCCAAGAATCGCATTAAGGGTTTGTGCGTGTAGATTGGTATGCTGGAGCGTTCAGACATAGACGTTCGGCCGATTCTAAATGATCTGAACGTTTTCAGCCATTTCCCTTCCATCGCTTTCCAAAATTGGGACGAGGAAAGCTCGGATTCTGAACAAGGAGCCTAAATTTCTCCATTTTTCCCCTTGACTTATGTTTACTACTATGATAACATGCGTCAGGGCATGTATTTAGGCCCGGAGAGGAAGCGACATGCAGCACGGCGCTGGTGTTGGGCGTAGGAATACCGACGCCCGAGTACCATCCGCGTGCCTCCCCGCAACACTCCTCACCGACTTGCCCAAATCGCTCTTCTGCACTAGCCACTCGCCACTAGTCACTCACCCCTGTTCCACATTTCTACCCGGTTCTGGCCTGCGAGTAGAATGCGATGTAACTTACTCAAAACAAACGACCGCGGCATTTCTACCCGGGGCCACAACCGCACGTAGCCACACGCGAAGTTCGGTCGCGAACGCACTTTCTAATCGAGAACTCCAGTTATTAGAACCTCGTCTAACTCACAGAAAACAAACGAACGCACCCCGTTCTAATCGAGAACTTTCGACCAATCGCGGTCGCGGCAATTCTCACTTCCGCAGCGTCCGTACTAGTCACTTGCTTGCCCTGACGCAGGAAGGGTCCACTAGCAAGCGCCCCTTTCTAACCGGTTCTGCCTCACAAACAGAATCGCCTGTAACCCACTCAAAACAAACGACCGCCCCATTTCTAACCGGGGCCAGAACACACATTAAGCCCTCGATATTCCGCAGCATTTTTCCCGGCTTTTCGTCTGAACATTTCGCCACCCACCGACGTATTAGGTTGCAGGACGGCATCGCGCAGCATAGTTTCGTTGCAGGCAGGCCGCGAATGCACGCACTAGTGGGGAGGCGCTGACCATGGGAACGTTTACCGATCAACTGAAGCAGGTTCTGCGACGGCTGGGGCGCGCGCCGATGTTTACCGCCATCACGCTGATTACGCTTGCTGCGGGGATAGGCGCGAACGTCGTGATCTTCAGCGTGCTGGAAGGCGTACTGCTGAAGCCGCTGCCGTATCCGGAGCCGGACCGGTTGATTGGCGTGTGGCACACGGCGCCGGGCGTCAACATTAAAGACCTGAACATGGCGCCGTCGGTTTACTTTATCGACCGCGAGCAGAGCACTACCTTCCAGGATATCGGCGCGTATAACGAAGATTCGATGAGCGTCACCGGAACCGGCGAGCCGCAGCAGGTTCACGGTCTCGACGTTACCGATGGCACGCTGCCGCTGCTGGGCGTGGTCCCGGCGCTGGGACGCTTGTTCACTCGCCAGGACGATTCGCCCGAAGCGCCGGAGACGGTGCTGATATCGTACGGCTACTGGCGCGAAAAGTTTGGCGGCGACCCTGGCGTGATTGGCCGTTCGATCACCGTGGACGGAAAGCCGCGAGAAATTATCGGCGTGTTGCCCAAGGGATTTCAGTTTCTTGACGAGGAAGACATCGCGATCATCGCTCCGTTCAAGTGGGACCGCAGCAAAACGAAGTTGGGCAATTTCAGCTACCGCGCGCTGGCCAGGCTCAAACCCGGCATCACCATGGCGCAGGCCAGCGCTGACGTTGCGCGCATGCTTCCCATCGTCGCTCGAAGTTTTCCTCCGCCGGAAGGATTCAGCGCGAAACTTTTCGAAAGCGCGCATATCGCGCCGAATCTGCGTTCGCTCAAGCAAGAAGTTGTCGGCGATGTCGGGAGTGTTTTGTGGGTACTAATGGGCTCGATCGCGATGGTGCTGTTAATCGCTTGCGCCAACGTAGCGAACCTGCTGCTCGTGCGCGTCGAAGGACGCCGACAGGAATTGGCCATTCGCACCGCGATGGGCGCGGGACGCGGACGAATCGCCGGTGACCTGCTCTTCGAGAGCATCCTCCTCGGCGTGATGGGGAGCCTGCTCGGATTGGCGCTGGCCTATGGAGCGTTGCGCGTCTTGGTGGCGATGGCGCCAACCGGCATTCCGCGCATCCATGAAATCGGGATCGATGTCCCGGTGCTGCTGTTCACGCTGGCCATCACGCTGCTTTCCAGCTTGCTGTTTGGCTCGATTCCGATCTTCAAATACGCGGGGGCGCGGTTGAATGCCAGCCTTCGCGAGGGAGGACGCTCGCTGAGCCAGAGCCGCGAGCAGCATCGCGCGCGAAACGTTTTGGTAGTCGTGCAAGTGGCGCTGGCTCTGGTCCTGCTGATTTGCTCCGGCTTGATGATTCGGACGTTCCGCGCTTTGATGCACGTTCCTCCGGGCTTCGTCGGCGCGGACGCGGTGCAAACATTCCGCTTTTACATTCCTGAAGCGCAGATACCGGACACCGAACGTGAGCGAGTCGTCCGCATGGAAGAGGAAATTCTAAACAAACTTGCGGCCATTCCCAGCGTGTCCTCGGTCGGATTTTCGAGCTCTCTACCGATGGACGGGGAAGATTCCTACGATCTGCTTTTCGCGCAAGACCGCTCGTACGCGGAGGGCGACATTCCGCCGGTGCGCCGTTTCAACTGGGTATCGCCCGGATTCCTCGCCACGCTGGGCACGCCGCTTGTCGCCGGCCGCGACATCACGTGGGCGGACACATACCAAAAGATTCCCGTCGCGATGGTTTCCGAAAATTTCGCGCGTGAGTACTGGCATGACGCGAATAACGCGCTCGGCAAACGAATCCGCGCGGCCAGCACCGACGACTGGCGCGAAATTATCGGCGTGGTCGCGGACGTGCACGACGACGGCGTGAACAAGGACGCGCCCACCTCCGTGTACTGGCCGGTCATGATGGACCGCTTCGACGGCCAGAAAGAATCGTTGCGCCGCTACATCGCGTTCACCATCCGTAGTCCGCGCGCCGGCTCGGAAGCTTTCCTGAAGGAAGTCCGTGAGACGGTGTGGTCGGTCAATCCGAACGTCCCGCTCTCCAGCGTTCACACGCTGGGGCACTTTTACACCGAATCGATGGCGCGCACTTCGTTCACTCTGATTATGCTCGCCGTCGCCGGAGGCATGGCGCTGCTGCTCGGGATCGTGGGCATTTACGGCGTGATCGCCTATTCCGTCTCGCAGCGCACTCGCGAGATTGGCATTCGCATGGCGCTCGGCGCGCAACGACAAACGCTCATCGGTATGTTCGTTCGCCACGGATTATTGCTAGCCGGCGTCGGCATCGCTTGCGGCCTCGTCGCGTCCTTCGCCGTGATGCGACTGATGTCGTCGCTCTTGTTCAATGTGAGCCCGCTCGACCCCCTCACCTACTCCGCGGTCACCGTCGGCGTTGTCGTCACCGCCTACCTGGCGTGCTACCTGCCCTCCCGCCGTGCCGCAACCATCGACCCCATCGATGCGCTGCGCGCGGAATAGCTTGCCATCTTGTGCCGCGTGTACAATCATTGCTCTCGATACGATGAACGAACTAGCCCGAATGAACGAAGAAGAAGACAAGAGCAGCGCGCGCCCCGCTATTATTTTGCTGCTGCTGGTCATCGTCATCGCCGTCTTCTGCGTAGAGTTCGGAGCGCAGACGCTCACCTGGTTTGAAGCGCGCCACTGGGCAGCGTCAAGTCCCTGGCTCGCGTACGTTCCCCAGCCTCTCCCCGCATCTTCCGATGACACTTCAAAGGGTACGCAGGCTAAAGCCTTCGAGTACGAGTTCAACATTCCTTGGAATGTGAAAATTAAAAACGACGAGGGATTGTCTTACGTCCAGTTCGTATCCAGCGCAGGCCAGGTGGTCGTGTTCTTCGATCCCGATTCACAATTGGATGTGCTGCACGCCCTGAAATCGTCGAACCCCAGCGAATACCAGAAATTCGCGAATGTTTTCGCGAATCAGCCTATCGAATCGAATTACGGGTTGTATCAGGCGGTGTACTCGGCGTCACCGGCGCAATTCTCCCCGATCATGAAGGTGGACGAAGCGCGGCGCGACAACGTCCTGTTGCTTTGGAAATTATCTTTTGGGCCGGACCTGGAATCGATTGACGCGCCGTCGTTTTATTCGTTCGACTGGGGAAAAAATCGAGGGTTTCAGTTCGGTGATCCGGCGAAAGGCCAACCCGTTGCGCTGCGCGTTTTCGACGATAACAACCGGCAATTCCGTTTCATTTTCACCGTGACCTACGGTTCCGGCGCCAAAATCACCCAGAGCGACATCAACATGGCCGTGCGATCTCTTCAGCCCGTCCCGATCATCGAGCGCTGAGCTTCAAGCTTTGGCCTTGCTGTGGAGTCCCAACACCTTGCGGTAGTAATTCTCATACTGTGGGATCACGTCGTTGGAGCAATATTTGCTGCGGGCGTTGATGCGGGCTTGCTGGCCCATTGAGCGGCCACGGTCAGGACGCGTCAGAATTTCAAGTGCGAACTTGGCGCCGGCTTTGGGGTCGCGCGGCGGGATCAGGTAGCCGTCCACTCCGTGCGTGACGACCTCCGGCAACCCGCCCACATCTGTCGCCACCACCGGCACCTCGCAAGCCATGGCCTCCAGCGCCGCCAGGCCGAACGATTCTTCGTCGCTGGGAAGCAGAAACAGATCTGCGAGCCCCAACTTCTCCTGCACGTCATCCTGTTTCCCGAGAAAAAACACATCCTTTGAGAGGCCCTTTTTGCGAACCGCGAATTCCGCCGAGCCGCGGTCCGGGCCGTCGCCCATGAGCACCAGCTTGGCCGGAATCTTTTCGCGCACCAGCGCAAAGATTTCGATTACATCGCAAACCCGCTTTACGGGGCGAAAATTCGAGAGGTGCATCAGTATGGGTTCGCCGTTTTTCGCCCATTGCTGCCGCGCAGACTGATCTTTGCATCGCATGTACAGATCGCAGTTGACGAAATTCGGGATTACTTCGATGGGACGCTTGATTTCAAAATCGTGAATGGTGCGCTCGCGCAAATATCTGGAAATCGCCGTAACGCCGTCGCTCTGCTCGATCGAGAAGCGCGTGATGGGAAGATAGCTGCGATCGTTGCCAACGAGCGTGATGTCCGTGCCGTGCAAGGTTGTGATGAACGGCAGCCTCTTCGGAGTCGCCATCATGCGGGCCAGTAGCGCGCTCACCGAATGGGGAATCGCGTAGTGCACGTGCAGCAAGTCCAGCGAGGCTTCTTCGGCAACCTCAAACATTTTGGTTGCGAGCGCCAGAGTGTAAGGAGGGTGATCGAAAAGCGGGTACGAGGTGACTTCCACTTCGTGAAAATAAATCCGCTCGTGCGCCGAGCTAAGCCGGATCGGCATCGCGTAACTGATGAAATGAATCTCGTGGCCCCGCGCGGCAAGCTCGATCCCCAGCTCCGTCGCGACCACTCCGGAGCCGCCATACGTTGGATAGCATGTGATTCCGATTTTCATTGGCCTCACTCTACTGTAGCAGCCGCCTGCTGCGGGCAGCAACCGGTGCGTTCGCTTGCACGGCTCGTACTTGGGTGCTAGATTCGCTGCCCGGCCGCTTGCACATTAGACGCGCCGCGGGGGCACCAGGGTGGGGCGACTTGCGGGAAAAGTAGCGTTCATCACCGGTGGCGGAACGGGAATTGGCCGGGCTTGCGCGCTGATGTTTGCTGCCGAAGACGCGCAGGTCGCCGTAGCAGGACGCAGGAAAGAGCCCCTTGAGGCAGTTGTCCGCGAGATTCAGGCGGCTGGCGGCAAAGCATTGGCGGTAACGTGCGATGTCGTTATTCGTCGAGAGGTGGAAGCTGCGATTTCGAGCGTTGTGCAGCATTTTGGCCGGCTCGACACTGTCGTGAACAACGCCGGAGCCGTGGTCGTTGCAACGGCGGAAGAAACTTCGGACGAAGACTGGAGCCGGGTGCTGGCGATAAATTTGACCGGAACATTTCAGGTGTCGCGCGCGGCAATTCCGATCCTGCGCAAGTCCGGAGGAGGTTCGATTGTCAATATTGGGTCGTACCTCGGGATCGTTGGCCGCCAGAGTCGCGCTGCGTATTGCGCGGCAAAAGCGGGGGTCGGCGGATTGACGCGGGCGATGGCGCTCGATCACGCGAAGGACAAGATTCGGGTGAATTGCGTGTGCCCGGCGATCGTTGAGACCGAGATGTCGCTGCTTTTCCTGTCCAAGGCGGCCGATCCGGAAGCGGCGCGAAAGCAGCGCCTCGCGGAGCTTCCACTCGGACGCTTCGGAAAGCCGGAAGACGTCGCGCTGATGGCTTTGTATCTCGCGTCCGACGAGTCTTCGTGGGTCACCGGCACTGTGTTTCCAATCGACGGGGGGCAGACAGCTTCCTGACATGGCGCGAACTTCCAAGCCGACTGAATATCTTTCCGCGAGTGACGTGCAAGAACGTATCCGGTCGAGCAATACGGCAAAACAGCTTGGTTTCATCATCGATAAAGCGGAGCGGGGAAAAGTAACGATTCGTATGCCTGTGGAGGAGTTTCACAAGCAGGTTTACGGTGTGGTTCACGGCGGGGTACTCGCGGCACTGGCCGACACAGCGGGAGGGCTGGCGACATACATGGATTGCCCGCGCGGAACGCGAGTGGCTACCGTGGAGATGAAAATCAATTTTCTCGAGGCGGTGGAGGCGGGCACCGTGTTCGCCGAAGCTGAGGTGGTGCGCCGAGGAAGGCACATTGCGGTTGTGGACTGCGACGTGCGCGATGACCGGGGTAGGCTGGTTGCCAAGGCGCTGATGACGTTTTTCGTGGGCCCGTTTAGAAAGAACCGAAAGAGCCGCTCGTAATTATCTGCGCTCCTTCACACTCTCCGTTAGACCCTTCGCGCGGCTGAACTACTGGCCGTTCGTGCCGCCTTGCGCGGCTTCGTCGCCATCCTTGTAGAGGTACTTGATGGAGTGCTTGTAGAGCAGGATGTTAGGGCTTCCGTAGCGGGTGAGCTTGATGCATTCCCGGTCATACCATTCCACGGTGCCGCGCAGGACTTCGCCGTCATTGAGAACCACGGCGACGGGGGTCCGCGACTGCATCTGTTTCACGAAGTAAAAATTCTCAGCGTGGGTCTGCTCGGGGGGCGCCGGTTTCTTGCGCGGGGGCACCTGCTGCGGGACTGCTTGGACCGCGCGAGGCGCGGCAAATTGGTCCTTCACTTCGGTAAGGCTGGGGCGGAAAAGCTTGCGATTTACCATATAAGTGCTCCTTGCACCTTCTATATCTGTTATGACTGCGGGAAAAGAGATTCGGTTGCAGATTTTAATAAAAAAGTCGAAATTTTCTTTTTTCCTAGCGGGTTGCAAGCGAGGCGATGTGAGCGTCGAGGCCTAGTTGCCGGCCCACATTACGCCGCAAGCGGCTATCCAGCACGTCCAGACCCTGGGTAGCCCGCAAAATCCATTCAAAATTTACTTTTCGTCCGAGGGCCTCAAGTTCCCGGCGTAAATCCGGGTTTCGAGGCAAGCTATGTTTCTGGCCTTGGGAAAATTCCAGAACATCACTGAGGAGACTATAAAACAGGTCCAGAATATTTTCAAACGATTCCTTTTCGCGTTTGGCGAGCTGGGCGGTGGCGGCGAAAATCTGGCCGGACTTTTCTCCGGTGACGGCTTGCTCCAGCAGCGTCAAAATAATTCTGCGCAGGCGCGATGATTCCTGCAAATCGAGCGTGAGCGCCATTCCCGGGCTGCCGCAGGACAATTGCGCGAGCAGTTCGCGCTCCGGGGCTTTCGCATCGGTGCGCTCCTTCAGGAAGGCTTCCATTTGTTCTTGGCGAACCGGGGCGAAATGGAATTGCAGGCAGCGCGAACGGATGGTGGGCAGCAAAGAGTCGGGAGTGGGCGCGAGCAGGATCAAGGTGGCGGAGTCCGGCGGCTCTTCGAGGATTTTCAGGAACAGGTCGGCGTCGTTCCAACGCATGGTGTCCGCGCCGTCGAGAATGAACACGCGGCGGCGGCCGTGCGGCTGGAAATAGGCGGCGCGTTGAACGGCGCGCAATTGGCCGACGCGAATCATGGGGCGCGCGACGGGAGTGCGCAGGCGCACGGGGTCGGGGACGATGAGCCAAACATCGGGATTGGTTTCGATGAGAAGCGGCATGCGCTCGACCATGGCTGCGTCGGCGCTTTCGCCGCGTTCGGCGAGTCCCAGTTCGATGAGAGGCGCGGGATCGGCAAGACGCGCGATTTTTTTGCAGGGTTCGCACTCGCCGCAGAAATCGTCCTTCAGGCGCTCGCAGTTGGCGGCTTGGGCGAACATTCGCGCCAGCGTGTATTTTCCGATGCCGCGCGGGCCGGTGAAGAGCAGAGCGCTGGGGACGCGTTCTCGGCGGAGCATACCTCGAAGGGCGCTGACGATGCGTTCGTTGCCGAGAAATTCGCTGAAGCCCATGTTATTTGTTCGCTCGCAGAGGGGGAGTGGCGTGCGCTTGCACGGCCCCAAGAATATCCTGATGAATTGATTCGGCTGAGCGCAGCGCGCTCGCGCTGGCGTCGTAACATTCGATTTTCAGCCAATTCGGCTGGTGCGCGAGCTGGTCATAGACTTCCGAAGTTGCTGC
This sequence comes from Candidatus Acidiferrales bacterium, assembly GCA_050012235.1. GTDB lineage: Bacteria > Acidobacteriota > Terriglobia > Acidiferrales > UBA7541 > Palsa-295. The sequence goes on along the minus strand of JBEKHP010000006.1, from coordinate 84,565 downwards.
AAGGTGCGCGAGATTGGATTCTTGAATATCGCGCTGCAATTTTGTGTAGTTGCGGGCCGCTTTTTCGCCGATCAGGCGGTGAGCTTCGGCGGGAGGCACGCGCAAGTAGATGACGAGATCTTCGGCGGGCAGGGCGTACACCTGATATTCGAGCTGCCGGAGCCATTGCAGAAATTCGGTGCGCTTTTCGAGCGGGACGCGGGCGCCTTGATGCGCGAGATTCGATCCGACGTAACGGTCGGCGAGGAGCATTTTTCCGGAGGCGAGATCCGATTCGATTTTCGGCTTGGCTTCCAGGCGGTCGCCGGCGTAGAGCAGGGCAGAGAAGTGCGCGTCCACGGCTTCGAGCGAGCCGAATTCGCCATTCAGGTAGCGCGCGGCGAGTTTGCCGAAAAAACCGTCGTAACGTGGGAAGCTGATTTGCGCGAACGGCAGGTTGCGCGAGGCGAAGGCGCGGGCGAGCATGTCGAGCTGAGTGCGCTTGCCGGAGCCGTCGATTCCTTCGAGAACGATAAATTTTCCGCGGGGGGGCATTGGATTGGGGAAGAGTCTAACATAGAGATCAGTGGCTAGTGGCGAGTGACGAGTGCCTAGAAAAGCTGCTTAATCAGAGGTCGTGAGCCGCGGTGCGCGATCCGTGGGAGGCAGCGTTTGGGCTTCGTTGTTTTGTGGCACGACCACGGCGCTGCGGAAAGGGCAAAACCCGAGAGGCTTGACACCCGGCCCTGGCTCGGCTGACCGTTGTGAAATATTGCGAATTGGTTATTCGAACTAGCGGGCGATCAGTTTTCGGCGTAAGGGTGCCAAGCCGAGAAGGCCGGTGCCGAGGAGCAGAAGCGAGCTGGGCTCCGGGCTGATGACAGCGCCTTCCAATAACCGGCCCTCATCACCTTCAAACTCAGTGCATCCAGCGTTGCAATACCCCTCAAGGGCGAACAGGCCAACTACACCGCCCGCACTCGTCAAATTACTTTCAAACTCCATGACTAAAACCGGGGTACCCGCTGCATACGAATTGTTAGCCATAATCACAAGGTCGTCAGGCGAGAAGTCGCCGTCGTCCACAACCGTGTAGGTGGCTCCGGGAAGAGCAAATCCGGCCAGAGTGACGACATTGATGTCGCTGTAGAGGCCCGTGACAGCGTTGTAGTTGAAGGACCCGGAGGCTGTGGCGTCGTCGTCAGTGATTACACCAGATAGTGTCCAAGTTTGGCCGCTATCTGCTGAGGCAACTGAGGGTATGGCGAGGAAAACCATCAGGGCTGCAGCTAGAGTCAGGGCCCACAAAGTCCTCTTGTTCATATCGCCCCCTTAATCCCAAGGAAAACAGTGATGCGTCGAGAGCAAGTCAACTTCCATACTTCGCTATAGTGATAACAAAGAACATGTTCTTGGCCTTCCATCTTCTCGGACAAATGGATTACACATCCTCGGAAAGATTTTGTCTTTATTGTTCGGACTAGGCCAGAGAAATAAGTTGGCGCTTGAAAATATCACTTTAAATATCAGGTTATCAGGACAGGCGCTATTTCGTAGCCAAGATTGCCTGGCCGAGGTGGTAGGACAGATGGTTGGTGCGGCTCAGCAGGATTGCGAAACGGTTGCGCAGAGGTTCCTTGGCGAAATCTTCCTCCGAGACGGAGGCGTGCTTCTGAAGCCAGTCGGCGGGCGAAAGGGTTGCGAAGCCGGCGCGCAGTTTTGCGTTCACTTCGGTCCAAGCTTTCTTTATTAGTTCGGCGGAAGGCGTGTGTGGGGAGGCTTTGTCCGGATTTGAAAGGAAAAGATCGTCGAACTCGGGATGGAGCCGCGGGCCTAAGCCGAGCAGCGGGAGCATGCGGTCATGAACTGCGGTGAGATGTCCCCAGAGGTAGATTAAACGATTTTTGCCGGGCGCGATTTCTTTTGCGTGCTGATCGGGAGTAAGGCTGGAAAAGAGCTTGTCGGCGCGGTCGATGGTGATGTCCCAGAGATTTAGAGCTCCGGATGAAAATAATTGCTCGTTCGCCATGTGAAGGTCTCCTTGGTGCGGCGTTCCGTATGCGATCAGTTTAATTTGCTTTCCCGGCGAAGGATTGGATTCTGCGTCGAGGGGGTTGGGTTCAGGTTTTTGGCTTAGATTTCCGGGGATGAATCGAATTGTGATTTAATGAGGGAGAGGGGAGCTGATGCCCGAAGCGAACGACGAACGGTGCGGAAAATGCGGGACGGATATTGATCCTACGCGGCGAGTGGACTTTACGCTGAAGGATGGGACGAGAGTTTGCGATTCTTGTTTTGTGAAAGGAACGGCGAGACCGGGCAATCCTGATGAGAAATCGTGATGAAGGCCATGGGTTCGAACGACCTTTCTAAATCCGTGATGAAGTCGATCAGTTCGAACGAGCTTTCTAGATTACGGGCGCTGGGGATCTGCCGACATCGTGAAGGGAGCTGGGCGGAAACTTAGTGGCTGGAGTTCGCGAAAAGGGATAACATTCCGGCTCGTGGACACGCAGCGCGGTCATATCGCGAAATTCGGGGCGGTGCGAGATCACTGCGCGGTTTTCAAAATTATTCGTATAAACATGCCGACCTCTCGACGAGGAACTGCGCGCGCTGCGTGGATGCGAAGAGAGCGGGCATGAGTTACAGCCCCAGGCACATGAAATGGTGGGGCTGGGGCGAGGTCGGAGTGGGTTTTGATTCCGGCCGGCATCCCGGCTTCTGGCCCTTCGCGAAAAAACAGCTTGGTATCGAACGAGAAACTTCTCCTACACTTCCAGTCCCGCTCGAAGAAGTGCAACTGCCCGAGGCGATCGTCAGGCCCCGCTTTCTGGCGGAACTGAAATCCACTTTACAACCTGAGCAGGTTTGCGACAGCCGGTACGAGCGCGTGATTCACGCGTACGGCAAAGGCTTTCGCGATCTGTTTCGATTGCGGCGCGGATGGGCGGAAGGCGCTCCGGATCTGGTGGTTTATCCGGAGAGCGAAATTGAGGTTTTGGTGACGCTGCGAGCGGCGGCGCACCACGACGTGATGGTGATTCCGTTCGGCGGCGGGTCGAATATTTCCGGGTGTTTGGAGCGGATGGGAAGCGAGCGGATGGTGGTGTCGCTGGACATGCGGCGGATGCGGCGAGTGCTGGAAGTGGATGCGGAATCGTTTACGGCGCGCATAGAGGCGGGAGTTTTTGGGCCCGATCTGGAAGCGCAATTGAGTGCGCATGGCATGACGCTGGGACATTTTCCGGATTCGTTTTTGCACTCGACGCTCGGCGGCTGGATCGCGACACGATCTGCGGGCATGCAGAGCGATAAGTACGGCAAGATCGAGGATATGGTGATTGCTCTGCGCATGGTGACACCCGAAGGAGTGCTGGCGACGCGGAAGGTGCCTAATTCGTCGAATGGGATCGACGTGAATCATTTGTGCATCGGGAGCGAGGGGACGCTGGGGGTAATCACAGAAGCGACGATGCGGATTCATCCGCGGCCAGAGGCGCGGTTCGTTCCCGCTTATTTGTTTGCCGATTTCGAGGGCGGATTGCAGGCCATGCGCGAATGCGTGAGCAGAGAGTGCATGCCGTCGATGGTGCGGCTGAACGATCCGGACAAGACGGCGTTGTCGCTGGCGTTTAAGCCGGCGGCGTCGCGGATTTCGCAAACGGCCAGCAAAATATTCAAACGGTATCTAAGTGTGAGGGGTTTTGATTTGCCGCGGGCTTGCTTGATGATGACGGCGTTCGAGGGGCGCAGAGAAAATGTGGCGCACCAAATGCGGCGTGTGAATGCGATTTACAGGAAGTTCGGCGGAGTTAGCCTGGGGGCGAGCGCGGGGAAATCGTTCGAGGCCACGAAATACGATTTTCCGCACATTCGCGATTTTTTGCTGGAGCGCGACGTCACTGCGGACGTGAGCGAGACTTCTACGGTCTGGAGCAACATTGTTCCTTTATACAAGGCGACGATGGCAGCGATAAAGGAGGGCGTTTTGGAAAGCGGCGTGCCGGCGTTTAGCGGCTGCCATATTAGCCATACGTATCGCAGCGGGGCCAGCGTTTATTTTACGTTTGGATTTATGCAACAAGCGGGACGCGAGATGGAACAGTATCTGAGGGTCAAGAGGGCGGCGCAGCAGTCGTTCATGGATCATGGTGCGACGCTTTCGCATCATCACGGAGTCGGCACGGAACATTTGCCTTGGCTGGCCGCGGATATTTCGCCGCTGGGTGTGAAGGCTGTGGCGGCGATCAAGAAGGGACTCGACCCGGGGAATGTTATGAATGCGGGGAGGCTGCAGCCGACCGCAAATCCGTTCGAGGAATGGTCGCGGATTGGCGGAACTCCCAAGGTGAAGTTGAAGGCCAAAGCAAAAGCGCAATCGCAGGGGTAGTCGGCTCACAAGGTTGATATCGCAAATCTCGTCTCTCAGCGGCTAAAGCCGCAGGGATTTTGCATCATTTGCGGCACGACTGAAGTCGTGCCCTGACGAAAATCCTAGCGAAACTTACGGCAGGTTCAAGCTTTACGATTGCCGTTCTTCATGCGAGTGAACTCCATGGTGCCGTCGTTTAGTTTGGAGAATTTTAGCGCGGCCATGTCCATCGCGTAATTCTGATACAACCTCCACGGCTTTTTCGATCCTTGCTTGGGGAGAATCTCGCTCGACCTTTGCAGATAACCGGACGTTAGTGTGAGGGCGGGCTGTTCGAGGATGCTGGGGTCGCGGCGGCGCGGGGTGCAGTAGGCGTAGCCATGCGCGTCCATATAATTCAGCAGGCGGCAGATGTATTTTGATGTGAGATCGCACTTCAGGGTCCAGGAAGCGTTGGTGTAACCGAAACACCAGGCGAAGTTGGGGATGTCGCTATTCATCATTCCTTTGTAACCGAGCGATTGCGAGGGATTGATGGGGGCGCCGTCGATAGAAAATTGCAGGCCGCCGAGGAGCTTTAGCTTCAGTCCAGTCGCGGTGACGATAATGTCCGCTGGGATTTCCTCGCCTGATTTCAAGCGCAGACCTGTTTCGGTGAACGTCTCGATCTCGTCGGTGGCAATCGAAACTTTTCCCGCACGGATGGCGAGAAAGAGATCTCCGTCGGGAACCAGGCACAGGCGCTGGTCCCACGGGTTGTAACGCGGAGAAAAATGCTTTTCGACATCGTAATCCGGGCCTAGAAATTCACGGACGTAGCCCTGAATCACTTTTTTTGTGCCGTCGGGCTTTCGGCGCGCCAGGTTGTAGAAGTACATGCCGAGAAGAACGTTCTTCCAGCGAACGAAGTGATGCGCAACCGAGGCAGGGAGATAGCGGAGCATCCATTTCGCGATGGGGTCTTCCGAGGGGCGCGCGACGATGTAGCTCGGCGAGCGCTGCAGCATGGTTACGTGTGCGGCTGACTTGGCGAGTTCTGGAACCAGCGTTACGGCGGTGGCGCCGCTGCCGATTACGACGATGCGTTTGCCTTTGTAGTCGAGATCTTCGGGCCAATGCTGCGGGTGCACGAGGAGGCCGCGATATCGGTCCATGGCCGGCCAGCCGGGCATGTAACCCTCGGAGTAGTCGTAGTAGCCGGTGCACATGTGCAGAAAATTGCAGGTGAAGCGGGCGGGATTTCCTTCCGGGCCGGTGGCGTCAACGGTCCAAAGGGCGTGCGGCGAAGACCACGAAGCGCGATTGACCTGGTAACCAAATTGAATTTTGCGGTCGATGCCAAATTCGCGCGCGGTTTCCTGGAGATATTTGAGGATTACCGGGCCGCCGGCGATGGACTTTTTGTCTCGCCAGGGGCGGAAACCGAAGCCGAGGGTGTACATGTCGGAATCGGAACGGATTCCGGGATAGCGGAAGAGATCCCAGGTTCCGCCCAGGGCGTTTCGGCTTTCCAGAATGGTGAAAGACTTTGTGGGACATTTTGTCTGGAGGTGATAGGCCGCGTCGATTCCGGAAAGACCCGCGCCGACGATCAGCACGTCGAAATGCTCGGGGCGTCCTGCGGCTGTCGCGGACAGAGAGGCGCTCTGAGGAGATATTGCCGTGTCGGCCATCTACACTACCTCGCGTTCGACGTTGAACTGGTGAAAAGAATCATTCGAAGATATTGCATGGTACGGAGCGCCATATCAATAGGTGGAATGGCGCCGCCGCTGAGGATGTGAATGTATCTCGGCTGCTACCGGATTAGGAACGTATTGCGTCCGGTAACACGCGGGCCTACAATTTGGCTTATGCGCTCTGGGATTGTGTTTCGGTTCATCCTGCCGGGTGTCGTTTTGGCCCTGGTTTATCCTTCGCTGACCTGCGCTCAGCTTCCGCCGAAACTCGAACGCTGTCTTCCGTATCCGACTTACGCTCAAGAGATCAGGGACATGGATCAAGAGATAGCTGCAAGAATGGAAATGAAAGAGCCTCAAAGACCTATCGAAGAGCCGCAAAGAATTGTGATTGACGAAGTTGAGTTTGATGGGCCGATACACATTTCAGATTCCGACCGACAGCAGCTCATCTCCGAGTTGAAGCAGCGAGACTATCACGCCGGCTCCGATTGGTTGAGCGAGGTACAAGAGATTTGGATCAGAGGCATGTGGCGGGACCGGGGTTATTTCAAGGTGGAAGTAACCGCGAAGGAAGAGATTCTAAGAAAGGATTCCGCGGGCGAGCACGTTTCGATAATCGTTCATGTTGACGAAGGGGCGCGGTATCGGTTGGGGAGCATTCAGTTTCGAAGTTCCGATCCGGACGTGCCACTGGCATTTTCGCTAGAAGAATTGCGGAAGCTGATACCCATGAGCGAGGGAGACATTTTCGCTGCCGATAAAATCAGGATGAGTCTCGACGCACTGAAGCGTTTGTACGGCTCCCAAGGGTATATCGATTTTGTGGTGATGCCCATTACCGAAATTGATGACGGCCCCGAGCACCGCATCTCCATCGTGATGGAGTTGGATCAGGAAAAACAATATCGGCTGAGCAAGATCGAGGTGTTAGGGCCTAATCCCGCCATAGAAACTCTCTTGAAGTCAAAACTGAAGCCGGGGGACATCTTCAATCCGGAAGCTATTGAGAATTTGCTCAAGGAAAACGAATCAGTGTTACCGCCAGACATCTCGCCTAAAGACGTTGAGCTCCGTCGCAATGTGAAGAACGGCACGGTTGATTTGCGGTTCAACTTTCAAACCTGTCCACAACTTCAAGATTGATCCCCAATCCCCTCAGCCGGCGAGCGCCGGGCCAATATGCACTTCACCGAACTGTACGGCAGACGACGAATTCCAGGTTCCAATTTATGCGATTTCTGGCGTGCGCTGGCGTGCGTGGTAGAATCGCGCGCGATGGCGACGGAAAGAACTGAAATTGCGCAGAATCTTGCGCGGATTCGGGAGCGCGTGGCGCGTGCGGCCGGGCGCGCGGGGCGGCGCGTGGAAGATGTGACAATTGTTGCGGTGTCGAAGACATTTCCGTTCGAGGCGATTCGCGCGGCGTACGAGGCGGGGTTGCGGCACTTTGGGGAGAATCGGGTGCAGGAGTGGGAGTCGAAGGAGGCGCGCGTCGCGGACCTGGATGCGACGTGGCATCTGATTGGGCATCTGCAGAGCAATAAGGCGCGGAGAGCGGCGGGGATTTTTGATCGCGTGGATTCGGTGGATAGTTTAGGGCTGGCGCAGAAACTTGATGCGGCGGTGGGGGAAGGCGGAGCCGCGAGCGGCAAACCTTTGCGAGTGCTGATTGAAGTGAGGCTCGGTGACGAGGCTACCAAAAGCGGCGTGGCGGAATCGGATTTGGCGATGCTGGCGGAGGGCGTTTCTGGGTTCGCACATTTGGAATTGTTGGGGCTGATGACGATTCCGCCGTTTCTGGATGATCCGGAACGGGTGCGGCCATATTTTTCTAAGTTGCGGGAGCTTCGGGAGGATTTAGTTCAACGCGTTGGCAGCGCGCTGCCTGTGCTTTCGATGGGGATGAGCCACGACTTCGAAGTTGCGGTGGAAGAGGGCGCGACGGAGATTCGAGTCGGGACGGCGCTTTTCGGCGAACGGAAATCGAGTCAATAGTTCCGCGGCATTACGAGTAGCGGAGCCAGCGGAACATTTCGACCAGGGAGGGGCGCTTGCCGTACATCAGGATTCCGACGCGATAGATTTTTGCGGAGGCGTAGATGGAGCCGATGGTGGTGAGAAAGAGCAGGACTAGAGCGAGGACGATTTGCCACGCGGGAGGCGTCAGCAGCGAGATGCGCAGAGCCATCAGCACGGGCGAGAAGAAGGGAATTTCGGAGAGGACGACGGACGTGGTGGAACTCGGGTCGTTGAGGACTACGCTGTAGATCACCATGCAGAAAACGAGCGGGGCCATGGCGATCCATTGCAATTGCTGAGCGTCCTGCTCGTTGGAGCAAGCTGCGCCGATGGCGGCGAACATCGCGGAATACAGAAAATATCCGCCGAAGAAAAAGATTCCGGCGTAGAGCACGAGCGAAATCGGGATGTGAACTCCGGACAAAGCCGAGCCCGCGCCCATGCCGGCCGCGGCGAGAGCGCCGTAAGTGAAAAGCAGCGCCGTGGAAATCATCCAGATGGCGAACTGAGTGAACGCGGCTGCGGCTACTCCCAGGATTTTCCCGCAGAGAAGTTCGAACGGAGTTACGGCCGAGATCAGGACTTCCATGGTGCGGGTGGTTTTTTCTTCGAGGACCGAGCGCATAGTGATGATGCCGTACATGAGAAGCGCGGTGTAGAGCAGGATCACCAGAGCGATGGCGATGCCGATACTTTGGCCTTTCTCCACGGACTCGCCGGCTTCGCTGACTTTGAGGAGCTTGAGGTCCGTGCCGCGTAGAATTTCTTTGACGTCGTCCAAATGGACGCCGCGGTCGCTGAGCCTGGCTGAGATTACGGCCTGATCGACGGCGCCGGAAAGCGGGCCGATGAGAGCGAAATTATCGGGATTGCGCATGTGGAGCTCGAAGGATTGGGTGGCGTCGGCGGGAATCCAAAGGTAGGCGTCGATCTTTTCGGAGTTAATCCGCGAGCGCAGGTCCTGTTGCACGGCGTCGGGAGACGCCGGGTGAACGATGGTTTCCACGATGGTGAATTCCGGCTGGCCATTTTCGAGTTTGCCGTCCAGGTTGTGAGTAATGGGTTGGGCCAGCGTGCCGGAATTGTCCACGACAACAAGCCGCATGGTTTGGCTGGGTCTGTGGCGCACCAAAAATATAATCAGCAGGCAAAACGCCACGCCCAGCAGAGGCACGAGGATCGTTCCAATGATGAAGCCTTTGGTCTTCACGCGGGTTAAATATTCGCGCTTTATGATCAGGCGAAGTTTACGCACGGGTGGTCCTATCGATAAAGATTTCGTTCAGCGAGGGCTCGAGCAGCTCGAAGCGAGTGATAGAAACGTTCGCTTGCACGGCAGCCTTCAAGATTTCCTGCGGGTCGGCGCCGGGCTTGAGTTTGGCTTCCACACCGTTTCCGAGACGCGTTAGGTTGATGATTGCAGGACTGCTCAAAAAATTGTCGTTGCCGGTGAACTCGATATGCAGCGTGTTCTTGCCGTAGGACTGCTTGATGGCGCGGATTTCGCCGTCGAGGACGTTGCGGCCTTTGTCGATCAGGCAAATCGAATCGCACATTCGCTCGACCTGCTCCATGCGGTGGGTGGAGAGGACGATGGTGGAACCTTTTGAGCGCATCTCGAGCATGATTTCCTCGACCGTGGCGGCGTTCACCGGATCGAGGCCGGAGAAGGGCTCATCGAGAATCACGAGCGGCGGCTTGTGGATCACGGCGGTGATGAACTGGACCTTTTGCTGCATGCCTTTCGACAGATCGAGAAGTTTTTTTCCGGACCAGTCTGCCAACCCGAGCCGCTCAAGCCATTCCTTGGCGCGGCGGCCGGCTTCCTCTTCCGTGAGGCCGTGAAGAGCGGCCAGGAAAACGATGATGTCGAGAACTTTCATCCGCGGATATAGGCCGCGCTCTTCGGGGAGGTAACCGATGAGGTCGCGAGTGCTATCGCTGACCGGCTGGTCGAGGACCTTGATCGAGCCTTCGTCGGGGACGAGGATATTCATGATCATGCGAATGGTGGTGGTCTTGCCGGCTCCGTTGGGGCCGAGCAGGCCGAGGATGGCTCCCTGGCGAACGCGCAAGTTGACGCCGCTGACGGCGGTTACGGCGTCGTAGGATTTGGTGACGTTTTCGAGTGTGATGGCGTCCATGTGTGTTGTTGGCGGTCGATTCTGATACGCAGTGAGAGCGCGAAATATTACCTGAAGTTCGCGGCTGGCGCGTATTTATTTTATGGCTTGTAGAATCAATTGCTTACATCGAGTAGGACTGAGATGGCGCTGCGGCGATTGCTGGCCGAGCGTTTGAACGCGATGGTGGCGGCTGTTAGAATCGTGACGGGCGAAACCCGCCGCACGAAGCGAGTTTCAGTTGCGGGTGCGACGCGCGCGCAGGCGATTGCGGCGCCCGGTCTTTGAGATCGTTCTAGGGGCAGGTGACGTTATGCCGGACATTAAAGCAATTCAAGCGGAGATGCGCGGCAACAAGATTGATGGCTGGCTTTTTTACGACCACCATCATCGCGATCCGATCGCGGCGAACATTCTGGGCCTGGGCGGAAACGGAATGGCGACGCGCCGGTGGTTTTATTTTATTCCGGCGAAGGGCGAGCCGCGCAAGCTGGTGCACAGAATCGAACAAGGCGCGCTGGACGGGCTGGAGGGGAAGAAACTGGTGTACTCGGGTTGGGAAGAGCTGCACAAGAATTTGCCGAAGTTGCTGGCCGGAAGCAAAACTATCGCGATGCAGTATTCGCCGGAAAACAATATTCCGTACATCGGGTTGGTGGACGCGGGGACCATCGAGCTTTTGCGCAAGTTCAAGAAGAAGATCGTAAGCTCCGCGAATCTGGTGCAGAAATTTGAAGCGAGCTGGTCGCACGAGCAAGCGCAGGGACATTTTGAAGCTGGAAGAATCGTGGATCGCATTACGCGCGAAGCATTTGAACGCGCCGCGGCGTTCGTGAAGGAAGGGAAGCCGCTGACGGAAGATCAACTGCAGCAATGGATCGTCGATGAATTTCGCGCGCGAGGATTGACCAGCGCCGAGCCGCCGATTGTTGCGGTGCAGCCGAACAACGGGAATCCGCACTATGAGCCGGTAGCAGGTTCTTCGAGGCCGATTCGAGCGGGCGACTTGTTGCTGCTCGACATCTGGGCCAAGCGCGCGATCGCGGGGAGCGTTTATTATGACATTACGTGGGTTGGGTATCTTGGCAATCGAGTGCCGGATTCTTACGCGAAGATTTTTCGCATCGTTCGCGAGGCGCGAGACAATGCGGTGAAATTTATCCAGGAAGCGGTTGCCAAGGGACGGGAAATTCACGGATGGGAAGTGGATAAAGTGGCGCGCAAGACGATTGAGAAAGCCGGCTACGGCAAGTATTTCGTGCATCGCACGGGGCACAGCATCGGGCAGGAAGTTCACGGCAACGGCGCGAATATGGACGGGCTGGAAACGCGGGACGACCGCAAGATCGTTCCGCGCACCTGCTTTTCGATCGAGCCGGGAATTTATCTGCCGGAGTTCGGCATACGGAGCGAAGTGAACGTATATGTGGACGAAAAAGAAGCGCGCGTGACCGGTGCGGTACAGGAAGAAATCCTTCCTTTGCTGGTATGAGCTGTGAACCTACTTCGTGAATAACGACAATCCTACTGGTGGAACATCATCGCCCGACGCTCTGGCGCAGGATAGCCCCGGAAATGGCGCGGGCGCGAGCCAACGCGAAATCAGGCGGGATGTCTTGGCGCCGTTCATCGCTGTCGCTGCCTGGATTGTTCCGGGCCTGGGCCACCTGCTGCTGCGGCGTTGGGGCCGCGCTTTGATTTTTTTTCTCTCGGTCGGGGGACTCGCGATTAGCGGTTATCTGCTGCGCGGAAATGTGTTTCCGCCGCGGACGGGAGAAGCGTTCGGCACGCTCGGTTTTCTGGCAGATGCGGGGGCGGGAATATTTTATTTTCTGTCGCGGTTTTTTGAAGCGGCAGGGCCGGATGTCTCGCGCGCGGCGGGTGACTACGGGACGCGATTCATCGCCGCGGCCGGAATCGTGAATCTGCTGAGCGTTTTTGACGCGTACGAAATCGCGCTGGGCCGGAGAACGATGTGATCGCAACCTGGGCGGAAGTCGTCAAGGCGGGCGGCGCGCCTCAGATTTCTCATTTCGCGGCAATGTGCTTGTTCGCTTTGCTGGTTTCCGTGGCGCTGGCGGCGTTGACGAAGAGGACGGCGTTGGAACGCGCGAAGTATGCGGCGTCTTGTTTCTTGAAGTTTTTGGCGGTGGGGATCGCGATTGGCTGGCTGATGTACCCCTTCTCGCATTGAAGTCTGCCGGGAATTTTCGCGATGTTTGATACTTTTTTTGCGGCTGCGGCGATGTTAAAGTCGATTAGGGTGCCGAGGTAGCTCAGTTGGTAGAGCAGCCGATTCGTAATCGGCAGGTCGGCGGTTCAAGTCCGCCTCTCGGCTCCAGCTTTTTGTAGAAGCGTTCGATGCGATCGGTTGTAGAAGCCCCGCGCGTGACACCCTCATTTTGTAGCCGGCCACACGTACTCTGCGCATGAGCTAGGAGTTCCACTTCGGAAATTCCGGTTAATTTAAATTTCTAAAGAATTTTGGCGAGGGTATGCTTTTTAAGGGGGCGTTCGCTAGGCGATCTCTTCCGCGCGGGCGCTCCAATCATTTTTTCGTGTGATTCTGCAAAGTGGTGAAACAGAGATGGCACTCCTTGGGATCAATATTTCCGTTTTTCGGGGAACAGGCTCGATAACATCGAGACGCGTAAGAATTTCATTTGTGGTGACGGCCATTTTATGGCCAGGTCTGCTGTGCTGTTCCGGAGCGTTCGCGCAACAAAGCAAGATCGGAAACTTGACGGGGCAAGCCAAGCGGGGGAAAGAATTGTACGGACGCTACTGCATGGGCTGCCACGGTCCGCGGGGAGACGGAGAAGGGGAGAACGCTGCATACGTAAATCCGAAACCGCGCGATTTCACGATGGGACTGTTCAAGTGCCGCTCCACACCTTCGGGAAGTATTCCGCTGGACAGCGATTTGTTCGACACGGTAGCAAGAGGTCTTGACACCACGGCGATGCCGCGCTGGTTCCCACTGACACCACAAGAACGCGCGGACTTGGTTGCTTATGTGAAAAGTTTTTCGGCGCGTTTCGTGGTCGAAAAACCGGACCCGGCAGTGAAAATTCCGCCGGAAACACCGGCCACGCCCGAGAGCATCCAACGCGGCAGCGAGGTGTATCAATCCCTGAAATGCTTCGAGTGCCACGGGGAAAAGGGACGCGGCGATGGCCCTTCCGTCTCGTCGCTTCGCGACAGCAAGGAGAACCCGATCGTCCCTTACGATTTCACGATTGGAACGCGCTTCAAGTGCGGGGAATCCGACTGGGACCTGTATCGTATTTTTATGACGGGACTGGACGGAACGCCGATGCCGGGATATGTGAACTGGGTGACATCGCAACAGGCTTGGGACCTGGTGCATTATTTGCGGACACTGCAGGCCGGATATGGAACAAAATCCAAAACGGACATTCACAAGGGTCTAATGGCAAGGAGATAACTGTGGGAAAATTCATCAAGAACAGGCGCGCAATATTCGGGCTGGCGCTCTGGCTTGCGGCTGTTTCATTCGCGGGCCGCGCTGCCGCGCAGTCAGACTACACCACCATTGCGATGGGAGACGCGGGAACCATTAGCGGGACGGTTCGTTGGTCCGGTCCGCTTCCGAAAATTCCCAGACTGCCGATAACGAAGAATGCCGAGGTGTGCAATCCGGATGGGGAGAAAACGCGCGATCTCGAGCGATTGGTGATCGGCGCGGACGGCGGAGTGGCCAACACCGTGGTATATCTGAAGAACATCAGCAAAGGCAAAGCGATGGATCTTCCGGAAGCGCGGCAGCATTTGGACCAGAAGTCGTGCCGCTACGTTCCGCATATCCTGCTCGTGGCCCAGGGCACGGACTTGCAAGTGGAGAGCAGCGATCCCATTCTGCACACGGTGCACATGACGGGGGCGGCATCCGATAACGTTCCTTTTCCGTTCCAAAACCAGTTCATTCCCATCCCCATGCGGCGGAGTGGGGTGGTGGATTTGAAGTGCAACGCCGGGCATGTGTGGATGAACGCAGAAGTTCTGGTGGTGAAGCACCCGTATTACGCGGTCACCGACGAGCATGGTTTTTTCAAGCTTACGGACGTTCCACCGGGGGAGTACGAAATCGAGGCATGGCATGAGGGTTGGCGAATCGCTTCGGAGCAAAAAGTTCTAGATGTGGGGTCGCAGGTTGAGGTGAGCCGACCGGTGTATAGCGCGCCGAAGACGTGGACGAAGAAAGTGGTTGTGCTGACGGGCCAGACAAGCGAAGTGCAGTTTTCGATCTCCGAAAACTAGATTGAGGCGGCCGACAAATCAACTTAGCGCTCCAAGCCACAACCAGCGCAGATCGAAGTTCGGCTAAGAGTGCGTGGAGTCTTGGAACGTTTCGGGGGGATCGAGAGAGCACCGTCGCCAGAAGGCGGATTCGGACAAAGAACCGTCCTGGAGCGCTTTCAGATCCTGCATGGTGGCAGCGATCTGCCCGCCGTCCGCGGAATCGAAAACGATTACAACCCCTTCCACCGGTTGACTCGAGGAAATCATTTCATTGTAGGCTTTCAGCAGAAGAGATTTTGCGAACTTTCGTTTTTCCGCTGCGTTGGAATCGGCGGCTGAGGCAGGTTCGATCCAGACCACTCTCACGGTCTTTCCCACCAGTGGTTGCCATTTGCCGCTGAACGTATTCGTTTCTTCCCGCGCGACTTTGAAGAGGCTGGCGCTCGCCGGCACGGGGTTGTTCGTTTTGCTTCCTCCTGCGCTATAGCTTGACGGCAATTCCACTTGAGAGCGCCGCATCCAGCCTCGAGAGGGGCCCGAAATCTGGACATGCACCCAAGAGCCTTCGACGCCGAGAATCTGAAACTCGTCTTCCGGATCGGCGGAGAGAAGCACTTTCGAGCCTTCTTCCGGCTTGGAAAAGATTTCCACTCCCGCCGTTTTGACCACCACCAGATCCGCTGGGCGAACTTGATTCTTCTGAATTTCTTCAAGACTTTTTATGTCGGCGCTGACGTCCTGCGCTTGTCTTTCAGCTTCATCGCGCCGGAGTCTTATGGACTCGACAGTTTCCAGCGGGGCCGGATCAGCGGGCGCTGGAGCGTTCGGTTTGCTGGAGCGGCCCGGCTGAGCGGCGACCGCCGGAGCAGTTCTGCTGGACGACGAGTCCGGGCTGGAAGCCGCAGAAGTGTCGATTTTGCGATCAGGTTGCCGCGGCGTTGTATTTGCGGGGTTCACAGGCGGTGCGGGAGCAGAAGCGGGAGCGCGCGAGGTCGCTGACTTGGCGGCGGGAATGGCGGGCAGGCTTTGTCCGATCTGGTCCAGCATATCGGTCTCGACGCGCCCATTTGAGATCAACTCGCGGTAGCCGGGTTGCGCCGAGGTGGGATCCATATACCACGCTGTTATCTTGGCTGAAGCTTGGACCAGGGCTCCCCCGTTCGGAGCTGGAAGAACTCGAAGAGTGCAAACGAAGTAGCCACGCTGATAATCGGTGAGAGGGTGATCGGTCGCTTCCACAAAGCCATCCAAAATCGGCAAACGCCCGCTGGACGATGTACGAAGGCCGTCCACTACTCGTTGGACTTCCGTGAGGGCATTGGGGAAAGTTCGCTCGACGGGACGAGCTTGTGCAAAAGCGGGACCGGCGACAGCAAGTGCGAGGAACAGAGTCGCTGCATAAAATACGTAGCGGGGCGTTTTTTTCATGGCAGGGGCTCGACCTGGTCCTGACGGAGCCAGCCCCGTTGACCTTCTGCGGTTTCGACTCCGTACCAATAGGGCGTAATGATCTCGACGACAACTTCCGTGTTTGCGATGAGAGACTGCAGCTTGGCGGCACTGTGGAAAGGAGCGGCTTTTAGCTCGGTGTTGGGGTTCTTAACCCTTACTTCGATATCGTGGCGCAACTGGTGGGCGCGCGCTTGCAAATCCCGCAGCGAAGACTCCGCCGAATTCAGGCGGGCAACTTCTTCGTCGCGCTGCTTGGATGCAACCCGAGCTTGCGCTTCCAGTTCTCTTTGCTTCAGAGCTTCCGCGGTCTTCTGTTCTTCCTTCTGGATTCCAAGAATGCGAATATTGATTTCCGCGAATTCACTTGTTTCGACGGTGCTGTCCGATGCATGAACTTTGCGTGATCCATCCTCGACGAATACGGCATCAATTTGGATATGAGTTCGGTTGGGAGATACACCCTGGACGACGTATCGAACGGTGATGGTTCCAACGTCGGCGCTGTCCTTGAAATGTTTGGGTGACAGAGCATTCCGGCGGACCTTATAGAAGACATGCCCGGGGCCTTGCCAGGCTCCGTAGAAGGAAGAGGAGGTTTCGGCGGAGGCTTCGGTCAGCGTGTCCTCGCGCGCGTAGACCGAAGTTCCGTGAATAATTTGATCCTCGGAAACATTCTGCACCGCCGTCACGACATCGTCTTCCGAGGCCTTGACGTCAATCGCAAACCCTTCGGGGAATGGGGATGCGTGCTTTTGAGGTGCGGCGTGGGTTATAGCAGGCGTCAAGAATGCGAGAGCCAAGAAAAGACTGCCGCTGTGAAAGCAACGAAGGGGCCGTTTCAACGGTTTTCCTTCAGCGATGGTAAAGTGCGCATCAGTCACCCGGTCCGGCGGCACAGCAAAGTATCGGCCCAAAGTCTCGGGACGCTTCAAAAAAGCCAATGCATCTCGGCTTCGAATTACAATACAGCAATCTTGCCTTCATGCTCAAGTGCGGATCACGACGGCGATTGGGCTGAAACGACCATGCTTTCGAACAGACCATAGCCGAATAGGCTAAAATCGTGGTAGGAATCGCGGCGAAAGCGGTCCGGAGTGAATGGAATCGCGGTGATCGAGCAGGCCAAAATCGAGAAGGCGGCGGAGCGGGCGGTTCCGCGCATTCTGGTTGTGGACGATGACGTCGAGCTATGCGAGCTGGTTGCGGAATATCTGACTCCGGAGGGATTTGAAGTCGAGGCGGTTTACGACGGCATTCGGGGGATTGAGAGCGCGCTTTCGGGCGACTATTCTCTGGCCATTCTGGATGTAATGCTTCCCGGCATGCAGGGGTTTGAAGTACTTCGGCGGATCCGCGCAAAGTCGCGGTTGCCGGTCATCATGCTCACGGCCCGCGGCGAAGATGTGGATCGAATCGTGGGATTGGAAATTGGAGCGGACGACTATCTTCCCAAACCATTCAATCCGCGGGAGCTCGCAGCGCGCATTCAAGCCGTTTTGCGGCGCAGCACTCAAAATTCGACGACGTTAGGCGAGCCCATCATTCAGGGCGACGTGGAACTGGAAGAGAGCGCGCGCATCGCGCGCTGCGGCGACCGCGAATTGGAATTGACATCGCTGGAGTTCGATATTCTTGCAATCTTCCTGAAGAGACCGGGACAAGTGGTTACGCGCGAAGAGCTGGTTAAGACATTGATGGGCCGCGAACTCGTCCCTTCCGATCGCAGTATTGACGTGCACATCAGCAACCTAAGGAAGAAATTGGGTCCCTATCCGGATGGAGCTAATCGCATCCGCAACATCCGAAGGGTAGGGTATATTTACGCGGTTCCAGGTATGGCGAAGGAAGAATAGGGCAAAATGCGAACTCTGTTTCTAAAGATTTTCCTTTCTTTTTGGCTGGCCATGGTTTTGGTCAGCGGCACTCTGATTTATTCGGTGGTAACGACGCAGTCGCAATTCACTTTGAGCCGCTCCGAACAATCTGACAGGACCCTGATCCCCATTGTCGCGGCCCGCGCTGCGGATGTGCTCGACGATCACGGCATGGGAGCCTTGGCCGATTACCTGACCTCCTTGCAAACGACGTTGAACTGGGAGGCCTTTCTTTTTGACGACGAGGGCAAAGAAATCCTGTCGCAGCCTACGCCCCCAGAAGCGGATGCGCTCGCACAAATGGGTCTGGAAGCCAGCGATACAAAATTCCTGGTCTCACACGGAATTAAATATGTGGCCAGGAGAACGACGGGAGCGACCGGAACGCGTTATGTTTTCGTGATCGGAACGAAAGTCGAGTCTGTGGCCAGCGTTTTGAGCGCTCCGGTGGGAATTCAGATCCTGCGAGGGGCGGCGATCCTTCTTATCGCCGGGCTGGTCTGTTTCTGGCTGGCGCGCTATATCACGGCTCCGATCCGGCACCTTCGCACGGCGACGCATCGTCTGGCGACGGGGAATCTTTCGGCGCGCGTAGGAGGGTATGACGCCGGGCGTAAAGACGAACTTGCGGATCTGAGCCGAGATTTCGATCACATGGCGGAACAGATCGAAGGTTTGTTGAAATCGCAGCATCGCCTGATCTCGGACATTTCGCACGAGCTTCGGTCTCCACTGACTCGTTTATGCGTGGCGTCAGGACTTGCCCGACGACACGCCGGGCCGGAATTCTCCAGCGCTCTCGACAGGATCGATCTGGAATCAAGGCGCTTGAATCATTTGATTGGAAGCCTGCTGGAGCTGGCACGTCTGGAGAGCGGAGTCGAAATCCTGGAAAGCAAACCGGTGGAACTCGAGTCTCTGGTACGCGGAGTCGCTGCGGATGCGGACTACGAAGCCCAGAGCCGCAACCGGCGCGTGCGCATAATTTCCGCAGATCTTTGTACGATCACGGGAAACGCGGAGTTGGTCCGTGCGGCAACTGAGAATGTGATTCGCAACGCGGTTAGCCACACGGAGGACGGCACGCAAGTGGATGTCGAACTCAAGCATGTGCCCAACTCGCACGGCGGAGAGGCTGTGATTCGCGTGCGGGACCACGGTAAAGGAGTGCCGGAAGCTTCGCTCGTGGATATTTTCCTTCCTTTTTATCGAGTGGGTGACGCCCGGGAGAGGTCTGCCGGCGGTTCAGGACTCGGACTTTCGATCACGGAACGGGCGGTGCGCTTGCACAGTGGGACCGTGAAGGCTGAGAATTGCGCGGACGGGGGTCTGGTGGTCGAGTTGAAATTCCCCTTGACGGCGAACGAAACGGCGACGCCTAAGGAGGCGATGCCAGTGAGCTCCGGTGTCTAATGGCGCCCGCGTTTATGCGGGTGTCGTATGTTTCGATTGTTCGGGAGACGGCAAATCCGTCGCAGCTTCTTCGCTGTGCTCGCTTTTGATCTAACCTTAAATACTCCGCTGGGCCGGACCTCCGGGTAGCGGCCACCAAGTCGTCCAAAACCGCCCGAGAGAGCAGACATCCGCTAGGAGAACCCCCGGGGTACCCAGATGTTAAGATTTGTTAATTTTTGTGCTTGCGTTCCTTTATTGAGAGGAGTACTTTCTAGGCGTTTTGGGGAATTTGAAAGGTGTGGGCTCAGAAAGCAGATGAATAGTCCAACCCATTTCACGTTCGGATGCCGCGAAGAAACCATTCTCCACGCCGCGAACTTGCTGACGGCAAACGCTGGCGCTCACTCTTTCCAAGTGTCGATGACGCGAATTACAATCCACTCTTCTTGCAGCTGGAATAGGAGGCTGTATGTTTAAGCGGTTTCCAAATCGTGCAGGGCGAATCCGGAAAACATTTGCGCGTCCGCTGGTTACGTGTGCGCTGCTGGTGATGGCCATCGTGATCTGCGATTACCAGACAGCGAGTGCGGCGCCAACGAGTAAAGTGATGGCGATTCCTGCGTTCGCGCGCAAGTACGGCCTCCCTTGCTCTGCGTGCCACACGGCTTGGCCGGAGCTGAATAACTTTGGGATGGTTTTTCGCGATAACGGATATCAGTTGATGAACGATCGCGACTCGCCGATTTGGCAAAACCCTGCATACTTCCCGATTACCTTCCGGATTACGCCGAACTGGCATCGGGAGCAGACGGGCAATCAACCGGTTGACTCGATTCCCGGAGGGGGACCGGGTTCTTTCCTGGTGTCGCGCAACGTCACACAGGCCGGGTTTGACCTCTCGGGAATGGACCTATGGTCAGCGGGAACGTTGTTTAAGAACATTTCCTTCCTTTTGCTTCCTTCTTCGGATCCAACAGCGGTCTGGCACTTTGAGAGCGCTTGGGTTCGCATTGATAACATAAAAGGAAGTTCTTGGCTGAATTTCAAGTTCGGAAGATTTGAACTAGACAATCTGATTTCTGAGAAGCGCTTTTTGTTCCTCTCCGCTAACGGTGGACTTTACCAGGTCTATCATTTCAATGTTCCGGGTAGTATCAACGACTTCGGCATCGGTGACAATCAGATAGGGCTCGAGCTGGCGGGTCACAATTCGAACAGCTACACGCGCTACTCCGTTGCGTTGCTTAGCAGCAATGAGGGCGGAGTGAATCTGACGAACTCGGTCACCCCGGGCGGTAATCCATCCAGCCGGAGCTTCGATGGCTACATGTCGTTCAGCCAGGCCTTCAATGCGGGAAGCTTAGGCTTGGAGCGAATCCAAGCGTATGCCTACGTAGGCCAAAGGCCGACGTTTTATCAGACTTCCACTCAGGGTGGGGTGACGACGCAGCTCGTCGGTTTGGGAAATGAACCCTTCTATCGAATTGGGGTTGCCGGCGAATTGCATTTCAAGAACCTGGAAATATTACCCTATTTTATGCATGGACACGACAGTGCGTATCTGGCGGCCGGCGTTCCTGACAATGTACCTTTGCCGATGGGAGCTCACGCGCCAAGCTTCAACGGCGGCTTTGTTGAAGGTCAGTACTTCGTGAACCCACAACTTGTGTTCTTCGGCCGCTTCGAGAAAATAAACGTAGGGCAGCAAGCGTTCGATAGCACCCCCGGCGATTTCGGCAACGTCACAGCCTACTCCGTGGGTTATCGTTGGTATCCAATCATGTTCAGCCGCGCTGGACTAGCTTGGCACAACGAGTATTCCATCTCTAAATCGGTCGGTATCGTTCCTGAAAGCGGTGATGGTACGGGATTGCCCCCGCTTCCGTTCCCGAACTCGCAAAATGTTTGGAGCAGCAGCGTATTTGTCGGATTTGATTTCGACTTCTAGAGAAGAGGCCCACAATGACACTAAAGAAACTTGCTGTGACATTTGCTTTGGGGTCGATGGCTCTGGTTACAGTCGGAGCCTCATCCATGTTTGCGCAGTCGCACGTAAACTCACCAGACCCGTCTCTTGGGGCTCCTAGCGTTGCATCCGAAGAGAGCCACATCGGTAATGTGACCGGGCACGCGGAAGAGGGTAAGCGGCTTTATCGCCGGTTTTGTATTGGTTGCCACGGGCCCGACGGGAACGGCCAGGGCATGAATGCTCAGTGGATCGATCCGAAGCCGAGGGATTTCACCGAGGCTACGTTTAAGTGCCGGTCGACTCCTACTGGCACGTTGCCCACGGACGATGACCTCTATAATGCGATCACCCGCGGCTTCGTGACGACGAACATGCCGTCCTGGGCTCCTTTAACGCCGCAACAGCGCGCCGACCTGGTGGCCTTCGTGAAAACATGGTCTCCTCGGTGGACGAAGGGGAAGCCCGGCGCTCCTTTGAACATCCCGCCGGAAACCCCCATCACGATCGAAAGCATTCTTCATGGGAGAGAACTCTTTCAGAAATTGGAATGCTGGAAGTGTCACGGTCCCGAAGGACATGGAGACGGACCTTCGGCGATCACGCTTACTGACGACAAGGGTAATCCGATTCGGCCGTACGATTTTTCGTCGGGCTCGCGCTTCATGTGCGGCACAAGCAATCAGGACTTGTATCGCATTTTCATGACCGGACTAGACGGATCGCCAATGCCGTCATTTGCTGACGTGGTGAAGCCGGCTGAAGCGTGGGATCTGGTCCACTTTCTGCGGACGCTGCAACCGCTAAAGACGCCGGAAGCAGATCTGTGGATGACTTACAAAGCTGCGCACGGCTCGGATCTGAAGCCCATAGGTCCGGACGCGGCACCCGGCGGGAAATAATCCATTTATATTCGGAGGAATAATTTTATGCGAAGCAGATATTTCACGGCTCTGGCAGTCGCGGCCTTGCTGGGCAGCGGAATGCTGGTGTTCGCGAAGCCGCCCGCGGGATCCGGCTCAATCACGGGTAAGGTGACCTACACCGGCACGCCGCCGAAGATGAAGCCGATTGACATGTCCAAAGAGCCGTCGTGCGCAAAGCAACACGCGACTCCGGTACTTACCGAGAACGTAGCGACCGGTCCGGGTAGTGCGCTCCAGTGGGTGGTGGTATATATCTCGGCGGGCGACCAGGGTTCGACAGCGCCTTCTCAAGCCGTCAGATATGACCAGAAGGGCTGCCAATATCTCCCTCATGTTCTACCCATGCAAGTTAATCAAGGACTTCAGATTTATAATGACGATCAGACCTCGCATAACATCCATCCGCTTTCCAAAGTCAACGCTGAGTGGAACAAGTCTCAGCCGCCAGGCTCGCCTCCGATTGACACAAAGTATGACAAGCCAGAGTTCATTCCGGTGAAGTGCAACATTCACCCGTGGATGCATGGATATTTCATTGTGTTGAACACGTCGCACTACGCCGTTTCCGGCGAGGATGGCTCCTTCGACATCAAGGGTCTTCCTCCCGGGAAATATACGGTGACGGCGTGGCAAGAGCAGTATCCCGCACAATCGCAGGAAGTAACCATCAGCGGGAGCGAAGCCAAGACCGCCAACTTTGTTTTTAAGGTTTTGCCGTACTAAAAAACGATTCGCGGGCAGCGGCGGCGACTTTTCTCTCGGGAAGTCGCCTGTCCGGAATTTGATCTTCCGATCGTAAGCTCAGAGGCGATGGAACATGGGCAAATTGTTCGCAGCCGTGGTGTTCGTGATTACGCTCATCTCTGTGGCTATTTTTGCCATGCACACCTGGTGGCTTCCGATAGACATCTCGACTACCGGCCCAGCCGTTGATCGCCAGATGAATGACACGCTGATTGGAACGGGCGTTCTCTTCCTGGCGGGCCAGTTGGTGTTGGCAATTTTCGTCTGGGGATCGAGCAATAGGGCAAGCGGGCGGAAGATCAAGATTTTTCCGGGAGGAGCGACGCCTCTGGTTACGGCCGCGATTATCCTGGTTGGCCTTGAAATTTTGACTCTGACGTTCGTTGGTTCGAAGGCTTGGGGCGCCATTTATCTCGCTCCTCCCGCCGCTAATTCGCTGAAGATTGACGTGCAAGCGGAACAGTTTGCGTTTTATTTTCGGTACGCCGGCCCGGATGGGCAATTCGGCGCGCTCCATCCCGATAAGATCGATGATGGAAGCGGAAATTATTTCGGTCTGGATCCCGCCAATGACATCGCAGCCCGCGATGACATCGTGGTTGGCTCTCTGGCGGTTCCGGTCAATCGACCCATTGAGCTTACGCTGCATTCAAAGGACGTCGGCCATTCCTTCTACGTGCGCGAACTTCGGGTCCAACAGGATTTCGTCCCAGGTTTGGATATTCCCTTGCACTTCACGGCTACACAGACCGGTAAGTTTGAAATTGTATGCACCCAACTTTGCGGGCTGGGCCACTACAACATGAAGGCATACCTCGAGGTGATGCCGGAAGATCAGTGGGAGCAGTGGCTGAAGAGCCAATCGGGGCAATAATTCTAGTGAACCGTGCCGGCGACGGCGCGGTCATTTGGGAAATTTCGAGGCCAACATATGCATGAAACGTCAGAACCTGCTGTTCACCAGCACGGGCCCCCCACCAGCTTTATTCGCAAGCATATTTTCAGCCTCGATCACAAAGTAATCGGAAAACAGTATTACGGGCTGGCGCTGCTGGCGGTAGTTATTGGGATGATCCTCTCCTGGCTGATGCGCATTCATTTGGCCTGGCCGGCTTGGCCGATCCCGGGGCTCGACAAGCTCTCGGCTGTTGGCGCGCCTGGGGGCGTAATGACGCCGGAATATTACCTTTCACTGATGACTATGCACGGCACAATCATGGTGTTCTTCGTGCTCACGAATGCCCCATTCGCGGCTTTCGGCAACTATTTCCTTCCCATCCAGATCGGCGCGGAGGACATGGCTTTCCCGCGGTTTAACATGATGTCGTTCTGGACTACGTTCACGGCCTTCGTGGTGATGTGCGCGGCGTTTTTTGTCACGGACGGGCCCCCGATTTCAGGATGGACGGCGTACGCGCCGCTGAGCGCTGTGGGGAAGGACGCCGGGCCAGGGTTAGCGATGGGCCAAAATCTATGGGCCATCTCGATTGCTATTTTCTGTATTGGATCTCTTCTGGGCGCGCTCAATTTCATCGCCACAACACTCGACCTGCGCACGAAGGGAATGTCGCTGAGCCGGATGCCCTATAGCACCTGGGCCTGGTTTGTGACCGCGGTGATCAGCTTGCTGGCGTTCGCGGTGCTGCTGCCGGCGTGCATCCTGCTGATTCTTGATCGTACAGCCGGAACGAGCTTCTTCATTCCGTCCGGGCTGGTGCTGAGCGATCGCCTGCAGCCGCATGCGGGCGGCTCGGTGCTGCTGTGGCAACATCTATTCTGGTTTTTTGGCCATCCGGAAGTTTACATTGCGATTCTGCCGTCGATCGGCATCGTTTGCCACATCCTGCCGGTATTTGCGCGCAAGCCCTTGTTAGGGCCTCGCGCGACGATCGGTTGCATGATCGCCATCGGATTCCTGAGCTACATGGTTTGGGGCCATCACATGTTCGTGAGCGGCATGAATCCGTTCTCTGCGAATCTGTTCTCGGTTCCAACCCTGATCATCACAATTCCAGCCACGATCCTTACGCTCCTGCTCATTGGAACGGTCTATGGGGCTAAGATGCGGTTCACAACGCCCGCGCTCTTCTGCCTCGGTTTCATCTCGGTGTTTATCAGCGGAGGAATCAGCGGGTTCTTTCTGGCCCAGCCATCGCTTGATACTTATCTACACGCCACTTATTTTGTGGTGGCGCACTTCCATTTTGTGATGGCCGTCGCGTCGATATTCGGAGTCTTTGCCGCCACATATTTCTGGTTCCCCAAAATGTATGGGCGCATGATGAACGAGACGTTGGGCAAGTGGCACTTCTGGCTGACTTTCATCGGAGTTTACTGCATTTTCATGCCCATGCATTACCTGGGGATGGCCGGGAATGTGCGGCGCTACTCGGCGTTCGTGGATGATTACCTGATCGCGCTGATACCAGTCCACAAGTTCATCACCATAGCAGCCTTGGCAACTGGAGCGGTGCAGCTGATTTTCTTGTTCAATTTAATCTGGAGCCGGTTCCGCGGGCCGGTCGCGCCTGATAATCCGTGGGAGGGCACTTCGCTGGAATGGTCAACGACCTCTCCGCCGCCGTTTGATAATTTCGGGGGACGTCACATGGTTGTCTATCAAGGCCCCAATGAATATGGAGTAGAAGGCGCGGCGAACGATTACGTTATGCAAACGTCGTCTGAGAAAATCGTAACGAGCTGACCGCGACCACCGCACCTGGGTGTTGTTTTGGTGTACCGGCTGTTGCTTCTGCCACGTGGATGTAGGCGTTCCAGGAGGGGTTGTGAGCGAATCGGAAATGGCCTTGAGCGCTGGACAAAGCGGCCACGCCGCTTTCATGGAGCCGTCGCCCTACGGCATTCAGTCCAAGAAGCTGACGATGTGGCTATTCATCATCTCCGACGCCGTCACCTTTGGCGCCATGCTTATGGTTTTTTCGTATTTGCGGGCGGGAACTCCCAATTGGAATGCACCTTTTCATTTTTCTCCCAGCATCATCAACGGCATGGTTATGACTTTCGTGCTGCTGACCAGCAGCCTTACGATGCTCGGCGCGGTGGAAGCCGCGAAGGCGGGACGCAAGGCCGCCAGCTTGAAGTGGCTGGGGGGAACGGTACTGCTCGGCACGTTGTTCGCCGTGCTCCACCTCCGCGAATGGTTTCATATGTTCGATGAAGGCTGGCGGTTATTCCAGAACCCCACGGGCGGTCCGGTGATCTTCGGGGCGGCGTTTTTCAGCATCACGGGCCTGCATCTGATGCACGTGATTTCTGGAATCATCGCGCTGATCGTTATAGCAATCGGCTACAGCACGGACTGGCTGGACTCGAACCACGTGGAAACCACCGGGCTTTACTGGCACTTTGTCGATTTGGTCTGGATGTTCGTGTTCCCGCTGGTGTATTTGATGAATGCGGCGCGGTAGGCAAGCGAAAGACGGAGGGATGCGTGCATGGAATCGAATCCTAGCTCTCGAATGAAATCATACGTGGGAATTTGGATCGGACTCATCTGCATCGCCGGGATTGAAGTGTTCCTGACTTACAGAGATTTCCCGGTGCACGAACTCCTCGCATTCCTTTTGATTCTTGCCTTTATCGAAGCGGGAATCGCTCTAATGTATTTTATGCATCTGAAATATGAGCGGCCCAGCCTTTCCTGGAGCCTGATACCGGCGGTGTTGTTCGTACTACTGATGATGAACCAGATCTGGCCGGACGCGTATCGCTTGGCGAAACTAAAACTGCTGATCCAGTAAGCGTTTGTGCAGGCTCGCGACTTTTGTAGGCTGTCGCAGTACGATTGGGAAGGAATGGGATTCATGAGTTCACCGACACACCGGATTTCGGGGCTACTAAGACGCTGTGCAGCCACGATGTTGGTCCTGGCGAGTCCGGGAGCGCTCTACGCGCAAGGTTGCGCGATGTGCTATCAAAGTGCGGCCGCTTCCGGCCCGCGCAGCATTCAGGCTCTAAAGAGCGGTATCCTGATCCTCATGTTGCCGCCGGTTCTGATCACCGTAGTTATCGCTTATTTGGCCTACCGAAAACGCCACAAATATAACGAGACGTACTAGATCGCGCCCGCCAGAAGAAATGCCGGCTCTTATCGCGCTTCCACAGCCTTAAGCTGCGTCTCCTTTTGGCTTCGTTTCATGCGGATTTCTGCGGTCGCTACGGTCGTCTGGTCGAAGGGAACGGTGATCTGAGGAACGAACAGCCCCAACTGAGGAGATGGATGCCGCACGGGGAAGATTTCTCGCTAGGCGCCCACTCGCAATTTAGCCCTTTAGCTGGTTCCGGGTGCTGCGGACGAAACGCCGAACGACTTGATTGCACTGGCTTCGTCTTTGTGAACGTCGAGGACCTTTTGCAACATGGTCATCTGGAGTACTTCCTGGACCTTTGCGCTGGGATTGACGACCTTCAACTGGCCGCTCAGCCTGCGCATCATGGCGTGAGCCCGCACGATTTCTCCTATTCCGGAGCTGTCAATGTGTTCCACTTCTTGCATGACCAAAAGAACCTTGATGTTCCCATCATCCACTAGTTTCTGAATGGTCTCGCGGAGGACAATATTACCTTCTCCGACTACAATTCTGCCTTTCACGTCCACGGCAGCGACACCCTTTGAGACTTGGCGAACGCCTGCCTGCATTCTTGTAGTCGTCTTCGGTTGAGCTGTCTCAGTGGCGCGATCGAGGATGCCAGAGGCTACTTTTGCGATTGCAGGCGACTCGGTCCTGACCACCACGAGGGATCGCCCCGCCTTCAAAACTTCCAGGAAGAGTTCCGCATCCTCAGGGGCCTCTTTATCGGCGGTAGGAGCCGGAATTTGTGTCTCCTTCGCGACTGTCTGGCCAA
The DNA here is from genome assembly GCA_050012235.1 of Candidatus Acidiferrales bacterium. GTDB lineage: Bacteria > Acidobacteriota > Terriglobia > Acidiferrales > UBA7541 > Palsa-295. Next base: position 56,901 of record JBEKHP010000006.1, on the reverse strand, counting down.
CTTTGGCGCCGGTCTTGGTGCCAAGAAAGCCGAGCAAGGCAGCGGCTCCGACACCCACGGCGAAGACTTGGCCGATACCGGGAATCAGAGCCAGAGATGCGGCTACCATCCCCGCACCCAAGCCGATAGCCCCGCCGGTAAAGCCCCCGGCAACGGTACCGATCTCTTTCCCCAAGGCTATTGCTTCACTCTCAGAGCGAGTGAGGTAAACGATGGAGTCTTCCGGCACATGATTGTGCAGCAGTTCTTTCAGCGCTTCTTCCGCTCGATCACGCGAACTGAACACTCCGATTGAAGTTTCCATGTGGACACCTTCCCGGAATTAGAATAGCCGCCTACGGCCTTCTCTCCTGCGAGGATACTCTGGGTATTACGTTCTGTGAGGGTTTACACCGTTCTGTAAAGAATTGTCAAGAAAATGTTAAGGGCGCCAGGGATAGTGTGGGGTGCGGGCAGCCTGGACGAGGATGCGGAAATCTCGCGAGGGGCAGCCATTCCCTTACCGAGATCCGACATCCTTCAATGCCCATGGGCTTGCGGGGATTTCAATTGGGGTAAGGCACGCGCAGCAGGGTGCCTGAGGTTGACGGCAAAACGTAGCGGACGCCGGCGTAGACCATGCTGAGATGTGCATCCCTGGGATTATTCGGAGCTACAAACCAGGGAGCGCGAGTGAGATAGGAATACTGCGTGTAATACTGCAGCGCGCCATGTCTCTCGGTCTTCCAGAAAGTCAGGAGCCAATCGAAAGTGATCTGCTGGATGGCGCGATTGTTGGTATTCGGTGAACCGGGACCGCCGTAGCCAATAATCGTGCTGGGGGTTGTGGTGTTCGTGGTGTCGGGGAAGAAATTGCGTCCGTAATAGTCTGCGCCATAATAAGCGGCGAACGCCTGCTTTTGGCTTGCTCGCCACTCGAGACCGGCAGAGCCCGCTCCCGCGCGCACCATGGAAAGGCTGACGTCGGTGCCGGCGGCATCTGGGCGAACCACGAGTTCTGGCCCTGTGCCCACCAAATAGTGAGCACCACCGTCGCTCCAAAAGGCATTCGCGAGTACCACCAGCTTGTTGGGAATCAATTCGTAGTTCGCCGCGACCTGCCCGCCTCCGCCAAACGCGTTGTGCCCCTTGAACTCAGTCGATCCAACAGGGATCGCCGAGGCGTGCGCGCCGGTAAGAAAACCGGTAAGCTCCGCATGAAAGTGTCTGCCTAACAGAGGTGTATCGTAGGTGGTTTTGGCGATAATGTCCGGCATAAGATTCGCCGCTCCCGCGTTGGCGTTGTTATCGAACTGCGAGCCAATGGCGCTGAACTGTGACGGGAGAGCGACATAGTTGCCGATATATTGGTTGGAGTTTTCGATTCCCACGCCGATGGCCCAGTGGTCGTTGACGTGATAAGCGGCGCGTAGTTCGGCCGCGCGCGTATAAGGCACTCCGACGCCGAGGTTTTGATCCTCGTTGTAGGTGATGGCCAAATCGGAGGGTATTGGGCCGATGCCATTACGGTTGGGCGTCAGCCAGCTCCAGGTTTGTCCGCCCAAAAATTCCCAGTTGCCCCGCCTTACGTAGCCAAAGTAAAGCCGCAATCGGTTCGTAACACCATTCACGCTCTGATATACGCCGGGAGCGCTGTTGCCGCTGAAATCGGCCTCGACGTAGGCCATGAGGTCATAGCCTCTGAACTTGTCTTCAACCTTCAGGTTTATGCGGGAGAACTGCGCCGTGGTGCGCAATTCAGTGTCACGCCCTTGCGCAGTATTGCTGAAAGGTATGCCGGCGAAATTGGTGGCGATATTGCTCTGCGTGTTCGTGGTTCGAAATATATTCTCGAAATCGACGAATCCTCCGGGGGTTATAAGAGCATCGCCCAGTTTGATGGAGCCTAGCGGAGGTTGCTGTTCACCCTGCTGCGTCTTCTGATCCGCAGACGGAGCCACGGGGTTGGCGGTGAGATTGTGGATATCCGGCGAAGGGTCTGACAGATCCCCGTTGGCCGGCCTCGAATTGGGCCGAACGACCTCGACAGCGGATACCAGTGCGGCACCGGCGGTGCCCGATTGGCCGACTTTCAATTGCGTTTTCAGGAGTTGGATTTCTTGCTGTTGCTCCGCCACTTGCTGCTGGGTGCGCAATAGTGCGTCGCGGAGAGCGTCCAGCTGAGCGCCGACGTCCGAGAGGTTCGTAGAAGGATCAGCCGGGTGCGCGGCGGTCTGGCCAAACGCAAGGCCGGGTACCAGCAACAAGAACCATACACTTCGTAAAAAGATTCGCATCGTAATCCTCACTGTCATTGGGCGAGTGACGCTCGCCTAAAGTCGTTACCTACACCAGCCCCCGGATTGGCACACCCCACCCGAGCGTGGAGCAATCAAAGGAAATTCAGTCACATGAAGATTGCCTGGGCAAAAGCGGCCTCGGCCATCTCTAATATTGGTCTAGAGCGAGTCCAATGCCTCGCTGGTATGTCGAATATTGCCCTCGATGGTGGCCACCACTTCCTCGATGTTCCCGGAGAGCACCAACTTTCCCATGGCCAGCGCGAAGCCCACCGCTTGTGACAGGTCGGCATGAGAAGGTATCGAAAGAGCATTCGGATCGGTAACTACATCAATGAGCGCGGGCCCCGAATGCTGCAGCGCCTTCTTGATGCCCGAGGTCACATCAGCGGGGTTTTCGATCCTTACACCCATTATGCCGATGGCTTCGGCAAGTTTGGCGAAGTTTGGATTCTTCAGATCGGTTTGAAAGTCGGGCATTCCCGCGGTTTCCATCTCCAGCTTCACCATACCCAATGCGCTGTTGTTGAATACCACGAATTTGATGGGGAGGTTATATTGCGTCACGGTCAGGATGTCGCCCAAGCTCATGGCAAAACCGCCGTCGCCGCACATGGCGACAACCTGGCGACCGGGAAAGGCACATTGCGCGCCGATGGACTGGGGAAGCGCGTTGGCCATGGAGCCGTGGTTAAAGGAACCGATAATCCGCCGGTCCTTGGTCGCCTTAATATGCCGTGCAGACCAGACGTTGCACATGCCGGTGTCCGCTGTAAAGATCGCGTCGGGCGCCGCAAATTCACTCAGAGCCGCTGCCACGGGCTCCGGGTGCATGGGCGTGCGTGTTCCGACGTGGTCAACGTACACATTTATTTTTCGAAGCGCTTCTTTGTGTTTGCGGAGTATGGTCTCCAGGTATTCCCGGTCCGTCTTTGCATCCAACATTGGCAACAGCGCTTGTAAGGTTTCGCGCACGTCGCCCCAAATTCCGAGATCGAGTCTGCTTCGCCGTCCCAAATGGTCAACGCGGATGTCGATTTGCGCGATCTTGCACTTTGTCGGCAGGAATTTGTCGTACGGAAAATCCGTGCCCAGGAGGATCAGCAGGTCGCATTCGTGGATCGCCTCGTAGGCCATCCCGAAACCAATCAGGCCGGTCATTCCCACGTCATAAGGATTGTCGTAGTCAATGAACGGCTTTCCTCGGTAGGTATGCGCAACCGGAGCTTTGACTTTCTCCGCGAGGGCGACCACCTCATCGTGAGCGTTGTGGCATCCAATTCCGCAGAAGAGCGCAACTTTCCTGCTGGAGTTGATCAACTCCGCCAAACGCGCCAAATCCTTTTCACCGGGACGGATGGGCGGCCTGCGACTGACCAGAGAACGGGGTGTCCCCTCGGCAGGCATATCCGCCCCACCGACGTCGCCGGGCAACACGATCACGCTCACCCCGCCTTTTCCAAGTGCGCTTTGCATCGCGATGTGAAGAACGCGCTCGAACTGCTTGGGGTTCGAGATCAGCTCGCAATAGTGGCTGCATTCCTTGAACAGGATTTCCGGATGGGTCTCCTGAAAATATCCGGTGCCGATCTCACTCGTGGGAATATGCGATGCGATTGCAAGCACCGGAGCATTGCTTCGATGAGCGTCGAAAAGGCCGTTGATCAGGTGCAGGTTGCCCGGGCCGCAGCTCCCTCCGCAGGAGGCGAGCTTGCCGGTGAGCTGCGCTTCCGCGCCGGCCGCGTACGCGCCGGCTTCTTCGTGGCGCACATGGATCCATTTCACTTTGGTGTTCAGCCGGAGTGCATCCGTCACCGGATTCAGGCTGTCGCCCACCACTCCGTAAATTCTTTCCACGCCCGCTTCGGCAAGTCTGCGAACCAATTCATCTGCAATTCTATGTGGCATTTTTTCTACCTCCTTTTATTTGTGCCTAGAATGTTGAAACGAAATGACTTCGCCTTGGAGCGTCAAAGTCACCTTAAAGCCGTGCCGCAATTAGCGGCTATTTCGATTGCGCCTGCGCATGCGCGGCTGGACCGGTCTCCCGGAGGAAAAGACTCACGACGATCGCGGCCGCACAACAAGCAACCCAAAAAAAGGCGCCCTTCTGAAAATGCAAGTGCAGGTTCATCGAGGTACCGATGCCTTTGCCGATATGCTTGGCATAAACCGGGCCGAGGAATGCGGTAATCGCAAAGACGAGGAAATTAATCCCGCCAGCCGCACTGCCCTTCACATTGTCTGGATTAACTTCTTTGATGACGCTGTAAGGAATCATGGCCGCGCCCGAAGCCACGCCGAATATGAACATCGTTACGTGCGGCGGAATTGGTAAGGGTTTGAGCGCGAGCTGGAGGCCGGCCAAAATCATGACCGTTGCGCTCCCCATGATCACCGGCTTTCGCCTTCCTATGCGGTCCGAAAGCCATCCGAGCAGCGGACATCCAAAGACCCAGCCGAGCGGAACCATCGAGGCGACCAGTACTGCACTGTGATAGGAAAATTGCAGATCTTTTTGGAACGAGGCAACGCCCCAAATCATGTCCCCAATCGTGGTCGGCGCGAACATCAGTCCGGCAATTATCCCGCAGAGATACGACTGGGGATTCGAGAAGACAATCTTGTACGGCTTCAGGACCGAACCCATGCCTGCTTCGTGGGGTGCAGACTGCTCCTTGGGAGTCGCCAGGTACAAGAACACGGCGACCGCAAGGATGATCGCTCCGAAACCGATCCAGATTGTGTGTATGCCCAGTCCACGTTCGATCATCGGTCCGATAGCGAACTGGCCCGCGGAACCGCCTAGCATTCCAACGCATTGGGTGGCGCCAATTGCGGTTGCAAGGTAGCGTGCGGAGAATCCGTGCGCGGCGAGGTAAACGGCGCCGGTGAACGCGAATGCGGAACCTGCTCCTTGGAGCAATCGCCCAATATCACCTGCCATCACGGATCCTCCACTGAAGAAGAGGCATCCGACACCCAAGATGGCAGCGCCAACAGGAACAGTCCGCTTGGCTCCCAAACGATCAAGAGCCGCTCCGGCGACCAAGCTCATTGTGGAGTATGTGTAGTAGTAGGCCCCGAGAATCGCACTGATGCCGAGCGCCGTGGTGTGAAAAGAGCTTTCCAGCTCTGGAATCATCACGGCTGGACACGACCTCACCGCATATTCCAGGAAATAAAAAAGCACGGTGAAACACCAAGCGACGACAAATGCACGCGTCTGGGTCCCGGTCTGTTTTTGGTCCAACGCAAGTGTGGCCATGGTTTTTCGAAACCTCTCTCCGCGACGGTCGATCTTCTCGGCGCCTTGCTCAATGCGACCCGTAGACGCGTCGCCGCGGGTGATTAAGCATTTCATCGCCCAATTGAGCGTGAGTTTAGCGGGCTGAAAAAAAGTGGCTTAGCTTCTCCTCGCGGAAATGCGACAAGACCCCCCTGTCAGCATGTTCGCGGGTGCGCAGATACTGACACCGGCCCACCTTATAACTCCGAGTTGAAAGTTTTTCAACCGTTTGCTGCGGGAAATGATATTGGTGCGTTTGATTCGAGGCGAGCGAGTCATGGTTGCGCTCAAGCAAGCGGCGGCTGAATCCTGGTTTCCGAGCCCAGAGTTCTATCTATTTAAGGAGTGCGCCCCAGCGCGTGGATCATTTCGTCCCTCGCCTGGGCGTATTCAAGCTGAGACCGAAGCAGCATGGTCTTGGCGTCGAATTCCTGAGCGATAGCGGAATCGGACTGCGAGGGGAGAGCCTCACCTCTTTCGAGCTGTTGGGCAGTAACCCGGCTCGATTCCGACCGTAGCGCCAGGATCTGTTGCGACACCTCGATCATTTCTTTCGTCCGTGCCAGTTTGTTGGCGGCAGTCTCAACTTTGCGTTCAACTTCGTCCGTTATCCGAACGAGGTTTTCGCGCGCCTCTCCGAGATCAGCGCTGCTTTCTTCCAGCTTGGCCTTTCGCCGGCCACTATCGAACAAATCATAGGTCAGCCGCGCCCCGAAAGTTCCAAAGTTGCGAGCGAGGAAAGGGACTTGGTCCGAATAATCGTAACGGGCAAAAGCCGTGATATCGGGAAAGTAATCCGCCTTGGCCAAGCGAACGCCTGCCGAGGCTTTTTCCACTTCGGCCCTCGCCGCGACAATTTCCGGGTGTGAGGCCAACGCGGTGCTGACGCAATCCTCCCGGCGGCAAGGTTCCTGGACGTCCGGGACAGTGGGATCGAGTTCGAGTTGCGTGGTTATCGGCAATCCTAGCACATCGTTCAACTGCATGGTCAGGTCAGAAAGCTGCATCTCCAGGGTGAGCAAGTCCTGCTTGGCTTCGAGAGTTTGCGCCCGGCTATCGATAAGTTGTTCGTCGAGCGTGCTGCCATACTTCACCTGCTGCGTGCGCTCGCTCTCTGTCTCTTGGGCAGCGCGGATTTTCGCTTCCGTTGCGCTCTTGTGCAGTTGCGTCACCAAAATTTGGTAATAAATGTCATGAACCCGCAATGCCACATCGTTCTCAGTGGCCTTCTCGTTGGCCCGGGTGGCGTCCAAGTCAGCGCGCGCAGCGTCGTTTGACGGTTTCACTCTTGTGATTAACTGAGTGAGCGGCTGCGACAAAGCCGTTCCACTCGTGATAAAAGTCTTCTCACCCTGACTTAGAATCGCCTGCTCGGCTGGAAATGGTGCGCCACCCACAGTTCCCAAGCTTCCAGCAGGAATCGCGATGAACTGGGTGTCCGTAACGTGTAAAACGCGGCTCTCGTTCGTTATGGTCGGGAAATATCCGCTTCGGGCGGCCTCCTTGGCATGCTGCTTCACTTGCACTTCGAGCCCCGCGATGCGCACCACATGGTTATGCTTCAGGGCTATCTGCACCGCTTCAGGAAGAGTGATCTTCCGCGGAGGCGGTTCTGCCTTCTGCGCTCGGGCGCAAAGAGGGAAACTAATTGCAAATAGCGCGATGCCCAGACCACTCCAGCGGAATCTCATTACTTCTCCCCCTTCGCCGCAGCCTGTTGCTCTTGAATCCCGGTGAGGTCGCCATATTTCAGCGGCGGCTCTCGCAAGAGAGCTACGAGGACCAAGGCGATCACGGAGGCCCAGGCTACCAAATAGAATCCGTCGATCAAACTCAGCGTGTAGGCTTGAAGACGAAGGCGCCCGCCCACAATATCCACGGCGCGGCCCGCCGCTTGAGCCAAGCCCGACGACTTGGCATAAAAACCCCCCGTCATTTGGCGGATGCTTTCGTCGGTAATCCAGCTTCCATGCTGTACGTGCAAACCCAGCACGTTCGAGTGGAACTTTTCCCGCTCGGCGATGAACCGCCCCATAAGGACCGCTCCCACTGTTCCTCCGAAGATTCGAATGGTATGAAAGTAGGCAGAAAATGTGAGAATCCGCTGCGGCTTCGCCAACCCTCCCGAGAAAAGCCCGACCAAAATGATCGATGCGACTAAACCCACAAACGCAAAACATTGGCCAAAACCCATCAGAAATTCAGTTCGGTAGAAGTTCGCTGCCGCCCAAGCGCTGGTCATTTCAGCGTTCAGGAGCGAAGCGACCGCCATTGCCGCGAATCCTGACGCGAGCAGCAAGCGCGGATCCGCATTCGAAAGTAGAAGGAAACCAGCGAGAAACGCGAGAGGAATAAAAGAAGCTGCCGTCCAAACCACCGCCGGCCCGATCTGGTCAGGTTCGAACCCGTGGATGGCCAGGGCCTGCGGTATCAAGATGATCGTCGTCACTAGAAAAAAGCGAAAGAAGAACAGCCCAGTGCCCAGCAGAATCGTGTCCCTGTTCCGTAGGTAAGGCATATCAACGAGAGGATTGGGCCCAAGCAAGCGACGAACGAGAGAGCACAATAAGAGGAACGAGCCGCTGGTGAAGAGCGCAGTGAATATCCCAGAGTGCCACCAGTCGAGCCTTTCGCCCTGTTCGCACGCGGCCAAAATCAATGCAAAACCCGCGCTGGCATATAAAAATCCCGCGAAACTTGGCGCCTCGCCGGGCCCTTTTGCCGCAGGGGATTTCGGTATGCCAAAGTAGATGCATAACATCATCAGAGGTGTGATCACCGCCGAATTCCAAAACATCCATTCCCAGGAGTGATGATTTCTGTACCAGCCGTAAAGCGATGGGGCGATGTTTACAGCACCATCCACGAACGAGGCGTAGAGAGCAATGGTGAAAGGAAGGTAGCGCAGAGGAATGTTGCGCAGGGCGAAGGTGAGCGTCAGGGGATAGAAGGTTCCGGACGCCAATCCCGCTAAGGCCATGGCAAAAATGAGGAAAGTGTAATTATGAATGAAAGGCAAAAAAGTACAGAGCACCGTAAAGATTGTCGCGGCGGTCAACAGAATTCGCCGTGGTCCCATTAGCCCGCCGAGATACACAGTGAAGGGGCCGATGAACATCAGGCCGACGTCGAAAGCCGTGCCGATCCATGCGCTTTGATCGTAACTGAATCCCTGGTGGCCCTTGAGGTCGGGCATGCCGAGCGAAATCATTCGGCTGGTGAGAGTGACCACCCCCGCGCCTGTGACGACGCCGAGGATTCCAAGCAATGGACTTTTGGAAAGCGTGCCTGGCACGGCTCCGGCAATTCCGCGTGCGAGTTGCGCCGGAGTGGGCTGCGGCAGGGCTATCGAGGAAGCAGACATCCTACGCTCCGATCAGTGGCTCGTCCGGACAGTGGCGATTACTGATAGCCCGGGGCGCAAGCTCTTTGCAAAGCTCGAATCCTCGAGAGCTATTTTCACGGGAATCCTTTGGACGACCTTGGTGTAATTCCCGGTCGCGTTATCGGGAGGTAGAAGTGCAAACTGCGAGCCGCTGGCCGGAGCAATCTCGAGTACTTTGCCGTGGACCACGCGGCCAGGATATTCGTCGATGCGTATTTCCGCTGCGTCGCCAACTTTCACGTTGGTGAGTTGCGTCTCGCGATAGTTCGCCTGAACCCACTTGACGAGGGGCACGAAAGAAATGACTTGTGTTCCCGGCGATACAAGTTGTCCGGGCCGCACTTGGCGCTCTCCCACAGTGCCGTCATCCGGCGCCTCGATTTTTGTGTAACCAAGGTTCACTTGCGCCGCATTGAGCGCCGCTTCCTTCGCATGTTGGTCAGCGATGAGCTGCAGGTCCTGAGATTCCAACACCGCCTTGGTGCGCCTCTCGGCTTCCGCCGCGTCTTCGTTGCTGCGGAGCAAGGATTTTGCCTGCTCCAGATCTGCCTGGCGACTCGCGAGCTGGGCGGCAAAGCGCTCGTCATCGGCGACGGCCTGCTCGACTTTCTGTTGCGTGGCTGAGCGCGTTTGCAAAAGCGCTTCCTGGCGAACACGCTCGGCGTGCGTGCGCACCACGTCTGCTTGCACGGCCACTATACCGGCTTGGGCCGCGACGATCTGTGCCTTGGCCTGATCGATGCCGGCGATGGCGCGCTCGATCCTGCTGTCCTGAAGCTCGCGCTGCCGGTGATTGTTCACGATTGCAGCTTTGGCAGCCTCAACCGCAGCGGTCGCTTGATCCACCTGCGCGCGGAAGTCATCATCGTCCAACTGGACGATCAATTCTCCCTTGCGCACCTGCTGGTAGTCCGCGACCTTCACATCCCGCACGATGCCCGCAACTTTTGTGCTGAGGGGAGTCAGATCGCCGCGTACATAGGCATCATCTGTGACCTGTTCAACGCGGCCACCCTCCCAGGCGTTCCAGTTCCGAGTGATCGTGGCGAAGATCACGACGGCGAGCAGCACGATCAATGCGGGCACCACGAATTTCCGCCATGTCGACTGGGGCTGTGCGTGAGCTTGTTCCGGTTCCGGCGCCTTTGCAGGAGCCGGCGTGCTCGCTGTGGCCATCCCTAATACTCCTTATATAAGAATCTCGTTGCTATTCAGACTTGGTTCCAACACTCCGCCATTTCGCTTTTAGATTTGGCCCTGCGAGTTCTTCGCTCGTTCAAATTCTTTTTGAAATCCGGGCAGAATTCCTTCCAGGATACTCGTGGTGCGTGTTGCCACGATGCCGATCAACGCTCCGCCCAGAGCATCCAGGTTTTTTCGGGTCGCGGTGGCCAGCTTGCTCGGAGATTGGACCGAATTCTTAGACGCCGACCTGTCGTATTCGACGGCATCGCCCGACGGTCGCTCCGCATAAACCTTCGCTGGTCCTCGCAGCGCGCTGAACAGCGCCGAGAGAACGATGCCGCCGCCGAATGCAACTGCGAGCATCGTTCCTGGACGTTTTTCAACCTGCCAGCGCCAGTCAACTGCCGCTTTCGCCCTTTGCTTCAACTCGATCAAGTTATCGCCGAGCTCGGTTCGCTTTTGTGCGATTTCCCACTCTATTTGATTTGTTGTTTCGCCCATTGCACGTCCTCCTCTAACGTTCGAATCGTTTTGTCGGGCGTTAGATTTACCCGTTTCAATTTCATTCCACCGGCGCTAATCAAAATTCCTGCCGCGAGTGCCGACACACCGCCCACGATCAACGCCGCGAGCCACCCTGCCATGACTAACGACAGCGCGTACACAGCGGCAAGAAGTAAAAACCCCAATCCGTAAAGCGCCAGCACCACACCTGCACCCAGCGTGGCGCCTGGCAGGGCGACCTTTTCCGCCCCTTCTTTCAGTTCAGTCTTCGCCAGCCGAAACTCAGCTTGGACGAGCTGCGCCAGATTCGAGGCGATGTCCTCCAACACTTCCGGCACGGATCGCTGCATTCGTGGCGCTGTCATAAGCAGCCTCCTTCCCAATTCCGAATTCGTTAGTCGCGACGAAAGCCACGCGCCACAAGGAAGCCCAGCACAGCCGCGGCGGCCAATGCAGGTCCCGGATACCGCTTTACGATGTCCTTTAGATCGTCCCCCATGCCCTTCAAGTCCGTTTCGCGAATATAGTCTGCGGCGGTTCGAAGCTTTTCCGCAGCACTGTGCGCCACGCCCGAGATTTGGTCAGCGGCCGTATGCGCTACGTCGGAGAGTTGGTCTCCACTTGAATGCAGTTTCGCTGCTGCCTGATCCAAGGCGCTCGCGGTGCCTTTTCTGGATTCGTCGATACTGTCCACCGTCTTGCGGCCGAAGTCAGCAACTTTCTCATTAACTTCTGCAGCTTTTTCTGAAAGCTTCATACGCGCCGCGGTAGCAGCTCCCGATTCCGGCTGCCCGTACGGCGTTTCACTAGTGGGGTTGTTGTGATCGTCCATTGTATTTCTCCTTTTTTGGAATTCTTGTTTTGGTTTCCGCGGCAGCGGTGCCCTTGAATTTAAGTAAAGCATCGTAGCTCGTGAACGGACGCCGCGTCGTCCTTCTGCCAGCACTCAAGTATCGAGGCGATGCTCGAACCTTCTCAGTCCCCCAAGTTCCCTATTCAGCATTCCGGGTTCCGGGCTGCAATGTTTCGATCTCCATGGAAAGAAGCGCTTTGCCGCCGGAAGAATACCATCGTCATTGAGAGTTGGTGCCAACAATCCAGCAGTTGCCAAGATGCTGACAGGGCGACCGCAGCGGGGACTTCAGAAGGGTTTGCAAAATGACGAAAAGGCATATAATGCCGGCCATGGCCTCTCCAACACGAGAATCCGGGCCGTTGAATATTGAGCTTCTCGTGGATTCGATCCCCGGGCTGATACACTCCGCCAGACCCGACGGTCATCTCGATTACTTCAACAAGCCTTGGCTGGAATACCTGGGCGTCACTCTGGAACAAGTGAGCGGCTGGAATTGGACGGCTTTCATCCACCCCGAAGACCTCGATGGAATTGTGACCAAATGGCGGGCCTCCCTGGCAACAGGAGAAATCTTCGAATACGAAACGCGAGTTCGCAGAGCCAATGGAGAATACCGCTGGATGTTCCACCGCAAGGTGCCGCTTCGGGATGAGCGCGGCAACATCATCAAGTGGTATGGATCGAGCTTGGATATTGAGGAGCGTAAGCGCGCGGAAGAAAAAATCCGGGAACAAGAAGAAGGGCTTCGGCAGATCCTGGATCTCGCCCCCCAATTTGTTGCTGTATTCGGGCCGGATAGCGAACGTCTTTACGCTAACCGCATCCTGCTCGACTACCTCGGCGTTAGCCTTGAAGAATGGAGGAGGAAATTTAAGAGCGCGGTTCCGAGCTACCACATCCAGTTTGTTCATCCCGATGACTGGGATCGGGTCATCGGTGATTCTGCTCGCGCTGTCTCCATCGGCTCAGCTTTCGAGTTGGAGATGCGACTGCGAAAAGGTGATGGAAGTTATCGCTGGTTTTTGGCCCGCTACAACCCGTTGCACGACGAAGAGGGACAGATTACGCGTTGGTATGTGACCGGGACAGACATCGAGGATCGCAAGCAGGCTGAAGACAGGCTTCAGCGCGAGAACGTAGCTCTCCGGGAAGAAATCGACAAAACTTCGATGTTCGAGGAAATTGTGGGCGCCTCTCCAGCTTTGCAAGCGGTGCTCTCGCGCGTTTCCAAAGTCGCAAAAAGTGACTCTACTGTTCTCATCACCGGCGAGACGGGAACGGGCAAAGAGCTTGTTGCGCGGGCCATCCACCGACGATCTCATCGCAGCGCGCGTGCCTTCGTTAGCGTGAACTGTGCGGCAGTCCCGCGTGATCTGCTCGCTTCGGAGTTATTCGGCCATGAAAAGGGCGCCTTCACGGGCGCGACTCAGCAGCGCTTGGGTAGGTTCGAATTAGCGCACGGCGGTACGCTCTTCCTGGACGAAGTGGGAGAACTTCCAGCCGAGACCCAAATTGCCCTCCTGCGTGTTTTGCAGGAGCATGAATTTGAACGTGTGGGCGGGACGCGCCCGATACGCACTGACGTTCGGGTGATTGCAGCCACGAACCGTGACTTGCAGGCCGCTATCAGCGCTGGCTCTTTCCGTAGCGATCTGTTTTACCGCCTGAATGTCTTCCCAATTCAAATTCCTGCGCTGCGAGAACGAAAGGAGGACATCCGCCTGCTGGTCGAATACTTCATCGATCGCTACGCGCGGAAAGCCGGCAAGAGAATTACGACCGTGGACAAGGAGACTCTCCGATTACTTGAGTCATACTACTGGCCCGGAAACATACGCGAACTGCAGAACGTCATCGAACGATCCGTCATCGTGTGCGAAGCCGAGAATTTTTCGGTGGATGAAAGCTGGCTGTCGCAACAGCCGTCGAGCGGCAAAACGGAAAGCCAGCTTCATCTTTCCGAGAAGGTGGAAGCTCAAGAAAAGGAAATCATCGAAGCAGCCCTACGAGAAAGCCAAGGACGAGTCTTCGGACCGTCGGGCGCGGCCACGAAGCTAGGGATAGCGCGATCCACGCTGGAATCGAAAATCCGCTCACTCAAAATTGACAAGAACCGTTTCAGGCAAGTCTCACAATAGTCCCGCCTGGTGTCACGGTAAACCCGAGCCGTAAGTAAGTCCCTAACCATCGCAAACCTGCAAAGATTTTTTGTTCGGAATTTCACCAATTGGCGAAAAATTGACAGTTGGTTATCCCGTAAGCCATTCTCTATCAGCCGCTTGCGATTGGAAAGCCACCTGCTGACTAAGTCTTTGCATGCCTCTCAGAAGGGTATCAGATGCTAAGAATCCAGAGGAAAGCAAACGCAAAAGTCATTTTTAATTTGAGCGGTCGAATCGAGGCGGAGGATATTGACGAGCTGCGAAGGCTCTTCGAGTTGGAAGACAGCGGCCGCAAGATCGCCTTGGATTTGAGAGACGTCACCCTCGTGGACCGCGACGGAGTGAAGTTTCTCGCCGCTTGCGAAGTGAATGGCATCCAGCTCGAGGATTGCCCGGCATATATCCGTGAATGGATTTGGCGAGAAAGTGAACGGACGAGGCGAAAAAAAAAGATGAACGCTCGCACGGACAAATTGCAGAAAAGGGAGGAGCAAGCCAATGGGCCTAAATAGCCTGACTTATCCTTTGCACTACGAGGACCCGAGGCCAAGAACCGATCTGGAGAGCACGCTTCCTAGCGACCTAACCGAAGAGACGGTAAGCTGGGACACCGGCTTCGAAGGCATCATTGGAAAAAGCTCGGTTCTGCGGCGTTTGCTGCAGATGGTCGAAACCGTGGCCGGCGGAGATTCTACGGTGCTCTTGCTCGGCGAGACCGGTACGGGCAAAGAGCTCATCGCGCGCGCCATTCACAGTCACGGTCCTCGCAAGGCTCGACCGTTCGTTAAGCTCAACTGTGCCGCCATCCCGACCGGGCTGCTCGAAAGTGAACTGTTCGGCCATGAACGGGGATCGTTCACCGGCGCGATCGCACAGAAAATCGGCCGGCTCGAGGTGGCGCATCAAGGCTCGCTCTTCCTGGATGAAATCGGCGATATCCCGCTCGAGCTACAGCCAAAGCTCCTCCGTGTCTTGCAGGAGCGGGAATTCGAGCGCCTGGGAAACACGCGGACGCAGAGAGTGGATGTGCGCATTGTGGCCGCAACTCATCGAGACCTGGAAGGAATGATTCTGGAGAAGCAGTTTCGCAGCGACCTCTACTATCGACTGAATGTGTTTCCTATCCACGTTCCTCCCTTGCGGGAACGCCCGGAGGATATTCCGCTGCTGGTGCATCATTTTGTGCAGCAAGCCACACGACGAATGCGCAAAACGATCGATGCGGTCCCCTCGCAAACGATGGAGGCTCTAATTCATTACCGATGGCCGGGTAACATTCGGGAGTTGGAAAACGTAATCGAACGCGCAGTGATTTTAAGCCCCGGTCACGTCCTGCGGCTTTCGCCCCGGGACTTGAAATCCCGGATCGCGCCCGGCCAAAACCCAGACCGCCATCAAACGCTGGAGGAGGTCGAGCGCAACCATATCCTAAAGACTCTGAAAGAAACCAGGTGGGTTCTCTCGGGACCAGGCGGTGCGGCAGCCCGCCTGGGATTGAACCGCTCGACCCTGTATTTTCGTATGAAGAAGCTGGATATCGCCCGTAGCGTCGATTCATGCTCTGACCCGGAAAAAATCGTGGTGATGGCCTGAGACTGAGAAAACAATTTGCGGCCAGGCTCCTCTTGATCTCGCTCTGCACCAAGGCAGGGATCGTGCCGGGGGTGTCATTCAGTTGACGGGTGATATCCGGCCGGCACAATCGAACCGAAATGACAACGCAATCGCACACTGCCAATCTCCTCTAAGTCTTTGATCTCCACTGCTTTCGAATCGGCCAGAATAAAAAGCGAATCGGCACCGAAAGTGCATCGCCATCAACTGAAGCAGTCGTAGAAAGGGAGAAACATCGATGGGTGCATTGGAAACTTCCCTTGGGAGCGCAGCGGCAACGGTTGGGGAGCTGTTTCGTGCGGATATCCGCGGCCCTGAATCAACCAGACCGGATTTGCCCGCTCGAAAGTTGCATTCCCATGCGAAGTTCACCTCGCCGGTCACGCGCGATGATTGGGACCTCATCCGCCAGGCTGTCGCGGGAGATCCAGAGGCGCAGGAGCGGCTTTTTAAAACGCACACGCCCAGGCTCTATCGGACAGCTTTTGCCGTCTTGCGAAATAGAGAAGATGCGGAAGATGCAGTGCAAGAGAGTTGGTGCAGGGCTTTCGCGAATCTTGGTTCTTTTGAGGGGCGAGCTGCCCTTTCCACCTGGCTCACCCGAATCGCGGTCAATTCAGCCCTCATGCTCCGCCGAAGGAAAAGCGTCCGTGTGGAAGCTTCTTTAAACGATCTCCTAGACAGTCGTTCTGAACCGTTCTTCGACGGAAAAGTGGCCGAGTCGGCGAATCCGGAGGAAATCTACGTGGCGAGCGAATTGAATGCGCTCATCGAGGATCAAATCCGTGAGCTTTCCCCACGAATTCAGGCAGCATTTCGGTTACGCAACATTGAAGAATTTTCAGTCAGAGAAGCCGTCCAAGTTTTGGGCATTCGCGAAACTGCATTGAAGTCCCGAGTCCTACGGGCTCGCAGAAAGGTAGCACGCGGGCTCCGAAAACTGCTCTCCACGCCGTCTCGTCCGCACGCGCTCTCCAGAGGATAGCGCTTCAGATTGAAGCACCAACTCCGCTAGAGAACGATTGTAGCGTTACAAATCGCGTTGTAATATCGCCTGCCATATCTGACGTATCCCACACCAGAGGCTCAATGATGGATTGCAAGAAAGCGGTTTTGTTCTGCGTGCTCGCTGCTGCAGTTGTGCTTGGGTTGCTCGGTTCGCCGCGCATCACGCCTGCACAGAAAGACAGAGCGCTGGCCGAGCAGATCGATCAGATCGCGAGCCGGCCGGAGTATAAGCACTCGAGGTTTGGCGTGGCGGTTTATTCGCTGGACGAAGAGAAAGTCGTTTTCGAGCTTCACGGCCAGGAGCTGTTCACGCCGGGCTCGACGACGAAGCTCTTGACCGAAGGCACGGGACTCGAACTGCTCGGCGCGGATTTCCGTTTTCACACGCGCGTGTACCGCACCGGGCCGATCAACGCGGATGGGGTGTTAAGAGGGGATCTGATTCTGGTGGCGAGCGGCGATCCGAATCTTTCCGGACGAATTCAGCCGGACGGGACGCTGGCCTTTGAAAACATGGACCATTCTTACGACGGCAGCCCGGACACGAAGGCTGTCCCGGGCGATCCGCTCTTTGCGATTCGCGAACTCGCGGCGCAGGTTGCGGGGCGCGGCGTGAAGCGAATCGCAGGGCGCGTGCTGATAGATGCGAGCTTGTTTCCAGAGGGCGATCGAGAGCTCGGGACAGGTGTGGTGGTTTCGCCGATTTCGGTGAATGACAATGTGGTGGATCTGAGGGTTTCGTCCGCGTGCAAGGAAGATACTCCAGTCGCGCTGAATATTTCGCCGGCAAGTTCGTACGTTTCGTTCGTCAACAAAATCACCACCGGACCGGCGGGTTCGAAGCCGGATATAAAACCGCCTGCTGACGTGACCAACGCAGATGGATCGCACACGGTCACACTGACGGGGAAATTTCCGCTTGGCGGCCCTTCCATTCTTTACACATACCCCGTTCCGGAGCCGAGCCGGTTCGCGCAAGTGACATTCGTGGAAGCGCTGCGTGAGCAACGGATCAAGGTGGATCTCGTTCCTGCCGGCCAAAAGATTGACTTCAAGACGATCTCGGCTAATTACACGGAGGGAAATGTTGTCGCGGAGCGTGTTTCTCCGCCGCTTTCCGAAGAAACGAAGGTTACGCTGAAGGTGAGCCAGAATTTGCACGCCTCGATGATGCCGTTCATTCTTGGCGCGATTCTGGGCCACAAGACCCAGGACATCGACCAAGGCGGCTTCGATCTGGAACATGATTTTCTGGCGAAGGCGGGGCTCGATTTGAGCGGCGCGTCACAAGCGGACGGCGCGGGTGGCGCGCAATCGGCCTATTACACTCCGGACTTCATGGTTCATTACCTGGCTTTTATGTCGAAGCAAAAAGATTTTGCGATTTTCGAGAAGGCGTTGCCGATTCTTGGGCGCGACGGCACGCTTTGGAATATCCAAGTGAATTCGCCGGCGGCCGGACACGTTTTCGCCAAGACCGGCACGTTCAGTTCGTTCGATGCGTTGAACAAGAACCTGATGTTGAACGGAAAAGGCCTGGCGGGATACGTGACCACGGCTGACGGGCGACATTTGGCATTTGCAGCCTTTGTGAATCGAGTCCCGATTTCGATGGAGGATCCGGAAGCTGCGCAGAAAATTGCGGGGCAAGCCCTGGGCGAAATCGCCGGAGCGATTTATTCCACACCTGCGGACAAGATGGCTCCCTTCGATGTGATCATCAAGAACGGACACATCCTGGACGGCAGCGGCGGGCCCTGGTATGCCGCGGACATCGGAATTCGCGGCGATCGCATCGTGGCGATCGGCCAGCTTGGCGACGCGCAGGCGAAAAAGGTGATTGACGCGACGGGGCGGATTGTCTCGCCGGGATTTATCGACATGCTGGGGCAGTCGGAAGCATCTCTGCTGATCGACAATCGCTCGTTGAGCAAACTCTCGCAGGGAATTACGACCGAAATCACAGGCGAAGGCGGCTCCATTGCGCCGCAAAATGAAAAGACATTAGCGCCGCTCGCACCATTCCTGACCGAATATCATCTGACAATCGATTGGACCACGCTCGACGGTTATTTCCGCAGGCTGGACAAAGACGGCACGCCGATTAATCTTGGCACGTACGTGGGGGCGGCACAGGTGCGCGAAAGCGTGATCGGTGACGACGATCGCGCGCCTACTCCGGCCGAAGTTGAGGAGATGGAAGCGCTGGTGGCGCAGGCCATGAAAGATGGGGCGCTCGGGGTTTCTACCGCGCTGATTTATCCGCCCGGACATTATGCGAAGACGGAAGAATTGATTGCGCTGGCTAAGGTCGCTGCCCAGTACGGCGGGATTTATGCTTCGCACATGCGCAGCGAAGGCGCGAGCGAAATGGCCGCGCTCGATGAGGCGATACGAATCGGGCGCGAAGCGCAGATTCCCGTGGAAATATTCCATCTGAAAGTGAGCGGAAAGTCTCGGTGGGGAACGATGCCCGCCGTGGTCGCTAAAATTCAGGCCGCGCGGGACGCAGGGCTCGACATACGCGCGGACCAATATCCGTACGTCGCGGGGTCGACGGCGCTGGTTTCGTCGCTGCCGCCATGGGTGGCGGATGGCGGAGTGGACAAACTTCTCGGGAGATTGCGCGATCCGCAAATTCGCGAGCGCATCAAGAATGAAATGTCAGCGGAACACAGCGATTGGGAAAATCTCTACTTCGATTGCGGCGGTGGGGACGGAGTGATGATTTCGGGCGTGGTCAACCCGGACTTGAAGAAATACGACGGCAAGACCGTGGCGCAGATGGCGAAAGCGGAAGGCAAACCGGAACTGGACGCGCTATTTGATTTCATCCTGGCGGACAAGGCGCAGACGGGTGCGATTTATTTCATGGCCAGCGAGCAGGATTTAATTTATGGACTCAAGCGGCCGTGGACTTCACTCTGCCTTGATAGTGGCGAGCTTTCGCTGGATGGGCCGCTGTTCGAGTCTCACACGCATCCTCGCGCTTTCGGCTCGTTCCCGCGGTTTCTTGGACACTACGTTCGAGATGAGCGCCTGATGCCGCTGGAACAAGCGATTCGAAAGATTACTTCGATGCCGGCGCAGCGCGAGCACCTGGTGAATCGCGGGCTCATCAAGACTGGTTTTTATGCGGATATTACGATTTTCGATCCGGCAACGATCATCGACCGGGCGACTTACACCGAGCCGACGAAAATATCAGAGGGAGTGGACTACGTTTTCGTTAATGGGCAACTCGAATTCGACCACGGAGCGCTAACCGGAGCGAAGGGCGGCCGTGCGCTTCGCGGACCCGCCTGGCACGGTGACGATTCAGTTCAGTAACATCCATCACTGATTCCAGACGGTCTTGACGTTTGTGAATTCGCGAATTCCGTAAACTCCCAGTTCGCGGCCGATGCCCGAGCGTTTGGCGCCGCCGAAGGGAAGGCGTGGATCTGATACGACCATGCGGTTGATGAAGACCATGCCCGCGTCGATGCCGTTGATGAACTGATCCTGCTCGCTTTTTTCGTTCGTCCAGGCGCTGGCTCCCAATCCGAAAGGCGTGGCGTTGGCGATACGAATGGCGTCGTTGATATCTTTGGCGCGAAACAGGGAAGCGACGGGGCCGAAAAGTTCGTCGCAAGCGGCGGGAGAATCGTCGGGAATATTGCTGAGGACCGTGGGAGCATAGAAATTTCCCGGGCGGCTTAGAGGCTTTCCGCCGGTGAGCAATTTCGCTCCGGCTTTGATGGTTTTTTGCACGTCGGCGTCGAGTGTGGTGACGCCGTCAGCCGTCGCTAGCGGGCCCAGCTCCGTGGCCTCATCAAAGGGGTCGCCGATTTTCAGCGATTCCATTTTTTTGACGAAGAGCTTTTCGAACTCATCGGCAATGCGTTGATCCACGATGAAACGTTTTGCGGCGATGCAGGACTGCCCGTTGTTTTGCACGCGAGCTTTCACCGCGGCGGCGGCAGTTTCTTCCAGGTTTGCGCTGGGCATGACGATGAATGGGTCGCTGCCTCCCAGTTCGAGCACTACTTTTTTTATTTTCTTCGCCGCGGCCACGGCCACTTGAATTCCCGCGCCTTCACTTCCAGTCAGCGTGGCGGCAGCGATTCGCTTGTCGCCGATAATGCCGCCGACTTTGTCGGCGCCGATGAGAAGAGTTTGAAACGCTCCTTGCGGGAAACCGGCGCGGAGGAAAATATCTTCAATCAGCAGAGCGCACTGCGGCACGTTGGAAGCGTGCTTGAGAAGTCCCATGTTGCCGGCCATCAGCGCCGGGGCGGCGAAGCGAAAGACTTGCCAGAAAGGGAAATTCCACGGCATTACGGCGAGCACCGGGCCCAGGGGCTGATAACGAATAAAGCTTTGCGCGGCGGAGGTTTTGACTATTTCATCGGCCAGGAAACGCTCGGCATTTTCGGCATAGTAGCGGCAACCGACGGCGCACTTGGCAGCTTCGTCCACCGCGGCGCGAATGGGTTTGCCCATCTCCAGCGTCATCACGCGGCCGAGTTGTTCTTTTTCTTTCTCGATAATTTCAGCCGCTCGCAACATCATCTCGGCTCGTTTCGAATACGCTATGCTTTTGTAAGAATGGAATGTGTCGGCCGCGAGCTGAAGTTTCTTCTCGATTTGCGCGTCGGACAACGCGTCGAAAGACTTTACAAGCTCGCCAGTGGCAGGATTAATCGTCGCGATGGCCATTCTTTCCTCTTTTGCGAACCGGGGAAATAACATTACCCGGGTTAATTTTCACACTCTCAGATCGTTCAACCAGACTACCACATGATCATTTGAATCGGATTTCGTTGGCTGGCCGAATCACGGGGGCGGGGATACTGAGGTTATTGCGCTGAGCTTCCGACGGGTGCTTGACCTTTGATGGCCGCCCCGACTGCTGGAGTTGCTGATGCGCTTCTTGCCAGGACGGGGGCTGCGGCGATTCCTGGGTCCAGTGGGCGACGGAGGCCTCGTCACACCATTCGGGCAAGCGCCGCATGACTTGGCGATGAATTCCCGAGAGCATGTAAGACCGCATAGCCTGTTCTGAATTCCAAACTGTGCGAGTCCAAAAGGTATTTTGGGCGTCGCGCAGGACGGAAACGGAAAGAGCACCTTGCGCGGACTTGGCCTGTTGCGCGGAGCGAAATGCTTGCAGGAAGAAGGCGGGAAGATAGCGCCAGGATCGTACTCGAAGACGCGTGAGAGAAACGAAGAACATGGCTTTCGATATTAAACCCAAACACGATTGTAAGCAGCCTTTCTGACCAAGCTCCAACTATGAAATTGCGCCGAAGTTCGCGTATGATAGTGGCGAACTCCCCGTGTTTTCAGCCCGGAGACGGCCTCTCATGAATCACCGGTTCACCATAGGTGTCGAAGAAGAGTTTCAAATCGTTGACCCGGCTACGGGAGAACTGCGTTCGCATGTAAGCCAGCTCGTCGCCGCCACTTCCCCGGGGTTGGGCGAGCAAGTGAAGTCCGAGATGCACCAGTCCATCGTTGAGATTGGCACGAAGATCTGCAACAACGTTGACGAATTGGCGGCGGATATGCGGCGTATGCGCGGCGAATTGGTGCGGGCCGCGGAGCGAGTGGGTTTGCAAGTTGCCGCCTCGGGCACGCACCCGTTTTCAAGCTGGATCGATCAAGTCATCTCGCCGGGAGAGCGCTACCAAAACATCGTCGAAGAGTTGCAGCAACTGGCGCGCTCTCTGCTGATTTTCGGCATGCACGTGCATGTGGCGATGCCTGACCGCACCACGACGATCGACCTGATGAACATGACGCGCTACTTTCTGCCGCATCTTCTGGCGCTTTCCACCAGTTCGCCATTTTGGATGGGACGCGATACGGGCCTGAAATCATTTCGCACCACGGTGTTCCGGCGTTTTCCGCGCACGGGCATTCCGGAGAACTTCGGTTCGTGGAGCGAGTACGAAGACTACGTAAACCTGCTGGTGCAATTGCACTGCATCGATAATGCAAAGAAAATTTGGTGGGACGTTCGCCCGCATCCGACATTCGGGACGCTCGAGTTTCGCGTGTTCGATGTGGCCACGCGATTGGACGAAGCCGTCGCGATCGCGGCGCTGACGCAGGCGCTGGTGGTGAAGCTGCATCGGCTGTACACGCGCAATATGAGCTATCGCATGTATCCTCGCGCGCTGATTGAGGAAAATAAGTGGCGAGCTGCGCGCTGGGGCGTGGAGGGCAAGCTCATTGATTTTGGCAAACAAGCGGAAGTACCCATGCGAGAGTTGGGTGAAGAGCTTCTGGAATTCACTTACGATGTGGCGGGCGATCTCGGAAGCCGCGCGGCGCTCGAGCCAATCCATAGGATTCTGCGCGATGGTACCAGCGCCGAACGTCAATTGCGCGTATTCAAGGAAACCGGTGATTTGAAGGAAGTGGTGAAGCATATTGTCGCGGAGACACGGGCGGGAGCGACGGAGCAAGCCTCTTCCGCGTAGAAGTTCCCGTTGGGCGCCGCGAGATGGGCTGGAAGAGAATTATTATGCCGAACGAACGAAATTCTCCGAAACGGAATCCCTTGCCTGAGTTGAAACCATCCGTTCCGAAGAAAGGGAGCGATACGATGAAGATTGGACTTCTTTGCGGACGCGAATACAGTTTCCCGCCGGCTTTTATAGACAAAGTAAATGAGCTGGGCAAGCGCGACGGTATCACGGCGGAATTCGTGCATCTGAGTGGAGTCCGCATGGGGGATCCCGCGCAGTATCGCGTAATCGTGGACCGCATTTCTCACGAAGTGGATTTCTATCGCGGATATTTGAAGCACGCCGTGTTGCAGGGCACCTATGTGATCAACAATCCGTTTTGGTGGACGGCGGACGACAAATTTTTCAACTATGCGGTAGCCTCGAAGCTCGGCCTGGCCATTCCCAAGACGATCCTTCTACCGCAGAAGTCTTATCCGGCTGACGTGGACATCACTTCGGAATCCCTGCGCAACCTGGAGTACCCGATTGATTGGGACGCTCTGCTCGATGCCGTCGGGCGGCCGGCAATCTTGAAACCTTTTTCCGGCGGGGGATGGAAACACGTTTATAAGGTGAATAATCGCGAAGAACTGCTGGCCGCATACGATGGCACCGGGCCCACCTGCATGACGCTTCAGGAATTTATTGATTTTGACAAATACGTCCGCTGCTTCACTTTCGGGAAAACGGATATTATGCCGGTCGCTTACGATCCGAAGGAGCGCCGCTATCTGGTGGACCACAAGTATCTATCGGCGGAGCTGGGTTCGCGGGTTGTGAGCGACGCGCAAACGATCAATCAAGCGCTCGGATACGAAATGAACACGATTGAATTTGCGATCAAGCAAGGCGTGCCGTACGCCATTGATTTCCTGAATCCAGCGCCGGATTTTGAGCGCGATCGCATCACCGAGTTTTACTTCGAAACGGTCGTGGAACGCATGGCTCGGCTGGTGATCGATCGCGCGCTTAACGGCTCGCCGGCGAATTCGTGGCCGCGCTGGGAAGAAATGCTGGGCATTGGCGCTGCTAGCGGTTTCACAGGCGCGCCGGAAAGTCGCCGCGCAGGAGCGAAAACCGCGTGAGCGTTTCCGGCCGGGCTTCGCAAACACCGTCTTCCCCCGCAGAGCTTTGGCACGGGCTCTTGCGTCCGGACGTCGAGCTGGCTCCGGCATTTTGGGCTGACTTAAACGCGCGGATGCGCGCCGAAAAGCTCACCTTCGGCGACCGCGTGCATTGCCCTTTTCTGCGGCCGTTTTTCCTCAGCACGCAGGATGAGAGTCGGGTGCGCGAAATCGCAGAACTCATCGCGGATCTTGGGGAGCGCGTTGTGGCGCAGGCGCTCGCGGATCCAGCGCTGCTGGCACAAGTAGCCCTGTCGCCCGCAGAAGAGCGTCTCGCACGCATCCCGCCGCGGTACAAGACTGCCAGCACAGCTTCGCGGCTCGATGCGTTCTTGCTCCCCGATTCGTTGCAGTTCGCCGAGTACAATGCTGAATCGCCAGCAGGACCTGGTTACGCAGAGACTTTAGCCGGGGTCTTCCGCACTTTGCCGATTATGGAGCGCTTTGCGGAGCATTACACGGTTCGGCAATTTTCGTTGATCGAGCAGTTGCTCGCTGCGCTGCTGGCGAGCTACCGCGAATGGGGCGGAACCGCTTCGCCTCCGGTGATCGCAATTGTGGACTGGCGCGAAGTTCCCACCTGGAGCGAGTTTGAAATTTTGCAGGCTCGTTTTGAAAAAGCGGGCGTGCCGACGATTGTCTGTACTCCGTCCGACTTGGAATTTGACGGCTCGAAACTGATGGCGCACGGGCGCCGGGTTGACCTGGTTTATCGCCGCGTGCTGATCAACGACATTCTCGCGCGGCCTGCGGAATGCGAAGCGCTGGTAAAGGCTTATGAAGCGGGCGCCGTCTGCGTGGCGAACGCGCTCACTTGTAAAATCGCTCACAAGAAGGCGTTTTTCGCGGTTCTTACCGACGAACGGAATGCGGCGCTTTTCAGCGGGAGCGAGCGCGAAGTGATCCGCCGCCACATCCCGTGGACGCGTTTGCTGGAAGACGCGAAGACCACGCGCGACGGCGAATCCTTTGGCTTGCTTGATTACGTTCGCAAACGCAGAAATGAGTTTGTGTTGAAACCGAACGATGAATACGGCGGAACGGGCGTAACACTTGGCTGGGAGATGGACGATCGCGCGTGGGACCAAGCTCTACAGCGCGCGCTTTCCGACAGCGACAGCAAATGGGTAGTACAGCAGCGCATCGCGGTGCGGCGCGAAGTGTTTCCCATGTGGACGCCGAATGGAGTGGAGATGCGCGACATGCTTGTGGATTTCGCGCCGTATCTGTTCCGCGGTCGCATGGCTGGATGCTTGACGCGCCTGAGCTCGACAGGCCTGGCGAACGTTACTTCGGGGGGCGGGCAGGTTCCTTCGTTCGTCGTCGATCCGCGCTGATGATAATCAGTGTTTGCTCTTGCAGAGGTTTATCCGTAGCAAAAATCCAGCGGCAAAATTACAATAACTGAATGACTTTTGGATTTGTTAAGCCGGAGCTGATGCCCGGCGCTAAAAACGCGGTGGAAACGTGCCTGGCCATACAGCCGAATGAACGAGTGACGCTGATCGCGGATCGACCGAGCGCGATTGTTGCAGCGAGCCTGGCGAAGGCAATAGCGGACCGCGGGGCAATCTGCGATCCGTTCTTGCTGGAGGATCTCGCTCCGCGTCCTCTGACCCGTGCGCCGCAACAAGTGCTGGATTCTCTGGGTCGCGCCGACGCCGGAATTCTCTGCATGCAACCGATGATGGGAGAGCTCGCCGCACGCAAGGATATTGTCGGCGTTGTCGAGAGGCGCCACATTCGTTACGCGCACATGGTCGGCGTTACTCCTGAAATCATGCAGCAGGGAATGCGCGCGGACTACACCATGGTGGACAAGCTGAGCGAACGATTGCTGCAGCGCATGCATTCCGCGCGGTCGCTTACCGTGCGCACCGATGCTGGAACCTCTCTGGTTGCTAGTTTTGACGCTGCACTCGATTGGGTGAAGACCAGCGGGCTGATCAACCGGCGTTACTGGTCGAACCTTCCGGCGGGCGAAGTGTTTACCACGCCGGCGAAAGTGGACGGCACATTTGTGTGCGACGGCACGGCCGGCGATCACTTCTGCGGAAAATACGGCGATTTGGAAAAAACGCCGCTCTCGCTTGAAATTAGAGGCGGTCGATTAGTGGCCGCGAAATGCGCGCGCAAAGATCTGGAGGACGAATTCTGGAAGTATTGCCATACGGATGAAAATAGCGACCGCGTCGGCGAACTCGCCTTCGGCACGAACCTCAGCTTGTCAAACATGATTGGCGTTCTGCTGCAGGACGAAAAACTTCCGGGCGTGCATCTTGCTTTTGGCGATCCTTACGGCAGCCAAACGCATGCGGCGTGGACTTCGCGAACGCATGTGGACGTGCTAGCGCGCGCTTGCGACGTTTGGATTGACGAAGAACAAGTGATTGCCAAAGGCCGCTACCTTCTCGACCGGCTGGGGCTAGCGTAGCCGCGTCAAAATAACCTGGTGATGTATTCCCACATTTGATGTTTCCAGAAGGGCCAGTCGTGCCCGCCTTGCGGTCCCCAATCGTCGAGATGATGAGGGATGCCTTTGCTCGACAAGATATTCGAGAGGCGGTAAGAAGGGCCGCTGTTTTCCCATGGTCCGTTGCCGGTGGCGATGTGAATGTCGCACTGCGCGAGCTGCGCCATTACGTTTCCGTCGGAAAGGTTTGAGAGATAATCCACCGGATTGTTGAAGTAGGTGTTGTCGTCGTACATTCCGTCCATGAAATTCTTTATGTCGTAAACGCCGGAAAGGGCGAAGCAGCGGCGCACGACGTCAGGATGCTTGAACAGAGTATTTGCAGCGTGGTAAGCGCCGAACGACGCGCCCATGGTGGAAATCGCGATGTCGTGCGAGCGGCAGTTGTCGCGAATAAAAGGAACGACTTCGTTGCGCACGTAAGCGTCGAATTGCGATTGAACCCAGCTACGATGAAACGGGTGCGCGCGCTTGTTATAGAATCCCGCGGAATTCACGGAGTTGATGCTGAAAAACTTCACGCGCCCGGCGTCAATCAGCGGCGACAAGCTGCCGACTAATCCTTGGTTCTCCAGCTCCCACTCGTCGCCGGCGCTGGTAGGGAATCCGAGAAGCGGAGGGCCCCAGTGGCCGTACACAACGACTCCCATATCGAGGCCGAGACGATGCGAATACCACCGATGATATTCCCGTTTCATGTCGCTCCTGGTCGCGAGCTGCCGCTCGAAGTTCAAGCCAAAGGTTGAGCGCGGTATTATACGGTGTTTAACGGCATGGGAAACCGGAATCTCTGTGCGGATGAATTTTTGCTCTGCTATTGTAATAGAATGCGCGATTCGAGAAGGAGGGTTCTTGTTTAGCGATTCAACGGGAGCGGATCCGGCGGCAGGCAATTCGAAGGGGAAAAATCTCGATTGGCGCCCCACACGGAAATGGCGGCGGGATTGATCGCGTCGGGGCCTGGACAGTTGCGCAAATATGAACAGTATCGTTCGCGGTTTCTTCCGCGCGCGCGCGATGTGATCGTTTATTCGCCGGCTGCCTACGAGCGAGATCCGCAGGCGCGCCTCCCGGTGCTTTATCTTCAGGACGGCCAGAATCTGTTCGATGGCGCAACTTCGTTCATCCCGGGCATGGACTGGCACGTGCGGGAGACTGCTGATTATTTGATCGGCCAAGGAGCGATTCGGCCGCTCATCATCGTCGGGATATACAACACCGGGAAAGCGCGGCTTGGCGAGTACACACCTTCGCGCGATAAAAGAATGGGTGGAGGAAGGGCAAGCCGCTACGGCCGGATGTTGATCGAGGAAATCATACCGTTCATCAATTCTGAATATCGAACGCTCTCCGGCCCGGCGAACACGGGCATCGGCGGCTCGTCGCTGGGAGGGTTACTCGCGATCTATCTCGGTCTGCGGTATCCGCAAGTATTCGGCAGGCTGGCGATTCTTTCGCCTTCGGTATGGTGGAACCAGGGCTGGATCTTGAAATTTGCCGCTCGGACGCGAGTGCGCGAACGTTCCCGGATCTGGTTAGATGTCGGCACCAAGGAAGGCGGCCGCAGCGCGGAGAACGTGGAAAAGCTACGCGACGTTCTCGCGCGGAAAGGCTGGCAAGAAGGCCGCGACCTACATTTCGAAGTGATTCCCGGCGCCGAGCACAATGAAGCGGCTTGGGGACAACGCGTGGGGCCGTTCTTGCAATTCCTTTTTCCCTCCGGCTAGACCGCAGTATAATCCGGACTATCGTTCTGACCGCCGAGCCGGATTAATTCAGCAGTATCCGAGGCCACTGCCTTTGTCTCCAGATAGACCGCTCACTATTCTGTGCATCAGCTCTTACGAAAAAGGGCAGGAATTTCTGCGCGAGGCAAAGAAGGAAGGCTGCCGCGTGCTGCTGCTGACGCTCGAAAAACTGCGCAACGCCGACTGGCCGAGCGAAGCCATCGACGAAATGTTTTACATGCCCGAGGAACTTCCCACGGCGGACATCATCCGCGCCGTCAGCTTCATGGCTCGCACGCAGCCGATCGATCGCATCGTGGCGCTGGACGAATTCGACATGGAAAACGTGGCAGCGCTACGCGAACATCTGCGCATTCCGGGCATGGGACTCACCACCATGCGCTATTTTCGCGACAAGCTGGCGATGCGCGGGCGCGCGCGGGAATCCGGGATTCTGGTCCCAGAATTCGTGCACGTCCTGAACTACGAAGATATGAAGAGTTTCATGGCGCGCGTGAAACCGCCCTGGCTGCTGAAACCGCGTTCGCAGGCATCCGGGATCGGCATGAAAAAAATTCAGGAGCCCGCGGAGCTGTGGCCCTGGCTAGACCAGGCCGGCGACCTGCAATCTTTTTTTCTGATGGAGCAGTTCGTTCCCGGCGACGTTTTTCACGTGGACAGCATCGTCTCCGAGCGCAAAGTAGTGTTTGCCGAAGCGCATGCGTACGGAAAGCCGCCTTTGGAGGTTTCTCACCAAGGTGGCATCTTCACCACGCAGACCGTGCGCCGGACGTCAGCGGAATTCAAGGCGTTGCAGAAGGTCAATCGCGAGTTGATTGAAGCGCTCGGATTCGTGCGCGGAGTGACGCATGCTGAATTCCTGCGCGCGCACGAAGACGGCAGGATTTATTTTATCGAAATTGCGTCCCGCGTGGGCGGCGCTTGTATTTCGGACATGATCGAGGCCGCCACCGGAATCAACCTTTGGCGCGAATGGGCGCGTATCGAAGTCGGGGGAGGGAAGACGCCCTACGTTCTGCCGGAGACCCGCCGCGATTACGCTGGAGTTGCCATCTCCTTGGCGCGCCAGGAGCGGCCGGATACTTCCGCTTACAACGATCCCGAAATCGTGCTGCGCGTTCCGAAGCATCATCACGCGGGATTCGTGCTGCGCGCGCAAAAGCCGGAGCGAATAACGGATTTGCTTCAATCCTATTCGACGCGCTTCCTCAACGATTTTTACGCCACTGAGCCGGTTCCCGATAAACCCAGCGCATGATTCCAGCGGGAAAGGCAGCCGTAATTGTGTTTGAGGAAAAACTTTATTTGCGCGGCGGCCGTTCCAGGCCGTAGAAGTCCTCTGAGTTAATAGGCTTGCTCCCGAGGCCGAGCTGTAGAACCTGCAGATGGCTGCTGCGGTCAAACACCTTGTCGGGAAAATAACGCTTCACCACTAGCCGCACTCCTCCGAAAGCGATGCCGGAAATTATTGCGAACATGCAGATGATTCCCGCGCCGATGATCGTTCCGGCGATCATTGCGGTGATGGGCGGCTCTTTGAATTGGAAGGTGGGTTCGTTCCATGTGATTTCGGCGCCCGATTCGACCTGCTTCAGCAAAGCATCGGCCTCTGCTTGCGTGCGCGCTCCGTATACGATCGCCAGCAGAGTCATGGAGCGTTTGGCAAACAACGGCGGAGCACCTGGATCAGGGTTGACGGCATTGACGTGATAGAACTTCTGCAGCTCAGCCAGTTTTTTCCCGGCGGTTTGCGGCGTGGGAAAATCAACGAGAAGAAGCGTTAGCTCATGGCCTTCAGCTTTGTACCGCGCAGATTCAGCTTCCGCTCCTTGAGAAAATCCGAGCCAGTCGTTTGATGCGACGGGGAAGAACTGATACAGAGTCGCGGGCCCCAAGAGATAACGATCCGATCGTTCAATCATCCCCTGCGAGGGCATTTCATCCGGAAGCGACGGCAGCGGGCCCTCTTCGGCGTGCAGCTTTACATCGGCGACTAGCGCCTTCAGATCTTTTTCCTTTTTCGGAAGCTCGGTGCCGCGAATATCCAGCAGAAGATTGCCGTCGAGCGCCAACGCCCGGGAAGGACCGAGCGCGGAATGCTCGGTCAGGCTGCCGTGCGGCAGATCGGCAGTGCGCATATAGGAATACAGGCCGTACGCGCCGCTGGGATCCTTCATTCGATAGACTTGGACTCCCAACTTTTCAGAAGCGCGTGTGTACTCGCACTGTTCTCCGGCGACGAATCCGTACTCGGCCAACACATCGTTTCCCACTGAAGTGGGAGTCTGCGAGGCAATCTCCGAGGGTTGAGCGGGATTAAACGCGGATCTTCCGTTGCAGCTCCAGCCTGCAAACGAATCCGGGATCACTGCTTGAGCAGGAGTGGAAATCGCCGCAAACAATAAAAGTATGGCGATGAGAGAAAGGGAAATGTAATGGCGCGTAAGCATCTTGATTAGATGCTGGAATTCTACTTCGGGTTCCCGTTGGACGCTACTGTGGCTATGGCCCCGCCGGAGTTGGGGGATTGATCGGCGGAGCGCTCTGCGATTGGCCTGGTCGCTTTAACCGGGAGCGCTGCGGGGCGATTGTCCGAGACGAGCTTTGTTTTGCCGTAGGAAAGGCTGTTCAGATTGTCTAGATATGCGGCGATGCCACGGTACAGGCCGTCGGCGACGCGCTGGCGCTGATCGGGTTTGCGCAGCAGTTTTTCGTCGCTGGGATTGCTGATGAACGAAATTTCCGAAAGGATGGAAGGCATATTCGCGCCGATCAGGACGACGAAGGGAGCCTTTTTGACGCCGCGATTCTTTTCATTCTGGCTCACGAGCTGCATGCGATGCGCCAGCGAATCCTGGACGTCATTTGCGAATTCTTTCGATTCCTCGATCTTTTCGTTACGCGCGATCTTTTTTACGATGTCCTGCAAATCATGCAGACCTTCTTGCGAAAGGGAATTCTCGCGCGTTGCGACTTCCAGGGATTCTTCCGAGGTTGCGAAGTTCAGGTAATAGGTCTCTATGCCGCGCGCTTCGTGGTCGTGGCTCGAATTTGCGTGAATGGAAATGAACAGGTCCGCTTTCGCATCGTTGGCAATGGCGGTGCGCTGTTCGAGCGGAATAAATGTGTCGTCTTTACGCGTGTAAACGACTTCCGCGCCGGGAAGTTTTTGCTCGATCAGATGTCCCAGGCGCAGCGCGACGTCCAGGCAAAGGTCTTTCTCCATCAAGCCGTGCGGCCCGATGGTTCCGGTGTCGTGCCCGCCGTGGCCCGGATCGATGACGATGCGTCCGATTTTCAGCCCCAGCGCGCGCGTCAGCGAATGCTGCCCGTCGCGAGTGGGCTTGGGCTCGGTCGGGGGCTGCAAAGGAGCGCTATTCGCAGCGGAGGATTTTGTTTTAGACGGGGTACTTTTCGACGCCGGAGTTGCAACAAGCTTCGCCGTGAGTTTGGCGGAAGCAGGATCTTTTTCGTTGGCCGCGGAGACGCTTTCGTTCGTCTTCTCCGCTGCATTCGCGCTGGTTTTCTCGGCGTCGTCTTTTGCAGGAGCGGCGGTGGCGGGCGTAGTCGCCGCCGGTTGCGCGGGAGTGCTGCTTCCGTTTTTCGCGGTCGAAGTGGCGGCATTGTTGCGGACTTCTATCACCAAGCGGTAAGGATTAGAGACCAGGTAGGCCGAACAATCGCGCGCGCCGTCCACATCCAGAACCAGACGGACGACGCCTTCCCGGTTTTGCCCCACGCGGACAGATTTCAGCAGGCCATTTTTCACGTCAATCGTTTTATTGGCCAGGCCGGGACCGATGAGCGCTTTGTGCAAATCGAAATAGACGCGATCGGGAGAAGCGATGTGCGCGGAGTCAAATTTAACGGTGTCTTCGAGGCTCACTACGATTCGGGTGTAGTTTTCAGCGTTCCAGGTATGAATGTCGGTGACGTGCGGCGTTGCGTGCGTGCTCTCCCGCTGCTCGACGATCTGCCCCTTGATTTCAGGAGGCTTCTCTTTCGCCACCACGACTTCGCGCGCGTCCGAAATTTCCTTCAGCGCCTGGCGCGCTTTCGGCGCCTTATCTGATTTCGGGAAACGTTTCAGAAAATCCTTGAAGGTGACTTCGGCGACTTCGGGCCGGCCCAAATCGTCTTTCTGAATCTGAGCAATGGAGAAAATCGCTTCGGAGCGGTAGCGGCTCTCGGGATATTGCTTCAGCAGAAAATTGTAAGTATCGATGGCCGACTGAAAATATTTCTCGTCGAATTGCCGGGCCATTTGCTGGTACAGCTCGGCCTCCGCAATCAGCGCGGGTGTCACTTCTTCTGCTTGCGGGGTGATCAAATAAACTTTCTGGTAGGCGGCGACTGCTTGTTTGTAGTCGGCGAGAGTGCGGGCTTTTTCAGGGCGCTCTTCCAAAGCGGTTCGAATTCGTACGGCGCGCTCGAATTGCTGGCGCGCTTCATATTTCCGGTCGGCATAAGCGGGGGAGGCAAGCGACACAAGTATTGCAATGGCTAGCAGAAAAAACTTCTTCGGCCTATGAACTTTGAAGGAGAACACTTGCGTTCATTCGTTCGTGTAAACTACGCGGCCTTTCGAGTCCACTTCTTTTCGCAATGGACGTCGTGGCGGAGTCCAGAGCGTCTGGTTGCGTCCCGAGTCAGACCGGAAGTAAGCTTCAGTCACTTTTTGCACGTACTGTTGCGTTTCTCTGTAGGCCGGAACACCCCCATTCATGTCCACGGCGCGCTCGCCTGCGTTGTATGCGGCCAGCGACAGCGAAAGATTGTTGTCATAGCGATCCAGCAGCGATTTCAGATACGACGTTCCAGCTTCCACGTTTTGGGCCGGGTCAAACGGATTTCCTGCACCAAAACGTTGTGCCGTACCTGGAATCAATTGCATCAAGCCGATCGCTCCCTTGCGCGAAACAGCTCCCGGATTCCATCCCGACTCTTGATTGATTACGGCTTTCACCAAGGCCTGATCCACGTGATGCCGGTCGGCCGCATCACGTACGATGCGATCGAGCCGCGGGTCCGTGACGTCCGTTGCCGACTTCGGCTGCGCGTCCACCGAATGAAACCCTGCGGGCACCGATGGAGAACTTATAGTACTACCACGACGGGCTGATTTGGAATCATCATTCACGAAGACTTGCTTGCCGTGATTGTCCACTGTGGTGGCAATCTGGGCGCGCGCCGGCGACGCCAGGGAGAGGAACGTCCCAGCGGCTAGGATTGCTACGGTGATGAGTCTGCGATGCATCAGTATGGACCCTCGTTCGCTAAACGCTTTGCGAGTACCGAACGCTGTCAGACTTCCACAACACGCCTAAGGGAAGGCAGAAAGTCTCTGAAACTTTTAGAGACACAAATTCTCGAAATCACAGAACTGTTCCGCCGAAAAAAAGGTGACCGCTCGGCGTAAAGTCCTGGCGCTGTTGACATTATAACAAGCGGTCGAGGAAGGGGTATACCTGGCCGAGGGCATTTTCTATGCCGGATGTGTCTTTTCCGCCAGCCTCCGCTAAGTCGGGTCTGCCGCCTCCGGAACCGCCCACAAACTTGGCCAGTTCCTGGACCAGCTTTCCGGCGTGGACGCGGCTGGTGAGATCCTTCGTAACTGCTGTGATTAGAGCAACTTTGCCGTCTTCCGCGGTGGCCAAAACCACGACTCCGGAGCCCAGTTTCTGGCGCAGGGAATCGACAAGCTGGCGAAGCGATTCGCGGCCAAAACCGTCAACTTTGGCGGCAATGAAGCGAACTTCCTTGACCAGCCGCACATCTTCCAGAAGTTCATCGACGATGGAACCGGCGGCTTTGCGTTTCAGGGCTTCGAGCTGCTTTTCGAGCTGGCGGACGGACTCGAATTGGCGTTCGAGGGCGGCGACAACGTCGCCTTCTCCGGAATTCAACATGCCGGCGACGGAGCGCAGAGTTGCGAGCGATTTTTGATATTCGGCGAGAGCACGATCACCGGAGATTGCCTCGATGCGGCGGACTCCCGCGGCGGTGGACTCCTCGCGAAGAATTTTGAACACGCCGATTGCGCCGGTTCGCGAGACGTGTGTGCCGCCGCAGAGTTCCTTACTGTAAAATCCGCGCGACGAATCGGCGTCGGGGATGGTGACGACGCGAACGTTTGATTCGGGGTACTTGTCGCCGAAGAAAGCGAGAGCGCCGGAAGCGAGGGCTTCGTCGATGTTCATGATGTCGGTGCGCATTTCGAGGTTCTTCCAGATTTCCTCGTTCACCTGCTGCTCGATTTCGGCGAGCTCGCTCGAGTCGACAGCGGCGAAATGCGAGAAGTCGAAGCGAAGATGGTCGGGAGCGACGAGCGAGCCGGCTTGTTTGACGTGCGTGCCCAAAATGTTGCGCAGCGCGGCGTTCAGCAGGTGCGTCGCGGTGTGGTTGCGCATGTTGCGGATGCGGCGCTCGGCGTCGGCGACGGTGGCCACGCGATCGCCTACGTGCAAATCTTCTTTGGCTACGATGCGGTGCGCGATCAGTCCAGTGACGGGATAATACGCGCCGCGCACTTCGGCAACTTCGAGCGATTCGGAATTGTCGAAGAGGCCGCCGGTGTCGGCCACCTGGCCGCCGGATTCGGAGTAGATCGACGTGCGGTCGAGGATGATTTCGGCTTCCGCGCCCTTTTTGATTTCGTTCACCTGGCCGGCTTTTGTGACGATGGCTTCGATGCGGCAGTCGCGCGCGTTCGTGCCGAAGTAAAAATCGGGCTCAGTCTTGTTGGTCTGCGCGATCTTGGAGTAAACGGGATTAGCGGCGTCTTTGTGCACGCCTTTCCACGCTGCTCGCCCCCGTGCCTGCTGTTCTGCTTTCGCTCGGTCGAAGTCCTTCATCTCAAGTTTCATACCGACATCGCGGAGCGCGTCGACAATGAAATCCACGGGCAGCCCGTAGGTGTCGTACAGCTTGAAAGCGTCGGGCGCAGGAAGTACCGTCGCAGACACATTCGCACTCCCGGAGATGTCTGCCTTCAAATTGCCTCGAATCTCTTCGATCTTATCGTCTAGTTTTCTTAGTCCCACATCGACGGTCCTGCCAAATTGACGTTCTTCTTCGTCGAGAATTTTAGTGATACGGGAGGCGTGCTCCTCAAGCTCGGGATACGCCTCCTTCATCTCCGCTCGAACTGTACCGGACATCAGGGAAAGAAAGGGCATCGGAGCCTGAAGCATGCGTGCGTGACGCAAGGCGCGGCGAATAATTTTGCGCAGGACGTAGCCGCGACCGTCATTCGAAGGAACCACACCATCGGAAATTAGAAACGTAGCGGCGCGAGAGTGGTCAGCAATAATGCGAAGCGATGGCTGAATCTTCGCGTCATTCACATCAGCATTTGCGAGCTTGGCGGCCTCACGGATCAGCGGTTGGAATAAATCTGTGTCGTAATTGCTGATTTTGCCTTCTAGGACGGCGGTCATGCGTTCGAGGCCCATGCCGGTGTCAACGGAGGGCTTGGGCAGGGGATTGAGCTTGCCGGATGCGTCGCGGTTGAACTGCATGAAAACCAGATTCCAGATTTCGACGTAGCGGCCGCAGTCACAGGGAAACTTGCAATTTGGGCAATCGGGAGTTGTCCGATCAGAGGCCGTCGGGCCCATATCGTAGAAAATTTCGCTGCAGGGGCCGCAGGGGCCGGTGTCGCCCATGGCCCAGAAATTCTCTTTCAGGCCGGGGACCTCGACCACGCGATCTTTTGGCGCTCCGATATTGATCCAGAAGCCGGCGGCTTCGTGGTCCGGAGGGAGCTTTTGTCCGGAGACTTCCGCGCCGCCGAAGACGGTGAAGTACAGTTTTTCGAGCGGGACGCCGTACCAATTTGGAGAAATGATTAGCTCCCAGGCGTAGGCGACGGCTTTTTCTTTGAAATAATCGCCGAAGGAAAAATTGCCGAGCATTTCGAAAAAAGTGTGATGGCGATTGGTGAAGCCGACGTTTTCGAGGTCGTTGTGCTTTCCGCCGGCGCGCACGCATTTCTGGCAGGAGGTAGCGGTCTTGTAATCGCGCTGCTCGAGGCCGAGGAAAACATCCTTGAACTGGTTCATCCCGGCGTTGGTGAAAAGCAGCGTGGGGTCGTTGGTGGGGACGAGCGAAGAGCTGCGCACGACGCGGTGGCCGCGCTCTTCGAAAAATTTCAGGAATGTCTTGCGGACTTCGTTCCCAGTCCAGTCAGTACGAGTCAAAGACGCCCTCGATTGCAGCGAAACATTATCGCAGACGAGTTGCGGAGCCGCAACGCGAAGCGGCGACGGGCGATGTACTGGGTGGAGTCTAAACCGTAAATCAAGGCTCGCGGGAACTGCGCCGCGAAAGGAAGGCGCTGCGCGACTGCTTTTGTGGGAGCTAAAGCCTGCCTGTCCGGCAGGCAGGCTCCGACCCCCTGAAACCCGGAGGTGTTGTGCCGCGCCGTCGCGTCGGGGCCCTTCACTTCGTGATCGGCGGTGTTCGTCACACGGAAACGGCTTTTTATCTTTGCTCAGTTCAAGCTTCAGTTCCAAGCCAGTAACGTTTCTTGACTGGAATCATCCTATCTAATATAAAGGGATTTGGCGTTCCCTCGTGAGGCACAGCGATGTGGTTGAGCGCACCTGTGTTTCTAGCCCTGTTTTTGCCCACGCGCTATTGCTGGCGGACCAAAACCAAGCCGCGCAATGACGAAGCTTGATTTCGAGTCAAAAGCTGCCCGTCCGGCTGAGAAAATCGCTGGCACTCTATTCGGCTCAGGCACGGTGGTAGTGACAGAAGAAAAATTTCACTGGGTGAATTTGGCCGGGTAAATCAAATGAGGACTTCAGAACAGTTCCTGCGAGGCTTAGCGTACAAACTTTTTTCCTGTGCCCCATCAAACTGGGTGCATTGGTTCCGGAACCGCGCCGTGCTCAGAAGCACTCTCGGGAAACTTTCCATCAACTGCGTTCTCGACGTGGGAGCAAATCGAGGCCAGTTTGGCGTTTTGCTGAGAGAAGTAGGATATAGCGGATGGATTATATCTTTCGAGCCTGTTCGAGCCAGCTATGAAAAGCTGAAAGCAACTGCTGCTCACCTGCAACCGTGGAGAGTCTTTCCCTACGCTTTGGGTGCGGCAGATGAGCGCCGAGAGATCAACGTTACAGAAGATAGTTTGTTTTGTTCTTTCTTGACTCCGCGCGAGGAATCCCAAGTAATCTTTGCCGGAAACCGGGTGAACAGGACGGAAATGGTCGAGATACGGCGTTTGGATGATGTACTCGAATCCTGTCTGGCGGATATTTCTTCGCCGCGTCTCTTCTTGAAGCTTGACACACAAGGTTTCGACGTCTCGGTACTGGAAGGAGCACAATCCGTACTGCCGCGCATACTAGCCCTGCAAACGGAAGTATCTGTTCATGATCTTTATCACGGGATGCATCAGTTCGGCGAGACCGTGAGTAGGTTCGAGGCTGCCGGTTTTGAAATCATAGACTTCGTTACAGTGAATCGTGACATAGATCAGCTTTGTGCTATTGATATGGATTGTGTGATGACGAGGAAGCCTGACTGGAAGTCAGCCGCGAATGGGACGAGGAAGTCCTGTGAGCCTGACACCCGTCAATCAGTTACTGCGGCGTCCGAGTCGCAGCTCCTCTGATTTCCTTGATACAGCCGCCCCATGTTGTCGCAGGCAAATCCGTAGTTCCGGTAGGATCAGTGACCCCTTGGAGTTGCCCGGCTAACTCGCACACATGTTCCACGCTTGCAGAGTCAGGTAAGTTTCTTGCGTAATGCGATACGGGAGAAGCGATGAAAGCTGCGTTTCTTAGCGCGCCTAAGACGGCGGCGCCGCTTACTATTGGAGAAGTGGCGAAGCCCACGCCTGGGCCGGGGCAGGTGCTGCTGCGCGTGCGGGCGTGCGGAGTTTGCAGGACGGACTTGCATATTGTCGAGGGAGAGCTGCCGCCGATTCTGCCGAAGATAATTCCGGGGCACCAGATTGTGGGCGATGTAGTCGAGGGCGGATCAGCGGAGCTTCCGGTTGGAGCGCGCGTGGGAGTGTCTTGGGTCGGCGGCACGGACGGCAGTTGCTGGTACTGCAAGCACGGGATGGAGAATCTTTGCGACGCTCCGACGTTTACGGGCTACTCGGTGAACGGGGGATACGCCGAATTTGCGGTGGCGCGGCAGGACTTTGTGTTTCCTCTTCCGCCGAATTTGGATGATTTACATGCGGCGCCGCTGCTGTGCGCGGGGATCATCGGGTTTCGGAGTCTGCGTGTGGCTGGAGTTGAACGCGGAGAGCGAGTGGGACTGTTCGGCTTCGGATCGTCCGCGAGTTTGACGATTGCTGTGCTGCAGGCTTGGGGCTGCTCCGTTTATGTTTCGACCAGGGGAGAGTCCCATCGCAAGCTGGCAACCGAGCTGGGAGCGACTTGGGTTGGAGGCGAGGCGGATAAGCCGCCGGTAGAACTGGATCGCGCGGTGACGTTTGCTCCGAGCGGAGATGTGGTCATTGCGGCGCTGAAGAGTTTACGCAAAGGCGGAGTGGTGGCGATCAACGCCATCCATTTGGACCGAATTCCTCAATTCGATTACGACAGCTTGCTTTGGGGCGAACGCCAAATTCGTAGCGTGGCTAACATGACGCGGCAGGATGCCAGGGATTTTCTGCAATTGGCGGGCGAGATCAAATTGACGCCCAAAGTGACGGTTTTCAAGTTGGATCGAGCGAATGAAGCGCTCGCGGCGGTGAAAAGCGATCAGATTGACGGGGCGGCCGTGATTATTCCGTGAGAGCGGCCTGACCCACTCTAAGTCTAGCGTTCACTTCCCCACAGGCACGCGCAATTTATCGGTGGCGAAGGCGATCGGGCCTGCAAAGTTCGCGCGAATCGATTTGCGGACGGCGTCCTCCTGGCTTTCAACGTCTGGCGCAGTATGGCTGAGCAGCAAACTTTTCACGCCACTCTCACGCGCGGCTTCGCCGATCTTTTTCGGCGGCGTATGCAGATCGTACAATTGCGGCGGCGAGGCCGGCGGATCGAGCACCGCGCAATTAAAGATCAGCAAGTCCGCATCTTTGGCCAAGCTCACCAGATTCGGCAGAGCTGAGGCATCCATGTCTCCCGAGAAGACCAGCACCGCTCCCTTGTAAGAAATGCGGTAAGCGACTGAGGGGCAGTCGCCGTGATGCGTGGCAATTTCTTCCACCACTAAGCCGTCGCGATCGACGATTTTGTTAAGGGTTGGATCCAAATTAATCGGCAGATCGCGAACGGCAAACGTTTCGTCCGCGCCGAAAGTTTTTTGATAGGCAAACGCGCCGCCAGTCCCCACCAGCAAGTCGACGAAACGCGAAGTCTTGGGGAAGAGTCCCGCGCCATCAGGGCCGAAAATGTGATACGTGATTGGTCTGTCGGCGGACAGCGCTCGAGCATTGAAGAAGGCCGCCAGGTCTCCGGCGTGATCGATGTGCAAATGCGTCAACAGAACCGTATCGACTTTGTCCAAGTCCAGGCCGAGTTCACCGATTCGCAAAAAAGTGCCGGGACCGGCGTCCACCAAGATTCGCGGTTGACCGTCGAGAAGGACAATGAAACTGGAGCCGCCTCTACCGAACGGGCGCGGGCCGCCAGAACCGAGCACAATCACTTCCAGCGATGGCTTTGCTGGATTTGCGCGAACGCAAGCGGGGAACAAAACGAAAATTGCCGCAGCGAGCACCGTCAACTTTTTCATCGATTTTCCCCTTGCGCGCATTCGCAACTCTCATCTCCCGGATGTGTGCCGCGTTCATGCGCCCGCGACTGGAAAGGTGAAAACAGCTTTTCCTCGTAGACTGCCGTCATTGACCTGCGTGTAAGCTTGCGCGGCTTCGTTTAGGCTGAAGCGTTTCGCTATGGGAATGGGTTTGAGCGCGGCGGATTCGAAACCCGGCGTAAGGCGTTCGAGAATTGCGGCGCAAGCTTCGGTGTCATAGGCGCGGCTGTCGACACCAAACAGGCTGAGGCGGCGGTGATAGAAATCGAGCAGGTCGAAGCAGACTCGGCGGTCGCCGACGGATGTGATGTTTAGCTGGCGTCCCAGTTGGCCGAGAGTTTTGAGACAAGGCTCGAACAACGGGCCGCCCACGCAGTCGAATACGACGTTCACGCCTTTGCCTTCGCTGAATCGACCCGCGCCGTCGACCATACTTTTGTAGCCGTCGTTCGGGTCTGAGACGAGGAAGTGATCGATTCCAAATTCTTTTTGAGTTTCCGGCGAGATAGGCGCGCGGTCCACGCCGATGGTTTGTCCGCCTTTCCACTTCGCGATCTGAGTGACCGCGCTGCCTACTCCACCCGCCGCGCCTGTGGCGAGGACAGTTTCTCGCGATTGGAAGCGAGCGGTCTCGACCAGTCCAATCCAGGCGGTCACGAAATTCACACCAACTACGGCGGCCTCTTCGAACGAAAGATTTTTAGGTTTGGCGCGCACTCCGCCAACCGGCACCTCCAGCAATTCGGCTTGCGCGCCGTTGCGAGTGAAACCGATATCGCCGCCGGTGCCCCATACTTCCGCTCCGATCAGATTCGCGGGCCCCTTGACGACGACTCCGGCGAAGTCGCGGCCTGGCGTGCGCGGCAGCGTTGTGCCTTCCATCCGGCCGAGAACGTTTTTGGCGTCACTGGGGCTCAGCGAGGCGGCGCGAATGCGCACGACGACTTCGCCCGGCTTCGGCTGCGGATCAGGAATCGTCTCGACCTTCAGTTTTTCGAAGCTGCCGAACTCGTGGAATCGGAGTGCTTGCATCTAACTGGTCCTTTTTCTACGGGCAACATCGCACTACATATTCACGAGTTCGAGTCGCAGCGAGATCGAACGCCGCGAGATTGGGGCAGCGTCCTAATTGAAACGCGCTTCATTTCAAGCCTAAGGCCGTGGGATGTTTCGGTTGATACAGGCCGATCTCGCCGCCACCTGGAAGCCGCATCTTCGTGATGGAGCCCCAACGCTCTTGCTCAACTTTAGAGCACTCGACGCCCTTCTTCTTAAGAGACGCCATTTCGGCTTTCAGGTCGTCGCACATGAAATAAAGTTGGTGAGCGCCGCTCGCGTCGGATGGGTGGACAGCTACTTCCGACGGCGGCAGAGCGAAGATCAGCCAGCCATGACCCGCATCCACGGATTTGAAGCCGAGGACGTCGCGGAAAAATGCGCGGTCCGCTTCGGCATTTTTGCTGTTGACAATTACGTGCGCGCCAGAAAACATTTGCCCCCCTAAAAAACGGGATGAACTTTTGACCCCCTGCAGAATAGGAGACTACCGGGATTTTGCGACTTTGGCGATGACGAATCCGGCGAAGAGCCACATTAGCGTGAAGTCAACGAGATTTACCACGGTGTACTCGCCGGAAAAGCCCCACCAGTTCCAATTGGGCAGATCGACGATCACGCTGGAGGCAAGTCCAACGGCGGCGAGGAACACGACGCGCCTTGCGTAGCTCAAGCCGCTAGTCTGCAAAACCAGCCAGGTGAGCAGGGCTGCGGCAGCCATCAGAGAAAGAAGCTGAATAATCAGGCCGCGCGTGTACGATCCGAAGCCGCCGGTCCGAACCGCCGCGAACACGATGGGTCCCTTTTGCATTTTTGTAATTTGAGCTTCTGCCGCGGCTTTCTTTTGTTCCGCGGTCAAGCCTGCCGCAGGGGCGCCGGGAAGAAGGTAGACGCCGGATTGAGGAGTGTGAGAGGCGATGACGGCTGCGACTTCGTCTTCGTTTTGAAAGGCGAGCATCGGCTTCTCGTGCCAGCCGAGAACCTCCCACGAAAAGCTGC
Source organism: Candidatus Acidiferrales bacterium (assembly GCA_050012235.1). Lineage (GTDB taxonomy): Bacteria > Acidobacteriota > Terriglobia > Acidiferrales > UBA7541 > Palsa-295. Next base: position 14,989 of record JBEKHP010000006.1, on the reverse strand, counting down.
TCCAGACAAATGCGGTCAAGCCGCCGAGAATGGCGCCCAGCAAAAGCGATTTGGTCATTGAGCCTCCCAAGCGAAGCGCGAACTATGCTGCAACGAGGCGGATTCTCCTCCGAGACACCAGGCCTTGGCAAATTATTTTGACGCAGGTTCAGCGTGCTGCGCGATGCTCAGAATATTGCCGTCCGGATCTTTGAACCACGCGATTTGGTCGCCGCCGGGCGCAGTCCAAATGCCGAGTTCCTTATCTTGAGCGAACGGATATTTCTCGAGGGTGATGCCACGATCTTTCAGCCAGTTTGCGACTGCTCGGATGTCTTTCACTTCCCAGCCGAGGATGGTGCCTTGAAGCGGGGTGAAGCTCGGGATTTTTGCGATGCGAATCTTGTGGCCGCCGACGCTCACGACCAATGCAAATTGATCTAGGCTCACAAAATCAAACCCAAGCTTGCCTTCGTAGAAAGCACGCGCATTGTCATAGTCCTTGGTGGGAACGAACCCGACCATTTTTCCTGTAGCCAACATTTTTGCCTCCTCGCTGCTTATGGCTCAGAAATACCACTTGCGCGGTTTTGTTTCTCTCGCTATTGTGACAACAAATGTCGCATAGGTGCCAAAGCGTATTGCTGGGCCCAAACGGCCGTTGTGTCGCACAGATTGCAAGCCTGTCCGTCGAGCTTGAAAACGGCCATGTGATCGTCGAGCATTCCCATCCTGAGGACCAACTGCTGTTTGCTTCAGAAGGTGTAATGACGGTGAACACGCAACAGGGCGTATGGGTTGTTCCGCCACTGCGCGCTGTGTGGGTTCCGGCGGACACATCTCACTCTGTGGTCATGTCCGGGCCGGTGTCGATGAGGACTTTGTATTTTGCCCCTAAACTTTGCCGCTCATTTCCCAGGAAATGCTTTGTGATGAATGTGTCCCGGTTGTTAAAGGAATTAATTCTTCATGCCTGTACATTTCCCAAGTTGCACAAGAGAAGTCCGGCTGAGAGGCGGATCGTGGAGATCATTATCGACCAGTTGAAATCGGTGGAGTCCATCCCGCTGCAGTTGCCGCATCCGTCGGACGCACGAGCGAAAAGAGTAGTAGGGACATTGCTTGCGGAGCCGGGTGACGGAAGAACGTTAGAGAAGCTGTGTGAGGATTGCGGGGCAAGCAAGAGAACGATTCAGCGCCTTTTCCTTGATGAAACAAAAATGACTTTCAACAAGTGGCGGCAGCAGCTTCGCCTGCTGCACGGAATGCAACGGCTTGCAGCGGGAGAGAAAGTGACGGCGGCGGCTCTGGAGGCTGGGTATAACAGCACGAGCGCGTTTATATCGATGTTCCGCAAACAACTGGGAACCACGCCGACACGTTATTTGCACGGCGGGATCGAGCAAGGGCAAGACGTGAAGCCGGCTGCTTCGTAGAAGCTCTCTACAACCATGCCAGGTCGCGTTGGCGGGGAGCCATGGGCCGGAGTGGCTCCCCGCGTCCAGTGGACTCCGCTACTTCGGGGACTCCTGAGCCTTCTTCGCGGCTGCAGCGGCAGCGACAGTCCACGGCGGCACGATGGCATTGACGCGTCCGTAAGCGATAACCTGGCCTAGGTGCTCGTGGGCGTCGGCGACGAGAATGTAGATGACGTCGCCTTCATTTGCGTCTGGACCAAGCTTCGGCAAGAGCTTCGCGAAGTCAGAGTTGGCCATGCCTTGAATCGTCTTCTGCTCGTATTCCCACGACTTATTCAGTTCCTCAATGATCTTGGCCTTATCCGTGGTCGATTTCTCAAAAGTTTTCCGATCGTATCCCGCCGGCGGCGCGGCGCCCATCAATCCCAAAATGCCGTAGCGTTCGCCTGCAACGTGAAGAAAGACTTCGGCGAAGGAGCGAGAATCTTCCGAAGGGCGCCAGGTGAATTTGTCCTGAGGGAGGGCCTCAGCGAGACTGACGAACTTCTTGTTTACAATGTCGAGGTCTACGAGGGCCTGACCCTTCATGTCGTAGCTCGGCCCGGTCTTGTCGGTGGACTGCGCCGGCGGTGCAGATTGCGCCGACTGCGAGGCAGCTCGCGTGACACCGGCACCTGCAAGAATGGCCAAAGCCAAAATTGAAAAGGCTAACTTTTTCATTTTTCCTGCTCCTTTGTTCGCCGCCGCACACATTTCGGTAGGTGGTCTCGATTCCGAACAGGTGTAGGGCGCAAATGTTCTAGGTAATTCTGATTTTGTTAGACGGCCCTTAGGAGAAAAGACTTCAGGGGAGTTTACTTTTTTTTCGGCAGCAACAGGCGCTGGAGCGGGTCGAACGATCGCCCAAAGGATTCTCAGGGCTAGCTTTCGTCAGCGGCGGAAGGGTCCGGAAAGTCAGGAAGATCGCCGTGGGTGATGCCGCGAAGCTCGGCGCGGATAACGTCCGAGGAGAAACCGGCGCTGAGGAGGCTGCGATAGAGCGAAGCGATTTTGCGCTGGTCGAGAGCGCCGCGAAGATGCGCAAGGCGGCGTTTTACACGCGTGCGGACCAGAGCGGCTTCGTCCGTTTCCGCGAAGACAGTCTGCAGGGCAGCTTCGATGTAACGGTCGGGAACGCCGCGCGCTCGCAATTCGCGCGCGATGCGGAAGCGTCCCTGGCGCCGCAATTTTGCGTGCTGATTCGAGTAGTCGAGCGCGTAGCGGGCGTCGTCCAGATATTTCAGTTCGCGCAGGCGCGCAACGACAGGCGGAATGGATTCTTTGTCTTCGGCGCGGCGGTCGAGGTAGTCCTTCATTTCGTGGATGGAGTAGGCGCGGCGCATCAGGGCGCGGAGCGCGGTGGAGTAGAGTTCCTGTTCGGTGGAAAACTTGCGAGGTGAAGAGCGCTGTCGCATCGGTGACCGTCTGTGGGGATTTATTTTTGCGATGCGGCAGCGCCGCGCAGTTTTATGCGATCGGTCGGCTGGTAGTGACCCGGTTCGGCGCGAAAGGTGATAGCCAAGCGGTTCCAAGTATTGATGGTTGCAATGGCCATGGCCAGATCTACGAGCTCGGTGTCGCTGAACTGCGCGTGAGCTTGCGCGTACACATCGTCCGGAACGTGGTCCACGCTGACTAGCGTGACGGCTTCGGTGAAAGCGAGCGCGGCTCGTTCGCGTTCGGTGAAGAATGGAGTTTCACGCCAGGCGGAAACGGTGTAGAGGCGCTGCTCGGTTTCGCCCATGGCACGCGCGTCTTTCGTGTGCATGTCGAGGCAATATGCGCATCCATTGATCTGCGAAGCGCGGAGCTTTATCAATTCGAGCAGCAGAGGCTCGAGGCCGCACTGGTCAACGTACTGCTGCATGGTTGAGACGGCAGCATAGACTTTCGGATTGAACTTCTTCATGCTGATTCGCTGATTCAAGGGTGCTCCCAGTTTCCGGCAAATGGCTTCTATCAGGATAGCGCCACGATGGCCGCGCGAGAAGGCTATTCGTAAATTTCGGATGAGCCAATTTGGAGCGACCTAGAAAACGAAAGGAATGAGGCGGTGCGTGCGGCGAATGTATTTCTCGTACGGCTCGCCCAGAGTGGCGAGCAGCGCGGCCTCTTCAATTGGAATTCGATAGGCATAAGCGATCGCCATACAACCCAGAAGCGCGATCAGCCCAGCCCAATTTCCGAGAGCTAATCCGAATCCGGTTATGGTGATCAGCGCGCCAGTGTAGGAAGGATGGCGAATATAACGATAGGGCCCGGCCTCGATCACTGGCTGATCCGCGTGAACTGCGACTTCAAATGTGAAATAGCGGCCAAGAAGAGAAATCGAATAGAACCGCAGAGCCATCCCGGCAAACATCAAGCCGATGCCAACAAAAAAGATGGGTTCGCGCTGCGAGCGAATGGCAGCTTGCGGCAGTTGGAAGCAGAGTGCGAAGTCCGTCCCGATTCCGATCCATAAAAGCAGCACCACCACCAGGAGAGAGCCGCGATCGGACTTGGACGAAAGTTCGGGCGCTCTTCTCTTAGAAACTATGATTTCCGGAACTATCCACAGAGTGAAGGCGGTCCAAAATATTATCGCGTAGATGGTGCTGACGAATGGCAGCGGGCGCAAGATAGTTCTCTCCGGGGCGGCTGCCAGTTTATATGAGAGCGGGGAAAAATTGTTGATTCAGACTGAGCGATTGCAGCTGCGGCGTTGGACCGAAGAGGACCGCGAACCGTTTTACCGGCTCAATTCGGACCCTCGCGTGATGGAATTCATGCCGGAATGTCTGACGCGTCCGGAGAGCGATTTGCTTGTTGAACGTATTACTGAACATTTCCGCGAGCACGATTTTGGATTGTACGCGGCGGAGTTGCGCGAAAATCAGTCGTTCATTGGTTATGTAGGGCTTGCTGTGCCGTCATTCAAGGCGAGCTTCACTCCGTGCGTTGAAATCGGATGGAGGCTGTCGGCCGATCATTGGGGGCGCGGTCTGGCGACGGAGGGAGCGCGGGCGGTGGTGAAGCACGCATTCGGCGAACTAGGACTCGAAGAAATCGTGTCGTTCACAGTTGCGGAAAATATCCGATCCCGCCGAGTGATGGAGAAGATCGGGATGACGCATGATGCTTCAGAGGACTTCGACCATCCGAATTTGCCGGAAGGGCATCCACTGCGGCGGCACGTTCTGTACCGGCTGCGGCGCCTGGAACCCTGACGGAGCGTTAAGAAAATCTCCGTATGTTTTTAACGGGTGCCGAGGCGGTCGAATTCCGTCATGGCGCGTTCCATTTCTTCGCGAGCGGCGTCTGCGGAAGAGCGGACACCTTGAACGCGGAGGCGGAATTCGTCCGGATTCGACGCGCGCATGAGAGCTTCTTCCAGAGTAATTAAATTGCGCGAGTAGAGATCGAAGAGCGATTGATCGAAAGTCTGCATGCCGTACTGGCTGGTGCCGGCGGCGATGGCATCGCGAATCATACGAGTCTTGTCGGGATTAATGATGCAATCGCGAATGTAGCCGGTGCAAATCATCACTTCCACCGCGGGGACGCGGCCAGTTCCGTCCGCCTTGCGCACGAGGCGCTGGCTGATGACGGCCTTCAGCGTTCCGGCAAGCTGCAGGCGAATTTGTTTTTGCTCCGGCGGCGGAAACACGGCGATGATGCGCTGAATGGTTTCCGTAGCGTCGAGTGTGTGCAAAGTGGAAAGCACCAGGTGGCCGGTTTCAGCGGCCAGCAAAGCAGTGGAAATTGTTTCCAGGTCGCGCATTTCGCCGACGAGTACGACGTCGGGGTCCTGGCGCAATGCGGCGCGTAGCGCGGTAGAAAACGAAGACGTATCCACTTCGACTTCGCGCTGATTGATGAAACCTTTTTTGTCGCGATGCAGGTATTCAATCGGGTCTTCAATGGTGATGATGTGTTCGGCGCGCAGAGAATTGATGCGGTCAATCATGGCTGCGAGCGTGGTGGATTTACCGGAACCGGTGGTTCCCGTGGTCAAGATCAAGCCGCGCTGCTCTTCGCAAATCTGCGAGAGGACGCGCGGAAGTTCGAGCTCTTCAATGGTGCGAATTTTTGTGGGAATGACGCGCAGAACCATGCCGACGTTACCGCGCTGTTGAAAAACGTTCACGCGAAAACGGCCGAGGCCGGCGACGCCGTAAGCCATGTCCAACTCGGCTGTTTCTTTGAATTTTTGCTTTTGCCGGTTGGTCATCATGCTGAAAGCCATGGAAAGCATTTCTTCCGGCGTGATGCGCGGCACGTCGCCGAGGGCGTTGAGGATGCCGTCCACGCGCAAGTAGGGATGGTTGCCGACTTTGAGGTGCAAGTCGGACGCTCTGTTTTCTACTGCGCGGCGCAATAAATCGTCAATATTGATGGCCATAAGCGAAAGTCCTCGGCTACATAGCTTCTAGTCACGCTAGCACGCGCATCGGGGGGTAGCAACAAGGCTGCGGGGAGTCATTTCTAAACTGCCAACCCTGTACTTTAGGTCAGGTGCTACGAATTGGCGATTGGCGCGAGGTCGGGCTGAGAAGCGGCCTCACCTCTAAAGAGGTGAGCTACATGTCCGGCTTAAACGGGAGGCTGGTCGGCGAGGAAGACGCGGTCGTAAATCACGGCAGCCAGGACGCCGCCTAGGAGCGGCCCGACCCAATAGACCCCGTGATTAGCCCAGTAGCGAGCGGCGAGCGCGGGACCAAACGCCCGAGCCGGATTGATGGCGGCGCCTGTGAATGGGCCGCCGAAGAGGACGCCTACAGTGATCGTGAGGCCGATGGCGAAAGCGGACACTTTGTTGAGCGCGCCTCTGACGTCAACGGAGGTGGCGAAAACGACGAGGATCAGAAAGAACGTCATCACGCTTTCGAGCAGCATGGCGTGCAGGCGTGTGAAGTCCGGCGCCAGAAGCATGACGCCTCTTCCCATCGAACTCCAAACAGTTTCCGGAACGATGGCGACGAGAGCGTAGGTGGCTGCAACTGCGCCGAGAAGCTGCGCGATCCAGTAGAAAAGAGTTTGCAGAGTGCTCAGGCGTCTGGTGACCCAAAAGCCCACGGTGACGGCGGGGTTCAAATGACCGCCGGAAATGTGGCCGACGGCGCTGACCATGATTGCGTAAGCGAGACCGTAGGCGATGGCGATTCCAAGAATGCCGATACCAGGCTGCCCGGCGGTGCGGAGATATTGATCCGCGCAAATTGCTCCGATGCTGAAGAAGATCAGCGCGAATGTGCCGATAAACTCCGCGAGAAGTTTCTGAGGCAGGCTATACAAACAACTCCTCCGATGAGCGGCCTAAGACAGAATTTTCAGAGCCGCGCGCGATTTTACTGAATTCCCGGAGAGAAAGCGAGTTGGCAGATTGGGAGTTAAGAATAGAGCTTCTACAATTGGCAGGAATAAATCTGCGTGTGAGGGAAGCGTGGATTTCGCCAATCTTGGCCGTGCGATTCTATGTGGGTATAGCGACACCGGCGCCCGCGGCGACGTTAACCTGCGATAGCCAGTGATGACGGTCGGGCTTGATTCCTCCGGTAAGCGCGAAGAATTCGTCCTGGATGCGCTTGGTCACTGGACCGCGCGAACCGATCCCGATTTTGATGCGGTCTATCGAGCGAATCGGGGTGATTTCCACGGCCGTGCCGCAGAAGAAAACTTCTTCAGCGATATAGAGCATCTCGCGCGGAATAATTTGCTCGGCAACCGGAATATTCAAGTCGCGGCAAATGGTCAGTATAGAGTGGCGCGTGATGCCAGGCAGCGCGGAATTGGAAAGCGGCGGAGTGACCAGTGTGCCGTCCATCACCAGGAAAACGTTTTCGCCGGAACCTTCGCTGACGTGGCCATGCACGTCCAGCGCAATGCCTTCGACATAGCCGTTCGCGCGCGCTTCCATGCGGATGAGCTGGGAGTTCATGTAATTCGCGGCGGCCTTGGCCATTTGCGGCAAAGTGTTGGGCGCAGGACGATTCCAGGAGCTGATGCACACATCCACTCCGCTGCGCAACGCTTCTTCACCGAGATATTTTCCCCAGTCCCAGCACGCCAAATAAACTTCAATGGGACAGCCCTTGGGATCGACGCCCGCTTCGCCGTAACCGCGCATCACAATCGGCCGCAGGTAGCATGCGTTGATGTTGTTCGTGCGGACGAGCTCGAGATTTGCATTGCAGAGTTCGTCGAGGCTGAAGGGAACTTCCATGCGGTAGATATAGGCTGAATTCAACAGGCGCTGGATGTGATCGCGGAGGCGGAAAATCGCGGGACCTTTCTTGGTGTCGTAGCAGCGAATGCCTTCGAAAACCGCGGAGCCGTAGCTGACGACGTGCGAAAGGATGTGAATATTCGCGTCATCCCAGCCGATAAATTTTCCGTTATGCCAAATCTTTTCAGTTTTCGGGATGGGCATTGTGGCTGCTCCGGCGCGTTAGCGAGCCGCTTAAATCGATGCGCAGAACGGATTATAACATACGGGTTTTCCAGTCAGCGCGGGCCGGACTCGCAGAGGAGGAGCGCGCCACATCCAAATTGGCCGCATCTTCCCGAGGGCAATAGTACTTATTCTTCGCGCAGAGCTACGAGCGGATCCACACGGGTCGCGCGCCGCGCGGGGATATAGCAGGCCAGAAACGCGACGCCTGCGAGAATGCCGGAGATAGCGGCGAAGGTAAGCGGGTCAGCGGGGCTCACATCGAAGAGCATGGTGCGGACGAATCGCGTGAGCACAGCGGCTCCGACAAGGCCGAAGGCAAGCCCGATGATGACGAGCCGCATTCCCTCACCCACGGCCAGACGCAGGATGTCCATGCGCTGCGCGCCAAGCGCGATGCGGATACCCATCTCGTGCGTTCGCTGGCTGAAGGAATACGCCATCACGCCGTAGATGCCAATTGCCGCAAGCAGAAGCGCCACCGTCGCGAAGACGCCGAGAAGTTGAAGGGCGAAGCGCCGCTCGGCCATGGATCTTGCAATTACTTGGTCCATCGTTCGCACGCTGAACACGGGAATGTTGGGATCAAGAGATTGGACTTCGTTCCGAATAGCCTCGCCCAGGCTTTCGGGATTTCCTCCGCTGCGGACATAAATCACCGAGGCATAGCCCGGAGATTGACGGACGGGGAGATAGATGTGCGGAGCGGTGGGTGCATCGAAGCCATCCGACTTGATGTCGCCGACGACGCCGACAATCGTGAGCCAACGGTTTTGTGAAACGGTGGGGCCGATTTTTACTTGTTTTCCAAGCGGATCCTCATCGGGCCAGTATCGCCGCTGGAGAGTTTGATCGATCAGCACAACTTGCTGCGCTTTGTCCGCGTCGGATTCGGCGAAATTTCTTCCAGCCAGGAGCGGGACTTGCAGCACGCGGAAGTATTCGGGGCTTGCGGCGGCAAATTCCGCGATGGGCGCTCGCTCCGAATCGGCCGGCCGACCCTGTATGGTGAACGGAAAGCCGTTTCGAGCTTGTCCGAGAGGCAGGCTGTTCGTGCTGCCGATGGCCGCTTCCTGCACTGACGGAAGCGCGGAGACGCGGCGAAGGATTTCCATCAGAAAAGCAGCCCGCTTTTCGACGGGGCGATAAGGATCGGTGCTCGGGTCATTCGGAACTGGAATCCAAATTTGCGCAGTGATGACGTGGCTCGGATTAAAGCCTGGACGCACCTCCATTACATGCCAGAAGCTGCGAAGAAGAAGCCCCGCGCCTGCCAGCAATATGAGAGACAGCGCTACCTCTGAGACTACAAGTACGCGCGAGAGGCGCGTGTGACGTTTGCCGGAACCAGAGCCGCGGCTGCCTTCGCGAAGGTTCTCAACCTGATTCGGATTCGCAGCTTGCAGCGCCGGCGCCAGGCCGAACAGCAGGCCCGTAAGAATTGAGACGACGAAAGCAAAAAATAAAACGCCGGCGCTCACATGGACTTCGCTCAGACGAGGAATGTTCGAGGGCGCCAGCGTAAGAATCGAATTCTTGAATAGGATTACCGTAAACAGCGCGACCACTCCGGAGATTACCGACAGAAGAACGCTCTCGGTGAGCAGTTGCGTGGTCAAACGCGCGCGGCTAGCGCCCAGCGCCAGCCGGATCGCAATTTCGCGGCGTCTGGCGGAAGACCGCGCCAGCAAAAGATTGGCGAGGTTCACGCATCCAATCAGCAACACGAAACCGACGGCGCCGAATAGCACGAACAATTCCGTTCGCTCCGGACCCACGAGATCTTCCTTGACGGCCACGAGGCGCGGCGCCCAGCCAGTCGCCGCCGGATAATCGTTCGGATATTCCTGGCTTAAGTGAGCCGCGAATGCGTCAAGTTGCGCCTGCGCTGCGGCTACGGTCAATCCCGGCTTTAAGCGCCCGATGGCGCCGGGAATCATTCTTATAGCGCGCTGCGCCGGAACGGGGAAGGGAGCCGCGTTATAACCGGCTGCGCACCAAACCTCGACGTCGGTTTGAAGCGTGCGCCCCGGATGGCGAAAGCCGGCGGGCATCACACCGATAATTGTGTACAGATCGTTATCGAGGCGCATCGTTCGGCCGATTATTTTCGGGTCCGAACCGTAGTTCCGCCGCCAGAAGCCGTCGCTGATGACGACCGCTTCGATGAAACCGGGTACGGCATCCTTTGCTGTGAAGACGCGACCAAGCTGAGGCTGGACGCCGAGCATGGTGAAGTAATCCGGGCTGGTGGCCAGAGTTTCCGCGCGAACCGGGCGGTCCGTACCTGCAATATCGGAATCAATCGGCCAAACGGCGGAAATATCCTGAAAAACTCCGGACTTATCCTGGAAATCCCAGAGTTCGGGAGCGGACATTCCCACATTTTTGGCGTTTGAGCTCCGCAGGTCGTCGAAGACGCGCACGAGCTGTTCCGGATGCGGGAAGGGCAGCGGACGGAGCAGGACGGCATAGACCACGCTGAAAGTGGCGACGTTGGCACCGATTCCCAGGGCCAGAGTCAGAACTGCCACAATCGCGAACCCGGGGCTCTTGAGCAACATTCGCAGCGCGTAGCGCAGGTCTTGAAGGAATGAAGCCATGATACCCTCCTAGCGCGTTTTGCGAAGCCGCGGACGCAATCAACCCTGTCGGTATATGGACGAGCGATGGCGCTTTAATGTTAGCAGCAAGTGGGGGATTTGATGAGGCTCCCAGCTGCTAGGAGTGGTCGTCGTGTGCGCGTTCGACTTGGCTCTGTGCAGTAAAACCGGAGATGCGGCCCCAGGCGCTGGTTTTCCAATTGTCCGTGCTTTCTTTGGCCAAGATCCAGGGCGGGAGATCAAAATACAGAAACTGGGACAGAGCCTCAACGTAAGGCTCGTACATGTCACGCAGCTTGGTTAGCTTCTCGTTCGACTCCGGCGTGTCGTGAAGTTTCAGTCCCGATTCCGCAACAGCTGCACGGAGGCGAACAAGTTCTGACGTGGGCAAGCGATTCTCGTTGTGATTCAGGGGAGCCGCATGAAACACCTGAGCCAAATCCACGACGGCATGGCGGCACATGGCAAAAGTCAGTCGAGCCTGACGCTGGCATGCGCCTTCGACGCCTGAAATTACCAGCGCAGACGTGTCGAGTATCGCGGTGAGCGCCGAGAGCCAGGACTCGTTATTGTGCTGCGAGCGAAAATACGTGAGAACCGGATAGGACACGTGACTCTCGAGCAGTTCCGCACCCCAGCGCTCCCAGTCGCGGAGAAGCCTTTCCAAAGCGTCGAGGCCGTGCACACCTGCGTGACGCCGCAGAAGTTCGGTGGAGGTAGGCGGCGAACCTGCGCGCGCGTCGAGCAGCACGATGGCAACCTCTCTGCGCGAAAACGCTTGATAGATGACGGGCAGGTAGCTGAGCACCAGCGCGAGGAAGCCGAAGCCCAGCCCGCTTTCGAATACCGCCAGCACCCGCTCCGCCGAAGTGTGCGGAGTCACGTCACCAAGGCCCAAGGTGAAAAAAGTGGTGCCGCTTAGATAGAAGCACGTCGGCAAAGTCGGATGGGTTTGATCTATGCGAGCATCGCTGAAATACAAAAAGCCGAAGCCTATGATTAACATCGCGGCCCATAGGGCAAACAAGCCCAGCAGAGAAAGCGGACCGAAATAACTCAGAAATCCTTCGCGTCTTCTGGGCGATTTCACGAAGTGGGCAAGCCTGCGGCAGGGAATCCACAGGACGCGATAGTAGAGCCTGGTCAGCCGGAAACGGCGAGTCACCCTTCGCGGAAGAACGATCGTTTCAAACGCTTCCAGCAAGATGCCTGAGATGATCAGGAAGCCGGCGATAACCGGAAGGATCTTCATGCCGCTTGCTCCAGCACGGCGCTCAGTGTGATTTCAGCCTTGAAGAGGCGCGACACGGGGCAATTGGCTTTCGCGCTGGCGGCCGCGGATTGGAAGGCGGCGTCGGAAATCTCCGGGATGCGCGCGGCTACGTCGAGATGGATTTTCGAAATGGTCCAGCCTGCGTCGAGCTTCTCGAGTGTGACGGTGGAAGTAGCGCGGATCGTTTGGGGCCTGAAATTCATGGTTCCGAGTTGCGCGGAAAGCGCCATGGCAAAGCAGCCCGCATGCGCTGCTCCGATTAATTCTTCCGGATTTGTTCCTTTTCCGTTTTCGAAGCGTGTGAGGAAGGAATATGGTGCATCGGAGAGCACGCCGCTTGGCGTCGAAATAGAACCCTTGCCGTCCTTCACCGCCCCTGTCCAGATTGCCGTCGCCGTGCGCTGCATCATTTCCTCCGTCTGCGAAATTCCGTGGGCATAGCCTCGAAGCGAGCTAGCGAGTCTGAGATGGCGGCGCAGCCGTCGCTGTTCGGTTCATCATTTGAAAATCCTGACGGATGCGCGCTAGGCGGTCACCTTTGACGTTTTCGTACGTTCCAAAGGCAATGAACGGAATCATGGCCGCCACCACCCACAATTTCGCGCTTCCGGGAAGTTTTGCTTCCGGCTCCCAGCGGAAAAGCTGCCGCGAGATTTCGAAAGCGACGAGAACTCCGATGGCCAGTGCGATTAAGTCGGTGAGAATTTCGCCGTTGGTCGCAAGATTTGTGGCTGCGTTTTCAAGCCCGGTGGCGAGATAGGTCGCCGGCATAAACAGGGAAGCGCCTTGAATCCAATGCGGGAACCTCGCCAGCGGAACCGTCGCACCCGAGAGGAACAGAAATGCGGTCCAGATAACTTGGTTGATGACCTGCGTTTCCTGCATCGTGTTCGTCACACTCGCGACGATCAGGCCGAAGGAGGAAAAAGTGGCCGAGCCGATCGTGACCAGAAGAAAAATGGCCCACAAATTTCCCCAGCCCTGCATATGCAGCACGAATTTGGTTACAAGAATCTCGATAATGACCGATGGGACCACGAGAATGTAATTCGCCAGGATGCTAGATGCGAGCATCGGCCCCGCACCCAGAGGCGCCAGCCGGAACCGGCGAAGAATACCGGCTTCGCGGAACATAACCAGTTGCACGCTGAGCCCCCAGAAGCTGCCCATCACCGTCATGGTGAGAATCGCGCCGAGAATGTAAGCAGTCCATGCCGGCTCGCCTTTACTGAACACCATGACAAAGAAAAACAGAAAGCCGAGCGGCATTAGCAGGCTGAAGAAAAGAAACGTCCGGTTGCGCATTGCCAGGCGCACGCGAATTTTTGTGAGCGTCCAAGTGTTTCCAATGGGATTCGATGCCATGTTCGTCCTTGTATTCAATCGATCAAATCAATCACGAAGCCTGCGGCCGGTGAGCTCGATGAAAACGTCTTCGAGCGACGGCGAAAACATTTCCAGACTTTGCAGCTCGTTGTTATCCGACTCGAGCTGTTTCACCAGCGCGACGATGGTTTGCGGCGCGCGTGTGGAGTGCACCACGTAGGTGCCGTCGAACTCGCGACAATCCGCGACGCCGTCGAGATGGGCCAGAACGCCGTCTGACACCGGCCTGGCGAGCCGAACTTCGATGCGCGTTGTGCCGGCCGAAGTGTGCTTCAGTTCGCGCGGTGTCCCGGTTTTAATCACGCGGCCGTAGTCAATGATCGCTACGCGGTCGCACAGCCGCTCGGCTTCCTCAATATAATGCGTCGTCAGCAGAACAGTCTTCTTGTCCTGCTTCAACTCTTCAATGATGGCATAAATCTCGCGGCGAACCTGCGGATCGAGGCCCGCAGTCGGTTCGTCCAGAAAAATAACATGTGGATTATTCACCAGCGCCATAGCCAGCGCGAGCCGCTGTTTCTGGCCCCCGGAGAGCTGGCTGTAGAAAGCATCGCGCTTTTCTTCGAGTTGAAACCGTTTCAGCAAGTCATCCGTATTGGCGCGAGCGCTATAGAATTTTGCGAACAGCTCGATCGCTTCCTTCACCCTGATTTTATCAGGCAGGGAAGTGGATTGCAGAACTGCGCCGATCATTTCCTTGAACCGGCTGCCGCTCTTTTCCGGATCGATCCCGCAGACGCGCGCGAGTCCGCGGTCCGGTGTGCGCATGCCTTCCAATATCTCGACGGTGGTCGTCTTGCCCGCGCCGTTGGGTCCAAGGAGGCCGAACACTTCGCCTTGCTCCACGGAAAAACTCACGCCGCGCAAGGCGGCCACTTCGCCGTAGTTCTTAAAAAGGTCTTCCGCCTGGATGATGGGTTCCGCCACGCAGTCTCTCTCCTTGCTTTTGGAGCATTCCTCTATATCACAACCGCAGACGCTTGGAAGGCTAGCGACCCGATTTTACGCGCTTTTTCTTCCGCACGGCCGCGGCCTTCGATTTGCGAAACGGCCAGCCGTAGATCTTCATGTCAACGGTCACGCCAAATTTTACGCCCTCGCTTTCAAGAAGCTTCCGCTGCAATGCGGCGTGTGGTTCCGGGACGCGAATCCGCCCGCCCGCTCCCAGCACGCGATGCCAGGGAATGCCTTGGCCGCGCGGGCAGGCCGCCAGAGCGTAGCCCACCGCGCGCGCTCCAGCCTTCAGTCGCATCGCTTTCGCCACCTCGCCATAGGTAGATACGCGCCCGCGCGGGATTTTTTTCACCTGGCGATAGACTGGGTTCCAGGACACTTTTCCCCCTACTGTGCGTGATGCGCGGCTCGAAAATTCGACTGGGTTCTCAAATCGCTTCGCAACGTTTTGTTCCACGCCCGATTGAAACTCGCATCCACCGGAGCCCGCAAGCAACTCCGTCTAGCGTTTTGTGCCCCAAAAAGCCGCGCTTCCCGACTAATAACTGATTAGCAGCATTTTCGGCGTCCACCGCATCGTACCATTGACGGCGTAGTGGACGCTTTCTACACTACGTACGCTGAATCAAAAAGGAGGTGTTGTGGCTTTCGTAAGACGCAAGGGCAACACTTATTTCCTGGTGCATAACGTACGGCGCCAGGGAAAGGTTCAGCAGCTACACCTGGCGCGGCTGGGCGAGAGGCCGCGAATCACGGACGACGTGGTGCGAAAGGTTTCGCGCAACCACCCGTTCCTTGATCTCGATTGGTCCAGCCTGCGCGAGCAGGTGAACAGCCGCATCGAGCTATTCGATATCCGCTCGCCGTACGTACAGAACCTGATGCATTCGTTACGAAACCTTCA
>JBEKHP010000005.1:0-163226 GCA_050012235.1 Candidatus Acidiferrales bacterium | reverse complement strand
TGTACGCTACGACAGATACTCTTTAACTGAAAACTGCCGCAACGCCAAGCAGTTTATGGGGAGCGCTGGTTCTGAACGAGACCTGCGATCCGCAGCCGTATGGCCGTCCAGCATGCGTGTTGTCTGAATTGCTCAGTTAACTTCTGTAAATAAACGCGCCGGGAAAAACATCCTTTTATCGACAGCTGCGTCGAAGTGTAAAGAGTTGTGTCCCGAATGTTTGCCCTTCGAGGTTGACGCGGCAGGGGGGAGCAAGTATCGTTTTGCGGCAGAGACGGATTCGAAATCATAACTTCCGGGTGATCTCAAATAGAAGGGCGGAAGCGCGATAGGACTCGCGCTCCCAACTCACCACAAAACATTTCGGCGGCGCGCATTCGGCTACGGGCTCGATGCAGGTTAGTGTGCTGCCTCGAAGAAAATTCAGGAGGAACGCATGCGGGTACGTTGGCTGGTTATCTTTTTGGTTTTTATCGCGGGGTCTTGCGCTCAGGCTCAGCAGGTAGATATTCCCTACGAGAAGTTCGTGCTCGACAACGGGCTCACCGTGATCGTTCACGAAGACCACAAAGCGCCGATCGTGGCCGTGAACCTGTGGTACCACGTCGGCTCCAAGAACGAGAAGCCGGGGAAGACGGGATTTGCGCATCTTTTCGAGCACCTGATGTTCGGCGGCAGCCAGCACGCCACGGGAAGCTACATCAAGGCACTCGAATCGGTGGGTGCGACCGAACTGAACGGGACGACATACTATGACCGGACGAACTATTTCGAGAATGTCCCCACATCGGCGCTCGACTTCGCGCTGTGGATGGAGTCCGACCGCATGGGATTCCTCGACTTGAGCCAGAAGACGCTCGACGTGCAGCGCGGCGTGGTGCAGAACGAAAAACGCCAGGACGAGAACCAGCCGTACTTTCTTACCGAGGAAAAGTTTCCCGACAATACCTATCCGGCGGGCCACCCGTACTCGCATGAGGTGCTCGGCGACATGTCGGACCTGGACGCTGCTTCGTTCAAAGACGTGCAGGATTGGTTCAAGAATAATTACGGGCCGTCCAACGTGGTCATCGTGCTGGCGGGCGATATTGACGTGAAGACAGCGAGAGAGAAGGTTCAAAAATATTTCGGCGAAATCCCGCCCGGCTCGCCGGTGGCCCATCAAAAAGTTTGGGTCGCGAAGATGCGGGGCACGCACCGCGAACTCACGCAAGATCGCGTCCCGCTACCGCGCATTTACATGGTCTGGAACGTGCCGCAATTCGGCAGCGCAGATGCCGACTACCTGGAGTTGGTCGGTTCCTGCTTGGGCGACGGCAAAACTTCGCGGCTGTACAAGCGGCTGGTGTATGACGACCAGATTGCCAGCGATGTCCAGGTCTCTCTCGACACGCGTGAGATCAGCAGCCAGTTCGTCGTTCAAGTCACCGCGCGGCAGGGGCATAACCTCGATGAAATTGAGAAGGCGATTGACCAGGAAATGGCTCGATTTCTGAAGGATGGGCCCACCGCCGAAGAGTTGCAGCGCGTGCAGACGCAGTATCTCGCGGGTTTCCTCCGCGGCGTGCAGCGCATCGGCGGCTTCGGCGGAAAATCAGACCGGCTGGCGCAGTACGAGGTTTATACCGGTGACGCCGGCGGTTACAAAATTAAATTGAAACGAGTTCGCGAAGCGACCGTTGGCGATCTGAAGGCGGCGGCGAACAGTTGGCTTTCTGACGGTGTGTACATTGCCGAGGTCCAGCCGTTCCCGGACTACAAAGCCACGTCGGCGGCGCTGGATCGCTCGAAGGCGCCTGCGCTCGGCACACCACCGGAGTTGAAGCTGCCTAAGCTCCAGCGCGCCACGCTTTCGAACGGGCTCAAAGTGATCCTGGCCGAGCGTCCCGGTCTCCCGCTGGTGAATTTCTGGATGACCGCCGATGCCGGCTACGCAGCCGACCTCTCCGTGGCGCCGGGTACGGCGAAACTGATGTCCGCGCTTCTCATCGACGGTACGCCCACGCGCAACGCGCTCCAGATTAACGATCAAACAGCTTTGTTGGGCGCAAATCTATTCGCATATTCCGATTTGGACTTCTCCTACGTACAGCTTTCCGCGCTGAAGGAAAAGCTGGATCCTTCGCTCGATTTGTTCGGCGACGTGATTCTGCATCCGTCGTTTCCGGAGGCCGATTTTAAACGCGAGCAGAAGCTGCAGCTCGACACCATCCAACAGGAGCAGGACAACCCGATTGGCATGGCTCTGCGCGCTTTCCCCGGGCTTATTTATGGGGCAAACAATGCTTACGGCAGCCCGTTCACTGGATCCGGAACCGCGGCCAGCGTAGAAAAAATCACGCGCGGCGATCTGGTGAAGTTCCATCAAATGTGGTTCCAGCCGAATAACGCCACGCTGGTAGTTGTGGGCGACACCACGCTCGCTGAGATCACGCCGAAACTGGAGAAAGTATTTGGCGGCTGGAAATCCGGCGAGGCTCCGAAAAAGGATGTGGCTGCAGTAAAACTCCCGGCCAAATCGGCGGTCTATATTCTGGATAAGCCGAACGCCGAACAGTCTGTGGTGATCGCCGCAAACATCACGGTGCCGCCGAATACGCCCGACGAACTGGCCATCCAGGCTTTCAACGACGTCCTGGGCGGGGCCTTCAGCTCGCGCTTGAACATGAACCTGCGCGAGGATAAGCATTGGGCCTACGGAGCGAGCAGCTTCGTGCTTGGTGCGCGCTTCCAGCGGCCATTCCTCGCTTTTGCGCCGGTTCAGGCGGACAAGACCAAGGAATCTCTGGTGGAGATGAATAAGGAGATGCGCGCGATTCTGGGGGATCGTCCGGTGACGCCGGATGAGTTGGCGCGCACACAGGCCAACGAAACGCTTAGCCTGCCGGGGTCGCGCGAAACCTTGGACGCGGTGGGCACTTCCATCACCACCATACTGGATTCCCGCTGGCCGGACGATTATTACGACACCATGTCGGGGAAAATCCGCGCGCTGAAAACGAGCGATCTGGACGCCGCGGCGAAGCAGGTGGTTCATCCGGACAACCTGATCTGGATCGTGGTCGGTGACCGCGCGAAGATCGAAGCGGGCATCCGGGAATTGAATTTCGGCGAGGTCCACTTCATCGACGCTAACGGCAATCCAATTTAATTTTTGCAGGAAATTTGGTCCAGCGCCGGTAAAGCGACTAGCAACGACCGCGAGCAACGGATGAAACCGGTTTTTTTCGAGTCTCCTGCGAAACTTCGTGCATGGCTTGAGAAACACCACGCTCGGGAGACTGAGCTTTGGGTCGGCTTCCACAAGAAAAGTTCGGGCAAAGCGAGCATTACCTGGCCGGAAGCTGTGGATGCGCTGCTTTGTTTCGGCTGGATCGATGGAATTCGTAAGAGCATCGACGAAGTAAGCTACACCATCCGCGTCACCCCAAGAAAATCAAAGAGCAAGTGGAGCGCGATAAACGTGAAGCGTATCCAGGAGCTGAGGAAATTGGGCTTGCTGCATGCCACCGGATGGAAAGCATTCGAGGCGCGGACGGCGGAGAACACATACTCGTACGAACAACGAAATGTTGCCAAGCTCGGCGAGCGTTTCGAGAAAGTATTTCGAGCGAATAAGGCGGCGTGGGACTTTTTCTGTTCGCAGGCGCCGTCTTATCAGAGAACGGCAACCTGGTGGGTCATCAGCGCGAAAAAAGAAGAGACCAAGCTGAGGCGGCTCGAAAGGCTTATGGAAGATTCGGCGTGCGGCCGGTCCATAGCTCCACTGAGACGTTCCGCAAAATTGAAGTAAACCGCCAGCGTTACGCACCCCACCGCTACGGCTTGCGTTCTGCGCGAATGCTCTCCATTACGCTTTGAATCAGCTCTTTCGCTTTGCCAATCTCGGCGGTGATGATGCGAATGTCCATCACCGGCACGGCCGCGTCGCGATTGCTGTGGCAATAGACGCCGTGCTGGCCCACGAGCACGAGCGCGTTGGTTAGTAGATCGAGCGTGACGGCCAAACGGCCGCGGTGCGGGCCCATCATCGTTTCGTAGTGTTCCAATTCTTCGCGATGCTCGTCAAAAGCGGGCATGAATGTTTCCTCGTGTGCTGCACAAAAAATCCAGCTAAAGCGGTGCGGTTACGGAACGAAACGATAGCCCACGCCGCGAACGGTCAAGAGGTGCCGCGGTTTCGCGGGATGGTCCTCGATGTAGCGCCGCAGGCGGACGATAAAATTATCAATTGCGCGCGTGTCGGTGTCTTCGTGCAAACCCCACACGTCTTCCAAAATCGATTTGCGCGAGACCGTGCGGCCGTGCTGGCGAATCAAATGGCGCAAAAGTTTGGCTTCCATCAGCGTGAGTTGGATGGTGCTGTCGGCCGTGCTGAGCTGCAGATTATCAAAATCAATTGTTCGGCCGTCAAATTCGAAGAGATCCTGCTCCGGCGCTTGCGAAGCATTCTTAGCCGCCGCGGCTGATTTTCCGCCTGCCGGCTTCTGCTTCGATTCATTGTTGCCGTTGCTCAGCCAACCAGTGCGGCGGAGGAGTCCCTGAAGCCGCGCCAAAAATATCGGCAGTTGAAATGGTTTAGGCAGATAGTCGTCCGCTCCGGAAGCAAAACCTTCCAGGACATCTTCCGGGCGTCCGCGAGCGGTCAGCATCAGGACCGGAACGTAATTTTTGGCTTTGCGCAGAGCGGAGGCAACTCCGAAGCCGTCGATTCCGGGAAGCATTACGTCGAGGACTACGGCGTCGAACTTTTCCTTTGTTTTTAGAAGGCGGTCAATCGCGGATTCGCCGTCGCCCACAACCTGCACGAAATATCCCTCGGCCTCCAGGTTGAACTTCAAGCCGTCGGCCAGGTGCGCTTCGTCCTCCACCACCAGCACGCGGCTGCTCATGCGTCGCTCCGCGGCAGTTCCAAAGTGACGGTGGTGCCTTGGTTTTCGCCTTCGCTTTCGGCAAAAACTTTGCCGCCGTGCGCTCGCGCAATCGAGCGGACGATGAAAAGTCCCAGCCCGGTGCCTTTTACTTTGGACGTGCTTCGGCGACGGACGCGGTGAAAGCGTTTGAAGACGCGTTTGAGCTCGTCGGAGGGAATGCCTACTCCGCGGTCGCGCACGCGAAGGACCACGTGTTTTTCGTCCGGCGCCTCGATGCTGACGGCGACGTCAACACTTCCTACGGAATACTTGATCGCGTTGTCGAGGACGTTCGTTATGGCGGTGCGAAGCTCGTCCGGATCACCGAGCACGGGGAATTCGGCTGCGGGCTTTGCAAGCAGTGCTTCCTTTGCATGGCCGTCGCTCGCGGGCTGGCCATTTGCGGATGCAAAATGCAGAGTGCCGGAATCCAGGTGGTGCCGCGTGCGCGCAAGCTCCATGCACTCGGCGACGAGATTGCCCAGATCGATCTTGGCGCGGTACTGTTCGCCGCGCTTGTATCCTACCTGGCCCGCTTTCAGAACCTGTTCGACGGTTCCCAGCAAGCGGTCGGTGTCGTCGAGCATGAGCTGGTAGAACTGCTGTCGCTGCGCCTCTTCTATTTCCCGCCGCTGGAGCGTTTCGAGATACAGGCGAATAGACGTGATCGGCGTCTTCAGTTCATGCGTGACTGCGTTGATGAAGCTACCGTGCTGCTCGTTAAGGCGGATTTCGCGGACGAGGAAAGTCGTATTCAAGATCATGCCCAGAATAATCGTGGCGAAGACAATTACGCCGAGGAATAACATAACGCTTTGGCGCCAGTTGAGGATGATCCAGCCCACGTCAAGCGCAACCGCCAGCGCCACCAGGGATATGCCCAGCACAAGGAAAAATGCGATTGTTTTTCGGCGGCTCGCGATGCGCATGGGTCTCTAAGAGGTCTCAACTGGATTGTACCGCGGAGGGCGCGTTTCGTCGCAGTAGATGCGTGTTCGAAGCCTGTGTCGTTAACTGAGAAGGAGGCTGGACCCTTGTAGCGTTTTCTGAGCCGCGGATCAAGAACCGGGGCTCAGCTTGACGTCTACAGTTGCGCGGAAACCAGCTCGGGCTGCGGCTCTGGCGCTACAAATTGGGGTGTTTGCCTGGCAGCTTCTTCGGCGCGCTTCATGGCTGCGAGCTTTGTGGTGTGAACCTGTTTCGCCAGGCCGACTTTCTCGAGCAGCCAGATGGCGTACCAGTTCGTATCAACCTCGAACCAGCGCAAACCGTGGCGAGCCGAGACCGGATGCGCGTGATGATTGTTGTGCCAGCCTTCGCCCCAGGTCAGCAGCGCGACCCACCAGCTATTGGTGGAGAGATCGCGAGTCTCGAAGCGGCGCGTTCCCCATGAATGGGTGGCGGAGTTGACCAGCCAAGTGAAATGCAGGCCCACGACGGTGCGAAAGAAAATGCCCCAGAGGACGAACTTCCAACCGCCCACTGCAAGCAGTATCAGCCCAAGAACGATCATCGGCACGTAGTGATATTTTGTGATCCAAACGTGAAACTTGTCTTTGGCGAGATCGGGAACGTAACGGGCGAGTGTGGACGTGTCGTGGTGCATGGACTTGCCCATCAGGATCCAGCCCATATGCGACCACCATTTGCCGTCGATCGGTGAATGCGGGTCGCCTTCGTGGTCAGAATATTTGTGATGAATGCGGTGCGTGGCGACCCAGAAAATCGGGCCGCCTTCGAGCGCAAGCGTGGCGAAGACGGTGAGCGTGTATTCGAGCCATTTGGGAACTTGGTAGCCGCGGTGCGTGAGAAGCCGGTGATAGCACATTCCGATTCCCAGGCTGGTCGCCATCCACCACAGAACTACGGCGACGAAGAACGCTTTCCAGCTGAAGAAAAACAGCGCCACAATGGCGCCCACATGAAACAGCGCCATGAACGAAGCCGTGACCCAGTTCACTTCATCCTTGGCTGCAGGCTTTCTTTCGAGATCGGTGAGTTCGACTCCCATAGTCTTGGCCCTTTTCTTCTTGTTATTGAGCGTTCGATATTTCTTCGCGGTGCTTTACTCGTCTTACGATGAGATTAGACTAGCAGTAATGGGAAAACGAAATTGTAATAGTTCTGTAATACCAGGACTTAGCCCCTCAGAACGGTTACCTGTACTTTGCTGGCCTTTCGTTTCAGATGCGGCCAGCCGTGGCGCGATGGGGCAGGTGTTTGCGGTTGATGGTGCCCGGCGGGGATATGAACGTAGCGCCAAGCCCGCACTCCAAACCTGCGAACGGGCGATTTGGATGGTTCTAGGACCGCGTATTGCGCGCTACGGAACAGTTCGCCGCAGTTTCCTTTACTCTGTGGCGCTGAGGTCGGATAATCTGGCGCGTTGTCTGTTGGCGTAGCTGCTGGCGTGAATTGCGAAGGCATCGCCGCGCGAAAGCGGGAATCCATTTTCCTCCAGAGCCGCTCCCTGGGAAGTATTTGCGGCTTGTGAGACCTGCGGGGTGAGCAAACGATGAGACGTTCAGACTTGGTGCGAAATGCGGCGAAAGGGAAGACGGTGCGAACCTCGCAAATCGTGTTTGGCGAGCGGCAGCATCTTTTGCGCGTGCTTGATTCGGTAGAGCGCAGCGCGCTCCCGGCGCCGCGGCTGGAGCAAGAACGGCGCGTCATCGAGCAATTGATCCACGCGCGCACTCAAGAGCTAAATCGCATCAACGCCGGCTGGGATGAAAAAATCGGCTTGGTTCTGAGCGCGGAGGTAAGACCGGAAGCGCTGGACAGCTTGTCGCGGCAGGCGCCGAAAGAAGACTACTATTTGCTGCGGCTGATCAGCGAGCATCCCAAGGTTTCCGCCAAGACGCTGGGGCATCTTTCACATCATCCTTACTCGGCGATACGCGAAAACATCGCGCGGCATCCGAACAGCGACGCGGCTACGCTCACGCGCCTCAGCCGGGACCGCACGCAACCGCTGTGGTACCTTGTCGCGTTCAATCCCAATGCGCCATCCACCCTGCGCAAAAAGCTGCAAGAGCGCATGCGCCGGTTAGGCGAAAAATCCGCTACGCAATAAGCACGCGCACCTCCTGCTGAGTTTCGTCGCCAACAGATTGACGGCTCCGAATTATGCCCCCTGCAAGAAACCGTCAATTCAAGTGCAAGGCGAGAATTGCTTGTGATGTAGAATCGGCGGCGTGACTCGCGATCAATCTTCTTCCGGCATATTCAATATCGCTGACGAATTCATCTCGCGGCCCGCGCGCGAGCATCCGGAAAAACCTGCCATTTTGGGAGTGGAACGCGAAGCGACCTACGCCCGACTGGAAACCGAAGTGAATCGTGTGGCGCGAGCGCTTCGCGATTCAGGCTGCAAGCCTGGGGATCGCGTACTGATCGCGCTTCCTGATTCGGTTGAGTTCATTGCGTGTTTCTTCGGCGCCGCGAAAATTGGCGCTATCGCCGTGCCGGTGAATTCGATGGCGCGAGCTTCGGACTATCGCCATTACCTTTCGAATTCCGGCGCGCGTTTTGCCATGGTGCATGCGTCGATCCTGGCTGAATTTGCTTCGGGAATTGTGCCGGGCGCGTTGGAACTGGTTGTAATTTTCGGCCACTCCGTTGCGCGCTTGCAAAATGCTGCGTGCAAGACCGTTCATTCCAGCCACTGGCTGCCGGCTAATGGCCGAGCGATGGAAACTTATCCGACGGCGGCTACTGACGCCGCGTTTTTTCTTTACACCTCGGGGAGCGGCGGGACGCCGAAAGCGGCGGTGCATCGCCATCGCGACATGCTGGTCACCTCCCGAAACTTCGCGCAGGGAGTCCTGGGTCTTCGCGCCGATGATCGGATGTTCTCCGTCTCAAAGCTTTATTTTGCTTACGGGCTGGGAAACGGCATGTATTTCCCGTTTTTTTTCGGTGCCAGCACCTTGCTGTATCCCGATCGTCCGCGTCCCGACCACGTCGCGCAACTTGTGACGCAATATCGCCCGACCGTTTTTTTCGCCGTGCCCACTTTTTACGCCGCTCTTCTCCGCGAAGCGGAGCAGGGGTTAAAGGTGGATTTTTCTTCCATTCGGATCGCGGTGTCCGCCGGCGAATCGCTGCCCGCGGAGATTTTCGAACGCTTTCGCAGTCGTTTCGGGCTTGAAATTCTGGACGGCATCGGCTCGACCGAAATGCTTCATGTTTTTCTCTCTGTGCGGCCCGGGGAAGCGCGCCCAGGCACCTGCGGTCGCGAGGTTCCCGGGTACGAAGCGCGCATTGTTGACGAAGCGCGCGAGCCGGTCGCTGGCGGCGAAATCGGAAATTTGTGGGTGAAAGGCGAAAGCGCTTTCGCCGAGTATTGGCAAATTCCCGAACTCACCGCGCGCGTGAAACAGGACGGCTGGGTATTTACGGGCGACAAGTTCTCTCGCGATGCCGAAGGCTTCTATCATTATGCCGGCCGCGCCGACGACATGATGAAAGTCTCCGGCATGTGGGTCTCACCCGGTGAAGTGGAGAATGCGCTGCTCGCTCATCCCGCCGTGGCGGAATGCGCTGTCGTCGGACGCTCCGATGCGCTGGGGTTGGTGCGCCCAGTCGCGTTCATTGTGCTGCGCGCCGGCTTGACGAATCCCGCCGGCGGCCTCGACAGCGAGATCAACGGCTGGCTGCACACGCGCCTCGTCGGCTTCAAATGCCCGCACGAATTCCGCTTCGTTTCCGAGTTGCCGAAAACAGCCACGGGAAAAGTCCAGCGCTTCCTCCTGCGTTCTTCCTAACGAGGAATGAAAACTTGCGGTTAGCAGGAAGAGGGGACTCTTAATGCGTCGGTCGGTTGCTCTCGTTCGTGCCCAGGAGAGGGCAAGAAAACAAAAACGGCCAGCGAGTCGTTAAGTCGCTGATCGTCGAATTCGACGCATCCCATGAACAGGATGCCGGATCGTCTTCGCATCCGTTGAATACCTGAAACACTTCGCACCCACTGTAGCCGTTTTGTAATTGATTTCTAACCGAGCATTCATATACTTCTGGACGGAAACGAAGAGGGAGAGCATTTGTTGAAATTAATTCTAATCCGCTTTCTAGTGGGTGGATTCTTTGTCTCCGGCTTTTCGATCCTGGGTACGATCTTCAAGCCCAAGAGTTTCTCCGCCCTGTTCGGAGCCGCGCCGTCGGTGGGCCTTGCTACTCTCGCGCTAACCATCAAAACTGACGGCGCATCCTACGCGGCGCTCGAAGCCCGCTCCATGCTCGCGGGGGCTGCCGCGTTCTTCATCTACGCCTGGTGCGCCATGATTCTTCTGCACCGCGAGAAGCCCGAGACGAAACTCGCCACGGTCGGTCTGCTCGTCGTCTGGCTCATCGTCGCGATGGGGCTCTGGTGGGCTTTTCTCAGGCGGGGAGCCTGAAAAGCCCGACACCACTGAAAAGACGATGCGCATCAGAATAAATTCGACAGCGCTGAAAGAAACCACCTGGCAGGAGTACGCCATCCGCTTCTTCCTCGGGGGGCTGGTAACTGTCGCTACCGGGCTCATCGCCAAAAAATTCGGCCCAGCCGTCGGCGGCCTGTTTCTGGCTTTCCCGGCAATTTTCCCCGCCACTGCCACGTTGATCGCCACTCACGAAAAGGAGGAAAAACGACGCGCCGGCCTCGAAGGTACCCGGCGCGGCCGCGACGCAGCTGCTCTCGAAGCTCGCGGGACAGCTTTTAGCACCATCGGCCTCTTCGCGTTCGGAATGATCGTTTGGCGGTTATTACCGACGCATCGCGCGTGGCTGGTCCTCACGGCCGCCGCTGTTTCCTGGTTCGCCATAGCTATTTTGATTTGGCGCTTGCGAATCTCCGCGCATCGCGCCTGAACCGGAGTTGTCGCAATTCCAGCTGCTGCTGCGCTCGCCGCCTTCCGATTGACGATGCTCTCTTTCTGTCGCTAGACTGTGCGGCATGATCGCCCTGGGGCGGCCGGAGATTTGGCAGAGTGCGGTGCACAGCACGAGCGCCTGGATCTTTACGTTTACGCTTGCCGTGGTTTTCCCCATCCTCGATTACGTTCTATATCCACGGCTGAAGTCCACCATGCAAATTTATATCTGGAATATTCTGGCGCTTTGGTCGCTCGCGGTGGCTTGCGTATGGACAAGTGCGACGAATCACCTCGCGTTCAGCGATTTGGGAGAGCAACCGGGAAACCCTTTTCGCACGCTTGTGGTTTGCGGAGTCGTGGCAGCAATCGTTCTGCTGCTTTTCGCCATCCAGAAGGCGCAGAAAAAGAAGGCGAGTCCGGAGCAGTTGGAAAAGGCGCTGAAGAACGTTAAGCGGTTGCTGCCGACGAACCCAACTGAGCGCGCGGTGTGGGTGTTTGTGTCAATCACCGCGGGATTTTGCGAGGAAATTCTCTATCGCGGTTGGCTGCTCAGCTTATTCGGCGCGGCTTTGGGTTCGGTTTGGTGGGGTTTGCTGATTTCGTCGATACTTTTCGGGTTCGCACACGCGTATCAAGGGCGAAACGCGATATTCGGGACAGGCGTACTCGGCGCCGTCTTTGGCGTTATGTTCATCGGAAGTGGGAGCCTGATCCCCGGACAGCTACTCCACACAGCGATGGACTTGAACAACGGCCTCGCGTTCGGAAGGATCGCAAAGCGAGCAACTACTTCGCCTTCTTCGTAGGTTTCGACTTGGCAGAACTGTTGAGCGCGACCGCTTGGCGAACGAGCGCCTGGAAGGCGGACTCGTTAACTTCTTCTCCTTCGTGGATGTCGATCGCGCGGCGTACGTTTCCGTCGAGACTGGAGTTGAAGAGACGGGCCGGATCCTTCAGAGACGCGCCCTTGGCAAAGGTGAGCTTCACCACGTTCTTGTAGGATTCGCCAGTGCAGATGATGCCGTCGTGCGACCACACCGGAACGCCCCTCCACTTCCACTCCTCGACGGCGTCCGGGTCTGCTTCTTTTATGAGCTTGCGCATTCTGCCGAGAGTTTTCCCGCGCCAGTCGCCGAGTTCGGCGATTCTGCTCGAGATCATCTCCGATGCTGGCTGGCCTTGCTTCGCGCCTGACTTTTTCATGTTGTCATCCTAGAAGTTCCAAAATGTTATGCCGCCCTTTCGTTTGCTGCAGGAAAAAGAATGCCGATGGTGCGGCTTGCGGGCCGCAGCGCCCACGATGCCACTGTAAGACCAGCAATCAAGAGCGGGGCGATAACGTGAAAGCCGTAAGCGCCGTAACCGCCGACTGCTGCGCAGGAAATCGCCGCGCCGGTCAGGTCGAAGAAGAGGCCGGCATACGCCCATTCCTTGAGCCGCGGAAAACGCGGAACGAGTATGGCAATGACCCCAAGCACCTTCCAAACTCCGATGATCGCAAAGAAGTACATCGGATAGCCAAGCTGGGGTACTACGCCGTGGGGGTTGGCCTTGAATTGCGCTATCTGCGCAATGCCCCCGCTCATAAAAAACGCGACGAGTATGGTAGTGGTCCAATAAGCAATCGATTTTCCTTTCGTGCTCAATTCAATCCTCCCGCGACTCGCTCCAGGTTGCCGATGAACTTCGTCCATCCGTATGTCGCACCCTTGTAGGCGGCATCTTGTTCCGACCGGAAGCCGGTTTGCTCCATGCGGATGTGCGTGCCGACCTTGGTAGGCGTCAGCGTCCATGCGACGACGCTCTTCATTCCCATGGTGCCCCAGCTGTAAGAGAGCCGGGAATTCGGCTCGAGCACCAGGACTTCGCCGTCTATGACCCCGTCCCAACCCGGCACGGGCGTCGAGCGGAAGTTGAACCGGTGGCCCACGACCGGCTGAAAGTCGTTCTTCATCAGCCACTCCTCGATCAACGGGCCTTGGGTCAGCGCACGCCAGATTTTTTCCGGTGCGTGCGGCACTTCACGTTCTATGACGAGACTGCGTGTTGGGGCGGTATCGGTCATTGGTCCATCCTTTTCAGTAGATTTTCGAGACGATCAAATCGGTCGCGCCAGAAGGCGCCATAGATGCTCATCCAGTCGATCAGCGGAGCCAGTGCTTGGGGTTGTGCGCGGTAGTGCGTCTCGCGCCCCTCACGCCGGTCGCGCACCAACTTGGCGTGCTTTAGAACACCCAAGTGCTTGGAAATGGCCGGCTGCGAAACGCCGGAATCATCGGTCAATGCATGGACTGTCTGTTCCCCGTCACGGGCCAGGCGCTCGAAGATCGCCCGGCGGGTTGGGTCGGAGAGAGCTTTGAAGACGGTTTCTGCAGCGGCTTGCATACTCGCGAATCATAACCGTACGGTTATGGGTTGTCAAGCACAAATCTTGCTCTTGACAATAAAAGTGACTTGAGTAAAGTTCGCCGCGAAGGGAGGTATTGTCAGTCCCTAGCCTCCTCGCTCGGCGTTCCAATAGGCCGGCTACCCAACATAGCAGTGGTACAAAGCTGCGAAAAGGAAGATCCGCGTTTTCGCGACTGTCTCGCCTTAAGGAGCAGATGATTCTGTCGATGGGCGCTCGCATTCAACAAATCCGACTTTCGATGTAAGTGAACGCATTGAGGCAAGAAAATGACGCAACTCAGGAGGCAGCTATGAGCACGAACGCAGTCCGTGGTATCGAAACCAAACCCGCGCCGGCGGACATGAAATTCGAGGTTGTCATCATCCCGGTCGCGGATGCCGATCGCGCGAAAACGTTCTACGCGAACCTCGGGTGGCGGCTCGACGCCGACTTCGCCTTCGGTAGCGAGCTCCGCGTGATCCAGTTTACGCCTCCGGGTTCCGGGTGCTCGGTCCAATTCGGCAAGGGTCTCACGTCGGCAGCGCCAGGTGCGGGGAAGGGATACTTAGTCGTTTCCGACATCGTGGCCGCGCGGGACCAACTCATCGCCGCTGGCGTCAAGGTGGGCGAGTTCTTTCATGTCGGTGCGAATGGCCCGGTCGGCGGTCTGGATCCCGAACGCCGCACCTACCAATCGCGAGCCTTGTTCAGCGACCCGGACGGCAACGGCTGGGTGCTGCAGGAAGTCACCACGCGGCTGCCCGGCCGCATCGACTCGGCGGCGACGACCTACGCGTCGGCGAGCGACCTGGCGAACGCCATGCGGCGCGCAGAGGCCGCGCACGGCGAGCACGAGAAGCGCACCGGCAAGGCAGATGCGAACTGGCCCGACTGGTACGCCAGTTACATGGTGGCGGAGGAGGCCGGGACAGAGCTGCCGCAATGAACGGCTACTCTTGAGCCGGCCGCAACGCTCGCACGGAACGAATCCGCCTTTGATTTAGGTGAAAGCAGGAGATGAAACTACATGGCAAAGCTGACGTATGAAAAGGAACTCACCGCGCTTCTGGTCATCGACCCCTATAACGATTTCATTTCCGAGGGCGGCAAAGTATGGGGCCGGTTGAAGGCTGTAGCAGAAGCGAATAGCTGCATTCCGAATATGCTGCAGGTTCTGAATGCGGCGCGAAAGGCGGAGCTTCGCGTTTTCTACGCGCTGCATCATCAATACCGTCCAGGCGACTACGAAACATGGAAATACATTGCACCCATCCAGAAGGCAGTCTGGCGGGGTAAGACGTTCGAACATGGCACCTGGGGCGGCCGCATCCGTTCCGAACTCGAGCCGCGGCCCGGTGAGATTGTGGCGCAGGAGCATTGGTGTTCCAGCGGCTTTGCCAATACGGATCTGGATTTGCAGCTCAAAAAGCATGGCATGCACAAGCTCGTCGTCATCGGCCTCATCGCGCACACCTGCGTGGAGTCAACTGTTCGATACGCAGCTGAGCTGGGTTACGAGGTCACGGTGGTAAGAGACGCAACGGCGGATTACTCAGACGCGGAAATGCGCGCCGCTCTCGACGTCAATATCCCAAATTATGCCGGCGCCATTTTGACCACAAATGAAATTGTCGAGGCTCTTTCACCTCAGCTTCCGCTGGCGCAGAGCGTTTCGAACAGGTGACAGATGGGCCGAGGGGTGGCGCTCAAGATTTCAAAAAGGAGGAACACTATGAAACGGATCGTTTTCTTGCTGCTTGCAGTTGCAATCCTGGCCGGCGTTGTCGTCTACATGCCCCACGCGTCCGGACAGTCCGATGCAGACTCCTCCCCGATCTACGGAGTCAAAATTCCCGCGGGATACCGCGATTGGGAATTGATCGCCGTGAACCAGCTCCTGATTCCGGGCAAGGCCGACCAGTTGCGCGGTCAATTCGGCAACGAAATAGCGATCAAAGCCTTCAAGGAAGGGACGCTCCCGTTCCCGGACGGCAGCATCATTGCGGCGGCTCATTGGACTCGCGTTTCGTCTGAATTCAACAACAAGGCCTTGGACCCTCCATTCGCCGGCGCTCAGTCCTTCGTCGTCGGGTCCCGCGTCAACGTTCAGTTCATGGTCAAGGACTCAAAGAAGTACGCCGAGTCGGGCGGCTGGGGCTTCGCTGACTTTACCGGCACAAAGCCGGGCGACAAGGCGCTGCACGAGACCTGCTTCCCCTGCCACGCCCCTGCGAAAGATCATGACTACGTCTTCGCCCATTACGCCCCTTGATGCGTGAGCGAAATAACACTTTTGCCAGAGTCCTGTGGCGCGCTCAGGCACTGAGAACATTGCAGGCCAGTGCCGGCGGACAAAGGAGTCCGTCTTCGTTGACTTGATTCCTGACGCATCCTAAGATGCTCTCGACGTGCCCACCGCGGACCCGCTCGTCGGCAAAACTATTTCGCATTACCGCATCGTCGAGAAGATCGGCGGCGGCGGAATGGGTGTGGTATACAAAGCTGAGGATGTCAAACTCAGCCGGTTTGTAGCCCTCAAGTTCCTGCCCGACGGCGTAGCCAAAGACCAGCAAGCCCTCAGCCGTTTCGAGCGCGAAGCTAAGGCCGCCTCCGCGCTGAATCATCCCAACATATGCACGATCTACGAAATTGACGATCAGCATGGCCAAATGTTCATCGCCATGGAGTTTCTCGATGGGCTGACGCTGAAGCATCGCATCGCGGGACAACCGATGGAGATCGAAACAGCCGTATCGCTGGCCATCGAAATCGCCGACGCGCTCGACGCTGCGCACGCCAAGGGCATTGTTCATCGCGACATCAAGCCTGCCAACATCTTCGTCACCAAGCGCGGGCATGCAAAGATTTTGGATTTCGGTTTGGCCAAGCTGCAAGCAAAGTCAGGGACGGATGCCG
Source organism: Candidatus Acidiferrales bacterium (assembly GCA_050012235.1). Classification (GTDB taxonomy): domain Bacteria; phylum Acidobacteriota; class Terriglobia; order Acidiferrales; family UBA7541; genus Palsa-295. Next base: position 147,150 of record JBEKHP010000005.1, on the reverse strand, counting down.
ACGCGACGCTGACACAGGAGGCGCAGCAGTTGAGCACGCCGGGCGCAGCCATGGGCACGCTGGCGTACATGTCGCCGGAGCAAGCGCGCGGAAAAGAACTGGATGGACGCACGGATATTTTTTCTTTCGGTTTGGTGCTCTATGAAATGGCGACGGGAAAACAAACGTTTTCGGGAAGCACCTCGGCAGAGATTTTCGACGCCATTCTGAATCGCACGCCGGTTGCTCCCGTGCGGCTGAATCCGGGAATTCCGCCCAAACTGGAAGACGTCATCAGCAAGGCGCTGGAGAAGAGTCCCGATCTGCGCTACCAGCATGCGGCCGATTTGCGCTCGGATTTGCAGCGGCTGAAGCGCGATACCGCATCAGGGCACACAGCTGTCGGGACAACCGAGGCCGGGCCGAGGCCTGCCAATAGGTGGGCTGGTCGATTGATGGCGATTGGCGCCGTTGCAGTAGTGGTTATCGGTCTAGCCGTTGGCGCGTGGCTTCATTTTGCGCGTCGCGCACAAGCCCTCACCGAAAAAGACACCATCGTTCTCGGCGATTTCACCAACACCACGGGTGATGCCATCTTCGACGACACGCTGAAGACGGCGCTCAACGTTTCGCTGCGGCAATCGCCTTTCTTGAATGTGCTCTCCGACAGCGAAGTGGCGAAGAATTTGAAGTTGATGACCCGCCCGGTGGACGCGAAGCTCACGCCCGAGGTAGCCCGCGAGCTTTGCCAGCGCGCGGACAGCAAAGCTTACATTGCCGGAACGATTGGCAGCCTGGGCAGCGAATACGTGCTGGGATTGAAGGCGGTGAATTGCCGGAGCGGAGACACGCTGGCCGAGCAGCAGGTGACGGCGGCGTCGAAGGAGAAGGTGCTGGACACGCTGGGCCGGGCGACCTCGAAGCTGCGCGGCGAGCTGGGCGAATCGCTGGCTACGGTGCAGAAGTTGGATGTTCCGCTCCAACAGGCCACTACGTCGTCGCTCGAAGCTCTGCGAGCGTACAGCCTTGGCACAAAGGCGTTTAACGAGAAAGGCTCCGCTGGAGCGCTGCCTTACGACCAACGTGCTATCCAGCTCGACCCGAATTTTGCCACGGGCTACAACGCGGTGGGCGCCGACTACGCCGGTCTCAGCGAGCTGGGGCGGGCCAGCGAGTATTTCACCAAAGCGTTCCAGTTACGGGAACATGCCAGCGAGCGGGAAAAGTTGACGATTGCCGCCAACTACTACCGGAGTGTAACCGGGGAACTGGATAAGGCGGTTCAGACATTCAAGAGACGATTGAGAGCTATCCGCGGGATTTCGGCTCGTATGGGAATTTGGGCATCGTGTACGCAGAACAGGGGCAGTATGAGAAGGCTTTGGATATCACGAAGCAAGCCCTGCGCCTTGCGCCGGATGCCTTTAATTACGACAATCTCGCCAACTACACCCTTGCCTTACAGCGTTTCGACGAAGCACGGCAGAGCATCCACGAAGGGCAGGCGCAAAAACTGGATGATCTCCTATTGCACAATGCTCTCTACGCTCTTGCCTTTCTCGGGGCGGATTCTGTCGCGATGGCGGAGGAACAACAGTGGTTTGCGGGCAAGCCCGAAGAGAACTTTGGATTGGCGCTCGCCTCCGACACAGAGGCTTACTCTGGTCATGTGGGCAAGGCGCGGGAGCTGACCAAGCGGGCGGTGGACGCCGCCATCCGGGCGGACAGCAAGGAAAATGGAGCGATATGGCTGGCGATCGCCGCCCAGCGGGAAGCCGCTTACGGCTACACCGCAGAAGCGCGGCAGTCAGCGGAGGAGGCTTTGAAGCTGGATGCCGCGAGTCAGGGGGTTGGGGTGGAAGCGGCGCTTGCGTTTGCCATGGCGGGCGATACGGCGCGAGCGGAATCCTTGGCCGAGGACTTGGGTAAGCGTTACCCGCTGGACACACAGTTGCAGTCGATTTGGCTGCCTGCGATTCGCGCGCAAGTGGCGCTGAACAAAAAGAATCCGGCTGCCGCCGTGAATGCACTGCAACCTGCGACGTCACCGCTGGAGTTGGGGCAGATTACATTCGTCACCAATATCTCCTGCCTCTATCCCACGTATGTGCGCGGAGAAGCATATCTGGCAGCCGGACAAGGCAGCGCTGCCGCCGTTGAGTTTCAGAAGGTTCTCGACCACAGCGGCATCGTGTGGAACTGCTGGACGGGTGCGCTGGCGCATCTCGGCGTGGCTCGCGCCAATGCCTTGCAGGCGAGAACATCGCAAGGGGCGGATGCGGATGCCGCCCGAGTTCGGGCGCTTGCCGCCTACAAGGATTTCCTCACGCTTTGGAAAGACGCCGACCCTGATGTCCCCATCCTCATCGCCGCGAAATCCGAATACGCCAAGCTGCAATAGCGAGATTTTTGCGTGCCAACTCCTGATTTGCGGAGAATCGGAAACTGACCCACTGCCCGGCCTTTTCTTGCCGCAAGACAAATTGGCTCTTTACAGCTATAATTAGTTCTTTATATTGGCCTATAGGGACGAGCCAATGCTTCCACTACATTTACAGCCCGAAAGCCACATACCGCTATACGTGCAACTGCGCGATCAGCTTCGCGCGCTGGTCCATTCCGGCGAACTTCGCACCGGCGACCGCATCCCTGCGAGCCGCGAGCTGGCCACGCAACTGGGTGTTCACCGCACGACCGTCGCAAACGCATACGCCGAGCTGGAGTCGGAAGGGATGATTCAAGGACACGTCGGCCGCGGCACGTACATTTGCGGCGCTCCGGCGAAGCAGTTCACTCCGCCTCCGCGCGCGAACGGCAATGGCGGCGGCATGCGCTGGGAATCGATTTTTGCCGACGAGCGCGCGGACGAAAACCTCACGCGCTTGATGCCGGACGTTCCGCCCGATTCGATTGCGTTTATAACCGCGCGGCCCTCCGAAGAATTTTTTCCCGTGGAGGAATTTCGGCGCTGCTGCAATGCGGTGCTGCGCAGTGACGGCAGGCACGTCCTGCAGCTTGGTTCTTCAGACGGCTACGAGCCGCTGAAACGCGTCCTCATCGAATTTCTGCGCGCGGATGGCATTCACGTGCGCAGCGAGCAGCTTCTGATCACCGACGGCTGCCAGCAGGCCATCGACTTGGTGTGCAAGGCTTTTCTGCGCCCCGGCGATTCCGTAGCGCTTGAAAATCCGGCGTATCCGGGCGCGGTCGCAATATTCGCCGGAGCGCGTGTGCGCATGCTGGCCGTCGGCGTGGAAACGGATCCCCGGCGCAATGGGCATGTTGGAATGGACCTCGACGCGCTCGAGTCCGTGCTGTTGCAGAACCGCGTGAAGTTCATTTTCGTCACGCCCGATTTTCACAATCCAACCGGCACCATGATGCCGCTATCGGAACGCCGCAGGCTTCTCGAAATTGCTTCGCACTATCAAGTTCCCATCATCGAAGATTCGATTTACGCGCGTCTGCGTCTGCGCGGAACTGCGCTGCCATCGCTGAAGGCGCTGGACAAATCTGGAAACGTGATTCAAATCGACAGTTTTTCGAAAATCGCGTTCCCGGGATTGCGCGTCGGCTGGTGCATCGGCCCGGAAAATGCCATCGAGCGCTTGCGCTTGGTGAAGCAATCCACCGACTTGCACACGGACCAACTGGCCCAGGCGACGCTCGCCGAATTTGTTCGCCGCGGATATCTGGCGCGGCACGTGGCCAAGATGAAGAAAGTTTATCGCGACCGCCTGGAAGCCATGGAGGCCGCGCTCGAAAAATACATGCCCAAGGAAGCCACGTGGACGCGTCCCGAGGGCGGCATGTCCGTCTGGGTAACTCTGCCTGCGGGGTTTGATGCGGGCGAGCTGCTGATTCATCTTCGCGAGCGCGGCGTGCTTTTCGTTCCCGGACGTTATTTCTACCTGCAGAATCCGCAACCGAATACGTTGCGGCTAGGTTTCGCCGGTTTGGACGAGAAGAAAATTGCTCGCGGCGTGCAGACGTTTAGCGAGCAATTGAAAGTTGAATTCCAAAAGCGCCAGCGCGGCGCGAAAAACGAATTGCCGTCACGCGTGGCATTGGTTTAGAAAAAATGCTGCTTGCACCCAATCCGACCAACATATGCTTCGGCTGCGGCGGCGCGAATGACCGCGGAATGAAGCTGACGTTCGAGCAGGACGACAGCGCCAAGCGCATTCGCGGAGCTTTCAAGCTGGGCGCGGAATATCAGGGCGGCCCGGGATTTATTCACGGCGGAATTATCGCCACCGTTCTCGACGAAGCCATGGGCAAGCTCTGCCGCTTTCGCGCGGTGCGCGCGGTGACGGCGGAGCTGGCCGTGGAATATTTGAAGCCCGTATCGGTGGACGCACCTTTGTTGATCGAAGCATACGAAGTGGAAAAGACCGGAAGGAATTTGCATTTCGTTGGAGAGATTCGCAATCAAGCAGGGGATTTGCTTGCGCGCGGCCGCGGCCGGTTCGTCGTGATTGAACCCAGAGAATCGCGCGTTAAAGAGACCGCTGATGCCGCAAGCGATAAAAAGATTTCGTAATCCGACCTTATAACAGGAGAAACATATGGATCTGATGAATAACAATCTGTGGCGCGTGAAAGTAGGCTTGGCCGAAATGCTGAAAGGCGGCGTGATCATGGACGTCACCAACGCCGAACAAGCAAAAATCGCCGAGCAAGCCGGAGCTTGCGCGGTGATGGCCCTCGAACGAGTGCCCTCCGACATACGCAAGGACGGAGGTGTCGCGCGCATGGCCGCTCCGCGCATCATTCGCGAAATTATGAGTACCGTCTCGATTCCGGTGATGGCCAAAGTTCGCATCGGCCATTTTGCCGAAGCGCAAGTGCTCGAAGCGCTCGAACTCGATTACATCGACGAGAGCGAAGTGCTCACGCCCGCGGACGAGGAGCACCACGTCTGGAAGCACGGCTTCAAGGTGCCCTTTGTTTGCGGAGCGCGAAATTTGGGCGAAGCGCTGCGCCGCATCACCGAAGGCGCCGCGATGATTCGCACGAAAGGCGAGGCCGGCTCCGGCAACATTGTGGAAGCAGTTCGTCACCTGCGCACGATCGTCAGCCAGATGAAGCGCCTGACGCTGCTCGGTGAAGAAGAGTTGGTCCACGAATCGAAAGAACTGGGCGCGCCATTCGAGCTGGTCCAGTGGGTAGCGAAAAACGGAAAGTTGCCCGTGCCGAATTTTTCGGCCGGCGGCATCGCCACTCCGGCGGACGCTTCGCTGGTCATGCAACTTGGCGCCGAAGCAGTCTTCGTCGGCTCCGGAATTTTCAAGTCGAGCGATCCCGCGCAGCGCGCTCGCGCCATCGTGAAGGCCACCACGCATTACAAGGACCCGAAAGTCGTGCTGGAAGCCTCTGAAGAGCTTGGCGATGCCATGAAGGGCCTCGACATTCGCCAGCTCGAAGAAAAAGACCTGATGCAAACCCGCGGCTGGTAAGCGCGGCCTCGACATGAACATTGGAATACTCGCGATTCAGGGTGACTACGAAGCTCACGCCAAAATGCTTGACCGTATCGGCGTCGCCCACACCTACGTTCGCCGCCCCGAAGACTTGGAGGGCGTTTCCGGCGTAATTCTCCCGGGCGGTGAAAGCACCACGCACCTGAAAGTAATGACCGAAGAGGGCCTCTTCGATGCGCTGAAGCAGTTCGCTTCAAACGGAGGAGCGTTTTTCGGGACTTGCGCCGGCACGATTCTTCTCGCGCGCGAAGTTCATGGCCCCTCGCAGGAATCGCTCGCGCTGCTCGATGTTTCCGTTCTGCGAAATGGTTATGGACGGCAACTCGCCAGCGACGTTCACCTGGGACAAACAAAAATTGCCGAGGCGCCTGTGGAAATGGTTTTCATCCGTGCGCCGATTATCGAGTCCGTGGGTAAAGGCGTGGAAGTGCTGGCGGAAGACGCCGGGCATCCGGTGCTCGTGCGTCAGGGCAAGATTCTGGCGTCCACCTTTCATCCCGAGCTAACCGCCGACTCCTCCGTCCATGAATATTTTTTGAAGATGGCGGAGAGCCCCTCCTAAGCCATGCCGCAGCCGGTCAAGGTGCTTTTCGTGTGCATGGGCAATTGCGTACGCAGCCAGATGGCGGAGGCGATTGCGCGCCACGAATCTTCCGACATTATCGAGCCAGAGAGCGCCGGGGTTTCCCCGCTCGGATTTATCGACAACACCACGCAGCGCGTTCTGCGCGAACGCGGCATCTCGTTCGAAGGACAGTTTTCGAAAGGTCTTCGCGCGCACTCGCTCGTGAAACCGGATCTGATCGTGAACATGTCCGGCATTCCCGGAGCTTCTCTTTTTGCGGGCCAGCCGTTTGAAGATTGGCGGGTGCAAGACCCGTTCGGCGAAGATATAGAAATCCACCGCCGCGTCTGCGATGATATCGAAGCCCGCGTCAAAGATTTATCGGCGCGTTTGCGCCGGACGCAGACGGAACAAGCTGCGAACCCGGAAGAGCGATCGGAAGGCGCGTCTTCCTAGACCCGGCATTTTGCGAGGGCAATTGTGCGGCGCGAAAAAACCAGCGTATCCCAGGAAGATTATCTAAAAGCCATCTGGGAGCTCGTGCAGGAAGAGCAAGCGCCAATCAGCGCGCGGCTGGCCGAAGACCTCGGCGTCACGCCGCCTGCGGTAACCAATGCGCTGAAACGCATGGCCCGCACGGGCTACCTGCACGTCCGGCGCGACGGCCGCATCGTCCTCTCCGTGAAAGGGAAGGGAATCGCGCAGCACCTGGTTCTTCGTCATCGCCTGGCGGAAAAACTTCTCACCGACGTCATCGGCATTGATTGGTCGCGCGCGCACGAAGAAGCTGAGCGCCTGGAACATGGGATTTCTCCCCAGGTCGCGGCGCTCCTGCTGAAGCGGTTCGGCCGCGACGTCCGCTGCCCGCATGGCGTTCCACTCTTCGGCGGCATGTCCAAGCTGCGCCGCAAATTCGGCGCGGTGCGGCTGTCTGATGCGGAGGTTTCCCGCTCCTACGAAGTTCTCCGCGTCTTCGAAAAAGATCCCAAGTTTCTCGAGTTCATGGAAAGCCTCAAGCTGCGCCCCGGGACGCGCCTGCGCGTCCACAAGCGCGAGTATGACGAGACCATGGCCGTATCCGTCGGCCACCGCCCCGCGCGCATCCACTTGGGCAAACCAGCCACCGAGCGCCTCTGGGTCCGCCGTGTGCCTTGATTGGCGAGTCCCAAAGTTTTCCCGGCTCGGACGCCCTCGACACTGTTCGGCTGATTACACCCGATTCCCAAAATCGCGCACAGACTGAAAGTCTAACTGGTCGCCTTCCAACTAAGTTCTTTGGTGCCAGACTCTCCCCGCGTTGAATTTCGGTACGCCGCGTGCAATCTGCAAGCGGGCAAAAGTCTGCGGGAGGCGAGGATTATGGGAACACTCTGGCAGGACGTTCAGTACGGAATCCGGATGCTGGCGAAGAATCGCGGATTTACGATTATCGCCGTCCTGACGTTAGCTCTCGGCATCGGAGCCAACACCGCTATCTTCTCCGTCGTCAATGCCGTCCTCCTGGAACCCCTGCCTTACAAAGACCCTGGAAAGCTTGTCTTCGTCTGGTCCACCATGATTTCGCAGGGCATCGACATATCCGGCTCCTCCGCCCCGGATTTCCGCGACTGGCGCGCTCGCAATCACGTTTTCACCGATATGGTTGCTTCGTACTATGCCAACGTCGACCTTTCGGGCCCGGGAGAAGAACCCGCACGACTCCGGGCCGCAGCCATGACGCCTGGGTTTTTCCCGTTGTTGGGAGTGAATCCTACGCTCGGCCGCGGGTTTTTGCCGGAAGAGGAGCAGTGGGGAAAGAATCGCGTCGTCCTGCTGAGTTATGCCTTGTGGCAGTCCAAGTTTGGCGGAGACAAAAATATCCTCAGCCGCACCATCCACCTGGACGGCGAGGACTACGCCATCGTTGGCGTAATGCCGCAGGGAATGCCGTTCTTTGACAACCTGCCGCTCGTAGATCTTTTTATGCCCCTTTCGTACGCGCCTAAGGATGAGATGAACACGCGAGACAACCACTATCTGTATGTGGTGGCGCGTCTGAAGCCGGGCGTGACGCTGCCGCAAGCACAGGCGGAAATGTCCGGCATCGCTTCCGAAATCCAAAAGGAAGTTCCCGTTAATAAAGGTCTCGGCGCGAAAGTGGTGCCCGTGCGCGAACAGCTTGTCGGTGACGTGCGGCAGGCACTCTTGATCCTGCTCGGAGCGGTAGGATTTGTTCTGCTGATCGCTTGCGCCAATCTGGCCAACCTGACGCTCGCCAGAGCTACCACGCGCGAGCAGGAATTCGCAGTCCGTGCGGCGCTGGGAGCCAGCCGCACGCGCCTCGTGCGCCAATTGCTCACGGAAAGCCTGCTGATCGCTGCAGCCGGAGGCCTGGGCGGAGTACTGCTAGCAATTTGGGGGATGGGCCTACTTGAATCTCTTGTTCCGGCTTCGCTTCCTAAGTTTCATCCGATCGGAGTGAATACTCCGGTATTAATTTTCACTGCGGCGCTTTCGTTGTTTACCGCTCTATTCTTTTCGCTGGCTCCCATACTTCACGCCTCGAAGCGCGACGTACAGAGCACTCTGCGTGAAGGAGGTCGAAGCGGCGCGGACGGGAGGGGCCGCCGTCTGCGGAGCGTTTTGGTCGTTGCAGAGCTGGCGCTGGCCACGTTGTTACTGGTTGGTTCGGGCCTGCTGATAGCCACTTTCGGTGCTCTGCGTCACACGGATCCCGGCTTTTCTTCCGCGCACGTCCTCACCATGAGCGTTCCGCTCTCACCCGCATATTTTCCGGACGGCCACGTCGATCAGGCCATTCAATTCTGCCAGGACCTGATCGTTCAGGTAAACGCTCTGCCCGGCGTCAAGAATTCCGGCGTCACAACAACTCTGCCTCTGGGATTCGGCAACGGCTGGGGCAAGTTGATCGATGTGCAGGGCCATGCGCCGGCAACTTCGCTGGATAAAGTTCCAGTCGTGCGCTTTCAGCTAAGCAGCGCGGGATACATGCCGGCAATCGGCGCAAGACTTCGCCAGGGACGTTTCTTCACCGACCAGGACAATCAACAAGCGCCGGGCGTAGCCATTATCAATGAGGCGCTCGCGCGCCAGCTTTTCCCCAACGAAAACCCTGTCGGCAAATCGATTCGCATGACTCCGCCTCTGGCTCTTTTGCCGCCCGAACTTCGCGTGTCAAAAGATTTGGCGCCTCTGCGGACGATTGTCGGCGTCATCGCCGATATGAAAGACACCGCCATGAACCAGCCCGCGCTTTCCACCGTTTTCGCTCCCTATTTTCAATTTCACAACGAAGGTTGGAATCCGGATCTGGTGCTAACCGTCAAGACGTCCGGCGACCCGCTCGCCTTAGCGAAAACGGTCCGCGAGTTAATCCAAAAGCGCTTGCCCGACCAGCCGGTATCGGAAGTAACCTCAATGGACTTGTTAGTGGGCCGCTCGTTGTCCAGCGCGCGCTTCAGCATGCTTCTAGTCAGCATTTTTGCCGGCCTCGCGCTGGTCCTTGCGGCCGTCGGAATTTACGGAGTGATGGCTTATCTGGTAGTTCAGCGGACGCACGAAATTGGTATCCGTCTGGCGCTGGGCGCGGAGCCAAGAGATGTTCTGCGAGTGGTGATGGGCCAGGGCGCCAGGCTCGCGTTCGCCGGAGCAGCAATCGGAATCGTCGCTGCGCTGGGGCTGACCCAGCTGATGTCCACCTTGCTCTACGGCGTAAAGCCGACGGATTTGATCACGTACGCGAGTGTGACGGGAGTGCTTGTCTTCGTTGCGTTGGCCGCCTGCTTCCTGCCCGCCCGCCGCGCTTCGCACGTCGACCCCATGGTCGCCTTGCGCCACGAGTGACGCGCCAAGCAGGAAGCCGCCTGACTTGAATTTTCCTCCTCGGCGGAGTAACTTTAGACTTGCCCATTTGGCCTGTTCGCAGGCAAGACATCATGTCGCGTGGTGCGCCCACGTTCGGCGGGCAAGCCCAAAGTGAGAAGCGGCTGTCCGCGCGCAGGACTCGGATTCAGAAATATGGTTCGGATATTCGGATTGCAAGATCCTAACTCAAGATAGCGGAGGAAAATCACATGGCAACAGCAGTCGTACAAGTAGATAGCAGCGTTACTGGTTTCGTTTCCAAGACGGGCAAGCTTCTGATCAACGGAAAATGGGTCGAAGCGGCCTCTGGCAAAACTTTCCCCACATACAATCCCGCAACCGGCGAAGTTCTCGCCAACGTTGCCGCAGGTGACAAAGAAGACATCGACCGGGCGGTGAAAGCTGCACGCGCAGCTTTCCAAACCGGCAAATGGTCCAGGATTTCCCATTCCGACCGCGGCAAATTACTCTGGAAACTTGCTGACCTGCTCGAAAAGCACGCCGAAGAATTTGCGCAACTCGAATCGCTCGACAACGGCAAGCCGCTCAAGATCGCCCGCGTCGCCGACCTTCCGCTCGCCATCGATCACTTCCGTTACTACGCAGGCTGGGCCACGAAGCTCGAAGGCAACACGATTCCGATGGGCCTCGCGAAGCAGGGCGCGTTCCATGCTTACACCTTGCGCGAGCCAGTAGGCGTGGTAGGCCAAATCATTCCGTGGAATTTTCCATTGCTGATGGCTGCGTGGAAGCTGGCTCCGGCGCTGACTACCGGCTGCACGGTGGTCCTGAAGCCTGCGGAACAAACTCCGCTTACAGCCCTGCGGCTCGGCGAGTTGATTATGGAAGCGGGATTCCCCGAAGGCGTCGTCAACATCGTTCCGGGCTACGGCGAAACGGCCGGCGCAGCACTGGCGGCGCATCCGGACGTCGATAAAATTGCTTTCACCGGTTCCACCGAAGTCGGCAAGCTGATCGTGCACGCCGCGACGGGCAACCTAAAGAAAGTTTCGCTGGAGCTGGGCGGAAAATCTCCGAACATCGTCCTGGAAGACGCCGACATCGACGCCACCATTCCCGGAGCGGCCAGCGCCATCTTCTTCAACCAGGGCCAAACCTGCTGCGCAGGCTCGCGCCTGTTCGTTGACAAGAAAATCTTCGACAAGGTTGTTGACGGCGTAGCGCAAGTCGCCAGCAAAATCCGCGTGCGCGAGGGATTTGACCCCGAAAGCGACATGGGCCCGCTCGTTTCCGAAGAGCAATTCAACAAAGTCTGCGGCTATCTCGAATCCGGCAAGAAAGAAGGAGCCAAGGCGGTGACGGGCGGCGGGCGCGAAGGCAACCGAGGTTACTTCGTGCAGCCGACGGTGCTCGTCAACACCACCGACACCATGAAAGTGGTGCAGGAAGAAATTTTCGGGCCGGTCCTTACGGCGATCCCGTTTACCGACATCAACGAGATTGCCGCGAAGGCCAACGACACAGTGTACGGTCTCGCCGCAGGAATCTGGACGCGCGACATCAAGAAAGCGCATGCCCTCGCATCCAAGCTCCGCGCTGGAACCGTGTGGATCAATTGCTACAACGTTTTCGACGCAGCGCTCCCATTCGGCGGTTACAAGCAGTCCGGCTGGGGCCGCGAGATGGGCCACGAAGTCCTCAAGAATTACACTGAGGTTAAGTCCGTCTGCTGCGCGCTGTAAGAGTCGTTCCAGAAACGAAAAAGGGGCCGAGTTTGGCCCCTTTTTTATTTTCACCGGACAGTATCGCCGCTACTACGCTTTAGGCTTCTGCTGTCGAAGCTGCTGCTTCCATCCCAGGATTCGCGCCTTGTTTCCCGCTTCTTCCGCTTCGGGAATCATGCCCAGGCGCTGGTAGGCGCGCGAAATCGTGGTCCACGCGAGAATGTCGTCCGGCTCCAGAACCAGGATTCGCCGCGCCGCTTCAATCGTGCGGTGAAAATCTTCGCGGGCGTGATACGCTTGCGCCAGGCCATGAAGCGCGTCGATCAACTTAGGATCGAGCTCCAGCGCGCGGTTGTATTCCTCAATCGCCGAGTCGAGTTTGCCCTCGCCGAAAAAATCGATTCCAGCGTAGTAGTGGTCTTCCGCGGTCATCTTAAAAGCCTTTCCGCAAGCGCCCCGATTCTACCATTTCGGTGCGAGCGAACTTTTGAGAATGGCGCCTTCGCAACGAGAGAACGGGCAGTGCATCACGGTTGCGTGCCATGTTGAACGCCCTGCGCTATTACTGGATTATCGCGCGCGGCTATCGTCTGCGCCCGTGGGCTTCGCCGTACATCCAATGGCGCATGGAAACATTCTTCGGCAAAGAAGCGTCCGCTCTCGACGCGCGAAAATTCTTTCGGCTGATGTGGCGGGAACGCGCTCGCATCGAACGATTCCTGGAATGGGTGGCGATTCGCCGGAAGGCTCAAAATTCCTGAGACCGCGTTTTACAATCTGCCGGACATTCGCGAAAGCAGTTTTCCCTGCGGAGAGATGACCGAAATAATCAGGTGGTCCGTGAGCGGCACGCCTTTGTCGCGAATCTTCAACAGGAACAGCATCCTGCTATCGCCTTCTTCGGACGTAATCGCCACGCGCTGAACCGCAAATTGCTCCACTGGACGCATGGCCAGTCCTCGCTTCCATTGCGCTTTGAACCGGATTCCGCTCACGAAGCTGGGCGCGGGAGCCGGCGTGTAAATATCGGCGTCGCAAACGGAGATGGAGAGCTGCATCTGAACGGTAATCTGTTCAGGAAAATTTTGTACCACCCGGGAATTCTTGCGAAATTCATCGCCGGACGGAGTCTCGTGCCGCTGCAGCCCGTCGAAAAACTCTCCAGAAGTCATCACCGGGCTGAAACTCACGCACACATCTCGATCGCGAACCTGTCCGGATGAAAGCGGCACCACCTCTTTGTATTCCACAATCTGCGCCGGAGCCTGGAAAAACGCCTCACCCAAAGCGGAGAAGGGTATCAGGAGAAATAGGGTTGCCGCGAGGACGGTAAGAAACCTGGAAACTGCTGTTTTCATGTTCGAAGGCATCGTGCGGCGCTGCCGCAAAAGCATGCTCCATTATCCCTGGTCGCCGCCGATTAACTTTTGATCGAGCGCTTCATCAATCGTATGTCAAAACACTCGCAAGTGCACGCGATCACGCGCACCTGTGCGTTGAGCGTATAATCATCCTAGCGCGTTATTTGGTTGCGCCATTTCATGCAAGATCTGAAGATCCTCCAAAAAACCGCGTCGCTGCACGAAGCTCGCTGGTGGAATCCTGAACCCGGCGACAAAGCTCATTGCTATCTCTGCCCGCGGCATTGCCATATCGGCGATGGACAGGCCGGTTTCTGCTTCATCCGCGTAAACGAAGGCGGCAAGCTTTACAGTCTTGGCTACGCTTCGCCCGCCGCGATGCAGATCGATCCCATCGAGAAAAAACCGCTCAATCATTTTTTGCCCGGCACGCGCGTCTTTTCCATGGGCACCGCGGGCTGCAACATGGGCTGCTTCTTCTGCCAGAATTGGGATATTTCGAAATCGCGCTCGGATCAAGTGCATTCCTCGCACGTCCCGCCGGAAGACGTGGTTCTGCTCGCAATCAAGAATAACTGCCCGTCGATTGCATTTACTTACAACGAGCCGACCATCTGGGGCGAATACGTCATCGACATTTGCCACGCCGCCAAAGAGCGCGGGCTGAACACCGTGATGGTCACAAATGGCTACATTACCTACGACGCGTTCCACGATATCTACGATCATGTGGACGCCGCCAACGTTGATCTGAAAGCCTTCACCGAAAATTTCTACGGCCGCATCACTCTCACGCATTTGCAGCCGGTGCTCGACACCTTGAAATGGCTGAAGAATGAGACGAACGTCTGGTTCGAAATCACCAATTTGATCATTCCCACCCTGAATGACGGTGCCGACGAATTCCGCAAGCTGGCCGACTGGATCTTCGAAAATCTAGGCCCGGACGTGCCGCTGCACTTCACCGCGTTCCATCCCGACTTTAAGTTGCAGGACAAACCGCGAACGCCGCCTGAGACAGTGCACGCCGCGCGCGCCATCGCGCTCGATGCCGGCCTGCATTATGTTTACGAAGGAAACATCCACACCGACGCGGCGAATACTCTGTGCCCGTCATGCGGAACGCTGCTCATCCGCCGCTCGTGGCACGACGTCCAGCAAAATAATCTGCGAGACGGCCGCTGCCCTAATTGCCATCTCGCAATTCCGGGACGCTGGACCAATCCGCACGGTGCAACGCCGGCAAAATTGCTTCGTAAAGCTGAATCTGTCGCCGCAGAACGATACGGGGATCTGAATCTCTAATTTCCATCCCATCGATTTAAGTAACTAACGGACGCCGCGACACGTAATAATAGTGTGGCTGAAATGACTGAGACAATCGACGAAATCGCGATCCGCACCGAGCAGGTCTCTCGCAGCTATCAAATGGGAGACGCGCTGGTGCGCGCCGTGGACGACGTCAGCATCGCCATTCGTTCCAAGGAATTCGTGGCGCTCCTCGGCAGTTCCGGCTCCGGAAAATCCACGTTGCTGAATTTGATGGCCGGGCTCGACCGCCCAAGCTCCGGCGCGATTTTTGCCAACGGGCGCAACCTCGCCGAAATGAGCTCCGAAGATCTCGCGCAGCATCGCAGCCATACCGTCGGAATGGTCTTTCAGGCCTTCAATCTGCTGCCGCGCATGACCCTCGAGGAAAATGTGGAGTTGCCTCTGCGCCTGGCGGAGGTGGAACGCGCAGACCGCGCCGGCCGAGTCCGCGAAGCGGTCGAGCGTGTGCGCCTCGCTGCCCGCTTGACGCATCGTCCCAGTGAATTGTCCGGCGGCGAACAACAGCGCGCTGCCCTCGCGCGAGCTTTGGTGAACCGCCCCACGATTCTCCTGGCCGATGAACCCACCGGCAATCTCGATAGCGCCACAGGCGACGCGATTCTTCACCTCTTACAGGAAATCAATGAATCGCTCGGCATGACCATCGTGATGGTCACGCACGACCGCGACCGCGCCGCGCGCTTCGCCCATCGCATCGTCACCATGGCGGACGGCAAATTGCTCAGCGACGGTACGCAATCATGAAAGCGCGCGACCTCACGGAACTAGCCGGCCGCAACCTGCGCGAAGCGCTGCTGCGGAACTCGCTCACCACCCTCGGCATCTCCGTGGGAGTGGCTTCGCTCGTCGCCATGCTTTCGCTGGGCATCGGCCTGCAGGACCTTGCAAACAAGCGTCTTTCGAAGTCCGGGCTCTTCGACGCCGTCTTCGTGACTTCTCGAATTAATCAACGAGGATTCGGCCGTCAAAACGCTTCCGAAGGCGCCGCTCGCGAACCCGCCAAAATTCTGGACGATGAAGGCCGCCGCAGAATCGCCGGCCTCCCCAACGTCCTCGAAGTCTATCCTGAAATCCGTTTCCCCACGGAAGTCCAGTTTGAAGGCAAGCCCTATTCCACCACCGTCGCCGGCATTCCACCGTCCGCAAAAGACGAAGGAGCATTTGACGGCATGAAGGGAAATTTCTTTTCCAGCCAAAATGCCGACGAAGCGATACTTCAAATCGAACTGGCGAAAGACCTGTCCAGCCAGCCTGATTCTTTGATCGGAAAAAACATAGTCCTCCGGTACGCTGAGCGCCAGCCGCTTCCCCCGGAGCCTACCGCAGACAAGAAGAACAATGCTTCCCCGAGCGCAGAGTCCGCCGACGAAATCAACGGCCAATCGCCTGGGTTTTCTATCGTTCCGCGCGAAAAAATTCTTCGAATAATCGGAATTGTCGAGACCGAGCCTGCCACAAGCGTGGGGTCATTTGGCCGCGGCCGCCTGCTGATCCCGATGCAGGTTGCCGAAGTTCTGCGTGTGGCCCAGGCCAACGACCTGCGAAGCCTTTTGCGGCGTTCCAGCTCCAAACAAACATACGACAGCCTCACCGTGCGCGTGAAAAGCCCGTCGCAAGTGAAAAGCGTCGAAGACGCCATTCAGCAAATGGGTTACGGAACTTTCTCTCTTCTCGACGCTACAAAAGCTCTGCGCCAGGTGTTCGAGGTCTTCGACCTGTTTCTCCTGATTTTCGGCAGTCTGGCCCTGGCCGTCGCCTCGCTCGGTATTGTCAACACGCTGGTGATGGCCGTTCTGGAGCGGCGCCGCGAAATCGGCATTCTTAAAGCCCTCGGCGCTGCGGACCGCGACGTCCGACTTCTGTTTTTCGCCGAAGCCGGTGTGATGGGTTTTTTCGGCGGCATTTTTGGAGTAATTCTGGGCTGGCTGATTGGACGCGCGATCACCTTCGGCACCAATGTCTCTCTTCACAGACGGGACTTGCCTTCCATCAATTTGACTTCGGTCCCATGGTGGGTAGTAGGCGTAGCGATCGTGTTCTCGGTTTTGGTCAGCCTTGCGGCGGGCATTTATCCCGCTTCGCGCGCGGCGAAACTGAATCCCGTCGAGGCCCTGCGGTATGAGTAGTATTTCCTCGCGCGCAAGATTCTCCGACGGAACTGCAAGAGCCTCGCGGATTGCCTTGGCAGCATTCGTCATGTTGCTGGCGTGCGTCAGCGCATCTTCCCCTGCGAAAGCTGCCGCGCCGGGTCGCGCCGAATGCCGTTCGGCGCCCAGCAAAATTCTCGGTCACCCTGTCCCATACTGCGTAATCCTTCCGCCCGGTTATGATTCCGAGAAACAGCGCTATCCCATTCTGTATTTCCTTCACGGCCTTGGCTCCAACTCGCAACTTCTGATCGACCAAGGCGGAATGGACTTAGTGAACGATCTTTGGGCCCAGAATAAAATCGGCGAGTTTCTAATCGTTACGCCTGACGCTGACAGAAGTTTCTACATCAACTCACGCGATGGAAAGGTGCGTTACGAAGATTTCTTCATCCACGAATTTATTCCCTACATCGAAAGCCACTACCGTGTTCGCAGCGAGCGCCAGTCCCGCGCCATAAGCGGTGTTTCCATGGGCGGCTACGGCTCCTTGCGCTTTGCCTTGCGCTATCCGCAAATGTTCGGCTCGGTCAGCGCGCACAGCGCCGCCTTGGTGGCGAATCTTCCCGCTGGAGGAATGACGGGTTATCAGGGTGCCATGCTGTCGCGCGTTCTCGGCACCGCGTTCGGTTCGCCGCCCGACGCGGCTTACTGGAACCAGAACAGCCCTTTCACGCTGGTGAAGAACGCACCGCGCCCGAGCGGTCTAAAAATCTATTTTGATTGCGGTACGGAAGACGAATACGGCTTCAACGTCGGCGCCCAGTCATTTCACGATCTGTTGGACGCGCATCACATTCCCAACGAATTCCATCTGTATCCCGGCGGCCACGACTGGAGTTACGTGGCGGAACATTTCCCCGCCTCGCTCGAATTTCATTCGCGCGCGTTCGGTTTATCCGCCAAATAGATTTGCCGCATCAACAAAGGCAATCGTCCACGCCAAACAACATCGCTCGCATCGAAAATTTATTTCTTGGATTTCGGCGCAGCCAGCAAGTCGCGCACGAGCGCGTCGAAATCGCTTTCCGCTTGGCCTTCAGCCATGAAGTAGTTTTCCCAGTCCACGTCCGGAAAACCCATGCGCGTCGTTTGCGCCGGAAGCTGTTCCCGCAATAGTCGCGGGTCGCTGCTGCTAAGCCTCTGGATCGCTTCGAAGACCACGCGATGCTCGGCGTCCTGCCACACATGGTTTGAGAGCTCTCGCATCGTGTCTTGCCGCCGCGCGTTTGCGCTCGCGCGAATGCACAGCGCGCGCAGCGTTTCGCGCTCTAGCTCATGAATTCGCTTTGACTGGCTTTGCTGAGGCATGGGGTCTGCGTAGCCGGCTCTGTTCCCATTCTACCGGCACAACCTCAGTCGGCGCAGAAATAGGCAAGCCCCATGTTGCTGCAATAGCACACAAGAAAAATCGGCGCAGCTAATGAAAAGCTGCGCCGATATCCAGGTTCAATGTGATGGAATGAAAGTTATGCGGCGCTGGAAATAACCGGCCGGATGAAGTCGATGCGATCGATGGTCGCTGCCACGCCGAAGAGCGGTGTTTCCTCGCCAGGCAGTGTCGCAACGCGAAGCGCCTTGGCGCTGGCGCGGACCAGAACTGTGGTGCCGCGCTCTCTCTCCGCTGGCAGCGAAAACGTAAGCTCCATACCAGTTCCGGCATCCAAAGAAACGTTTGAGTGAAAGTAAACTCCAGAGCGGGACACGTCGCGAAGCTGCCCCGTGAAAAATTCAACGGGACGTTCGCGAGAGAGACAAACTTGCACGGGAAGATAAAGCTCGTATCTCCTTGCTTTCCTTCTTTCTCCCATCGGTACCCCCCGCCTAGGCATTGCACTCTCAGTACCACAAGCCCCGACAAAGGAATTGCAGAAAACAAGCCACTTAGCCGCCCGTAGCGATGTATTTCTGACAGGTTACTAGGAATTTTCTGCCTAGTTAAGGAAGAACATCCCTGTCAGCCCGAAACGGTGTTCGGCTGTAACTGGCATCCCCGACTGGCTGGACTAGACTGTTAGCGCCGCAAATATTCGATGGTTCTTAGACCGGAGGGTTACAACCCAGAGCGAATTCGTTTTGGCCAAATACGCTCGCAGCCAACCCGCTCCGCCTCCGCCCATGAATCTACAATACAGGGTCGTGCAGTACAGAAGAGCCTTCCGCTTCCGTCAGAATTCCTTTTCCAATCATCAGCCGGACCAGACGCACAAGCGCGACAAACTCGTGGCTCTTTTGAGGATTCGAATCTTTTGGAGCGCGCGCAATTTCATGTGCCACCGGTCGCTCGCCCGTGACGCCGGCTATCCAGTCGGCCAGTTCCAACCGCTTCTCGTCGTTCAGATCGCTGAACGCGATGCCCATTCCAAGGCCATGTTGCGAATACACCACGGTGCCCGCCGTTTCAAACGCAGTCTTTCCCTTGGTCAGCGTCACTCGTACCACCGCTCCAATGGGAAAGGGAACTGTGGTATCCACGTAGCAGCCACCCGGTCCCAGGTCGGTTGTACGCGTAGAGAACCGTGCTCCGGACTTGAGCTCGACCACTTCAGCCCCAGCGGTGAACATGTGGCGCTCGGCTCCGCGACGTTCGGCTTCCTGCACCGCGGGCGCATGAGTCCCCTGAGGGTGCTTTTTGTGAGATGAATTGTGCATTGTCTTATCCTGTTCTCCCCGCCTCAAAAGTCGGCGGTTCCACTGTTTGGCGACGGATGGTCAAGTCCTAAGTCTTATTGTCGTAGGTGGGAGACGGGCCAACAAGCGCTATCCCGTCGGCGATGCCTAAAGTCAAACCCCGCGAGCCTATAGCAGGAATCGCACAGCAACCCCGACCGTCCCCTCCGGCCGGTTTTCCATCCTTACAATTGAGCCTAGAAATTTCTTGTGCGCGGCGATTTTTTCGCCAAACGGAAAGGTCACAAGTAGCCGCATCCCCATGAAATAATGGGGCATACAGGTCGCAAAGTAGAGGCCGTCGCGCGTGAAATCCAGCACCTCGCCCACGTCCACTATCTCCGCGAAGCGCGCGTCGAACGGCCGTACTTCCAGCGGCAGCGATACTTTCAACCGCTTCCGCCGGCGCGAGTCCTTATGGCCCGAGCTTTTCTGCGGCGATGATGCTCGGCTAGCTTCGATATAAGTGGCTGTGGCCATCTGCAATCTCCCAAGTCCTACACTCGTCAGGGAAGTGAACAATCTAAATGTACTTAAGGGGGGAAATCGTGGCCATAGGACTACGGTACCAGTGGTTACCTGACCGAAGTTCGACACGCCGAATCTTGACAAGAATCATCTGCTCAGTGTTATAGATGGCACATGGGAGCAGGACGAGCTGGCAAAATTTTACTGGCAGCTATCGTATCCGCTGCGTTGGGACTCTTGGTTGGCAGGGGATACTTCTTGCTTGTGCTAGCGAGAGGTCACGCTTTGAGCTATAGCCTTGTCGTTGGTTCAGCGACCAGAGCGGGCGGAGGGTTCTTTATAATCAGTTTTTCGTTCCTTCTGCAGAGAATTTATTCAAAGCCCAGCCAGTGACGTGCTAGGAGCGCCCTGGTATTCTCGGCCAAATGACTAGTGCCTGAGTAACGCGGAACTTGTCCGGTAATCCGACTCCTCGAAACTTAGAATCTCAATGAAGACTCGCGTTTGGGCGATCAAGTATCATCGGCGCGCGCCTGCCACTTTCGAGGCCCGAAGCACCGAGGGAGACAATGCCTGAGTTCGCTGCCAGAAATCGCATTGACCAACACCCGGAAATCGAGAAGGATTTCATCCGTCGTGTTCTCGAACTCCCGTGGGCGTTTATTTCTGACGAATCTAGCCTTTGGGATTTTCATCACGATTTGACGAACAAAGGTTTCGTAGAAAAGATCCGTGCGGTTTACGAAATCGACGTTTCCGACATTACCAGCGGTAACATCGCCGATATTCTGGATCGGATCGCGCGAAAGTCCTGATTAACGGGCAAACCCGTACTTCCAGCGGCAGCGATACCTTCAGCCGCTTCCGGCGGCGGCTGTCTTTCTGGCCTGAACTCTTCGCCGGCTATGATGCCGGCCTAACATCCATATAAGTGGCTGTGGCCATCTACGATCTCCCTACCACTACACTCGTCAGGGAATTGAACAATCTAAATGTACTTAAGGGAAGAAATCGTGGCCATAGAACTACGGTACCAGTGGTTACCTGACCGAAGTTCGATACCTTATGGTCTGACGATGAGTTCCGCTTGGTCGACCACTCATCCAGGATTGCTGGGTATCTGAGTCTGGGATGACGGCACATTCACTTCCGCGCTTATATGCTTATCTGGGCGTGGGACGAGGGATTGGATCGCTCGCGAAACTGAGTACGCACGCTCTTGCGTGTAAGCAGGATCCACCACCAAAGACTTATGGGTGCCAGGATCACAAGCAAAATTGCAGCGAAGGCGTTCGAAAGATCCCCGATCACAAGGAGTGCGTCGCCCACACTACGAGGATGATGCAGCATAAGCCATAGGGCACAGACCAGCGTGGAGGCCGTAGCCCACGAGAGCGTTACTCGTCTTGCCCACTCCCGCAGATGAAAAACTCCTATAGATGTGACGATGCCTAACAGGCAGAGACAGATTGGAACCGCGACAAGAACAACATAAAACCGCGCGGGCTGCGGCTGATAGCTTCGCGGATAAAGGCGGCGGAGTTGAATTTCTGACGCCCAGACCAGTCCGGGAGCTATCAGTCCCGCGAGGCTGCCCAGGAACTGAACTGTGGCGGCCGCTCTGACGGAGTTCGATGCTTTCATCGTGGTTCGAGTCGCTAATCGCGATACACAAATTCAAGCGCGACTCCGGCTACCTCTACCACGTCGCCGGACGAAAGCTTGCACGGCTGCGCGATAAGCTTCCCGTTGACGCTCGGAACCTTCTCCGCCGAGCTGATGTAATAGAAATTATCCTCGCGGCGAGTAATCTGCGCGGCCACTTTCGGCGCGAACCACCCCTTCAACTTGATGGTAGCCAGCGCTGATTTTCCGATCACCGTCAGCTTATCGCTCAGCGTGTACTCTTTCCGGTCGGTTCTGCCCTTGCTCACCAAAAGCGTCGGCACTTTCAACCGGCCCGGCGCCACTTGCGTGCTTTCTCCCACCGCCGCCACCTTACGCAGGAATTCGCGGCGCTCTTTTGTGTCCAGCATTACGGTCTCATCGATTTTCGGCACCGTGGGCCACGACGTGCCGTTCGAGCCGCCCGGAGCAGTCCCTCTGATCTCGCTCGAGTCCGTCACCACGATCGTATGCTTCCCGATCGCCACGGAGTCTCCCGGCTTCAGCGTCACCATCTTCACCCGCTGCCCGTTCACGAAGGTTCCGTTCAAGCT
The DNA here is from genome assembly GCA_050012235.1 of Candidatus Acidiferrales bacterium. Taxonomy (GTDB): domain Bacteria; phylum Acidobacteriota; class Terriglobia; order Acidiferrales; family UBA7541; genus Palsa-295. The sequence goes on along the minus strand of JBEKHP010000005.1, from coordinate 125,377 downwards.
TCCGAAATCTTCCAGCATCATGCGGCCTTCTTCGCTGAACACGCGCGCGTGATAGTTTGACACCGCGGGATTGTCGATCACGATTCCGCACTCCGGCGAGCGCCCGATGCTCACCTCTTTCGTTCCTACCGCCACTTCCTTCAATACCGAGCTCTCAAATTTCAGCACTAACTTCGACATGTCCTCACCCTCCTGAATTCAATTTTTGCGCAGACCGCAGCGGTCGCCGCTCCGTCACCGTTCTTCCGATCCCTTGAACCATTTCCCGATTCGCGCGAACGCGCGCACCGGCCTTGGCGCGTACCGTACGACCACCGCCGTAATGTTGTCTCCGCCGCCCGCCTGGTTCGCCAGGTCGATCAGTTGTTCCGCCGCGTGTTGTGGATTGTCAATTTCGCTCAGAGTCGCGGAGATCTGCGCGTTCGAAAGTTCGCGCGTAAGCCCGTCGGAACAGAGCAGGAACGTGTCGCCTTCCATCACATCCTTCTCCGTGATATCCACCTGAACTTCCGGCTCGACGCCCAACGCTCGCAAAAGCACGCTTTGCATGTTGCTTTGCGTCGCTTCGTGCTGCGTCATCAGCCCCTTGCGAACCTGGTCCGCCACAAACGAGTGATCCTCGGTAATCTGTTTGAACTCGTCTCCGCGCAGCCTGTATATCCGGCTGTCTCCCACGTGCGCGACGCTTGCCAGCTGCGAATCCACAATCCACACGGCCACCACCGTCGCGCCCATTCCGCGCTTTTTCTTGTCTTTCTGCGCGGCTGCGTACACATCGCGGTTTGCCGTGCGAATCGCGCTGGCCAGCCGGTTGGACGCTTTCGAAAGCCCCGGCAGATGTTCACCGATAAGCGGGAGAGAAGGATCCGAAGCTGCGGCGCGGCAATTATTTACAATTGTCTCGGCGGTCAGCCGGCTTGCTGCTTCCCCCGCCGCCAGGCCGCCCATCCCATCCGACAGCACAAATAGGTTCAGCTCGGCGGCGATGGCGAAACTGTCTTCGTTGTTGCCGCGGGCGCGACCCACGTCGCTAAGCGCTCCGAATTCGATTTCCATCGCCTATGACCCCTGAACGTATCTTCGCGCGCTATTTTTTTTCATTCCCGCCGGTTCCCGTGACCGGAACCGACCGCACATTCGAGAAACCCTTTGCCTCGAGCTTTTGCATTGCGCTCGCAATTTGCGCGTCCGGAAAAGGCCCGCTATAAAGGATGTAAACGTCTTGGCCAGCTATGCGCTTCAGAACCACACCGCCTGGCATTCCCAAGTCCTCAATTTTTTTCTCGGCCTCTTGCGCCCGGTCTTCGCGCAGAAAAGTTTTCACATACAAATAGGAAGCCCCTGCCGTGGCTGGCGCGGGAGTTTCCGGCGCGGGAGTTTCCGGTGCGACATTCTTTTTTGCTCCTGGCTTCTTCGCTCCGTTTTTCGCAGCAGCATCGTCCTCGCGCAGGATTTTCGCAGCTTCGTCCCCGGACGGCCTTTTTCGCAGACCAGCTCCCTTGCGCGAAAAGCCGTTAGGTGTTTCAGCTTCGGGCTGTGGGTTTGCAGGCGTGTCGTTGTTCGCAACTGCCGGTTTGGAAGGCTCAGCCGGAGCCGCTGCGTGTTCGTCCGGCACGCGCGAAGGCTCGGGGCCGCTGGGTTCAGTCGCAGCAATGATGTGAACCGGTTTCGGCGGAGAACTCACATACGCAATCTCCGGCGGCACCGGAGCGGGAAGCCGCGCCGGCGGAATCAAGTCCGCAGCTCGCGCGTTCGCCATGCCGCGCAGAGTGCCTAATGCTCCCAGGACAATCACAGCGATCAGCAGCACCCAAACAATCGCTGAAGGGCCTTTGCTCTGCGTCGCCGTCGGTGTGATCGTTGGCGTCGCGATTCGCGCGGGCGCGGGTTGAGGCGCGCTCACAACTCTTTGCACGTTCGCTGTTCGAATTGGCGCCGCCGCAGCCAAAATCGGCGCTTCCGACCCGTTCAGCGCCTGCTCCAATTGCGCGATCGACTGGAACCGGTTCGCAGGTTCCTTCAACAGGCATTTCAAAATCGTGCGCTCGATGTAAGCAGGAATCGCCGGATCGATCTGATGCGGAGGCACCGCCTCCTCCTGCATATGCTTCAGCGCAACCGCCACCGGATTGTCAGCTTGAAACGCAGGCGTGCCCGTAAACATCTCGTACAAAATTAAACCGAGCGAATAGATATCCGTGCGGTAGTCCACCGGCTTTCCCGCCACTTGCTCGGGAGCCATATATTGCGGCGTTCCCACCAGCGACCCGGTCATCCGCGTCACGGCTTCCATCGAACGCGCTATGCCGAAGTCCATGATCTTCACGTTGCCGTGCGCGTCCACCATAATATTTTCAGGTTTCAAGTCCCGGTGAACGATGCCCTGCGCGTGCGCTTCCTTCAGCCCCGAGCAGATCTGCAGCGCCAGATCCACCGCCTTTCGCTGCGGCAAGCCTCCGAACCGGCTCAGCACCGATCGCAGGCTTTCGCCCTCCACGAATTCCATCGAGGTGTAAGCAATGCCGCCAACGCGATTGAATTCGTGCATGCGGCAAACATTTTTGTGCGTGATCTTGCGGGCAAAAAGGAGTTCTTTCTTAAACCGCTCCATAGCCGCGTGGTCCGAAGCGATTTCCGGCTTCAATAATTTCAGCGCGACGATCTCGCCGGTCTCCCGGTCCCGCGCTTTGTAAACGTTGCCCATGCTGCCATGTCCGGCTTCCGCGAGAATCTCGTAGCGCTGGCCAATCGCAGCGAGCGCAGCGGACCCGATGTTCACCGCAGGGTTCGTCGGTGCTTGCATCGCAACAGTCTCCGCGAAGCCGGCCTCGGGAACGTCGCTCAGCAGAACTGTATCGTGGTGGTCAGTGGAATGGCGCGAATCGCCGTCCGCCGGTCCACCGCCCCCCGGCACACCCCCGCCCGAATTGGTTGGCTGCCCCATAGCTCTGCTGTAAGAATAAAAGAGCCACGCGTCCTACTGCTATGGCTGGCATGGAACATGTAAGGTAAGAGTATCTAGTACTATTTTGGGGTCTAAGGCCGTTCTGAGTTCTGATTGCAATGTGCTGATTCAGGGTGCGCCTAAGGTCAGGACTGAGGAACGCAAGAGCCAAGGGTCAACGGCTTGGACGGCCGCATGTGCAAGTGGATGTTGTTCGCAGTCGTTCGATGCGTTCGCAAGGAAGGTCTTTTAAGTCTATCGGAGCGGCGTTATCCTCTTGGTTTAATTCACGCAAGAAATCACTACTCCTCCGTTCTAAGAGCAGATAGCCTGATGGGAGAGTGCAGCCATGCGGCAGTTTTTTCTGACAACGTTTCTCCTGGGCAGCATATGCTCGGGCGCATCCGGACAAGAAGCCCTCCTTCAACGGGACGGCAAATTCCTGAATCCGCCAAACCTGATTACACGCAGCGATATCGTCTTGCTGAGTATGACCGTCGCTAGCGTGCCGGGCTATCCAATTTCGGGCACCATTGAAACAGAAAACACTCGCACTGATTCGCATGGCAAAACCGTGATCGCAAGTTATCGAAGCAAAATTTATCGCGATTCAAAAGGCCGTACTAGGCTTGAATGGGACATGACTCCGCTGGGTGAACCGCCCAAGCCGGGCTGGTTCACGATCGACATTTACGACCCAACGACCAGGACTAGCATTCACCTACAACCATCGATCAAGGCCGCTTCGAAGGCGCATTCCCCTGCTCCCGACGAGAAACCGCAACAGGTCTGCAAGGAATCCGATTTTCTTAAGATGGATCCAAAAGACCTGGCACAGATAGCTATTCCACAGGTTTCACAGAACGAGCTCGCGCGCGACGTGGTTGACGGCATGGCGGTACGGCATGGGCGTGAGTCCGTAAAGCTCTCTTCCAACTCTCCCGGGAAGAACTCGAGCTATGCAAGAGTCACGGACTACTGGTTCTCGCAGGAACTTCAGGCCTTCGTCCTCGTCAAACGTAGCGGGCCCGGCAGGTCACAGCACACAGTTAAACTTTCGGACGTCAGCCGAAGCGAACCCGACCCTTCGTTCTTCGCCATTCCCCCGGGCTACAAAGTTTTTGAGCCGGGGCCGTGGGACGGAGATTGCTCCCCGAAGCTTATGCTCTAAACCGGGGAAGCGAGCACCCTGCGAAGTGCTGTTCCCGATGGAGACCATCGTGCGGTATGTTTCTGTCAGTGACTGACTCTTAGAAATCCTGACAGACCGGGGTGTCTGTATTATTTTGCCGGAGAGAGCCGCTCCAACGATTCGCGGTCCCATTTGGCATTGTTCGCGGCGGCTTCGTATGTGCTCTGGCAGAAATCGAGCAGCGTCGCCCGTGGGTCACTCGCCGCGCGAACGTCGTCGTAGGACAGCAGAAATTCGTTGAGCTTTGAATCGTAGTACCCCTTCGCGGGACGTATGACGATTTCCTTAAATCCCGGTGGCTCGGGCGCGCAATAGGCATAGAACATGGGACTCGCCGCATCGCCCCCGCCCGGCCACCACCCGACGCTGGACACTTCATGCGAGTACGCTTCCTTCGTAATTTTGTCCGCTCCGGGCCGCTCCGGCGCGCGCCGCCCTGAAAAACGCGAAGCCGCCAGATCGAAGCTGCCCCAGAAAAAATGCACCGGGCTCGCCTTGCCGATAAACCTCCCGCGAAATTCTTTGAAGATTGCGTCAATCGTCACCAGGATACGCCAAAAGCGATTGGCGTAAACGGGATCGTACCGCGCGTGCGTCACGTCCTGGTCGAAACGGATCGGGTTCGGAATCTCCACCGGCACCGGCCAGATTTTCACCTCCAGCCGCAGCGAGCGCAGCATCTCCATGAACTCGCGATAAAATCCTGCGACCGTGCGATGGTAAAGCGAAACCGTGCGAGACTCCCCGCGGCTGGTCTGGATATCCAGCCGGTGATCGATGAAGTCGAACGAAACGTCAAAAGTTCCGCCGGGGAAGGGAATCGCCGAAGTAGTCAACCCTCTGGCATAAACGTAAAGCGGCACTTCCCACCAGTGATTTATCAGCGGGCTTTGTGCCAGCCGCACTTTTCCCACGATCTGCGTCCACATGTGCAGCGTCGCGCAGGTATCTTTCCACTCCGCGAACGGCAGCGCCGGCCACGCCTGCTCTTTCTCCGTCATTTTGTCGTTCATAATCGCCTCGAAATTGAATGCCGTTCAGCGGCTATAGAGAACCACATCTCGCGTGCAAGCATTAACAAATAATGTGACCGCGCGCGAGCGCCTCGTATGATAGAACGAATCGCATGAAGCCCGCTCGCCGAAAAATCCGCATCCGACGCCTTCGTCGCAGCGAGCTTCCCATCGAGACCGTCGAACTTGCCCGCTTCCTCATCGGCAAAACACTGGTCCACGATCTGCCGCATGTGCGATTGAGCGGCCGCATCGTCGAAACCGAAGCTTATATCGTCGGCGACGCCGCCTCTCATGCTTTTCGCGGCCTAACCCCGCGCAACAAATCTCTTTTTCTCGAACGCGGACACGCCTACGTGTACTTCATCTACGGCAATCACTACATGCTGAATCTTTCCGGCCAGCGCAAAGGCATCGGCGAAGGAGTGCTCCTGCGCGGCCTGGAGCCGCTCGAAGGAATCGAGTGGATGCAGCGTCATCGCCACACCAAAACGTTAACCGAGCTTTCGCGCGGCCCCGGCCGCCTCGCCGCCGCGATGCGAATCACAAAAAGCCTCGATGGATTGGACCTGTGCGCCAAGGGCCCGCTCTGGCTGGGCACCGCGACGCGACCAACAGGGAAAATCGACGTCAGCGTCCGCATCGGAATCACACGAGAAGCCCACCGCCTCCTCCGCTTCTACGAACGCGGCAACCCCTTCGTCAGCGGCCCCAAATCCCTGCGCACTTAATCTTCGCGCCCCCGCGCGTATGCGCCGCGCACACTGCCGACGCGCTTTTGTACCGGCGCCCTCAAACCTGCTATTCTTAGGTCAGTCGAGCTCGTCGTCACCTCCCGGCGGCTTGCCGCATCCAACTACCATGCCAAGAAAAACAAAACCATCCTCCGCGCTCTCCCGGCTGATGCAATCCGCCACGCGCGCCGGATTCAACCGCGCCTACCAAACCGTCCAGGTTGACCCGCAAAAATTTCTCAAGCAAGTAGCGCGCACGCACAAGCTGCCCATCACCGCTTGGCGCGACATGTTTTATCTCGGCGAGGAAGTAGTCACTCCGATTGCCAACCGCATCATCAAGTCCTCCATGAAAACCGCCGCACTCGAAGGCATGGGTCTCGGCATGGGCGGCATGCTCACCATCGTCCCCGACGCCGGAATTCTTTCCGCCATCACCATTCGCATGCTGCAAAGATTAAGCCTGATTCACGGATTCGAATATTCCACGGAAGACGAAGTCGGTGAGCTCTGGATGGCGGCCGCCAGCGCAGCCGGACTCGACCTAGGACGCGATTTCGTCGAAAAGCAAGCCATCGAACGCCTGGTCCCGCGAATCATTGACCGCATCGCCGTCAAAGTCGGCGCTGAAGTCGCGGAAAAATGGTCCGGCCGGCTGATTCCGGTGCTCAGCGCCGGATTCGGCGGCGCGCTGAATTATTATTTCGTCCGTTCCTGGGGACGCCGCGCCCAGAAACATCTTCTCGCTCGCCACCGCGCCGTCCGCGCCCAGCGCCTCATCGACGTCCACGCCGTTCCACCCTCCACCCGTCCTCAACTTCACCCCGCCCGCTAAATCGCCGTATCGATTTATCAACCAGTTATCTCCGCGCCCTTGCGCTGTTACAACGCACATGGCATCCTCTTCCGGCTAGGCCCTTAGCAGGCGACCGGGGGGACGGTCAAGGGAACGCATGCCTATTTGCGAAGGTTGCGGGGCGCGAGTTGACGAAGCTCATATTCTCCGCCGCAAGCAGCGGATCGATCTCGCCATGCGTTATCGTCCCATCGAAATCAAAACTCTTCTGCTGAACTCCAATCCGCCCGTGCTCGAAGCGGATTATTTTTACCGTGTAGCCCCCGATCGCGCCGTTCGTTCCGTTGCCGCCCGTGTATATTTTGAAGAAATACTGAAATGCTCGGGCGCGGCAACTTCGCAGACCGACGAGGCGCGTTGCCTCACCGACTTCCGCGACCGCGGCTTCTTTCTGATTCACGCGGTTGATTGTCCTATCGAAAATCCCGGCGAATTGCACAACGCGATGCGGCGACTTGCCCCCACCGTGGTCAAGCGCGTCCAATATTCCTTGCAGCCCACCTACATCGTTCCAATTTCCAAACCGACCCAGGACCTCATTCGCCTCTTCGGCCTCATCGGTTGGGGCGACCGTCTAGTTCTCGAAAACGGCGGCCCTTTTTCGGACGCTAGCCCCGGCCCCCCGCAGCGTCAGGCGGCTCCCTCGGCGTCCCCCGCTTCCTTCGGAGACCGTATCCACAAGGCCCTCGCTGCGCTGCCGTAGTAGCCCCGGTTTCCCGGCCCTACGCGTTGTTCTCCCAATCGTCTGTAGGGGCACAGCATGCTGTGCCCGGCACAAGTACTTGGCAACTCTGTACGCTCGCTTGCATCCGGCTTCAGACAGCCCGCGAATTCCTTCCGCCCAATCATTTGCTGGACGCGTGCCGCAAAGGTGTGCTACTAAAATCAAATGAGAACTTCTTCTAGTCTGTTGATTTTCGCGCTGATTTTGTTCGCCGGAGCAGTAATCGCCTCCACAAAAACTCCCAAACAGGCCGCCTCGAACTCTTCTTCCGCCAATCCGTCTCAAGTCAAACGCGGAAAGTATCTGGTCGAAGAAGTGGCGCGCTGCACCGAATGCCACACGCCTCGCGACTCGCAAGGCAATCTCGACAACTCCCGCGCATTGCAAGGCGCCCCGGTGTGGATCGTCCCGGTCCACCCCGATCACAATTGGGCGCAACAAGCCCCTCCCCTGGCCGGCTTTGCCGCTTACACCGACTCCGACGGCGTGGCCATCCTCGAAAAGGGCCGCGGCCCGAACGGCGAAACCATACGTCCCCCCATGCACATCTACCATCTAAATCACGAAGACGCCGTCGCCATAATCGCGTACTTGAAATCCGTCCCGCCTTCCACGCGGTAGGCCGGTTGCAGGGAACGGGTTCAGCCTGCCTTCTTTGCTCGAATAAATGCGCTCATGAACTTGCCTTCCACCTCCGCGGCAATCGAATCCGCGTCGATGCCTTGCGCGCTCAGAAATTGCCGTGCATCAGCAACTTTATAAACTCGCGTCGGTTCAATCGTCACCTCTTCAAACCCGGCCGCCTTTAATTTAGTGATGTATTCAGAATCCTTCAGCGCGCCTGCCACGCAACCAACCCAAAGCTCGATATTTTTTCTAATCTCGGCAGGCACATCGCCCCGAACCACTACATCCGAAACCGCGAATCTTCCGCCGGGCCGCAGCACGCGAAACGCTTCCGCCAGCACTTTGTCTTTGTCAGCCGATAAGTTGATCACGCAATTCGAAATCACAACGTCCACCGCGTTTTCCGGCAGTGGAATATTCTCGATCTCGCCTTTCAGAAACTCCACGTTGTCCACGCCTGCCTTCTTCTTATTCTCGCGAGCAAGGGCCAGCATCTCATCCGTCATATCCAAGCCGTAAGCCTTGCCCCCAGGGCTTACGCGCTTCGCGGACAGCAACACATCAATCCCGCCGCCGGAACCCAGGTCCAGGACGATTTCGCCCGCCTTCAACTCCGCCAGCGCTGTCGGGTTCCCGCATCCCAGCGAAGCCAGCACCGCTTGCTCCGGAATGCCGGCAGTCTGTTCGGCTCGATAGAGATTCCCCGTAATCGGATCGCCGCCGCAGCACGCGGACGAAGCCGAAGTTCCGCACGATGCCGCGCCGCCGGAGGAAACTCTGCTGGCAGCTTCTCCGTACTTCTCTTTCACCGCTTCTCTGATGTTGTTTCGCTCGCTCATCTTCTTCCCCCTTGAACTCAGGAACGAATCATACTATATTCGCCTAAGCGAATATAGTCCATGGCCAAGCCAACTGTCAATCTCATGTTCCGCGCCTTCTCCGACCGCACCCGCCTGCGCATCCTGCACCTGCTTTTGAAAGGCGAAATGTGCGTCTGCGATATCGTGACCATCACGCGTGTGCCGCAGCCGAAAGCCTCCCGCCATTTGGCCTACCTGCTCCGGGCCGGCCTGATCGTGAAAAGAAAGCAAGGCCTCTGGGCCTACTACCGGCTCACGTCCGCAGCTTCGCCGTTTCATCGCAGCTTGATCAAATGTCTGAAGGAATGTTTTCGCGACGTTCCCGAACTCGCGCGCGACGAGAAACGCGCCGCGCGAACCTGCTGTCAACCGGGGAAATGTAGCTAACGCCTATGCCCAATCATTACAACGTTCTGTTTCTGTGCACCGGCAATTCAGCCCGGTCCATCATGGCCGAAGCCATTCTAAACCGCAAAGGGAAGCCCGCTTTCACCGCCTACAGCTCCGGAAGTTATCCAACGGGGATCGTTCGTCCCGAAGCTCTGAAGCAATTGGAACTCGCGAACTTGCCAACCGACGGCGCCCGCAGCAAAAGTTGGAATGAATTCGCAAATCCCGAAGCTCCGAAAATGGACTTCGTATTCACCGTCTGCGACAACGCCGCGAAGGAAGCCTGCCCTATCTGGCCGGGCCAGCCTATGACCGCGCATTGGGGCGTTCCAGATCCCGCCGCCGTAAACGGGACGCCGGAAGAGATCGAACGCGCTTTCCGAAACGCTTTCATGACACTCGACCGCAGAATCAGTTTGTTTCTCTGCCTACCGCTGGCGAGTCTCGACGTTCTGGCCATCAAAAGGGAAGTCGATCGCATCGGCAAACAATGACGCCCACACTCTTGCGCCGTTCCGTCTCCGAATTTCTTGGCACCGGCTTTCTCGTGGCAGCCGTAATCGGCTCCGGCATCATGGGCGAACGGCTGGCCGCCGGAAACGTCGCAATCGCTCTCCTCGCCAACACGATTGCCACCGGCGCCGCGCTCGTTGCCTTAATTCTTACGTTCGATCCAATTTCAGGCGCTCATTTCAACCCTGCTGTCACTTTCGTTGATGCAGTCGAGAAAGGAGTGTCTTGGATAGATGTTGCTTGTTACGTACCCTCTCAATGTCTCGGCGGAATTAGCGGCGCGATCGCCGCCCATGTGATGTTTCGTCTGCCGCTGATCTCTATTTCTCATCACGCGCGAGCAGGCTCCGCTCAGGTCTTCAGCGAATTCGTTGCCACCTTCGGTTTGCTGTGCGTGATCTGGGGATGCTCGCGGCACCGCTCCGAAATGGTCGGCTTCGCCGTCGGAGCCTACATCAGCGCCGCCTATTGGTTCACCGCATCCACCTCATTCGCTAATCCCGCCGTTACAATCGCCCGCAGCCTCAGCGACACCTTCGCCGGCATCCGCCCCAGCGACGTCTCGTGGTTCATCGTCGCCCAGTTTCTCGGAGCCGTAGCCGCCACAATCCTCTTCCGCTGGCTCGTCCCCAACCTGAATCTTCGCGCCAAGCAAGTCCTCCTCGCTCACAACTCAGACGAGAATCGCTAGCTACGCTGGCGTCTAGTGAACATCCATCGGATCACCGGTCTTATGCTCTCCGATCTGAAAACGCAAAAACCGGTGGATCGCCGCAAGAGCGTCTGTGTCCGACGAGGAAATGACCACGCGCCCTCCAATATCTGTCTCTTCGAACGCATAATGGATCTTTTCCCGCAGCTTCTTCATTTCCGGCACTCCGGGAGGCACGGTATCGTGCACGAACATCGGAATATCGAAGTCTCCGTTTTGAAACGATTTCGCGATGTGCTCCAAGTGCATTCGGATGTTGTTCCTCTCGGAAGCGTCCGCGGCATCATTCGCCTCCACCTGGATCACCCCGCCGGTCGAATTCAAAAAGAAGTGGTGTGTGGTGGCAGTCTGAGAAAAGCCCATCCCCTTTTCGCCGCGTTCATTCATCTGCGAATGGGCGTCATGCATCGGGCACGCAGCCTGCGAACCTTGCCCCTCCTGTTTCTGCTCGCTGGACGATTGCTGAGCAGCCGCATTGCCGGCCCCGGCAATGAAGCAGACCGCAACGGCGAGAATCATTTTTCTCATTGTCGTTTCTCCTGTTTTTGATTGCCGCGGTTCATTGCTTCAAGGGGATGCCGGCGAGGGGCGCTTTTCGGGTGAGTTGTGGAAAACGTCTCCAGCAATCGCGCCTGCTTTCCGCGAGGCGTTCGCGCTAACAGGCGGTCCCACTCGGCGAGCGTGGCACGTAACTCGCGCCGGCAGGAGTGCAATTCCCGAAGCCGCGCTTCGAGCGCGCCCAGCTTTTCCTCAGCCAGCTTTCGCACTCGGCGACAGGGCGTTCCCCCGCTGTTACGCTCGCGGAAAATCTGGCTTAGCTCCCCGACCGAAAACCCGAGTGATAGCGCGCTGCGAATTAGTCGCACTCGCGCGAGCGTTTCTCGTGGGAACAGTCGATACCCAGCCGCCGAACGAGCCACGGCGGGCAGAAGGCCACGCCGCTCGTAGTAACGCACCGTATCCGGACTGACTCCGGCCAAGCGCGCCAGCTCTCCGCGGTGCATCGGCCGAGCTGTAGAATCCTTCAAACTCACAGGTGCAGCTTAAACGTTGGAACGGCTCCAAGGTCAAGCAAAATCCTGTCTTTCAAGGGTTCGGGTTTTTACCCCGCGCTTTTGAATCTTTCGTCCTGGCCTCCCAACCCGAGTTTTTCCCAAAACGGGAACAGAACCGCATCCCACGACATATGCTCACACACGCAACCCCTTGACAATGCAGTAAAAGTATGATATAAAGGCACTTCCCGTATAATTAACCAATGGTATTTGAATGCCGTACGTCTCGAAAACGGGACGAAGGGCGGAGTGCAGAGCTGCGCCTGATCGCGGTGCCGGGCTCACTCGCCGGGGCGGATTTGGTCGCCAGGGCGACCGAGGTAGCAGCATCTTAAGGAGGCTATAGCGATGGTTTGCGGCGGAAGGAACGGGACGAAAGGCTCAGTTCTGCACCGCGCCGAAGTTCGTCTTCGGAGTGACGCGGCCGGTTACCCGCTTGGGTCCCCTCTTGCAGCCGAGTTTTCCGCGAATCACGCGAAATTAAATCGCCAAATTCCCGAATTAGAACGCCACGTAACTCATAGAAAACAAACGACCGCGATCCGCTCAAATCGCCAAAAATTTCAGTTTTGCGTCAGCGAAAATTCGGGCTCATTAGCTTTTCCCGTAGGGGCGCAGCATGCTGCGTCCGGCACAGATACTTGGCTAATATCCAACACTCGGAGAGACGGTTGTGGCTATCGCTTTCCGCAATTTCTAACCGGCACAGCCTCACAAACAGAAAACGACGTAACTCGCTCAAAACAAAAGCTCGAGAAATTTCTACCCCGGGTCAGAACCGCACACTTCCGTTTGGCCGTGCGCTCCGCCGAGCGTCTTCACCGTGACAACACCGCAAATTCACGATGGCGTAACCTTTTGCAACTAACCTCCTTTTGCTCGGGCCGGCTGTACGGGGCAGCCGACAATTCACGAAGCCAATGGAGGATTGAAAATATGCGTAGAGTTTTTGCGATTTTACTGGCCGGAATGATGTTGAATCCGGGAATGTTGGGAGCGGCTCCGCCACCACCGCCCGCCCCCAAGGCGGCCACACCGATCAAGCACCTGGTCATCATTTTCCAGGAAAACATTTCTTTCGATCACTATTTCGGGACCTATCCCGTCGCCGCAAACCCCTCTGGCGAGCCGCACTTCAAGGCCGCAGCAGGCACTCCCACTGTCAACGGGCTGAACAACGCCCTTCTCACGAGTAATCCCAACTTGAATCCTTTGAACCTGGCTGGCGCCACCAACCCTTTTCGCCTCGATCGTTCTGAAGCTGCGACCAACGACCAGGATCACGATTACACGCCGGAGCAGCAGGCCTTTGACGGCGGCTTGATGGATCTGTTTCCACTCAGCACTGGAACTGCCGGGCCGCCTCCAGGAGCGCCGCCGATAGCCGATACCACTGGACTCGTGATGGGGTACTACGATGGAAATACCGTCACCGCGCTCTGGAACTACGCGCAACACTACGCCATGAGCGACAACTCGTACGGCACCAATTTTGGCCCCTCCACTCCGGGCGCCATCAATCTCGTGTCCGGACAAACCAATGGCGTCATCCAAAGCCTCAACGGTAGCGGAGCGATCGTCCCTGATGGAAACGGCGGGTCTACGCTGAATGGTGACGCCGATCCCGTCGGAGATGTTTGCTCTACCTCGAGCGGCGAGACTGTTCAGATGGGCGGGAAGAATATCGGCGATCTGCTGAACGCAGCCGGTGTGAGCTGGGGCTTCTTCGAAGGAGGTTTCAACCTCAGCATCGTGAATTCAAACGGAAGCACCGGATGCACCAGGTCCACAACTTCCGCAATCACTGGCGTGAAGAAAAACGACTACATCCCGCACCATCAACCATTCCAATACTATGTGTCCACTGCTAATCCGACCCACGCACGCCCCAGTTCAGTAAGTCTCATCGGACAGTCGGGCGATGGCGCCAATCACCAATACGACACCGCGGATTTCTTCGCCGCAGTCGAAGCCGGCAACTTTCCCGCCGTCAGTTTCTTGAAAGCGCCCGGGTTCCAAGACGGTCACGCAGGTTACTCCGATCCGCTGGACGAGCAGAAGTTCGTCGTCGACACGATCAACTTCCTGCAAGGCCAGCCGGAGTGGGCACACACTGCTGTCGTAATCAGCTACGATGACTCCGACGGTTGGTACGATCACCAGCTTGGCCAGCTCATTAATTCGTCTGCGGTGCCTCTCGTGGATGTTCGAAGCGACGGGTCGCCGTCGTGCGGAACCGGTGCGACAGCACTGCCCGGCATCAACCCCGACACGCTGCACGCGCAAGGCCGCTGCGGATATGGTCCGCGGTTGCCCTACATGGTCATTTCGCCATGGTCGCGTCACAACTTTGTGGACCACACCATGACCGATCAGAGTTCCACGATTCGATTCATCGAGGACAATTGGCTGGACGGGCAGCGCATCGGAAACGGTTCGTTTGACACCATAGCGAACTCGATCAGCCAAATGTTCGATTTCAAGCAGGTAAACGACAACGACTTGTTCATCCTGAACGATAAAACCGGCGAAGTGGAGTTTTCTTCCTCTTCGAACTGAGTTTCAAGACGATAGTTGCGATGGTCGAAAAGGCACGTGCGGCAATCCCGCGCACGTGCCTTTGTTTTCCATGCGTGCTATCTTCCGGAGTCCAAGGAAGCTAATTGATTACCAGACGAAAATTCCTACGCCGCTCCGGCTTAGCCACCACGGCCTTGCTGATGAATAGGTTGCCTGATCTGTCCCAATCAGCGCCGGTAAAGCCTTCAACCCTCGACCCGAATACCCTGGCCAAGTTCGTCGATCCGCTTCCGATTCCCCCGATTGCGAAACCCGACCGGTACCAGCCCAGCCCAATAGATCCAGCGGTAAAAATTCCGTGCTTCCGGCAGGCCATGCGGCCCGTCGAGATGAAAGTCCACCGCGACCTGAAACCCACGCGCATGTGGGGCTTCGGCTCACAGTTTCCAGGCCCCACGTTCGATGTCCGCAGCGGGCAGGAAATTATGGTCGAGTGGGCCAACGAGCTACCCGGCAAACACTTTCTCCCGGTAGACCGCAACCTCGCCGGGGCCGCTGCGGACCAGCCCGAAGTGCGAGCGGTGGTACATCTCCACGGCGGAAAAGTGCCGCCGGAAAGCGATGGCTATCCCGAGGATTGGATTGTTCCCGGGAAGTCGGCCGTGTATCACTACCCCAACAAGCAGGACGCGGCGATGCTGTGGTATCACGACCATGCGATGGGAATTAACCGCCTGAATATTTACGCCGGGTTGATGGGCGCGTACGTAGTACGAGACGATGTGGAAGACGCTCTCCATTTGCCCACTGGAAAATACGAAATTCCGCTGGTGCTTTCCGACCGTTTTCTTACGCCGGAAGGCCAGCTCTTTTATCCGGTATCGGGCAATGCGAATTCTCCGTGGGTTCCCGAGGTTTTCGGCGACGCTATTCTGGTGAACGGCAAAATATTCCCGTATCTCGATGTCTCTGCGCGCAAATACCGCTTCCGTGTGCTCAACGCTTCGAACGCGCGTTTCTTCCATTTGTCATTCGCAAACGGCGCTACTTTCAGCCAGATTGGAACGGACCAAGGATTACTGCCCGCGCCGATTCCGCTCAAAGCATTCATGATTGCGCCGGGCGAACGAGTTGATCTCGTCGTCGACTTCAGCAGCCATCGCGGCGAGGAGATGATTCTCAAAAGCGACGCGTTCGTGATCATGCAGTTCCGCGTTTCGGCCGAAAAGGCCAACGACACGAGCCTGCTTCCGGGAGCCTTGCGGCCGGTACCAAAAATCCCCGAATCTCAAGCAGTGAAGACGCGGCTGCTCTCTCTCAACGAATATGTGAATCGGGTCGCAGAGCCCGTTCTGATGCTGCTGAATGGCACCTACTGGCACCAACCCATCACGGAAACCCCCGTGCTCGACACGACCGAGATCTGGACGCTGATCAATCCCACTGACGATTCGCACCCTATTCATCTTCATTTGGTGCGATTTCAGATTTTGGATCGGCGCCGCTTCGAAACTTCCGCGTATATGAGCAAGCGCGAGCTGAAATTCACAGGCGAGCCAGTGCCTCCGGATGCTTCGGAGGCGGGATGGAAGGATACTGTGCGGGCCGAGCCGGGAATGGTGACGCGAATCATCGTGCGCTTCGAAGGCTATGCCGGGCGATACGTCTGGCATTGCCACATACTCGAACACGAAGACAATGAAATGATGCGTCCGTATGAAGTGCTGGCGAAGCCGTGAGCTTACGAAGGCTCGAACAGAGGGAAGCAGCTCTTAACGTAAGGGAAATTCTCGTTTTCTTCGTTACCGCCACAAAAAGAATTCAAAGCTGCGCAGTGTTTCCGGCCGTCCGACTTGCGTCTGACGCACTTGCGCCTGACGCTCCTGCGCCTGACGCTCTTGCGCGTCACGGACAATTTTCTGAATCTTGGCTTCCCAACTCGCGCGGTTATGAGACCGGCGGACTGGCCCTGGGTTCAACCTGGGAGGAGGAGCGGTCTTCGCCTGAGGCTTCGAGAATGGTTTATCGTAAAACGCCGTGCCTGCGGGACACGCGGGACCGCTCACGTAGGTTCCGGTGGCCCACATCGTTCCTTCCGGCTCCTGCGCGACTCCGTCCGGCCCCGTTCCAGTGAGAATCAAAAACACCAGATCGCCGGTGGCACTGTTCGCTGCGCTGATTTCTACAACGTCGCCGGAACTGACCGAACTTATGTTATCGGCGGGATCCATACCGTTTGCAATGGCGGCAGGGTCTTGAAGCGAAAGAGTGAGTGCCGCGGTTTGCGTCTCGCAAAGATTATTCGTCCCGATCGTTACCGAACCTTGCACGCTGAAATTATTCTGAACGGTGATGTTGACGGATGAATTGCCCACACCGCCTTCGCCAAGCGAAGTTCCGGTATCAAACGTCCCCTGGTAATTGCCCGAAATCGATTCGGGAGTCCCGTATTCAAAGATCGAGAAAGCCGCCGGTCCGCCTGCCCCAGAACCTGTCCATCCGATTCCAGTATAGGTGAACGTCCCGTCGGCAGTGCCGGCGCATGGCGCGTTATTTGAACTTGTGGTGAAGGTCTGAGTGGTGGAATCTTCCTCAACGATATTCACGATCAGAGGGTTGTTCGGATCGCACCAATTTTGAAAAGTGACCGAGCCCGGAGGTATGCCGAAACCTCCATCCGTCGAATCCTGCGAATCGGTTGAACTCAAAACGTCGGGCGAGCCGAGCGTAGCGATAACACCCGGAGCGGATGTGTCAAATATAATGAACAGGTTTTGTTCGCCAAGCGGCGCTGTCGATCCCAGAACAGGATTCGTGTACAGGCTGGCGTTAGGTGATACGGCGGTTGACTGAATCACCCATTGCGCCGGCGGCGTGTACGCGTACGTCCACGTTTCTATCTTCTGGCTGGCAGTCAGTCCTCCGGTTCCACCGGTAAAGCCGACAAACGCAGTGTTTCCGCCAATGGTCTGCGGAATATTGATGGGCCAGCTGGTCCTAAAGGTCTTGTTCACGCTGCTGTCAGTGATGGTCATGGCCAGGGTGCTGCCGTCGTAGGTAATGTGAACGGCCATGGTGTCGCCGCTGTTTAGAATCACTCCGGAGGAAGTCATATCGGTGGAGGGCACCGTGGGTGAGGCGCCGTTGGAATACAACCCGGTGGAGTCGTCGCCTTCTCCGGCATTGTTATACAGATCGTACTTCACGGCGACGCTGTTCGAGATTCCTGGAGTTCCACCCGGGCTATCAGGACCGTATCCAAGGCCACCGCCAACGGGCCCCAAAGCAGATGCGCCTGCTGCTGAATTCTGAATGGTGAAGGTAATGCCATCGGCTTGGGCGTCGGAAAGCTGGAAGGTGAAGTCCGTGGTGAAATTGGTAATGTTCACCGGGGTGGTGCAGAAGGCGCTTCCGGCTTCATCTTCTTCGCCATTCGTCAACTGAAGGCGGCTATCGTCAAGGTCCGTCGAGCCGTTGAGCTGCATACAGCCCAAGGTCGAAAATCCCATACCGAAGTTTATGGTGGTTGCGTCGGGATTGATCGTAAACGTTGCGGTTACCGCGGGGCTGTCGTTCAGACCCGGTGAGGACGCGATGGCGGTAATCGTAGTGGTCGAAGTAACGGAGATCGGCGTCAAGTATTGCTTCGAGCTGTGCGTCGGCATGGTGCCGTCGGTTGTGTAGTAGATCGTCGGGGTTGGGGAAGTGTCCGAAAGCTGGACGTTTTGAGTTGAGGTATAAGTTCCCGCTGCGGGTGACACATCGGGCGGTGCAGCCTGGTCTTGAATAATATAAGTGGCGGTGGAAACGGCGCTCTGCAAGAAGCCTTCGCTGATTGCTATGGCATTGAACGTGGTGGTTTCGGTAACCGTTAACAGGCCCGAGTAAAGAGTCGAGTCAGTCGTGGGAGTGCTGCCGTCCGTGGTGTAATAAATGGAGGCGTTCGGTGAGGTGCTGCCCATCGTCACCTGAACGCCAGCGCCATAGGATCCGCCCACGGGACTAAAAGCGGGCGCAACAGCCTGGGATTCACCGCTCAACAATCCGAAGACATCCACTTGTTTCTGTGTGCCTACGTACACTTTGCCGTTCGTAACCACCGGCACGACAAACTTCACCGCAGGTCCGAGCGTGTCTCGCCCGCTGGTTAGGTTCGATCCATATAGAAGGTTTGAAACGTTGGTGGCGTTATATGCGCGAAGAATGGCGGGGCCGCTGGAGTTGTATGCGTCGGTTTCCACGGCCCAGACGATTCCATCGTTTGTTCCGTTGGACGATACTACCGGAGTGGAGCCGGGAAATTGGCTCGTTTCGGCGGACTTGGAAGTGGGGGACACGGATAGCATGTCATTGGTGAGCGAGTAAGCCTCCAAGCTTCCGCCATTTCCCCAAATATAGATGTAACCGTTCCAGTAGGCCGGCATGCTCCAGAGTCCGGCGCCGCTCGATATCGACTGGATAATTTCTGGGTCGCTGGTGCAGCCATTGCAGTAGTGGCTGCCATCGCTGGTCATTTTGTCGCGATTCACAACATAGACTTCTCCCTGCTTGCCGCTTTGGATCAGAATGTGGATGAAGGGCGCCGTGGTTTGATCAGGTACAACCAGCACTCCGCCGGAACCCAAGTCTTCGTCGGCGCTGTCCAGCGGGCCTTGGTTCCAGGGAGTGAAGTAATCCGTCGGAACTGGGACTCCGTTGGTCAAGCCCACGCGAACGATGCTGTCGCCAAAGTCGATGGTCGTCGAGGGAGGAGCAGCAGGAGTCTCAACGGTGTAATCGCCGTTGCCTGTGGAAACGTAGATATTTCCGGCCGCATCAGCCGCAAGTCCGGAGCCGGCTCCCCATATTCCGTTGCCCTTTCCATTTGGCGAGGTGCACCACACTCCGGTCTGGGCCAAAGTAGTTTTGTTGAAACCGAAAAGCCAGCCGTGCCAGGGCCCGTTGTCCCCGTGCGAGGAAAAGCCGGCATAGATGTAGCCGTTCAGCAGAAGAAGACCAGGGCGTTGATTGGCCCACTGTGGATTGAAAGGAACTGTGGAACCGTTGCCGTCCGGAGCCGTTCCCGGAACTGAAGCAGTTATCAATACTGGGCCGCCCAATTTCTCCGCGCCCGTGGTTATATCTATGGCGTGTAGCCGATAGATGATGCTGCCGCTCTCTTTTGTATTCACTACGACGTAAAGCGTATTCGTGGTGCGATCGATCGTAGGTGTACCAGTGATTCCGATTTCCGGGTTAATGTCCTGCGTGCCGCCGACATCGCTGGTCGAAACGGTGGTTGCGCCGTTAATGAGAAAGGTCACGTACCACAACTGAGTTCCGGTGTCGGCGTCGAACGCGTAGAGGCTGTCATGCTCGGTCGCGACGTACAAAACATTGTGAGTTCCGTTTCCCGGAATCACGAGAGCGGGCACGTACAACGGCTGCGCGTACACGTAGCCGTCAACGGTCAGCGTAAATAATTTTCCGAAAGTCGTGGAGTTCACATTTGTCGGATTTAAGACGGTCTCGCCGGTATTCTGTCCCGTTCGAGCGGTATCGTAATGGTGCGTGAGTATGCTTGTTTGCGCGGACGAAGGCAGCGACACCAAGAGCGCGGCGAAAACTAACAGGAGCAAGTTGCGGGGAATAGCCGAAATAGGCGAACTCGGGCGCCTTCGATTTGTAGAATCGAGAATAGGTTTTGCAGCGCTATTAAAACTTGGGCGAAATGTCATCTGTATCGGGGGCCTCGGTCGGATCAGTTCCAGTGCTAAGCGGACGTGAAAAGGCACATCAGTGAAGATGCATTTAGATGACCGAATCGATGAGGCTGTATGCATCTAAGATAATGAAATTAAATAGCTTATCGAGCTACTGACGCCGCTTCTAGCAGGACGACGATTTGCTGGGAATACTTTTACCATTTCTTGGCAAATAGCAGCACAAAAGGCTGAGAAATCGCACAATCGGACATCCGGCTAACCGGTACACCTGAGCTTCTTTCGCCCCGGACAAGCTTGCATCGCTTTGCAGATTTGCTGCGGATCGGCACGGAATACTCTCGGATCAATGGTCGCGTCCGCGAGGTCAACTCTGAAGCGAGCAGTCGAGACTCGCGGCATTATTAATTATCTGACGGACGCGAAGCGCTGATTGCGAAAAAGGGTTTTTTCAAACCACGGCGGACAGCGTTGCGAGTTGGAAGATGGTGCCGAGGGCCAGAATCGGACTGGCTACGCCGGCCTTTTCAGGGCCGCGCTCTACCAATGAGCTACCTCGGCACGCGAGTAATTTATGATTCTACGGAAAAGCGGCGGCGCTGAAAAGGGAAAACGGCCTTCTTCGAGTAAGCAAGCGGAAGGCGGTAGGGACTGAAACCGCAGGGCCGCAATTTCTGGGCTGCGTTGACTTTCCGGTTGCGCAGCTACCTCACCGAATCGTCAAATTCCCTCATCCAATCTTTTTTCTTCAGGACTTCGCGGGCTTTCGCGCCATCTGGAGGGCCGACAATGCCGTCCTTCTCCATCAAGTCAATCAGACGAGCGGCGCGGCCGTAGCCGACGCGCAAACGGCGTTGCAAAGTTGAGGTTGATGCGCGTCCCATTTCGCAGACGACGCGGACGGCTTCTTGATAGAGATCGTCGTCAACTTCTTCTCCGCCACCCTCGGCTCCCGCAGAGCCGCCGCCGCTGAACGCATCGTCCTTGGGAGGCTTGAGCAGCTCTTCGTTGTAAATGGCTTTGGCCTGGTCGCGCCAGAAATCGCAAACCGCGCCGACTTCCGATTCATGCACGTACGGGCCGTGAATGCGGTGAAGCCTCGACGAACCCGCGGGAAGGTAGAGCATGTCGCCCTTACCGAGCAGCGATTCCGAACCGTTGGTATCGAGAATCGTGCGCGAGTCCACTTTGCTGGCCACGCGGAAAGAAATGCGGGCGGGGAAATTCGCTTTGATCAATCCGGTGATGACGTCGACAGAAGGCCGCTGAGTGGCGAGAATCAAGTGGATGCCGACGGCACGCGCCATCTGCGCGAGGCGGGTGATGGATTCTTCCACGCCATTGGTGTCCACCATCATGAGATCGGCCAACTCATCGATGACGATCACGAGGTAGGGAAGCGGCTTGTGTTCTTCCTCGTCCACGTTGTCGAAAAGCGAAAGCGATTGGCCCTTCTCGAACGTGCGGTTGTACTGGTCGATGTTGCGCACTCCGCGCTGGGCCAAGAGCTTTAGGCGGCGCTCCATCTCGCGCGTAGCGTTGCGCATAACGTTGGCAGCAACTTTTGGATCGGTGACCACGGGAGTGAACAGATGCGGAATGTCGGCGTATAGGCCGAGTTCGAGCTGCTTGGGATCGATCAGGACAAGCTTGAGTTCGTCCGGCGTGGCTTTGTACAGCATGCCCATCAGCAGGGAATTGATGAAGACGCTTTTGCCGGTTCCGGTTGAGCCGGCAATCAGCAAGTGCGGCATCTGCGTGAGGTCACCTGCGCGGATCCGGCCGATTAAATCTTTTCCGAAGGGAAGTGTGAGCTTGGAAGGGGAATGGCTGAACTCCGGCGATTCCACAACGTCTCGTAAAGCGATCGTTTCGCGATGCACATTCGGCACTTCGATTCCGACTGTGGATTTTCCGGGGATACGCTCGATTAGGATTGACTCCGCTTTGAGCGCAAGGCATAGATCGTCGCCAAGGCCTGTAATGCGGCTGTATTTTATTCCGGCCTCGGGCTTCAATTCGAAGGTGGTGACGACCGGGCCGGGATTTATCTGGGTGATGCGCCCTGCGACATCGAATTCGGCGCATTTCTGCTCAATGGCGCGTGCGCACTCTTTCAACTCGTCCTCGTCCATTTTCTGGCCGCGCTCGGCCATTTGGAGCAGCGAGGAGGGCGGAAGCCGGTAGCTGGTTTTACCGTGAGAAATTTTCGGATCCGGACCGGTTTTCTTTGGCGGAGCGGCCTTCTCCAGTTCATGAAACTTAATCACGGCTGTGGCGCGGCGCGAGTCCTTCACTTCGTCGTCTGGGTCTTCGTCCTCGTCATGTGCATCCGCTGCGGCTGGTAGTTCCTTCGCAGAGATTCGCTGTGGGGCAACAGACGGGCGGCCGGCGATCTTGATTTCCTCCACGCGCTTTCTCAAGCGCGACGATTCACGCTCCTCGCGCCACTCGTTCACGCGAGACATCCACTTTCCAAGCATGCCATCCGGCGTCATAGGCGCCTTGAGCCAATGTGCAGCAGCACGCAGAGAAAAACTTGTGGCCAAGAATAATGAAGTAAGGATGAGAACAATAGAAACCAAGTTCGCGCCCACGGGATTCAGGGCCGCGCGCAATCCTTCGGCGAGAACGCTTCCGAGCAAGCCTCCCGGAGGCAAAACGCCCCGCACCTGCGGCATGTGCATCAGGCTCATCTCAGCCGAGAGAGAAAGCAGGAGCATTGTGGCGCCAACAAGCTTTGCTGCCGGGGCTTCGATTAACTGGCTGCGAAACCAGCGCATGGCGACGATGAACATCCCAACCGGAAACAAGAACGCGCTAAAGCCGCAGAATTGAAAGAAAAGATCGGCCATGTGCGCGCCGACCGGGCCAATCCAATTCCTTGCGGGGCCTGCTCCGGGTGGAGGAGCGGAAACGTTGAAGGATACGTCGTGCGGAGAATAGGAAAGCAGGCTCAGCGCAAGAAGAAAAGCGAGGCTAAGGCCGACAAATCCGACAAGCTCATTGATACGTTTATTTTCTGTAGGCGACAAGATGCGCACAAGCTTCCCCTTTACATTGAAAAGCCGGGCCGCGGGCGATTCGAAGCGATCAACTTCGATCTCGCTGGACGGCACAGTTTACCTCGGAGCGGTTGCGATACCGAGGCGCAAACAACGGGGAAGGCTCACGCGCAAGACCTGGACGGCGCGGGCGCTATCGCGCGGAGCCCAGTCGGAGGAACGCGAGCAACTAAACGACTATACCAAACGGGATTGGGTAGTTAATAAAAATTTTCAAGGTGCGTGTCTGCAAATACGCAAGAGAGGGCGATCCTATTCGAGCGTTTTCCGGTTTGCAGCAGGAGAGAGAATAGTTTTGGACATGGCGAAAGCGTCGCGGCCGGGATAGTAATCCTTGCGGATACCGAGAGAACGATATCCGTGCTTCTGCCAGAAAGCGACTGCGGATTCGTTGTCTGTTGCTGTCTCAAGTCTAATTTCGCGGACGCCGTTGGCTGCGAGCCTGCGCTCCACTTCGCGCAAAAGAGCCGAGCCCATTCCGGTTCTGCGAAATTGCTGAAGCACGTCGATGGTCACGATGTAACCACGACCATCCTGATTTGCACTGATGCAAAATCCCGCTACGGTGTTTAACGCTTCCGCCACGACGCATTCAGCGCCGGAAAAGCGAAGGTAGGCGCGCAGGTCTCGTTTCGAATAGGCGATGTCCGCGGGGTAGCAGGCTTGGTCGATTTCGTACAACGTGTCGAAATCCGCAGGTTCGTAATCGCGTAACGTGAATTTCACAGCGAGGACTATACTTCCAAAATCACCGGCAGGATTAACGGGCGCTTGGAAGTCTGTTTGTTGAGGAACCGCTTCAAATCCTGGCGGATTTTCTCTTTGATTACGTTCCAATCGGTCTTTTCTTCCTGGCTCGACTGTTCCACCGTGCGCAGAATCACGTCGCGGGCCCGGGCTAGAAGTTCAGCGCCATCTTCGTTAGGCAAAAATCCGCGGGTTACGATTTCTGGAGCCGTTTCCATTCGGCCGGTATGCTTGTCGATAGCGATGATGGGGACAACCACGCCATCTTCTGCCAGGTGGCGGCGGTCGCGAATTACTACATCTTCGATTTCTTCGAGCGATCCGGAATCCACGCACACTCTTCCGGCAGTTACAGGCTCGCGTTTGCGCGCGCCGCCGTCGGCGGTGAACTCGATGGGCTGGCCGCTTTCGATCAGGAAAATTTCTGAGCCTACCGCGCCGAGTTGTTCGGCTAAAGCGGCGTGGCGGAAAAGCTGCCGATACTCGCCGTGCACCGGGATGAAATATTTCGGCTTGACGAGTTGCAGCAGGATTTTCATTTCTTCCTGGCTGGCATGGCCGGAAACGTGAATCGGCGCCGAACGGCCACCTTCGTAATAGACGAGCACGCGGCGACGGAAGAGATGGTCGATCATGCGAAAAATATTCTTCTCGTTGCCGGGAATAATTCGAGCGGAGAGAATCACGGTATCGTTTTCGGCGATATTCATCAGGCGGTGATTGTCCACGGCGATGCGCGAGAGGGCGGAGAGCGGTTCTGCTTGCGTTCCGCTGGCTAAGACGACGAGCTTGTGCGGATCGTAGGTCTTAATATCCTGCGGGCGGACGACGCTGCCGTCGGGTATGCGCAGCTTGCCGAGTCCATGGGCGATCTCGATATTGTCCACCATGCTGCGCCCGACAAAACCGACTTTACGCCCGACCATTCGCGCGATGTCGATCACTTGTTGAATGCGATGGACGGAGCTGGAAAAACACGACACCACGACTTTCTTGGGCGCGGCGCGGAATAATTCTTCCAGGCGCACGATCACGGCGCGCTCAGACGGAGTAAACCCGGGGCGCTCGACGTTGGTGCTGTCGCTGAAAAGCGCGAGCACGCCTTCCTGGCCGTAGCGCGCGAAGGCATGCAGGTCGAACGGCTTTCCGTCCACCGGAGTGGGATCGATCTTGAAGTCTCCGGTGTGAATGATGACGCCGACCGGCGTCCTGACCGCAAGAGCGACGCAGTCAACAGTGCTGTGTGTCACATGCAGATACTCGATCGAAAAGGGGCCGATGACGGTGGTATCGCCGGCCGCTACTTCGTTCAGCTTCGCGGTTTCGAGCAGGCCGTGCTCTTCCAGCTTTTTCTTGACGATGGCGAGAGTGAATTGCGTTCCGTAAATCGGGACGTTCAGATCCGCGAGAATGTAAGGAATCGAGCCGATGTGGTCTTCGTGCGCGTGCGTGAGCACGATGGCTTTGACCATGCGTTTGTTTTGCTTCAGGTAGGTGGTGTCGGGAATCACGATGTCCACGCCGAGCAATTCCTGCTCGGGGAACATCAGACCTGCGTCGATCACGATAATTTCATCGCCGAAGCGCAGGGCCATCATGTTCATGCCGAATTCGCCCAGTCCGCCTAGCGGAATGGCCCACAGTGATGTTTGGCTCAATTTGTTCCGGCTTTCTCGCTCAGTTTGCGCGGCGGGATAGTTGTTCTTTTTTTGTTCAAGGAACTTGCAATCGTATCATACCGAGAGGCTTGAAGTGATGAGAGGGACAGCTAACTCGAGCGAAGTTCGCCGCTAATCCGATCTCCCGCCGGCGAACAATCTTGCAATCGCGACGAGAACGATCGCGCCTACGGTGGCCGCCGCGAGGCTGCCCCAGAATCCAAACGCGACGATACCCAGCCTTTCAAAAATCCAACCGCCGATCACTGCGCCGATGAGTCCGAGGATGACATCAACGACACACCCAAACCCGCGCCCGCGAGCTACCGTGCCGGCCAGCCATCCGGCAATCAGTCCGATGAGCAGCCACCAAAATATCGAATGCGTTTCCACGTAAACGACGACATCGTGTTGGGACATCGGACGCTGCATCCCCGCAAACCACGCGGCCATACTGGTCATGCGCAGAGCTCCTTTATCAAGACTGACAGAATATATAACCTAGGGACTTATAAACAAGCTTTGCCGCCAGAAAGTCCGCCGCGTGGTAGCCCGGGCGCGGGGCAAGCTCGGCCACGTCCATGGCGACGATTTTCTTGTGGTCCGCAACTGCGCGCACGAGCGAAGTGACTTGGTGCCAGTCCAACCCTCCGGGTTCGGGCGTAACCG
This sequence comes from Candidatus Acidiferrales bacterium, assembly GCA_050012235.1. Classification (GTDB taxonomy): domain Bacteria; phylum Acidobacteriota; class Terriglobia; order Acidiferrales; family UBA7541; genus Palsa-295. The sequence continues at coordinate 99,396 of JBEKHP010000005.1, read as the reverse complement.
TCGAAGGGACGATCGAGGAATCGAATCCATCGAGATTAATCGTGAGATAAACGCGCGGGCCCAAGTCTTCCAGTACTTTCGCAATCCAGGTTTTCAACGGAGCGCGGACGATGTCTTTCGCCCAATAAATTTTCGTGCGCAACTTAGGAATCGCTTTCGCTTCTGCATCCGAAAGCGCGCGTACGCCTACTTGCACGGCGGGGCAAATTTCGACGACGCGCCGCATGGCGCAAGCATGGCTGGCCGGATTGCCTTGATACTCGTCGCGCATTTCCGCATGCGCGCCGATATGCAGGACGCAAAGGTCCTTGTATTTTCGCGTGGTCGCTGAGACCAGCGGCGGCGTCAACGCATGCTCGCCGCCAAGCGCGACGGGGAATTTGTTATCGTCGAGGAGTGAGAGCTGCGCGGTGAAAAGTTCGCTCACCACTTCGCTCAAAGTGCCGTCTTGCGTATCGATAGGAGGCTGAGTGGCGATGCCGATTTCCCGGTACGGTTCGAGCTGCAATTCTTCGTCGTACAGTTCCATATGCCGGCTCGCGGCGATAATCGCGGCAGGCCCGTTGCGCGTTCCGCGTTCGTAGGTGGTGGTGCGTTCGAGAGGTACCGGAAAAATTACGGCGCGTGAAGTTTCGTAAGTGGAGTGTTCCTCAGGCAGGCCGCCGAAATTGTCCGGCGGCATGGGAGTGTATCGTGACATAATGCGCTCGCGCTCCTTGGATTAATCGGAAATTTTTCTTATGCGACGGCTTCATTTGTAATATCAATGAAACGCGCAACGAGACAATTTAATGTTTCTGAATCTCTTGGGAGCATACATCACCTGCGAGGGCTGTGAATGACAAAGAAAAAGGGCGTGACGGGGCGGACACTGCACGACCCCATCGAAGATCATCTCACGCCGATTTTCCCGCTCGACCTGCAACGCATCCGCACGATTGACGATATGGTTCGCGCCATGGGGCAAACCGCCTATACCGCGCGGCAGATCGGCGACGCCGCGGACGTGCTGGAAGCCATGGCTCGCGATAAAGATTGCTTCATCGTAATGACTCTTTCGGGCGCGCTCACCGTGGGCAAAATGGGTTTGGTATTTTGCGACTTGGTTGAGTCCGGAATTGTGAAAGCGATTGTTTCCACCGGCGCGTTGATGGCTCACGGCCTGGTGGAAGCCACCGGGCGTTCTCATTTTCGCTACGACGAAAAAATGGGAGACAACGAACTTTTTCTGGCGGGTTACAACCGGGTTTACGATTCGCTCGAGCCGGAAATAAATCTGGATGCGGTGGAAGTGGTGGTGGATCACGTTCTCCAGCGCTGGGACCCCGAAGAGACGGTTTGCAGTTGGAAGCTGAATCGCCGCATGGGCGAGTATTTGCAGCAGCATGCGAAAGGGCGCGGCATTCTGAAATCCTGCGTCGAGCACAACGTTCCGGTTTTCGTTCCGGCGTTTACCGATTCCGAGCTGGGAATTGATTTCGCGCTGTATCAGCGGCAGCGCAAGAAGGAAGGGAAGAAGCCGCTGCGATTCGATCCCTATTTGGATTTCGAGCATTACGCTTCGACCATGCTGGCCACGAAGCGCATGGGGATTTTCACCATTGGCGGCGGAGTTCCGCGCAATTGGGCGCAACAGTTTGGAGTGTATGCGGAACTTCTGGCGCGCCGCGGCTACGAAAAAATACCGCTGAAGCGCTACAACTACGGCCTGCGGATTTGTCCCGAGCCGGTGAACTGGGGCGGCCTATCCGGCAGCACTTACACCGAAGCTGTTTCCTGGGGGAAGTTTGTGCCGCGCGAAGAAGGTGGGAGATTCGCCGAAGTGTTGGACGATGCGACGGTGGCGCTGCCGCTTATCGTGGGGGCAGTCCTGGAACGCATCGGATACTTAAAGCCGGACCGATCCTCTGCGCCAGCATCCGCATCTAAGAAAAAACGACAGCGCCGTTGAACTACTCCGCCAAATTCTTTGTTGCCCATCCGCAATCTTCCAAGCAGCAGGGATCAATAATGAATAGTGGGAACTTTAAAAGCAGGGAAGCCGCGGTCTGATCGTTTTAATCGTCTTCGCCGATCAGGATTGCGGCGGCTAAAACCGTGGTCCACAGGCCGCGCTTATCACCTACGGCGGATTGTGTGATGTTCATGGTGCGAACGATCTTGTTTGAGATGCGATAAACTTCCTTTTTTTCGTCCCAGGAAAGATCCGGATCGAACTCGACGTTGAGCGTTGTGGCCAGCATTTCGGCGGCAAGCTCTTCGGTATATTCTCCGGCGATTTCTTCGCTCTCGCCGAATGAGTGATGCTCGGACAAATAGCCGAACATGGATTTATCGGCGGGCAATGCCAGGCCGACGCCGGCAGCGATCAATCGATGCGGCTCGCGCGTCTGATTTTCGCTGATTACGGTGAAGGCCACTTGGCCGGGCTTCAGATGTTTTAGGCCTTCGCTTCGCGAGATCAACTTGCAGTAGGGAGGAAAAATCGAAGAGACTCGAACGATGTTGCAAGCGGCGATTCCGGCGTTGCGCAATGCCAACTCAAAGCTCGAAAGACGCTCGCGGTGTTTGCCGACCCCTTTTGTGAGGAAAATTTTCTTCGCGACGAACGCCATAAGCGGTGAGTTGCGGTGCCTCCACTCGATTGAGTACAAAAAAACTAACGCATTCGGAAATTAACAAGCGCACGCGGCTAAGTCAATCACTAATTGACCTCGTGCGCAGTAGTAACGCGTGACGCGCGGGAAATGTTTCAGGCAAGTTACAGTGCTACTGGATTGTCTACTGATTCGGGGCGCGCTTGCTCTCTTCGTCGGCAGCTTTCTCGAGCGCTGCGACAGCTTCCGGCGGCTCGATCTTCCAGTTTCCGCCGGGCGCGGACGGAATCGTTTTTGTACGCTTGAGGTAGTCAACCAGGAGTTCGGAAATTTCTTCGTGCGAGCGGTAAACGATCGGCAATCCTTGATATACCGAGTATCCTCCGCCGCCGGTGTAGCGATAGTTGTTTATGGCCACGCGAAGTTTCTGTTCGGTTGAAAGCGGCGCTCCGCGAAAAGTGAGATCGCGAATGCGTTGCCCGACCGGCTGCGTGAGATCGATGACGTACGAAACTCCTTGCGCGGAATCGGCGTTGTATCCCGGCAAGCGTACATTTTGTACATCGGCGACAGGCCACGCCGGGTAGAAACTCGCCGCGTGTTCGAGTGCGTCTTTTAGTCGCGCGCCGGTCATTTCCACGGTGTACAACAAATTTTCGTATGTGTAGATTGCCATGGCTTCGCGGATGGTGACCGGACCGGCTGGAACTTTTACGTCGGGATAAAAGATTGTGGCCATGGAAACGTCGGCATGTCCGGCTTCGAGCTGAACTTTGTGAATTAGATCGAGCAAGGGTTCGTCCTGATAACGCGCGTATTCGCCGCTAAGCGCGTTTTTTGAGGTGGCGATCCGCGTGTCCAAATATTTCAGCACTTCCGCTTGATAAGGCTCCATCAGCTTCGTTATGTCGGGATCAGGGGCTGTGTCTTTCGTCACCGGTATCGTTTGCGAGTGTTTCGATTTTACGTGCCAAACGCCGGCGTCATCCTTCGACATCGCGACGTCCGCGCGGGCGAGGGAAATGCCCCAATTTTTGGGCTGAGAAAGCAGAACGCCGTTCACGATTTTCTCTGGCAACTCGCGATGGGTGTGGCCGAAGAAAATTACGTCGATTCCAGGTTGCGCCTCGGCGAGTTCCCATGCTGCGTTCTCGACATCGGGGCGGCTCGGTGGCGCTCCGGTATCCGGATTGCGGTCGATTCCCGAATGCATGATCACAACTAACAAATTGACCTGTTTGCGCACTTCCGGGATTACGATTTTTGCGGCCTCCACAATCGGCTCAAATTCGTAACCTTGGTAATGTTGGGGAATTTCCCAGCGCGGGATTCCAGGAGTGACGAATCCAACGATTCCGACTCGCACGCCGGCGACGTTCTTGATGATGTAGGGACGTATGTATGGCACACCGCTCTTGTATGTTTGTTTGACGTTTGCCGCGAGCCAGGGGAAGTGCGACTCGCGCTTGGCCTTCCACATTTCGTCAAGGCCGAAATTGAATTCATGATTGCCGACAGCCATCGCGTCATAGTGCATGGCGTTAAACGCAACGATTTCCGGATTCGGCTTTGCGGTATCTTTGCGGGCAAAGTAGTAGGCGAAGGGCGTTCCCTCGGTGGTATCGCCACAATCGAGCAATAATGCGTCTGGCGCTTGCGATCTTACCGCCTTTACGAGTGTTGCAATCTTTGCAAGGCCCAGGTTGGCGGGCTGGTTTGTGTAGTAATCCCAAGGCTCGATGTGCCCGTGAGAATCGGTGGTGTCGAGCAGCGTGATCGTTATGGATTGCTGAGCTTGTTTCTTCTGTGCGGTTCCGGCGGCGTCAACAGCCCATCCGACCGCAATGGCCCGCGCGCCGTTCTGTGCGTCGAAGAAATGCGCGGCTGCCAGCGTGAGGGTGAACAGAATGACGACAGAAGCCACGCGAGAATTTTTCATCGTCTCACTTAAGTGTTGGTCTCGACGATTGCACGGCCATCATAAATGAGAAAAGGAGTTTTTCAACGTACGTGCTCACGCAAAAAAAGGGGACTCGGTGAATCGAGTCCCCTTTGGCTAATCGTTCGAAAAATCTGCGTTCTGAGTCTTAGCGCCAGCCCCAGCGACGGCCATATCCCCAACCGCCGTAATATCCGACGTACAGTCCGGGATAGAACCCGGGATAACCGTAAGGATAACCGTAGCCGTAGGGATATGCGTAGGCGTAGGGAGGAGGCGGATAAGGATACGGGCCCCTTCTCGGCCGTCGCGCCCGGTTATTCGTTCCATAATCTTCCGGACTTACGGGCTGGAAGGCCACTTGACCGTGAACGGTTGAAATGACGATGGGTGCTTCCACTCTAAACGTAAGCAGCGATTCGGGCGGAATGATTGTCGGTCTGCCTCGCGTCAGCAGCACGCCAGTGATCCCGGCGACAAATCCAGCGCCCGCGCCGATCGCAGCTCCTGGGCCACCTGCTGCTGCCGCGCCAACCGCCGCTCCGAATCCTGTGGTGCCTGCTACTCCCAGCGCATCGCGACCATTGGAAGTCCCACCGGTGGCTTTAATGAGCGCGGTCTGGACGTTTACGAGCTGCCCATCGACCAGCGTCAACTGGCTGAGGGAAATGGCCAGCTTCGAAACACCTTTAACGCGGCCTGCCCTTTCGGCGGCGTCCACACGTCCGATCACGGTTTGTCCCCGCCTGGCTACTACCAAGCCATCTACAACGAGGGGCTGATCCAGCGTCAGCATGACGTTGTCTCCCACTTTATTCCCGTCGCTGGAGAGCCATCCGGTCGTCCGCACTTGCACGAGCGCGCCGGTAGCCAAAGTGAGTGTATCCGGCACGGTGTAGTTATCCTGGGGCGCGTTCTGCTGGCCGTTTTGCTGGTCATTCTGCTGGCCGTCGGGCGCTGCGTTCTGCGGCGGAGCATCTTGAGGCGCCTGCGGAGGTTGAGCTTGCTGCTCTTGTTGGTCCTGCTGCTGGTTCTGCTGTTGTTGGTCTTGCGGTTGTTGCTGATTCTGCTGCTGATCTTGTTGCTGCGGGTCTTGCTGTGCTGACGCTGGCAGCGCGCTCAGACAAAGTCCGAGCGCCAGGGTGCCAATCTCCAGCCCAGCCATCAGGTTGCGACCCACTCGGTTCGCAAAGTTTATAACCATGTTCGTCTCCTGGTCCTTCTGCCTCAGATACCGGCAGCACTCCTAAAACGCTACTTTCGCCTCGCGTGCGCCTATATAGAATGATGGCAAAGCGGCGCCACGAGTTGCATTCAAGCTATAAAACACGGTTACTTGCAGAAAGTTGCGGTCTCGGAAAAACGCGCTCGCCGGCCGCTCGAAGGCCGTTCAAATGCTGTGAAGCTCGGACTCTTTGGCGCAGAGGGGGATGCAGGGGGCGATGGTATCGGCGACGATTTTCAGCTCTCGAAGCTGCTGCGGAACGAAGTCCGCGCCGGCGTCTGATGGCGAGGCACCTTTGCGCGAAACCTGAATCACGCCGATCGCTTTCTTTTCCAACAGAATTGGCGCGCTCATAATTTTTTGAATAGGAACGCCGCGCTGGTCCTCCGAGATCGGGACCGCTTCGAAAACGGTAGTGTGCGGAATCGCTGAGAAATGATTGATCATTTCAGGACGTCTTTCGCGAGCCGTGCGCACGGCCAGTGAATTGGCACTCGTCAGCGGAATCTGACCCATGCCCTGAAGGTTTTCGGGCAGTACGAATCGCAGGAAGCGGTCGTCCGGCATGGCCACGAGTATGGCAACTTCGTGCGGCTGGACGGAGAAGTGCCTGCTAATCAGGTCCACCGCTCGATGCATTCCGGCAACGTCACCCGAGGCGTTGCTGCGCACCACTTCAGCGGCCCATTTTTTCAGTTCGGCGATGAATTCGTTGGACATTTGAGTCCTGTTTATCCAGGGAGTTTATCATGTGGCTTCCACCGTAAACCCTGGCTTCGCGACAGTGTGTTTCAAGAATTACGATGCGCGACGGCCTGCGCTTTCTCCAAAAGGTGCTCCGGAATCCCGCGCTTCGTTCGTTTCGAACGCATTCGCGTTCTTGCAAACTTGTTCGCAGCTGCCTATACTCTATTTGTACGAAATAATTTCGGAGCGTGCATGCCGGCGGCAGTGCCTGAATCCAAAACAGGCTATATTCTGGATAAACTGCAGTCCCTCAGCGGCGTAGTTCCCATTGGCGCTTACCTGGTCGATCATCTTTGGTCCAATAGCTACGCTCTGGTGAGCATCGAAAAATACAACCAAGTTTCCGGCGACCTTCAGACCGTTCCGTGGCGCATCGGTGTCGAGGCAGCCGTTCTTTGGGTTCCCCTTTTGTTCCACAGCCTCTACGGGATGTACATCTGGTCGAGAGGAAAGTCCAACGCGCTCAGCCATCCGTGGATGTCCAACTGGATGTACGTCCTGCAGCGCTGGAGCGGCATGATCGCTTTCGTCTTTATTGGCTGGCACCTTTACACCGAACGTTTCGGCGGCCACGGCGTCACACGCTATGCCGGAGTCGCTCAGGACATGGCGAATCCGTGGTACGTCGCGGCTTATATCATTGGAGTCACGGCCTGCTCTTTCCATTTGGGCAACGGACTGTGGAATTTTTCCTGCAAGTGGGGCATCGCTGTAACGCCTAAAGCGCAACATGCCGCGGCGTGGTTTGGCGCTGTTGTCGGCATCGGCTGTACGCTCGCAGGCGTTGTGGTCGTGCTCGGATTTCATTACGCATGGTTTCCTCTCGGCGGTTACGTGCAATGAAACACCCCAAAATCATCGTTGTCGGTGGCGGACTGGCCGGACTGATGGCCACGATTCGAGTGGCGGAATCGGGCGTTCCCGTCGATCTCTTCTCGATTGTCCCGGTGAAGCGCTCCCATTCGGTTTGCGCGCAAGGCGGCATCAACGCCGCCAAGAATTTGAAGGGCGAAGGCGATTCCACCTGGAAGCATTTTGACGACACCATTTACGGCGGCGATTTCCTCGCCAATCAACCGCTGGTGAAGGGAATGTGCGAAGCGGCGCCGGCAATCATCGATCTTCTCGATCGTATGGGCGTGATGTTCAACCGCACGCCCGAAGGCCTGCTCGATTTCCGGCGATTCGGCGGAACGATGTTTCATCGCACGGCCTTTGCGGGCGCGACTACGGGACAGCAATTGCTCTACGCGCTTGACGAACAAGTGCGCCGGTACGAGTCTGAGGGCAAAGTTAAGAAATTCGAAGGCTGGACTTTTCTTTCCGCCGTTCTTGACGATAGCGGAATTTGCCGCGGGATATGCGTCATGGATTTGAGAACGATGGAGATCCGTACGTTCCCCTGCGACGCGGCAATCTTCTGCACCGGCGGCATCGGAGCTGTGTTCGGGCGCTCCACGAATTCCGTGGTCTGCACCGGCTCCGCGCAATCCGCGCTATTTCAGCAGGGCGTTTATTATGCGAATGGAGAATTCATCCAGGTTCATCCCACCGCAATTCCCGGCGAAGACAAGTGCCGGTTGATGAGCGAATCGGCTCGCGGCGAAGGCGGCCGCGTTTGGGTGCCGAAGCAGGCGGGGGATAAACGTTCGGGGAAAGACATTCCGGAGAACGAACGGTTTTATTTCCTGGAAGAGTGGTATCCGAAGTACGGCAATCTGGTGCCGCGCGACGTGGCTACCCGCGCGATTCACAAAATTGTTTTCGAAATGAAAATGGGACTCGTTGGCGAGCCGGCCGTTTATCTCGACGTCACGCACATTCCGCGCGAAACGCTGGACCGCAAGCTCGAAGGCATTCTTGAGATTTACGAAAAATTCGTGGGAGTGGATCCGCGCGAAGAGCCTATGAAGGTGTTTCCCGCGATGCACTACACCATGGGCGGCTTGTGGGTGGACAATGAAAATCAAGCCACCAACGTTCCGGGAATTTACGCCGCGGGGGAATGCGATTATCAGTATCACGGCGCGAACAGGCTGGGCGCGAATTCGCTGGTCTCTTGTATTTACGGCGGAATGCTCGCCGGGCCCGCGTCGGTCCGTTATGCGCATGGGCTCGAAAGCGGCTGCGAGAACACTTCGCCGGCGGTTTTCGAGCGCGAACGCGTCCGGCAGCAAGACATCACGGACGCGCTGCTGAATCAGCACAAGGGAACCGAAAATCCGCTGACGATATGGCGCGAGATGGGCGACATCATGACCGAGCACGTAACGGTGATCCGCTACAACGCCAACTTGGAAAAAACCCTGGCGAAGCTCGACGAGCTTAGCGCTCGCTTTACGCGCATCAATTTGCAAGACCGCACACAGTGGGCCAACCAAACGCTGAATTTCGTCCGCGAGCTGGGCAACATGTTGATCCTTGCGCGCGTAATCACCATGGGCGCGCTCGCGCGCAACGAAACTCGCGGCGCGCATTACAAGCCGGATTTCCCGGAACGCGATGACGCCAACTGGCTGAAGACCACGAAGGCCAGCTACAACGACGGCAACATCCGGCTCGAATATGAGGCGGTTGACACTTCGTTGCTGCCGTTGCGCGAGCGCAAGTACACGGCGAAGGCGTAGCGGGGTTTTAAAGAGGCACTATGCCAGACAAAACTTTTATCGTCCGCATCAAGCGCCAACAGCGTCCGGACGAATCCGTGCGCTGGGAAGAATACGAATTGCGCTACCGCCCGCACATGAACGTGATCATCTGCTTGCGCGACATCGCCGAAAAACCGTTCACTCGCAGCGGCGTGGAGTCCACTCCCGTCAGCTACGACGCGAATTGTCTGGAAGAAGTCTGCGGCGCTTGCGCCATGCTCATCAACGGGACTGCGCGGCAGGCTTGCACCGCTTTGGTGGATGAGCTCGAAAAGCCGATTCGCCTGGAACCGCTCACGAAATTTCCGCTGGTTCGCGATCTGGTGGTTGACCGTTCGAAAATGTTCGAAGACCTGAAGCGCACGCATTGCTGGATTCCGATTGACGGCACATACGATATAGGCGAAGGCCCGCGCATGGCTCCGGCGGTGCAGGAAAAAGGCTATCCGCTTTCGCGCTGCATCACTTGCGGAAATTGTTTGGAGGTTTGCCCCAAGGTCAACCAGCGCGACCCTTTTGTCGGCGCCGCTATCGTCAGCCAGGTGCGCCTGTTTAACATGCATCCGACCGGCGCGATGCATGCCGCGGAGCGCCTCGATGCGCTCATGTTGCCCGGCGGCATCGCCGATTGCGACAACGCGCAAAATTGCGTGAAGGCTTGCCCCAAAGGCATTCCGCTCACTGAATCGCTCGCCGCGGTGAATGGCCAAGTGCTGGTGCACGCAGTGAAGTCCTGGTTGCGGGGCTCGTAGCGACGGCGTCTCACCGGCAAACACGTCGAATCGAATCTCCGTTCCGTTTCTCAACAGCGTGTCGTAGAATCCGAACCTGAACTGAGGAGTGAAATGGCTCGTTTCGGTTTGTTCTTATTCTGCTTGGCGCTTGGAGGCATTCTGCCACTACTCGCTCTTACGCCGCAGTCGCAGCCCGTTTCGCAGAAAGCGCGCGACCTGCATTTCGGCTCGATCGTTGTGGACACGCACGACGACACGACGCAGCGCTTGCTCGACCCGAAATTCGATCTGGGCGCGCGCCACACGGACGGCAGCATCGACATTCCGCGCATGCGCGAAGGCGGCCTCGACGCGATCTTTTTCTCCATCTACATACCCGGAAGCGTAACCGGACCCACCGCGGTTCAGCGCGCGCTGGAACAAATTGAAGCTGTTCGCCGCCAGATCGGTCTGCATCCTAAGGACCTGGTGCTTGCTACCACCGCGGCGGAAGTCCGCAGCGCCTTTGCCGCGCACAAAATTGCCGTGCTGATGGGCGTCGAGGGCGGGCACATGATCAACGACGACTTGAAAAATGTGGACAAATTTGCCGCGCTCGGCGTTCGTTATATGACGCTCACGCACATGGTGAACACCAACTGGGCGGATTCTTCCACGGACAAGCCGGCGCACAACGGGCTCACCGATTTCGGCAAACAGGTCGTGTTGGAGATGAATCGGGTCGGCATGATGGTGGACGTTTCGCATATTGCGGACAAGACTTTTTACGACGTGCTGGCCGCCAGCCAGGCGCCGGTTCTCGCTTCGCATTCGTCCTGCCGCGCGCTCGACGACATGCCGCGCAACATGACGGACGACATGATCAAGGCGCTGGCCGCGAAAGGCGGCGTGATGCAGATTAATTATCACATCGGATTCCTCAGCCAGGATTATTCAACCGCAGCAAAGGCCAACCCCGAGATCTTCAAGGCCATTGAAGTGGAAACAAAAAGACGCTGCGGGGATGACGAAGCCTGCACGTTAATCGAAGCGGACAAGCAGGTGCGTGAGTATGTGGCGCAGGGGAAATTGCCGCGTGTGGATTGGACGAAAATAATCGACCACATCGATCATGCTGTTAAACTCGTGGGCGCGGATCATGTGGGCCTCGGCTCTGATTTTGACGGCGCGGACATGCCCTACGGCATGGAAGACGTTTCGCACCTGCCGCAAATCACAAACGCATTGCTGGAAAAAGGTTACTCCGAAAGCGACATTAAGAAAATCCTGGGCGGCAACACGCTTCGCGTGATGCAGGACGTGGAAGCCGCCTCGAAAAAAATGGGAGAAAAGCGGTGAAACATTTTGCTTCGTGGTTTAGCGTTTGCTTGCTTGTTTGTTTGCTTGCCTGTTTTGCTTCAGGGCCGCTCGCGGCCCAAGATCAATCTGCAGCGCAAAAGCCCGCTGCGCACTCGGCCGCAGATCCTGGCCTTTTGCACCCGGCAACGCTTAATGCCAAAGCGCCGGACGTTTACGAAGCCACATTCACGACCACCAAAGGTGATTTCGTCGTGCAGGTGACGCGGTCGTGGGCTCCGAATGAAGCGGACCGTTTCTACAACCTTGTCAAGCACGGATATTTTAATGGCGTCGAGTTTTTTCGCGTCGTTCCCGGATTTGTAGTTCAGTTCGGGTTGACCGGCAGCCCGGCTGTTAACAAAGCTTGGGAGAGCGCCAACATCAAGGACGATCCGGTCAAGCAGACCAATGCCGAAGGCACGATTACGTTTGCTCAAACCGGAAGTCCGAATTCGCGCTCGACGCAAGTTTTTATCAACCTGGGCAACAACGCAGGGCTGGACCACAGCGGCCAGGGCTTCGCTCCATTTGGTCAGATAACCTCGGGCATGGATGTGGTTAAGAACCTGTACGGCGGCTACGCTGACGGTCCCACCGGCCATCAAGACGAGATCACGAATCAGGGCAACGCCTATCTCGAAAAGAATTTCCCGAAGCTGGACAGCATCAAGTCGGCGAAGATCACGTCGCCGGTTCCTGCTCCGAGCGCAACTCATAAGGCGTCTCCGGCGCAGTAGCAGGTTTTCGCGCCTGATTCGCTGGGAAAGCGCGAATCCAACTTGCCGCGAACGTAGCGAATGGCGGCGCGGCAAGTTATACTCGTTCCGCTAAAAACCTAAAGAAACAGTTGGACAACTTTTCAGAACTTTCATTTAGCAAAGGCCCCGGGGACAAAACTAATGACCACGAATCCAGGTTTGCTGAAGCCCGAAACACTGAATGAAAAAGCGCCGGAAGTGTACGACGTGACGTTTACCACCACGAAAGGCGATTTCGTCGTGCGCGTGAATCGCGCGTGGGCGCCGATCGGTGCAGACCGTTTTTATAATCTGGTGAAGGCCGGATATTACGACGATGCGAGTTTCTTCCGCGTGATACCGGGATTCGTGGTCCAATTCGGCCTGGGCGCCGATCCGATCGTCAACAAAGCATGGAGAGATGCGAAGATCAACGACGATCCTGTGACGCAGAGCAATCGGCCGGGGTATCTGACGTTCGCGACCGCGGGAAAAAACACGCGGACAACTCAGCTTTTTATCAATCTCGGCAACAACGGGCAGCTGGATTCCATGGGCTTCTCTCCGTTTGGTCAAGTAACCAAGGGCATGGACGTGGTTCAGAAAATTCACAGCGGGTACGGCGAATCTCCGGACCAGGGGCAAATCACCAACCAGGGCAAGGCCTACCTGGACAAGAATTTTCCGAAGCTCGATCGCATCAAGTCCGCGACGATTTCTACCCCCGCTTAATTTATTGCCGGGGCACGGTCCGCAGCTAGCAGATGACCTCACTGGAAGGCGCCGGTTCGGCAATCGACAGCGCGATAGGGCCTAAATCTGCGCGCGCTAGCATCGTCCTGCTGTTATCCCTCGCGCTTGCCAAGCTGCTGATTCAATTCGCGGGCATCAATCATTACGGCTTTTTCCGCGACGAACTGTATTACATGGCTTGCGGCCAGCATTTGGCCTGGGGCTACATTGACCAGCCGCCGCTTATCGCGTTGATCGCGTGGTTTGCCCGCCATGCTTTCGGCAACTCGATATTTGACGCTCGTCTTCTGCCTGCGGTGGCGGGCTCTGCGGTGGTTTTCTTCACGGGTTGGATCGCGCGCGAACTGGGCGGCGGATTGTTTGCGCAATTCCTTGCCGCTCTGGCAATGCTGTTTGCTCCTGCGTATCTCGCATTCGACAGCTTTCTTTCGATGAACGCGTTCGAGCCGCTGTTTTGGATTTTGTGCGCGTGGATTGCGATTCGCATCGTGAAAGGAGCCTCGCCGAAGTGGTGGCTTGCCTTTGGCGCGATCGCGGGACTCGGTTTGGAAAACAAACACACCATGCTTGTTTTCGGCTTCGCGCTCGTGGCCGGGCTCTTGATTTCGGGTCACGCGCGTTTGTTCCGCTCGGTATGGATTTGGATTGGCGGGGCCATCGCCTTGGCGATGTTTCTTCCCAATCTGATCTGGGAGGCGCGCAACGGCTGGCCGCAAATTCTGGTCGTGCGCAACGCGCAAGAATTTAAGAACGTGGAGATCGGGCCGCTCCGGTTTTTCGCCGACCAGATACTTTTCCTGCAGCCGATCGAACTGCCGGTATGGCTCGCCGGCCTGGCGTGGTTTTTCGCCGCGCCGGAAGGGAAGCGGTTTCGCTTTCTCGGATGGGCTTATTTCGTCGTGATGATCATTTTTATCGTCCTGCATGGAAAGTCTTATTACGCGCTGCCGATTTATCCGATCTTGATGGCGGCCGGAGGCGCCGCGCTTGAACAATTTGTTTTTGCAGCCGAACGGCGGCGATGGCTGGCATGGGCATACTGCGCGCTGATTGTGATCGCGGGCGTGGTCAGCTTGCCATTCGGCGTCCCGCTGCTGCCGGTGGATGCTTTTATCCGCTACTCGCAAATACTCCCGTACTCGCGCACGGTGAAAATGGAGCGCGACCCGACCGTGGCGCTGCCGCAACTTTATGCGGACATGTTCGGGTGGGACAGCATGGCTTCGTCCGTCGCCCGGGTTTATCACGGGCTGCCGCCGCAGGAGCAATCCCGCTGCGCCATACTGGCGGGGAATTATGGCGAGGCAGGGGCAATTGATTACTATGGGCCGGCGCTCGGTTTGCCCGAGGCGATCAGCGGGCACAACAATTATTTTCTGTGGGGACCGCGGAATTATTCCGGCGAGTGCGTGATTGTTTTTGGAGAAAATGCGGATCGGTATGCGCGGCTGTTTGGGGAGGCCCAGCTGGTCGGGACGATTACCGACGAGCACGCGATGCCGTCCGAGCAGGGGGTGCATGTTTACATCTGTCGCAAGCCCAGCGCGCCGCTCGCGATACTTTGGCCCAATTTTAAGATGATCATCTGAAGCCCTCAGTCCGGCGCGCCAGCTATTTTCAATCACGATCAATTGAGTTTTCCCTTCTAGTCAGAAGCAGAGCTAGTGGCGCGGGGCGTGTTTGGGGTTGCGGGCGGATTGTTCCAGGCCGGTGACGTTCAATCCGGTGGCTAAGAGGCGATGGCCGATTTCTGAGTCTTTCGTTTTTGCGATGGCGAGGAGGACGCATTCGCATGTGAGGATTGGAATTGCCCGTCCTTCGACCATGTCGCGTCCGGGCGCGAGCAGTTCTGCGTGCTGCAAGATGGTTTGCAGTTCGGCCGAGCTGGAGAGCGGCGCTTCGTTGGACGGCTGCGCCTGGTTCTTTGCGCCGGTCAGCAATTGCCAAACTTTGCGAGGCTCTTCGTCGCGGCGGTGCTCGTCGTAATCCTGAATCCAGTGGTGCCAGCGCTGTGGGCTGATGCGGCAGATTTGCTGCAGGAAAGTTTCGATCTCGTCCTGGTCTTCCCAGAATTGGGAGAGGCGCTCCCAGTCGTAGATATACATTCCCGCCAGCAGGTCGGCTACTTCCACTACGCGTGCGGCGCGGCTGTGCGCCAGCATGGCGGCCAGAGTTTGGGCGTGCTCGAGGTCTTTGGTGATGCGATGCGTGAGAGGTACGCGATTGCTACGGGCGGGTGTGCGCAGACTGTCCACTGCGGACGGTTGGCTGACTTTGCGATTTTTGCGGCCGAATAATTTCATCGCGCTTCCCAGGCACCTTAGAGGCCGAGCACGGTTACGAGTTCGCGCACGGATGCGGAAGACTTGTCTAAAGCGGCTTTCTCGTCGGCTTCGAGCTTGATCTCGATAATCTGTTCGATGCCTTTTGCGCCGAGCTTCACCGGGACGCCGACAAATAATCCGGTCACTCCGTATTCGCCTTCGAGGTAAGCGGCGCAGGGCAGGATTTTTTTCTTATCTTTCAAGATTGCTTCGACCATTTCGAACACGGCCGCGGACGGAGCGTAATAGGCGGAGCCGGTTTTGAGCAGATTAACGATTTCCGCGCCGCCTTTTCGCGTTCTGGTGACAATGGCTTCAATTTTGTCCTTGGGGAGGAGCGCGGGGAGGGGAATTCCGGCCACGGTGGAGTAACGCGGGAGCGGTACCATGTCATCTCCGTGGCCGCCGAGGACGAAGGAATGAACGTTTTCGACCGAGACGCCAAGTTCCGCGGCGACGAAGGTGCTCATGCGCGCGGAATCCAAAACGCCGGCCATTCCTATGACGCGGGCTTTGGGGAATTTGCTGAGTTTGAGCGCGGCGTGCGCCATGGCATCGAGCGGATTGGTGACGATGATTAGAATCGCATTAGGCGAAAGTTTTACAACCGCCTCGACGACGCCCTTGATCACGTCGTAATTTGCTCTCAACAGGTCGTCGCGGCTCATTCCGGGTTTGCGCGGGAATCCGGCAGTGATCACGATGATGTCGCTGTTGGCGGTTTCTTTGTAATCGCCTCCGGCGGTGGAGATACCGGCGGCGTGAGCGTCAACGCCGAGGATGGGCGCGGATTCCGCCATGTCGAGCGCTTTTCCGGCGGGGACTCCGTCGAGAATGTCGGTGAGGACTACGTCGGCGAGTCCTGCATCATGAATTCGCTGCGCGGTGGTGGACCCGACGAAGCCGCCGCCGACTACCGTGACCTTCTTCCGCATTCCCAAGTCTCCTTATGCGTTTTGGCTAAGACCGCTGCGCTGCTGATGCGCTGGCTGAAGTTTGCATGTTTTCGATGATGGCCGCGGCGTACTCGGATGTTTTGAGTTTTTTCGCTCCGGGCATGAGGCGCTCCAGATCGTAGGTGACACGTTTTTGCTGGATGGTGCGCGCGATTCCGTCTTCGATGAGGGCGGCAGGTTCGCGCCAGCCCATAAAATTGAACATCATGGCGCCGGACAACATGACGGAACTGGGATTGATGACGTCTTTGTCTGCGTATTTTGGTGCGGTGCCATGAGTAGCTTCGAAGACGCCGCATCCGTCGCCGATATTGGCGCCGGGAGCCATGCCTAGGCCGCCAACTTGCGCGGCGCAGGCGTCGGACAAATAGTCTCCATTCAGATTGGGCGTGGCGAAGACTTGATATTCGTCGGCGCGGGTGAGCACCTGTTGAAAAACAGAATCGGCGATGCGGTCGTTGATCAAGATTTTCTTCTTCCACTGGCCATCGCCGTGAGAGGCGGAGATGGTTTGAAGAGTGTGCTCAACTTCGGCGACGACGCGTTTCCGGAAGTCTTCGTTGGCTTGTTCGAGGCCGGGTTCGATCATTTCCGCAATCTGCTCGGCTGAGAGACTTGCGTCGCGGTCTTTATTATCGAGAATCCAACTCTCGCGCTCGGTGACAATGACGGAGCGAAATTCCTGGGTGGCAAGCTCGTATCCCCAGTCGCGGAACGCGCCTTCGGTAAACTTCATGATGTTGCCCTTATGAACCAGGGTCACGATGCGTCGATTTTCTTCCAGGGCATGCTGGATGGCGCGGCGCACCAGACGTTTTGTGCCGGACGGTGACATGGGCTTGATTCCGACCGCGGAGTCAGCGTGAACTTGTTTGGTGGTTCCTTTCAGCATTTCAATATTCAGAAAATCGATCAGGCGTTTCGCATCCGGCGTGCCGGAGCGCCACTCGATTCCGGCGTAAACGTCCTCGGTGTTCTCGCGAAAGATCACGACGTTCATCCGTTCCGGATTTTTGACCGGAGAGGGCACGCCTTCGAAATACCGGACGGGGCGGACGCAGGCGTAGAGGTCGAGCACTTGACGGAGAGTGACGTTGAGCGAGCGTATGCCGCCGCCAACCGGAGTTGTGAGCGGGCCTTTGATGGCTACACGGAAATCGCGGATGGCTTCTACGGTTTCATCGGGCAGCCAATTGTTGAATTTTTTGAAGGCTTTTTCGCCGGCGAAGACTTCCAGCCACTCGATTTTGCGCTTCCCGCCATAGGATTTGGCGACTGCGGCATCGAAAACCTGGCGGGATGCTTTCCAGATGTCGCGTCCGGTGCCGTCACCTTCGATGAAGGGGATAATCGGGTGGTCGGGGACATGGAACGCGCCGTCGGGCGTGAATTCGATTGCTTTTCCATTGGGCGGGACGGTGACGCCGTTATAGGCGGGTTTCATTACTGCACAGCTCCGTTTGGGTGATCCAGCACGCTTGCGAGGTCTGCCCGATCATCGAGATTACGACCCTACACATTAACATAACCTCAGGGAGTGTTGAAGGCTGGTGAGGAGGCAGGATTGGCAAAAGAGTGCGCATTCCGAGATCGCTAATATGCGTTCTGGTCCCGGTTAGAATTTGCGCGGTTCTTTGTTTTCTGTAAGTTACGGGGAATTTTGAAGATTATGCACTTGACAAAAGCTTCGGGCGCGTCCAATGTTAGGGCGGCGTTCGCAGCCGTGGCCTTGGAATGCAGTACCCGAACCGTGCCCGGCAGATTGGGGGTGTGGAATGACTGTTTGTATTGCTTCATTTTGTCACCGGGAAAAGTGTATTGTCGCAGTTGAAGACTCAATGCTTTCTATGTCAGAGATGTCCGCTGATAGTGCGGCTATAAAACACAAAGCGATAGGAAATTCCTGGGTGGCAATGCTCGCAGGTGGCGATGTGTCGCCTTCGGTGCCGATTTTGAGAGACGTACGAAAAGCGCTTGGGAAGCCCTCAAGTGAATCGCTAGACGAAATCGTGTCTGCGTTTCAAAGCGCATATAAGAAACAGATCGTTCAGGCGGCAGAGACCTCGATATTGTCGAGATTCGACATAAATATGGCTGAGTTTCGGAGCAACGGTCTCGCCTCTTTCGGTCCAGAATTATTTACAAGGCTTATATATGAAATTGAACAGGTCACTCTCGATTTGACGTTTCTCGTATGCGGATTTGACCAAAAAGAGCCGCATATTTTTACAATCCACGGTAAGGGGGATGCTACATACTTCGACCTCGCTGGTTTTTGGGCTATAGGTAGTGGTCAGACTTCCGCGTTGGCGACTCTTTTTGCAGCTCAAAGTTCGGTAATTTTTAAAAATCTCCCCGACGTTTTGTGGATGGTATCTAAGGCGAAGTTTAATGCTGAAACCGCCTTGGGCGTCGGCAAACGAACTACAGGTTTGGTTCTTAAAGAAAATCTGGAACGTTATGTTATTCAATCGGAAAAAATGAAAGAGGTTAAGGATCTCTGGGAAAAACAACGGCAACCGGATTGTCCCACAGAAAATGACGTCCCCTTGTCGAAGATATTAAAACAAGCGGAAGACGAGTTTAAGAATAGAAGCGGCTCATCAGGCGGTTAGTTTTTCAAGAGTGAGCACAGGTGCCGTAACCATATGACGCAAAGTGTCCAAGAACAGGTCGGAATTATGTCGGCGATTAAACCGGAAAGTCATTTCTTCGCAGTAGGCTTGGAGATGTTTCGCACTGACCTTATGCCACGTACCCATAATCCCGCGCTTCAAAAGAGAGAATGCGGATTCAACCGTGTTCGTATAAGTGTCGCCCTTGGCGTAAATGCGGAGCTTGTGGCGAATCGTCTTGTGTCGCCCGTCC
Source organism: Candidatus Acidiferrales bacterium (assembly GCA_050012235.1). Classification (GTDB taxonomy): domain Bacteria; phylum Acidobacteriota; class Terriglobia; order Acidiferrales; family UBA7541; genus Palsa-295. The sequence continues at coordinate 80,530 of JBEKHP010000005.1, read as the reverse complement.
TTCCGAAGATGCTTCGCCGCGCTCCTGTAAGCCTTCCAATCGTCTGTGAACAGAATATCGACATCTTCGCTGATATTCTCTCGGATGTACTTTTCGAGGGTTCCGCTTTTTGCATCACTGGCATGGAAGAACCTGAGATCGCCGCCGCGCTGACGGATTCCAATGACGACTTCTTTATTGTCGTTTTTTGCCGCCCATCCCTTCCACAAATTCTTGCCACCAACGTACGTTTCGTCCATTTCGACTTTGCCGCTCAGCATCGGTCGATTGACTTCAACCATAGCGGCGCGGATTCTGTGACAGAGATACCACGCCGTCCGGTAGCTTCCGATTCCGAGCGTGCGTTGCATCTGGCAAGCGGACATACCTTTCTTGGCCTCGCAGAGAAGCAAGGTAGCGATGAACCACTTATTCAGGGGCAGATGGCTGTCATTGAAAATCGTTCCAGCGGTGACGGTAAACTGATAGTCGCAGTCTTTGCAGTAGAACAGTTGTTTCTCGGTCTCAAGTTCCACGACTGGCATCTTGCAGCGCAAGCATTGGACGCCTTCGGGCCAGCGGAGCCGGACAAGCAACTCTCGGCACTTTTCGTCGGTCGGGAACATTGTATTTATATCAACTAGGTTCATAGGGTGCCTCGCATGGAGAAGGGTAGAAAACAGATGCTAAAGAGGGTGCCGACTAGGAAACTCGTCGCATCCATCAAAAGGGACTTGCGAGCGGCTATTAGAGCCTCTGCCGCATCGTCTAAACCTAAGAAGGGTTGAGGGGTTAGAATCGCCATGACTAATAATCGCAAATTGCCGAACTTTTGTCAAGTGCATAATCATGGGAATTTTGAATGTGACCCAGAACCGGTTAGAAATGGGGCGGAATGGTAACGAATTGCCATCGGAACTTGGTCCAAATCGTTGGGGATCTGTGATGGAGTTGAGGCGGAAAGGCTGGCTGGGAGCGGGCAGGGTTGTGGGTTGAGCTTACTCCGTCCAACGGCGCCGCCGTGGTGCATGTTGCTTCCTCCCTTAGCCTAAATAACTTGCCTGCGGCATAGTATCATAGTAGTAAACATAAGTCAAGAGGAATTGCGTGGTGCGGAGGAACTTTATTGGCGAAAGGAGCTGGCCCTTCGCGAAGGACTCTAGGTGAATCGCGAAGGGATTCACGGGACGGGCCCGGCGCTATGAAAGACAGCGGCAACCAAGATGCCGCGCTGAAGACCGCGGCGCTACATTAAAACCTCGGAGTTCGGAACGCGGCTGGCGTTGGATCAGGTTGGGCAGGGCTGCAGCGGGCACAGCATGCTGTGCCCCTACGGTTCGTTGGTGCGATTGGGATGAAGGATCGGGCAGAGGGGACGTGTGGGCGCCGACCGGCTTGTAGTTCTAAGGCGAAAAGAGCCGGCCCTTCGTTCCTCAGGGCAAGCAGGACGCCCTTCCTTCGTCAGGGTAAACCGGCGCTACGAAAAGCCAGGCCGGGTGAGTTGAGATTGAGAGCGCATACAGATCGTTCCGCAAGCGACGCAGCGTTACTAGGGCGAAGCGGGGGGAATGCGGGAGCTTGACTGCGGAAGGGGTGGAGGTTAGCGTCGAATGCGCGCACTTTTCCGAGTTGACGCGCAACGACATGAACCCTTCTATTGCGCCGATGACGAGCCAGGACCCTGATTACGGCGCGGCCGAAATCCAATCGAACTTGCGCAAGCTGGAGCGGCGCGACCTGTGGGCTTCGGGCAACATCGCGATCATCATTCTGGGATTGACGGCGCTGGTTGTGTCGTTGTCGATTTCGCTCTATCTCAAAACTCCGAGCGCGGTTTTCGGGTGGGATATGAGACTGGCGGTTTGGGCGCTGGTGGCGCTGGTGGTGTTCTTTACCGGGCACATGGTTTTTCAGCAGCGGAAGCTGAGAACGGTTCAGAGAGAATTGTCGGAGCAGCAAATTCAGGCGGAAGTTTTCAGACGGCTGGCATTGTTTGATCCCTTGACGGGGCTGTACAACCGGCGTTTCGCGGAAGAGCGGCTGCGGGCAGAGATTGCGCGAGCGGAGCGAAAAGGGCTGTCGATGATCGTGGTGCTGCTGGACCTGAACGACTTCAAGAAGATCAACGATAAATACGGACATCCTACCGGGGATCAGGTGCTGAAGGGATTCGCGAAGTGTTTGCGCAGTTCGACGCGCGGGTCAGATTTGGCGGTACGGTGGGGCGGGGACGAATTCATGCTGCTGCTCTTGGATTGCGAAATCGATCAATTATCGGTCGTGTTGGGGCGGCTGGTGGGATTTGCGGTAGAGGCGGGCGGGAACCCGCTGGAGGTGTCGTTTGCAGTGGGATGGAAGGCGTACGAGCCGGGGGATGAGTACGAGGGATTGATCGAAGCAGCCGATCGAAACTTGTACGTGCACAAGGCGGCGGCCAAGGTGTCGAAGGAGCGGCTAACGGCGCCGGTCAGCAGCTAAGCGGAAACTGAACCGTGTGGAAGCTCCGCATTGGCATTCCATGAGAATACTGCGCTTGGCTTGGGTTCTCCTCACGAATGGCGCAGCGATCTATTTCCTATACGAAAGCTATCTTGAAGTTACAATACTCAACCATCTCTTGGAGCTAGACAATCGAAACAAGGCGGTTTGGTTTCAGTTCGCGTTGTGGGCGACGATCCCGATTGCGGGTATCCTGCTCGAGTTTCTCGGTTCGCGATTTGCGAAGTGGATGAACGTCGGTTGTTTTGTTGCTGTGGGGCTTTTCTTCTCAGCAATAGGGATTTTGAATTGGTCTGACTCTCACGGACGTTTGATCCTCGCCGAAGGTTTGGCGATGTTGGCCGTCGGGGGCGTGGATTGTCTTCTCTATCGAAGCAAACGCTCGGCCCTGCCTTCACGCCCCGGCACCGTAGTCTAGTTTCGACACTTAGCGGGCGGTCTAGCTCCTGACGGTCGGTTCATCGAGAGCTTGGACCCTCGCTGAGGCACGCAGCCCAGGCCAGTGATCAGAAGATCAGCGATAAATGTCCGGGCGCAGGATTTCCATTTTGGATTCGGGCTTGGAGAGTTCGCGAAAGCCGAATTGGCGATAGAGGTTGTGAGCGTCGCGGGTGGCCAGGCTGAAACGGCGCAAGCCTTGCAGAGCTGGATGGCCCATCAGACATTCCATCAGCCACTTTCCCAGGCCTTTGCCGCGATGGTCTTCGAGGACGTAGACATCGCAGAGGTAAGCGTAGGTGGCGGAGTCGGTGACGACTCGCGCGAAACCGACCTGAGTTTTCCCGTGAAACAGCGCGAAGCATAGAGAATTGGCGATGGCGCGCTCCATCGTTTGGCGTGGAATGCCTTCGCACCAGTAGGCGCGAACCAGGTAGGCATGGATTGCGTCGAGATCAAATTTTGCGGGATCGGTGGAGATTAGGTATTCGTTGCGTTCGAATGTTTCGTACATGCGGGGCCGCCTCGGAAAGATCGATGGTGAAGGCACGATTGTACGGCTTTCTGGTGGATGATGAGAGGATATGCGGAGAGATTCTATTCGAGTATCGGCCCGCAAGTATTCTAGAGTAGAGAAGACTGCTCGGGGGTGAAGATTGAAAGCGCCAGGCTTGCACCTTTTTGCGAATCACCGGATCGGCTACGTTGCTGTGGTAATTGTGTGCTTGATTGGGAGTGTTGCTATGCGCGGGCAAGAAGGGAAGCAGAAGGATGCGGGGGCGGTGCTGAAGCTGAGCAGCAGTTCGTTTGAGGCGGATGGGGATATACCCGCGAAATATAGTTGCGACGGGGCGAATAGTTCTCCGGCGCTGGCTTGGACTGACGCGCCGGCGGCGACGCAGAGTTTTGCGGTGATTGCGGACGATCCGGATGTTCCGGCGAAGACGGTGGTTCATTGGCTGATTTACGATATTCCCGGGGGGACGCGGTCGTTGCCGGAGGGCGTGCCTACGAAGAAGAAGCTGGCTGACGGTTCGTCGCAGGGGAAGAACGGTCGGGGGAAGACAGGTTATACGGGACCGTGTCTGGAGAAGGGCGGGGCGGCGCATCATTATTTTATTAAGTTGTATGCGTTGGATGCGAAGACGGGTTTGAAGCCGAATGCGAAGAAAGAGGAGTTGGAGGCGGCGATGAAGGGGCATATTTTGGCGGAGGCGGAGTTGATTGGGAAATTCAGGGATTAGAATCAAAATCTGCCGGCCTGAAGGCCGCCGCTACGAAGGCGCGACGACGTTGGTCGAGGCTGGGCCGCGCTACAGCGGGCATTGAGGCGAGTGGAGAAGAGGGCGACGGCAAAGATTTTTTTATGGCTCCGATAAAACTTTCTTTTCGGCGAAAATGATTTTGGATTTGACGGTTGGAATTGCTACGCGATACCCTAGCGCCCGGATGATTCATCCCGAGGCAATGCAGCAATACAAGAGCGCTATTTTCCAACTCAAGGAGATTCATGCCCAACGAGCTTAGAAACTTTCTGTCGATTCCGTACGACGAGCTGGAAGTGATGAATTTGGAGGCGAAAGAGGCGCGGCGGAATCGCGCTCCGGCGCACAAGATACAAGAAGCGCGGCTGAAGTATCTGACGGACGAGAAGCGCATCAAGGCGGTGACGGTTTTGTTCAGCGACCTGGAAGGCCGGCTGCATATGCTGGACTACGACAAGAAATTTCTGATCAAGAGCTGGGACAATCTGACGTTTGACGGATCGTCGATTCGGGGATTCACGGCGCAGCGCGAAAGCGATTTGCGGCTGACGATGGACTGGAGCGCGTTTTACTGGGGGCCGGCGGATGTGTTCGGGTCGGGAAAAGTGCTGGTGTTCGGGCAGGTGATTGATAAGGACGGCACACCTTACAGCGCAGATATTCGCGGGGCGTTGAAAGGATTTGCGGACGGACTGCACAAGAGCGACGGGTACACGCTGAACGCGGCGAACGAAATCGAGGGCTTCCTGTTTAATGGAGCGGACGCGGAGCGCGCGTATTACGAAACCCGGAAATTCGACTACGTGAATACGGGCGGATATTACCATTCGCTTCCGGGCGATCCGCTGCGGACATTTATTGATACAACGGCGGAAGTGCAGCGCGCGATGGGTTTTCAGAATGAGAAGGACCATCCGGAAGTGGCGCCCTCGCAATTTGAGATCAATTACGGATACGGAGAGGTGGTTGCGGCGGCGGATCAAATTCAACTTTACAAGCTGATCTGCAGGCAGGTGGCGACGAATATGGGTTTCACGGCGAGCTTTCTGCCGAAGCCGGTGGTGGGAGTGAACGGCAGCGGGATGCACACGAACGTTTCGGTGAGCAAAGGCGGGAAGAATCTTTTCTGGGATCCGAAAGGCGAAGAAAAGCTGAGCAAATTCGGATGGGCGTTTGTGGACCGGATACTTACGCATGCGAACGACATTTGTTTGCTGTTGAACGCGAGCGTGAACGCATACCGGCGGCTGGATCCGCACTTTGAAGCGCCGAACCAGATTAAAGCGTCGGCGGTGGACCGCGGGTCGATGATACGCATACCAATCGGCAACGAGAAAAGCATGCGGGTGGAAGTGCGCTCGGTCTCGCCGGATGCGAATCCTTACATGGTGATGCTATCGGTGTTCAAGACCGGGCTGGAGGGGGAGACGTCGAAACTTAAGAATTTGCGGCAAGCGGAGCGCTATTTGCCAGACAATATTTACGCTGCGATCGAAGACTTCCGGAAAGCGGCGTGGACTACGAAACTTTTGGGCGAAGATGTGAAGAATCGTTACGCGGATTTGAAACAGGCGTCGGCGGACCGGTGTGCGCGACAGCTGGGGACTTTTGTGAAGTCGCCGGAAGTGCAGTTTCACCACGAGGTGTACAACCAGTTTCTTTGGAATTTGTTTTAGATTGAAGCGCGAGCGAAGATGTTGGGCTGAAGTGAGAGCCAAGCATCTATGGCGGGCGCAGCATGCTGCGCCCTACGAAACAATTTCCCGCCGGTATTCTAATCGTAGTATTCAGCGCCTAAGTGAGTGATTAGATCTTCGCCCATCATCCAGCGGAGTGTGTTTTTCAGCTTCATGGACTGGATGAAAAGATCGTGCTCGGGGTACAGCTCTTTGGCGCACATGGGGGACTTGAAATAAAAGCTCAGCCATTCCTGGATGCCGTGCATCCCTGCGCGCTTGGCGAGGTCGAAGAAAAGGGCCAAATCGAGAACGATGGGCGCGGCGAGGATGGAATCGCGGCAGAGGAAATCGACTTTGATCTGCATGGGGTAACCGAGCCAGCCGAAGATGTCGATGTTGTCCCAGCCTTCTTTATTGTCGCCGCGCGGGGGATAGTAGTTGATACGGACTTTGTGATGGATGGTGCCGTAAAGTTCGGGATAGAGCTTCGGCTGCAAAATATATTCGAGAGCGCCGAGTTTGGATTCTTCTTTGGTTTTGAACGAGCCGGGGTCGTCTAACACTTCGCCGTCGCGGTTGCCCAGGATGTTGGTGGAAAACCATCCGTTCATGCCGAGCATTCTGGCTTTGAAGCCGGGGGCGAGGATTGTCTTCATCAAGGTTTGGCCGGTCTTGAAATCTTTTCCGCCGATGGGGACACCTTTCGTTCTGGCGTAGTCCTCGAGAGCGGGAATATCGACGGTGAGATTCGGCGCGCCGTTGGCGAACGGGACGCCTTCGCTGATGGCGGCGTAGGCGTACAACATGGAGGGCGCGATCGCAGGGTCGTTCGCGCGCATGCCTTTTTCGAAAGATTTCAGATCCTTGTGCACGTCCTGGGGCTTTAGGAAAGTTTCGGTAGAAGCGCACCAGACCATTACGAGGCGGTCGCACTTGTTTTTCTTCTTAAAATTGCGGATGTCTTCGCGAAGCTGCTCGGCAAGATCGGATTTATTTTTGCCTTTCTTGACGTTGGGGCCGCTCAAGTTCTTCACATAATGCTGATCGAAAGCGGCCTTCATGGGCTTGATGGTCTTGAGGAACTTCTGGACCTTCCCGAGGTCCTTGGCGTCGAGCACTCCGGCTTTGGAGGCAGCCTGGTAGGCGTCGTCTTTGAAAACATCCCAGCCGCCGAAGACGAGGTCGTCGAGTTTGGCGAGCGGCACAAAATCCTTAATTTTGGGCGTGCGGGCTTCGGTGCGTTTGCCGAGGCGGATGGTGCCTAGCTGAGTGAGCGAGCCTACCGGTACAGATTGACCGCGCCGCACTAGTTCGACGCCCGCCATAAACGTGGTGCTGACGGCGCCCATTCCCGGCATCAGGATTCCCAATTTTCCTTTTGACGGAGCAACACTTACTGGCCTGCGCATTCGGTTTCCCCCAGATGAATTAAGAGCGTATTTTGCCCGCGTTCGCCAAGGCGATTCGCGGAAGCGAAATTATCCTGCGATGGATGCGAACTTAACGGGATGAATGTTCGAAACAAAACAGTCAATGATGCGGCAACGCTGTGAGTTTTGCAAATCGAATCAGACTTCGCGCGGGAGGGTGGTTGACGCCGGTGAAGGGACTATTTGCGATCTTTCGCTAAGGAAAGAGAGCGCGCGTGGGGATGGGTGTATCGCAGCGCGGCGGGTTCACTGTCAACTTCGGATGCCGGATTCGACAGCTTTTGGCGGCGAGCCAGGGTGGGTATTACGTGCGACATACAGAGGAAAGCAAGGATAGCGAGCAAGCCGATCATGAGGAAAGGAAGCATGAACGTCTAACCTCCCGTCGCCCAGACGCAGTCGGAAACGTCGAGGGCGCATCCAGAATAGGGAAAAGCACGGCAAGTTCCAATCGGGTTAGAACGGTATTCTGCTGATTTAAAAGCATTAAGCAAAGGCTGGGATTAGCGTCACGTGTGCCGGGAGACGCGTTTTTCCGATGTCTGCCACACGATGGAAGTTCCTTTCCCATCGGTTGAGTTTCGCGGCTAGAGCTTTTCGAGGTGGATGGAGCCGTCTCCGGAACTGATCGAGAGGGTCCCGCCGCCAGCATTCAATTTTCCGTGGACGGAGGAGTGACTTAAAGAGCCGGCCACCATGATCGGGATATCTAGGGTGATTGAGCCGTCGCCGGTGTGAGCGTCGAGGTTCGCGTTCAAATCGGCGGGAACGCGCATAGTGATGTGGCCGTCGCCGGAGTGGACGGTCCAGTTGTTCGCCACTTTGGAGCCGCCGCCCACCTGAGCTTCGATGTTACCGTCGCCGGTCTTCAAGGCGAGGGAATCGAAGCGTCCGCTGATTTGGAGATTGCCGTCACCAGTGCTCGCGTCCAAGGTGCCGTCGAAATTCGTACCGGTGATGTGGCCGTCGCCGGTGTGGAGGCGAATGTCGCCACGGACTCCGGTGGCGGTGACATTGCCGTCGCCGGTATTGAAATGCACGTGGCCAGCGACATTTTGAGCGACAACGTTACCGTCGCCGGTTTCGACGTCGAGATCGAGTTCGCGGGGAACGTGCAGTTCAACCTTGACGGACTTGTGCTTGCCGCCCCAAAACGAGAAATTAAGATGCGGCAGTTTCACGCTGATGACGACGTGGTCGCCGGTCTGGCTTTCTTCGATGCGCACTTCGCTGGAGCTGATTTTGTAGCCCTCGGTGGTGACGCGGGCGTCAATTTGTTTTTGATCGGAGCCGATGATGGTGACGTCGCCATCGTCGGTGGAGACGCGGAGGTCGGCGCGGGCGGTGATCGGGTAGGTTTTGGACCAGTCGTCAGCGCGGGTGGAGGTTGCGGCGACGGTCGATAGTGCGAGGATCGTGAGGAAAGCGCCTGGCAGAATTGTTCGGTTCATGAGTGTCTCCGTTTGGTATTCGCGTCATTATGGCGCGACGGATCTTTGTGTCGAAGCCGTAAAGCGGGAACTTCAGCGGCTAAAGCCGCTTTGGCTCCGCAATGCTAATGTCGTGGCTAAAGCCACGACCCACAAACACTATTTATCATCACTCCGAGTCGCCGGTCAGTGCGTTGCATTCAAGCGCGGCTACAACCGGCCGGATCAGCGTTCATTAAGAGATACGCCGATCAGGTTCGAAATGTTCCGTGACGTCCGCTTTGCCGGGTCGAGAAGTCAAAAGAGCGCGCCCTTCGTTCCTTAGGGCAAGCGGGACGCCCTTCCTTCGTCAGGGTAAACCGACACTACGAAAACCGGCGCCGCGTCGAAACTCGGCGCTGCACGACACAATACTCCGGTGGGTCCGGAAAACTAAGCGGATTTGCTTTTGGCCGATTTGGGCTTGGGCACCGCGGCGGTGGGCTTGGGCCTTAGGGCGGACAGGAATTCGGCGAGCGGGAGCGTATTGATTACGTCTTTCTTTTCCAGCCAGCCGCGACGGGCGGTGATTACGCCGTATTTCATGAAGCGAAAGTGAGTGGTGTTGTGAGCGTCGGTGGAGATCACGACCTTGACGCCGCGTTGTTTGGCCATGCGAAGGTGAACGTCGTTCAGATCGAGGCGATCGGGGTAGGCGTTGCATTCGACTGCGACACCGTTTTCCTTGGCGGCATCGAGGACTTTTTCCATATCGTAATCGAAAGGCTCGCGGCGGAGGACCAGGCGTCCGGTGGGGTGGGCGATGATTTGAACGTAAGGATTTTCGATGGCGGCGAGGATGCGGTCGGTCATGGCGTCGCGGTCGAGATTCATGAAGGAGTGGATCGACGCGACGACTACGTCGAGTTGGGCGAGGACGTCATTACTGAGGTCCAGCGCGCCGTTCTTCAAAATATCGACTTCGATGCCCGCGAGCAGGCGGATGCCGGGGACGCGTTCCTGGGCGGCGCGGATTTTCTTGATTTGGGCGAGGGTGCGCTTTTCGTCCATGCCGTTTGCGACGGTGACGGCTTTTGAATGGTCGGTGAGAGCGATGTATTCGTAGCCGAGCGCTTTTGCGGCTTCGCCCATTTCTTCGATGGAGTTGCGGCCGTCGGAGGCGGTGGTATGCATTTGGAGGTCGCCGCGAATGTCCTGAATCTTTATAAGACGCGGCATTTTTTTATTTTCAGCGGCTTCGATTTCGCCGGTCATTTCGCGCAGTTCAGGCTCGATGTAATCGAGGCCGAGCTTGGCGTAGATTTCCTCTTCGGTCTTGCCGGCGACGACCTTGCCGCCCTTCAGCGTGGTCATGGCGTATTCATTCAGCGTCCAGCCCATATCGAGGGCGCGGCCTCGGAGGGCGACGTTGTGGGATTTGGAGCCGGTGAAATAAAGCAGAGCGGCGCCGAAGTTTTCTTTCGCGAGCATGCGGACGTCGACCTGGAGTCCGCTGCCGAGCAGAACGCTGACTTTGTTTTCACCATGCGCGAGGGTCTGATCGATGCCGGGGTATTTCAGGATGTGTTCGGCGACCGCGTCCACTTGTTTCTGCTTGTCGTGGCCGGGACGCATGGTGACCAGGAGATCGATGTCACCGATAGTGTCGCGGCCGCGGCGCAGAGAGCCGGCAGGGGTGACAGATTCCACTGCGGCGGCGGACTTGGACAATTCCGCGTTCTTGATATACGCAGCAAACTTTTCGGCTTCGTCTTCGGCGGCATTGAGTTTGAAGCGGCCAGTCGAGCGTTTCGCCGATTCGGTGGCTTTTAGAATATTTTGTTCGCTCTTTTCGCCGAAGCCGGGAAGCTCGTGGAGCTTGCCATCACGGGCGAGCTTTTCGACGCCTTCGATTGTAGAAACTTGAAAAGTCTCCCACAGGAACAGAACCTTTTTCGGACCCAGGGATTGGAGGTGGAGCAGCTCCAGAAGGCTGGCCGGATATTTTTTGAGAAGTTTTTGGCGGAGTTTGTAGTCGCCGGTCTGTAGGATTTCGCAGATGTGCTCGGCCATGTTTTCGCCGACGCCGGGAAGCTCGCGGAGTTTTTTGGGGTCCTTGCAGATGTCCTCGATACGTTCGTGGAGGCTGTAGAGAAGTTCGGCGACTTTTTCGTAACTGCGGTAGCGGCCGATTATGGCGCCATCGATTTCCAGCAATTGCGCGGTTTCACGGAGGATTCTGGCGACTTCTTTGTTTTCCATATCCGTTCCTATTGGTTGGCGATCACAACGCTTCTTGCCTGCTCGATGTCTTTCAGCACTTGTTCGCGCAAGGCTTCCGGATCGGAAAACTTCCGCTCGTCGCGGAGGCGCTTGAGGAATATTACTTCCATTTTGCCGGAGGTCAATTGCTCGGCGAAATCGAAGAGGTGCGATTCGATTGCGAGATTCCGGCCGTTGAATGTGGGACGGACGCCGATGTTGGTGACGGACCAATAGATTTTGGGTCCGACTACGGTCGCGGTTGCGTACACGCCGTTTTTGGGCAAGGTCTCTTGCTCGGTGGCAAGGTTCAGGGTGGGGACGACAAGCTCTCGCCCTTTTCCGGTTCCGGGGCGAATTTCGCCTTTGAGCGAAAACGGCCTGCCGAGAAGCGGCTCGGCGTCGGCAACACGGCCGTCGCGCAAGGCTTCACGGACCGCTGTGCTGGAGACGATCACGCCGTTTTCGACAACGGGCGGCACGATAACGACCTCGAAATCGGAGCGTCTGCCGATTTCCTGGAGCAAGTTTACGTCGCCGCCTTGGCGATTTCCGAAGCGGAAATTTTCGCCGACGAGTACGGTCTTGGCGCGCAAGGAGTCGACTAGAAATGTCTTGGCGAAATCTTCGGCGCTGATCTTGGCGAGTTCGGCGTCGAACCGCAAAACCAAAGAGGCGTTAATTCCCATGGCGTCGAACGCGGCGAGGCGCTGTTCGAGAGTCATGAGGAGAGTGGGAGCCGCGTCCGGCCGGAGAACACGCGCGGGATGGGGATAAAACGTGAGGACGGCACTTTCCAAATCATTTGCGCGAGCGCGTTCGACTACGCCGTTAAGAATTTTTTGATGCCCCAGGTGCACGCCGTCAAAATTGCCGATAGTTACGACGGTGCGCTTGCGGGAGTTGCCGAAGCGCTCGACCCATCCTTCGGCGGAGTATGCGATATCCAGGCGCAGAGTTGGCGCGAGGCGCATCCGGTGTTTCATTTCATCGCTTAGCATCAGACTCGCACCTCGAACTTCAGGCCATCGTAGGACAATCGCACTTCCTTGGGCAATTTGGCGTTTGCTTGTTCGTGGCCGAGGTCGTGGCAGATGTGGGTGAACCAGGCGCGTTTCGGTTTCAGCTCGGTTATCAGGGCCAGGGATTGTTCCACATTTGAGTGCATGGGATGGGGAGTGTAGCGCAAAGCGTCGAGAATAAAATCATCGAGGCCGCGCAGGAGGTCTTTCGAGCTTTCGGGCACGGAACTGAAATCGGTGAGATAGGCGGCGTTTCCGAAGCGAAAGCCCAGGACGGAGGTTGGGCCGTGGTGCGCAGGGATAGGGATTATTTTCAAGCCGAAGAGTTCGAAGGGGCCGTCGATGGTGTGCATTTCGACTCCTGGCAGGGAGCTGACAGTCGGAGCGTCGTCAAAGATGTAAGCGAATTGCTTGCGCAAGGTGGCTTGCGTTTCCAGAGATGAGTAAAGAGGAACCAAGGCGCGCTGCTTCAGGTTATATGGGCGGATATCGTCGAGGCCAAGAATGTGGTCGGCGTGGCCGTGGGTGTAGAGGACAGCGTCGAGTCGATCGAGCTTTTCGCGCATGGCTTGAAAACGGAAGTCGGGAGTGGTGTCGATGACTATGTTGTGGCCGTCGTAGGCGAGGAGGACGGAGGGGCGGGTGCGTTTGTCGCGCGGGTCGGGCGATTCGCAGACGGCGCAGTGACAGGCGAGCGTGGGGACGCCCATGGAGGTGCCGGAACCTAGTACAGTGAGTTGCAGAGTGGGCATTTCGGAGTGGATGGCGAAAGCCAGTTTCGATTCGTCACTGAAAACTATTATTCCTGGTGCTTCTTGTAGCCGGTGAATACGAACTAGGATGCCCGATATTTGTTATTTGGCTTTGGCCTTTTTTGCCATGGCTTCGGCGGCTGCTTTTGAAATTTCCATGAATGTAAGTTTTAAGCTTCCTAGAACTTCGATGAGAAGCTGATCGTCTTCCTTGGAAAGGTTGCCGCGGGTCTTTTCGCGGAGAGCGTCGAGCATGTCGATGACTTCGCGGGCGCCTTCGAGATCGACGAAAGGGCGGCCGGTTTGCGGGTCAGCCATTCCGCCGAGCATGGCGGCGGCGTTGCGGGTGAGGAAGTCCACGAGCATTTGAAAGCTGCGCGACGAGTGGCTTTGCTCTCCGGCCGGCGCTTCGGCTGAGGGCGATGATGCCAGGTCGTCCGATGCGCCGGGAGTTATCAGACTTGGGCCAGGATTTTCTTTCGGAGCTGAGTGCTGATTTGCGCCGAGGATGTCATATTCCGATACGGCGCCAGCGGTGGCGGCTTTTGAGGCTGGGTTCGCGCCAGTTTTCGTTGTGGGATTCGGCGCGTTGGCCGCCGGCTTGGCGGGAGTCGCGGCCTTTTTCGCAGCGGCCTCTTTGGCCGCAGCTTCTTCTTCGCGGCGCTCCAGCTCGACGACTTCAGGGCGGAGATTGCCTTCTTCGGTGAAGTGTCGCCGGTCTATTACTTTAAAGGTTTCTTCTTTTTTGTGTTCCGCCACGGCGTGTCCTCAGGCTTGCTCGGATGATTGCACCACAGTTTAGCACCGGCGTACTCTTGGCGACAAGGGAAGCTGCCCTGGCAAAATCGGCGTAAGGGGGAAAAGTAGAAACCAAACTGACACTCTAGCATCCAAGTATTTTTCGAGTTGGATGGTCTATTATAGGGGGCAGCGATAGGGGGCCAATGGCCCCAAGCCCGCCTTGGAAAGTCTGCGGAGGTACAAGTGACGTCGTCAGTGAATCCGATTGGAATTTATTACGAGCATCCGCGATGGTTCGCGCCGGTATTTGCGGAACTGGATCGCCGCGCGATTCCGTACGTGCGGCTGGACGCGGCTCGGAGCCATTTCGATCTGCGTCCGAATGGGAACCAGCGCTACGGGCTGATTTTCAACCGGATGAGTCCGTCGGCTTGGACGCGCGGGAATGCGCACGCGATTTTTTATACGCTTAATTATCTGGCGCACCTCGAGCGGCTGGGAACGCGAGTGGTGAATGGAAGCCAGGCGTTTCGCAACGAGACTTCCAAGGCGCTGCAGCTTTCGCTGCTGCAATCGCTGGGGCTGCCGTATCCGCGCTCGGTGGTGATCAATCACGCGAGCCAGGCTCCGGAGGCGGCGCGGGGGATGCGGTTTCCTGTGATCATCAAACCCAATATTGGCGGGAGCGGGGTGGGGATCGTTCGGTTCGACACGCCAGAACAATTGGAAGCAGCGGCGAAGAATGGAATCGCGCTCGGGCTCGATTCGACCGGGATCGTGCAGGAATTTATTCCCGCGCGAGGCGGGCATATTACGCGCGTGGAGACTATCGGCTACAAATACCTTTATGGGATCAAAGTTTTTACATCGGGCGAGACGTTTGACCTTTGCCCGATGGATATCTGCAAAACGAACGACGGAGCGGACATAAAAACTGTGTGCGTGGTGGAAGGGCCGAAGACGGGATTGCGGCTGGAAGCTTACGCACCGCCTGCGCGGGTGATTGCGGACGTGGAGCGGATTTTCCGGGAGACTGCGATTGAAGTGGGCGGGGCCGAATACATTATCGACGACCGCGACGGGCAGCTTTATTACTACGATATCAACGCGCTTTCGAATTTCGTTTCCGACGGGCCGCGCGTAATCGGGTTCGACCCGTTTGAGCGGCTGGTGGATTACCTAGTTCAGGAGAGGCGCTGATGCGCTACGGATATTGGCTTCCGATTTTCGGCGGGTGGCTGCGGAATGTGGAAGACGAACATATGCAGCCGACTTGGGACTACGTGTCGAAGCTGGCGCGGCGGAGCGAAAAAATCGGGTTCGATATTACGCTGATCGCGGAGTTGAATCTGAACGACATCAAGGGAGTCGATGCTCCTTCGCTGGATGCATGGTCAACGGCTGCGGCGCTTGCTGCGGTCACTGAGACGCTGGAGCTGATGGTGGCTGTGCGGCCGACGTTTCATATACCGGCGCTGCTGGCCAAACAGGCGGCCAATATCGATCAGATCAGCGGCGGGAGAGTTTCGTTGAACGTGGTTTCTTCGTGGTGGGCGGAGGAAGCGAAAAAATATGGCGTGCATTTCGATCAGCACGACGATCGATACGCGCGGACGTCGGAATGGCTGGACGTGGTGGACAAAGCTTGGAAAGAGGATCACTTCTCCTATTCCGGCAAATATTATTCGGTGCAGGATTTGGTGATGCAGCCGAAGCCGGTTTCGAAGCCGCGTCCGACGATTTATGCGGGCGGGGAATCCGAAACGGCGAAGGAGCTGATCTCGCAGAAATGCGATGCGTACGTGATGCACGGGGATTCGCCGGAGCGAGTAGCGGTGAAAATCCGGGACCTTTCGGAGCGGCGCGAGCGAAAAGGATTGCCGCGGATGATATTTGGCGTGGCGGGATACTCGATCGTGCGAGAGACCGAGCGCGAGGCGCAGCAGGAACTTGCGCGGATTACGGACGTGAAGCAGAACGCCGCGGGGTATCAGAATTATCGAGATTGGCTGGCCAATACGCAGCTCGAACAGCGTGTGTCGCTGGAAGATTATTCGGTGTCGAATCGCGGATTGCGATCGGGGCTTGTCGGGACGGCGCAGCAGGTTGCGGATCGAGTTGGGGAATTCGAGGATGCGGGAGTGGATTTGCTGCTGCTTCAGTTTAGTCCGCAGATGGAGGAGATGGAGAGGTTTGCGGACTCCGTTATTCAACCGCGAGCGACTGCTTCGGGGTTCTGATCGGCTTCGCAGTGACAGTCCACTCGCTGCTTGTCACTCGGGGATCTTCCTTGTAGATTGTTCCTTCAGCGACGCAGAACGGGATTCTCTTGCCTTCGCGCAAAAATATCGTAAAAACTATTGCTTCCAAGCGGCGTGCCAAAGGCGGGGCGCAATCCGGCTCGCGGATGGGATCGAAGGTTCGCGCGAAAGACTCAGCTGGCGCTAAAGGCTTGGGCGGCGCTAAGAGATCGGGCGGCGCTGAGGCACGGATTCCGCGGAGCGGGCGCGACAAGCGGGCGGGGAAATGGTTCGAGAAACTTGTGGCGCTGCAGGCTCGATTGCGCGCGCCGAATGGGTGTCCTTGGGACCGCGAGCAGACGCATGAATCGCTGCGAAAATTCCTGATTGAAGAGACGTATGAGGTTTTGGACGCGATGGAGAAGGGCGACTCGAGGGAGTTTTCGTCCGAGCTTGGGGATTTGCTGCTGCAGATTGTTTTTCATTCGATTCTCGCTGAAGAAACGGGGCGGTTCACCATTTCTGACGTGATCGAATCGGTGCACACCAAGATGGTGCGGAGGCACCCGCACGTGTTTGGCAAGGTGAAGGCGAAGAATTCGTCGGAGGTGTTGAAGAATTGGGAGCAGATTAAGGCGCAGGAACGCGCGGAGTCAGGCGGCGGAGATGGGAAGGCGCATGACGCGGGCGAAAAGGCTTCTTCCGTTCTGGCGGGGATTCCGCGATCTCTTCCGGGCGTTTTGGAAGCTTATCAACTTACGCGGCGCGCTGCGCATGTCGGCTTCGACTGGGACAAGGTGTCGGAGATTTTCGAGAAGTTTGACGAAGAGAAACGAGAGCTGGAGGCTTTGCTGCCGAATCCGCCGGGTTTTGGCGCTGCGGCGCAGGAGGCCGTTTCCGCTGCGGGTGTGCCGCGCGTGGAGGAAGAAGTCGGCGACCTGCTATTTGCGGCGGTCAACATCGCGCGGTTCCTTGGCGTCGATCCGGAACTGGCGCTGAAGAAAGCGAATCGCAAATTCAAGCGGCGTTTTTCGCATATGGAAGCTGCTGCTGCAGAGCGGGGGCAGGCGTTCGCAGACTTGCCGCGCGAGCGCAAGGAAGAACTGTGGAATTATGCGAAGTCGGCTGAAGGTAGCGGGGGACTGAAGGCGCCGAATATTGCGAAGGTGGCTAACACGCGATGAATGCTTCGGCGAAACATCCGGCGGCGGTGACGGGCGAGATTGAAGTGCGGCATTGCGAGTCGCTGGCTGAATACGAGGAGTGCGTAAAGCTCGAGCTGCTGACTTGGGGCGAACATATCGCGGTGCCCTCGGCGATATTTGTGGTGGCGCACCACACGGGCGGGCAGATACTGGGGGCATTCGACGGCATAAGGATGGTTGGCTTTACGCTGGCTTTAGCGGGGACGCGCGCGGGAAAGCCGTTTTTGCATTCGCATATGACCGCGGTGCTGCCCGAATACCAGAACCGGGGAGTCGGGCGGCGTCTAAAATTATTTCAACGCGAGGACGCTTTGAAAAATGGCGTGCCGCTGGTGGAATGGACGTTCGATCCGCTGGAGTTGAAGAACGCGCGGTTCAATCTGACGCGGCTGGGCGCGATTGTGCGGCGATACATTCCGAATTTTTATGGCGTGACTGCGAGCCCGCTTCACGCCGGGCTTCCTACCGACCGGCTGGTCGCAGAATGGTGGCTTGACTCTGACCGGGTGCGCGGGATTCTCGCGGGTAGTCCTTTTGCGAGCGCGGGCGCGGTGGAGCGAATTTCACTCCACACGCACATAAGCCATCTCAAGTCCAAAGACCCGGCGGCAGGAGCGCGAAGCCAGAAGCAGGTTCGCGAATCATTCCAAAGACATTTTCTTGCGGGATACGTTGCTACCGGAGTGGAAGCTCGCGGCGAGACCACCGATTATATTCTGGAGCCGGCTGGGTCGATTGGCGGGCTGCGGCTGCCGGAATACCGTCCGGAAGAATTCGAGGACTGAAAAACTCTTAAAATGAAGCTGAAGAAAATTACGCTGCGGGAAATCCATCTTCCGCTGATCGCTCCGTTTGAAACTAGCTTTGGGCAAACTTCGCTTCGGCGGATTTTGCTGCTTGAAACGGATGTGGATGGCGTGGCGGGGTGGGGAGAATCGACGGCGGGGGAAGACCCTTACTACTCGTACGAGACGGTGGAGACCGCGTGGCACATTATTCGGGATTTTTTGTGGCCGATACTGAAGGGCAAAGAATTCGGCAGCGCGGCGGAAGTTTGGGACCTGTTTGCGCGTGTTCGCGGGCACAATATGGCGAAGGGCGGACTTGAGACGGCGATCTGGGACGCTGAAGCCAAACAAAAAAATATCCCGCTGGCCAAACTTCTGGGCGGAGTGCGCGAGGAGATTCCTTGCGGTGTGTCCATCGGAATCCAGCCGACGATTGAAACGCTGATTAGCAAAGTTGAGAAGGAACTCGGGGCGGGCTACCAGCGCATCAAGATTAAAATCAAGCCGGGCATGGATGTGGAGCCGGCGCGGGCGCTGCGCGAACGCTTTCCGCGAATTCGCCTGATGGTGGATGCCAATTCGGCGTACCGGCTGGAGGATGCGCCGCTTCTGAAACAACTGGATGCTTTTTACCTGATCATGATCGAGCAGCCGCTCGGGTGGGACGACATTTATTCGCACGCGCAGCTTCAGCGGCAACTTCAGACGCCGATTTGTTTGGATGAATGCATTCACGATATCGAGCACGCGCGCGCGGCGATTGAGATCGGGGCGTGCCGCATCATTAACATTAAACTGGGACGCGTCGGTGGGCACACGGCGGCGAGGCGGATTCACGATCTTTGCCAGGCGAAATCGGTACCGGTTTGGTGCGGGGGCATGCTGGAATCAGGAATCGGGCGCGCGCACAACATCGCGATGTCAACGCTGGCGAATTTCACGCTGCCGGGTGACGTGTCGGCGAGCCGGCGGTATTGGGACGAAGACATCATCGAGCCGGAGGTGGAGGTGACGCGGCAGGGAACGATTCGCGTTCCGGCTGCACCCGGGATCGGTTATAAACCGCGGCTCGATCGCATTGATTCGCTTACGCGGCGCGTGGAAGTTCTCGAGTAGAAATTGAATACCTCCGCCAGTGAAACGGGTGCGTCCGCTTCCGCGTTATCTAATTCCGCTTTGAAACGCCCCAGTTCCGTTGTGCTTGCGCTTACGCTTGGCTTGATGCTTTTTCTTTGGTCCTTCAATTATGTCGCGGGGAAAATCGCGCTGCGGCATCTGGATCCGATTTCGCTGGCGTGTTTTCGGATCGAGTTGGCGGCGATTATTATGCTGCCAATTTATTTTTCGCGGCGGCGCGCGAGGCTTCGGCTGCGCGATCTTTGGCCGTTGGCTTACCTTGGATTTTTTGGCGTTGTGATCAACCAAGGGCTTTTCACTGTAGGGCTGAACTACACCACATCGTCCCATTCGGCGGTGATTATCGCGGTCGGGCCGATCATTATTCTTCTGCTGGCGCGGGCCATGAAGTTGGAGGCCATAACATCTGCGAAGATAGTGGGAATGGCGGTAGCGTTCGCGGGAGTTTTTTTGCTGGAAGCTGAGAATGGGTCGCCGGCGCATTCGCCGTTTCTGGTGGGCGACATGATTACATTGTGCGGGACGATTGGATTTTCGATGTACACGGTGCTGGGAAAAAAGGTGGCGACGGAGTATGACGCGATCACCATGAACACATTTAATTGCGTGGCCGCGGCGATTATGCTGCTGCCCTTGACCGTGCGGCAGGGGATGCATCTTGATTGGGGCGGCGTGGGGTGGGCGGGATGGCTGGGGATGATTTACATGGCGGCAGCGAGTTCTGTGGCGGCTTATACGCTTTTCTACTGGGTGCTGCGATATATGACGGCTTCGCGGGTGGCGGCGATCAGTTATTTTCAGCCGGTTGCCGTGATATTGCTTTCGATTGCGTTTCTTAGCGAACATCCGACGCGCAATTTGCTTATGGGGACTGCGCTGGTGCTGGTCGGGGTGTATTTGGCGGAGCGGGGGACGGCGTAAGCACGTTCGCGATGGTTGCTGTGGGTTACTAGAGTTGCGTCGAGATTATCGCGCGAATACGGCGGGCTGGGTTCCGGTGCTAAACTCTCCTTGTGAAGCATGAGACGCATTCCGGCTGGATGGTGGTGGCTGCGCTGGCAGCTGTCGGAATGCTGGGGCTAACGGCGCAAGCTCAGCAGACCCAAGTGCAGCAGGCCGCAGCGCAACAGACCGCAGCGCAACAGGGGCAAGCGCAACAGGCTCCGGTGCAACAGGCGCCTGCGGAAGAGATGCAGTCTTACAGGCTGTCCTCCAGCATTTCTGTCGAGATTCCTACAAGCTGGCACGTATCGGATGCGGATGAAGATCCTTCGCTGGGCGTGCTGGCGCCTTACGCTCCGCCGTTCCATTTCTCGCAAGTGGTGATGCTGACGAATGAAAAGCAGTCTGCCATCTTGCTGCTAGGGCTTTCGGATAATCCTCTGATGGGACACGATTCCTACTGGCTTGATGCGCAGATGCACGCGCCCAGCGGCTCGGGGATGAGCCTGCTGGATGTGCTATTTTATTTTTTCTTTCCGCCTTCACACGCTTGCATGGACGACGCGTTGCAAAACTATACCGAGGCGACAATGACGCCGAGTTCGGAAGATGCGCCGCCGACAATGCAGGTGACCTATGCTTGCCCGCACGAGCAAACACTTTCGGGCTTTTATTCTGCGCAGGTCAGTTCGGGAATCACGTTCGAACAGACGAATAGCGGCCCTCGCGCCTACGGGGTGATACGCGATTTTTATCTGGCGCCCATGGAGCAGGCGGACATCTCGGGAATTACCTTCTACTCGTTTGAAGCGCAGAGGGAGGGACAAATCGGGCGAGCTGCGTCGGCGCGCTATAATCTGCCTGAATACCTGCAGGGAAGCCGCTCCGAGTTCTTTTGGGCCATTGGCGCGCCTAGTCCTTTTCCGTTTGTGGCTGATTCGGGCCGCAATGTTCCGCTGCTACACGTGGGATATGCGAGTGCGGCGCCGGGATCGAACAATAGGGCTGAGTTCGTGCGGCTGCTGCATGGCATTAAATTGAAGTGAAAGGAGGACGGCGGCACTCGCGCCGGCCGGCAGTCTCTGAAAATCGTGAAAAAGATCGAAACTTTAATTAAGTGCTGGTGTTGAGTAGCTTGTTAGGACCTTTGTGCGATCAAAGATGCGGCAAATGCACGACTTAACTAACTGCAACCTGTCACGCACTATTGCAATCAAATGTGGTATGACGGTAGATGAGAAATCGGGCTGTAGGACTGAAGTTGGCAGGGAGAGCAAAATGAAAAACTCCAATTTCTTGAAATTGATTTTTGCGCTGTGCGCCGCGCTGGCAATCGCTTGCGTTCCTGCACCGGCATTCGCTCAACATGGCGGTGGCGGGCATGGCGGCGGTGGAGGAGGCGGTTTCCATGGTGGCGGCGGTTTCCATGGTGGCGGCGGTTTCCACGGTGGCGGCGGTGGAGGTGGTTTTCACGGTGGCGGAGGCGGGAGTCACCCCAATTTTAGTGGCGGCGGGCATTCGTACGGGCGTCCCGGAGGATCGGCGCCACATTCATTTTCAAGGCCGGGCGTAGCGGGGAATCGCTCCTACGGTTCGCGGCCGAACGGCATGTACGGTGGCAGAGCTGCGACACCGCCCTCGAGCGCGCGCTTCGGCGCAGCGCCGGGCCGTTCTGGCTCGTCCATGGCGGCGCGCAATTCGGGCAACACGGGGGCTACAGGTAACCGCGGGACTGGAGCTGCATCTGCGGGGAATCGTGCGGCTGCGCCGTCCTCTACATTTTCTCGAAATTCAGGGGCGCCGTCGGGCGGAGCCCGACCGGCTGTAGCGGCGACAAGCCATAGCGGGACTGCGACGTCGGCGACGCGCTCAACGAGTATGACCGCGTCCAGCAGATCATCATTCGGGTCTTCCGGTCGATTTGGCGTGAGTTCGTCCGTAGTTTCGGGGACAAGGTTGGGCGGGCCGCTGAATGCGCATGTTGGCTCGTCGTTAGGTGGCCACGGAGCGTTCGGGTCCTCGTTCGCGAATGGACGGGGATTCGGGAATGGCTTCAATGGCGGATTTGGGAATGGGTTCCGAGGCGGATTTGGTTGGAACCGAGGGTTCGGGTTCAACCGCGGATTTGGTTGGGGGCGCGGGTTCGGATGGGGCGGATGCTGGGGATGCGGCTTTGGATGGGGTTGGGGATGGGGCCTTGGCTTCGGTTGGGGCTGGAATCCGTGGTGGGGATGGGGCTACCCGTACTATCCATACGCGTATGGTGCGTACCCGTATTGGGGAGGTTATGGCGGGTATGGCGGATACGACGATTACCCGTCGTACAGTTCGGACATGAGCTATAACAATAATTCCGGTTACAATAATTCGGGTTACAACGCGACCAACTCTGTGGACAACAGCGCGAGCGCCGATCAACTGGCGCAAAGCGATCTGCCTTATCCGGTTCAGGGTTCGGATAATCCCAACCCGCTGACCGGTAACGTGGCCGCGACAACGCCGACGGTGCTGATCTATTTGAACGATGGGACCACGTATGCAGCGAGCGACTACTGGCTAGCGGACGGCAAGATGCACTTCAACGTCAGCTATTCCGGGGAAAACAGCGTGGACATGAGTCAAGTGGATTTGCAGCGTACGGTCACCGAAAACGCGAAGCGCGGCGTGAAGTTCTCTTTGAAGCCGAACCGGGACACATGGAATGGCGGGCCGAGCTCGAATACAAATACGTCAGGGGCTCCCAAGAGCGATCCGAATGCTCCGGCGCCGGCTACGAATCCGCCAGCACCGCAGCCTGCACCGAGAATGCAGGTAACTAAATCAGGAGCGTCCACGTCGTAGGATTGAAATTTCGAGCGTAGAAAAAAGGGCCTCGACATCGGCAACGATGCGAGGCCTTTTGTATTTGATCTGATCCAGGTATTCGGCTACTTCCCCGTCTCAGAGCTATTTCATGTTTACGACTGCGCCGTAAACGTGCCAAAAATCGCCGGAACTATTCGTAAATTCGACGGCAACCTTCCTGCTCCAGAGATTGGATTTAACGTAGACCACGCGGCATTCGCGTTCTTCTTCGGTCACGGCGTTCACGAGCAGGAGAGTTTGTCCGGCTTTCACTTTCGCTTTCAAGGGAAGGACTCCGCCGTGAACGCTTACCGCGTTTGTTTCGGTGGTGTGGCGGAAGGGACGATTGTCCACGGTACGTCCGTAAACTCGAACCGGGATGGACAACTCTAGACGTTTGCTGCGCCGATGCCTCCCAAGTTGCTGCGGCACTCAGCCTCCTTCGAGGACGGTGGATTTGGGACTTCCAGGTTAAGACTGCGGTTTGAATACGGCAATAGTACTTTTGGGGGATGATTGGCCCCATCGGCTGGTACTGCGGCGTAGAAATATCTATAGATTCGCGTGTATCGCGTGCCATATTACGAACCTCTAAGAGACATGGAATCTCACTTCGCAATGTTGATTTTGACCATGCAGGCGACCAAGAGGGTTTCGCATTGGATTTTTCAATTGGGCGCGTTCGGTTTGATTCCGCTGGGAGTGCTGGATGCTTCGGTGATTCCGCTGCCGGGGAGTATGGACGTACTTACCATCGTGCTGGCAGCCAAGCAACCGGATTGGTGGATTTATTACGCGTTGATGGCCACGGTGGGTTCAGTGACTGGCAACTATCTTACGTACCGGCTCGCGCGTAAGGGAGGGAAGGAAACGCTGGAGCGGAAGCTCTCGCGCAAGAACATGAACATGGTTACCAAAAATTTCGAGCGGTGGGGACTGGGCGCAATCGCAATTCCGGCACTGTTGCCGCCGCCGATGCCGCTGGTGCCGTTTGTTCTTGCCGCGGGCGCTACGAAGTATCCGGTGAAAAAATTCCTCGCAGCACTCACCGTGGCGCGAATCGTGAGGTACAGCATCCTTTCGCTGTTGGCCGCTCGGTACGGCCGCGAAATTATTCGATTCATGCGGAGCCATGGGCACCCAGTCGCATTTGCCATCGCGGCGGTGGTAGCCATCGCAGCGATAGTGTTTCTGGTTCTGCGCTACGGCAAGAAAGGCAAGAGCAGCGGCTCGAAGAAGGGGAAATCCTGAGTTTTTGCTAATTAATGAGATGGCGGAGGGTTTACAAGTAGAGGACCTACAGGGATCGCAGTATTTCACTAGGGTAATCGGCGGCGTAGGATTTGTGGGTACCGGACCATTACCCATCAGCGATCTCGCCTTGCGCGAGACCTACAGGAGGAAATCATGAAAGCGAATGTTAGTTGGGACCGTCGAAGTTTGCTTCGGAGTCTGGCTGCGCTCGTAACCATGGGCGCGTTCCTGTTTCTGGCCGTGGCACCCCGCGCTCATGCCGACGAAAGAGACAAGTGCCGGCAGCGCATCGAAAAGGCTGAAGCCAGGCTCAACAATGCGGTTGCCAAGCACGGTGCGAACAGCCCGGAGGCGCGCGATCGCTGGCATGAACTTCGATCGGAGCGCCAGCATTGTTGGGATGCTTATCATCAATGGTGGGATGGAAGAGACCACCAGTGGCACACGGAGCCAAACTGGAACCATGACGATCGCTGGCCGGATTAGCTCGAATTTCCATCTTACTGAACTGCGGTTTGGTTAAACGAGACTTCTTCATGCTCGGGCCCTGCTAAGCAAGCAGGCGGGCCCGAGCATTCTGTTTTTTGCGATCTTCCGGCCTGCGTTGACACGCCCGAAATCGCGTGTTAGGTTCCGCGAACGTATGAGTGAAACAAGTTCTTCCAGTTCCGGAAAGAAACGGATCGCCATAATTCCCGGCGATGGAATCGGGAAGGAAGTGATTCCGGCAGCGGTTAAGGTTTTGAAGGCGGCTGCGGCGGCCGGCGGTCGCGAAGTTGCGCTCACTGAGTTTGATTGGGGCGCTGACCGCTATTTGCGGGACGGGACGACCCTGCCGGCCGATGCGGTGGAGATGTTTCACCGGGACTTCGACGCGATTCTGCTTGGCGCGATGGGCGACCCGCGGGTGCCGACCAATGTACACGCCGCGGATATTCTGCTGGGCCTGCGGTTCAAGCTGGATCTTTACGTCAACGCGCGGCCGTGCGTGTTGTTCGACAAGCGCTTTACGCCGCTGAAAGACCGCACCGAAAAAGACATCAACTTCATGGTAATTCGCGAGAATACCGAAGGCCTGTACGTTGGAATGGGCGGAAATTTCAAGAAGGGGACCGCGGACGAAATCGCCGTGCAGGAAGATCTGAATACGCGCAAGGGCGTGGAGCGCATCATCCGCTATGCCTTTGAATACGCAAAGGGCCGCAAACTTAAACGCGTGTGCATGAGCGACAAATCAAACGCGCTGACATTCGGGCATGACCTTTGGCAACGGGTGTTCAAGCAAGTGCGGCTCGAATTCCCGGAGATTGAGGCTAGCCACCAATACATCGACAATCTCTTGATGCAGATGGTCCGCGACCCCTCGCAGTTTGACGTTATCGTGACGAGCAATCTTTTCGGCGACATCGCGAGCGACCTCGGCGGACAGATTGCGGGCGGCCTGGGGTTGTCGCCATCGGCCAATATTCACCCGGGGCAAGTCTCGCTGTTTGAGCCGGTCCACGGCTCTGCGCCGACGATCGCGGGGAAGAACATCGCGAATCCCATGGGTGCGGTGTTAACGGTGGCGATGATGTTCGAGTACCTGGGTTGGAAGAGGGAAGCGGACGCGATTGAAACGGCCGTGCGGGAGGCACTGCGAGAAGGGAAGACTCCGGCGGAGCTTGGCGGGACGCTTGACACGCGCGAGGTCGGCGATTGGCTGGCTAACGCCGTAGCGAAGACAACGGTAAAGTAGGTGGGGAAAATTTCAACTTTTACTTTAACGTGCGGCTGCTTTTCAATTTTGCTTAATCGCTGGCGGCGCTTGGGTGATGCTTCCCGCAACCAGATCGGTCTTAATCGTCATTTTCTGCTTGGGTAATAGGTTCACGTCCGTGTCGAATTCCTGAAATCCGGCCAGGGCTATTTTTATGTGATGTGGGCCGGGGCTTACGAGCATTCCTCTTCCCATGCCGCTGAACTGCTGCGCGTAACCGGCGAAATTGCCGTCCACGAAGACCGCGGCTCGCTCTGGAGTGACCTTGAGCTTCACCTCCGAAGTGACCGCGGAGAATTGAGCTTTGGGATCTTTGTCCAGTTTCACGCTGATGATCAGCTTTTTTCCGGGCTCGACAACGAAAGTCTGAGTGGAGTCAAGATAACCCGTCTGGCGAAAGGAGATTTCGTGCTGTCCGGGCAGCAGCATTACTTTCTTTTCGTCTTTTAGTTCGGAGACGTAGCCGACGTACTGGCCGTCGATCCAGACTCCCGCGGTTTTCTCGGGCTTAGTGGAGCCGACAAATTGGAGTTCGCCCTGAATCGAATTTTGAGCTCGGACTGAGAGCGATAGAAATGCCAAGAAAAGAAGGGCCAGAGAAATCGGTATAATAAATTTGTGGTTGGACTGCACGGTTGCTCCTGAGCAGCGGGATTTCATGCGGGTATTCTAATCAATTTTGATATGGGCGCGGCACCAATCTTTATAGTGAAAGTATTCTCTTAGATCTTGGAATGGACTGGAACTTCATGGATGGCTCGAGTTGTCGGCGATACGACTGGAAAAGCTTCGAAAGCACTTGACGTCGGATGTTGCGAATTGTAGGTTCGGCTTGTTCGACATTACGGATCAGGAGCTGGTGAATGCCACGTCGCGCGTCGTATCTACTTCTTGCGGTTACTCTCCTTGTGGTGCCGTCGATTTGGTCGCGGGGTCACGCGGACGCTGCGCCGGAGTTCAACGTAAAGGAGCATTACACGAAGTACGAGTTTCGCGTTCCGATGCGCGATGGGAAGTTGCTATTTACTTCCGTTTACGTTCCCAAGGATTCATCGCGCGCCTATCCCTTTATGGTGGATCGGACGCCGTACAGCGTGGCTCCCTACGGCGTGGACCAGTATAGGAAATCGCTGGGGCCGTCGGACGAGTTTCAGCGGGCCGGGTACATTTTCGTTTATCAGGATGTGCGCGGGCGATACATGTCCGAAGGGGCATTCCTGGAAATGAATCCGCACATCGACAATAAAAAATCGAAAGACGATGTGGACGAGAGCAGCGATATGTACGACACGGTGGAGTGGCTGCTGAAAAATGTGCCGAATAACAACGGCAAAGTCGGCATCTGGGGAATTTCCTACCCGGGATTTTATACTTCGGCAAGCATCATCGATTCGCACCCGGCGATTAAGGCGGCTTCGCCCGAAGCGCCGATGACAAATTTGTTTATGGGTGACGACGCGTATCACGGCGGCGCGTTTATGCTCTCGGCCAATTTCGGCTTCTATACTTTCTTCAGGCCGCAACTGGCGCCCACGTTTCCGCCGAAAAATGCGCAGCGGTTCGATTACGGCACTCAAGACGGGTACGACTTCTTTCTGAAGATGGGGTCGTTGTCGGATGCGAAGGCGCTGTACTTTAAGGATCCCAACTGGCTGTGGGACGACCAGGTCGCTCATGACACCTACGACGATTACTGGAAGGCGCGCAACCTGGCGCCGCACATGAAGAACATTCATTGTGCCGTGCTCACGGTGGGCGGGTGGTTTGATGCTGAAGATCTGCAAGGGCCGTTTTCGACTTTTGCCGCGATCGGCCGCAACAATCCGGAGATTTTCAACGGAATCGTGGTGGGGCCGTGGGTGCATGGAGGATGGGCACGTTACGACGGAAATCATCTTGGCAGTGTGAGTTTTGCTTCGAATACGGCGCAATTTTTTCGCAGCCACATTCTGTTTCCATTCTTCGAGCAATACTTGAAGGATGGAGCTGATGCGAAATTGCCGGTGGCATACGTTTTTGAAACAGGGACCAATACCTGGCGCGAATATGCGAGCTGGCCGCCAAAGAACTTGGAGCCGAAGACGCTTTATTTTCGCGAAAACGGAGGGCTCGCGTTTGATCCGCCGAGTGCAGGGTCAGGCGCGAGCGACGAATACGTGAGCGACCCTGCTAAACCGGTGCCGTACGTCGGGTATCCCGCTACCTCGGTTCCGCAGGAATATATGGTTGCGGACCAGAGGTTCGCGGCGAGCAGGTCGGACGTGCTGGTATATCAGACTGAACCGCTGGAGCAAGACGTCACAATCGTGGGGCCGGTATCTCCCAAGCTTTTTGTTTCGACCACGGGAACGGATTCGGATTGGGTGGTGAAGCTGATCGACGTCTATCCGGCCGATTATCCGGACGACGCGCCGGCGAATGCGACGCCGCCCAGCGACGTGCCGCCGCCTTCGATTAAGATGGCGGGCTTCCAGCAATTAATTCGCGGCGAGCCGATGCGCGGGAAGTTCCGCAAGAGCTTCGAGCATCCGGAGGCGTTCACGCCCGGAAAGGTGGAAGAAGTGAGTTTCAACATGCCGGATGTGAATCACACGTTTCGGCGCGGGCACCGGATCATGGTGCAGGTGCAGAGCTCATGGTTTCCACTGACCGACCGGAACCCGCAGGTGTTTGAAAATATCCCGGACGCCAAAGCTGCGGATTTCAGGAAGGCGACTGAGAAGGTGTACAGAAGCAAGAATCAGGCATCGGGAATTGCAGTTCAAGTTTTGCCTTGAGGGCACTGGGATTGAGACTAGCTCGTGTGATGCTTCGCATGTCGGCGTGTCGACGATGAAAATAGATTTCACAGATTCAAGTATTGCTTTAGCTCTTTGGCAGATGTGTGGATTCAACTCACAGGTGAGATTCCGAAGCTTGAATGCAGACCTCGAAGTTTGCGCCGCCTTCTCAACCGCTGCTTTAGCTGTCGGCGCGACGACGCGCTAGTCGTAGATTGTGCGTCGACCGATTGGTTTCATTAAGCGCGCCAAAAGCATTCCCATCAAGAACCCGCCGACATGCGCCCACCACGCGACGCCACCGAGTTTTGCAGCGCGGGGATCGTTTAACGATCCGATGCCGCTTAAGAATTGGACTATAAACCAGAGGCCGATGAACACGATTGCGGGAACCTGCCAAGTGAACCAGATAATGAAGAGAGGGATGAGCGTCAGAATTCGAGACGAGGGGAAAAAGACAACGTAGGCGCCGAGAACGGCGGAAATGGCGCCGCTTGCTCCGATGGAGGGAATGTTCGAGCCCCAGGAAAATATGAGCTGGGTGGCGCCGGATGCGATGCCGCACACGAGATAAAATATCAAATAGATGAGCGCCCCCATGCGATCTTCCACCTTGGCACCGAAAATCCACAGGAACCACATGTTGCCAATGATGTGCAGCCAGCCACCGTGAAGAAACATGCAGGTGAAAAGAGGAATCAGCGCATCCGCGTAGCTGTAATGGCGTCCGGCCAACGCGAGGGTTAGTTTTGCGGGCACGAGTCCGTAGAGCCGGATGAAGGCTTCTGCGTGCGCAGGGGATAGCGAAATCTGATGGAGGAAGACGATGACGTTGACGGCGATGAGCAAGAGCGTCATCACCGGCACGGTACTTCGCGGCGTCATATCTTTTAGTGGGATCATTCATTCTTCTCGACGGACGCGGAGCGTAAGGCGGGAAATTTGCGGATCGCGGCTTGAGATGCTTCGAGCAACTGTTTACGCGAGAATGCTGGTCTGGATCGCGCTGCGGTGCGACGTAAATTGTCAATTTCTGCGAGATTTGCAATTCTTCCGCGCGCGCCGAATGCTGTACAGTTGAGAGCTGCGGCAGCATTGCTGAATTCAAGTATTGCTTCAAGCGGCCAAGCTTGAAGAAATCCGTAGATGAAGGCGGCGTGAAAAATATCTCCCGCGCCGGTTGTGTCGATTGCTCGAACTTTGAAGCCTCGAGCGAGAAAAAATGTTTCTCCATTCCAAACGATGGCACCGAGGCTTCCGAGCGTGGCCGTAGTCAAGCGGCACTTGAACTCCGCGTGAATTTTAGGAAGTGACTTCAATAAATTTTGCTCGCCTGTTAGACGTGCGGGGAAATCTTTCGAGGTGATGGGGAAGTCCACATATTTAAGTAAAGCTTTAACTCCGCGATATAGATTATCCAAATCAGCGATCACAGGGATGCGTTCCGAGCGGGCCCATTGAGCTGCTTGCGTTGAGGCCGCGGTATCATGACCGTCAACCAAAAGCGCACGACAGCCTCGCAGCCATCCGCGTCGCAGATCGGAAGCGGCGATGGCGATGCGCGGGTCTCTCCTCCACAGGACGGTGCGTTCGCCGGTGCGGGCGTCAACCAGGATGAACGAAGTTTGGCTGGGGGAATTCGGCGCGTTTATCCAATGGGTTTCGACGCCCTCGCGAGCCATTTCGCGTACCTGGAATTTGCCGGCAGCGTCCTCCCCAATCTTTCCGACGTAGCGAGTCCGCAAGCCCCACCGTTGGCATGCGACGATTGCGCTGGCCACCTGGCCGCCAGGTTTTACTTCGGCGGAGACCAACTCTACTTTTGAATCGGAGGCAGGGAAGCGCGGAAGGCGAATGATTGTGTCGGTGGCATTGATTCCCACGCCCAGCACGTCTATCGGCCGTATGCTGCGTCGCCTGATCATTGCGAAGCAACTCTAGCTGAGGTTGCGCGATTTTCAAGCGAGAACTCGCGCGAAGCAGTCGTTTACAATTGCTTGCGGTGCGCTGCTGTGATAATAATTTTTGTTTCGCATACGCGTGGCCGGCAGGTGTGCGAAGGGTGCTTCTCGATGTTGAAGGGAGCACTTGAACTGTCGGCGAGCCGACCCCCATGCCACTGCACGAATCTGAAGCGATTGTTTTGCAAAGCTACCCGCTGGGAGAAGCGGACCGGCTGGTTAGTTTTCTGTCGCGCACGATAGGGCGCGTGCGGGGAGTGGCTTCCGGAGCGCGCAGAACGAAGAGCCGGTTCGGTTCGACGCTCGAGCGGCTCTCGCACGTTCGCATCTGGTTCTTCGAAAAAGAGACGCGGGAGCTGGTACGCATCAACCAGTGCGAACTGATCGAATCGTTTCTCAACGCGTTTCGCGATTATGCTTCGGCCATAGCGCTCGCGATTTTGAGCGAGGTTACGGAAGCGGTGCTGCCGGACCGCGAAGCGTCCGACGCGAATTTTCGTCTACTGCTGATGACCGCGCAAGCCGTAAAGCGCACGGGGAAATCTGAAGTGCCGCTGGCGTATTTCGCGCTATGGACGGTGAAGCTTGGCGGGTGGCTGCCGCCTCTGGATGTTTGCGCAAAGTGCGGAAGGCAGCTCACCGCCGCGGAGCCGGCGTATTTTTCGCGGAGCGCTTCGGCGCTCGCGTGCGGGAAGTGCCGCAAGCCAGGCTTGCGAGTAATTTCGGTGCCAGCGCTGGTGGCTGCGCGGCAGATGCTCACAGTGCGGCTGGACCGGTTGAATGAAGAAAATATCTCGCCGACCGCGGCGCGGGAATTGACAGATGTTATGCTCGATGTGATCGAACGCCAGATCGACCGCAAGCTCAAGGCGCGGGAACTCCTGGAGTCGCCAGCGTGAAGAAGCAAGCTCGTCCTACTGAAAAAAAATCTCCAACGAAAGCCAAGGAATCGCAGGAGGGGCTGACGTTTCAGGAACTTCTACTAAGACTTGAAGAATACTGGACGCGCCGGGACTGCATTCTGCAGCAACCCTATGACATCGAAGTGGGCGCGGGCACGATGCATCCGGAGACTTTTCTGCGCGTGCTTGGGCCGGAGCCGTATCGCGTGGTGTACGCGCAGCCGAGTCGCCGCCCAGCGGACGGGCGCTATGGCGAGAATCCGAACCGCTTGTACAAACACACGCAGCTTCAAGTGATACTTAAGCCTGCGCCTGACAACGCGCAGGATCTCTACCTTGAAAGCCTCGCGACCATCGGCATAAATCTGAAGGAACACGACGTCCGCTTTGAGGAAGATAACTGGGAAGCGCCGACGCTCGGCGCGTGGGGAATCGGCTGGCAGGTGCTGCTCGATGGACTGGAAATCACTCAGTTCACTTACTTTCAGCAGAGCGGCGGGCAAAACCTGGATCCGATTTCCGTGGAGCTCACTTACGGACTGGACCGCATCGCTGCGTATTTGCAGGGTGTAGATAATGTGTTCGATGTGCGCTGGTCAAACACGACGAGCTACCGCCAAGTGCGGCTGGCGGAAGAGCAGCAGCTTTCGGCTTACAGCTTCGATCATGCGGATGCTGGCTCGACGCGGAAGCAGTTTGAGCTGAATGAAGCGGAAGCGAAGCGCATTCTCGACGCGTGGCCGAAATCAGAGACTCCGATGCTCGAACGGTTTCCTCTTCTAGCGGCGTATGAGCTTACGCTGAAGTGCTCGCATCTGTTTAATCTGCTCGATGCTCGCGGGGCGATCTCGGTTACCGAGCGGGCTGCCATGATTGGCCGGGTGCGCAAGCTTGCTGTCCGAGTTGCTGAGCTTTGGTTGAGGCAGCGGTCGGGAACTCATCTTGCCGGTGAGCTCGCGGGGACCCAGAAATGAGCGCGTCTCGGACGACTAAAATATCGAGAGCGACAGGCGACCTCCTCTTTGAAATTGGATGCGAAGAAATTCCTGCGGGAATGATTGCGAGGGCGGCGGCAGAACTTAAAGCGATTCTTGTAAAACTTTTGTCGGCGGCGGAGTTGGTCGACGGGCCGACAGTTGAAGGAATGATTGAAGCTTTTGGAGCACCGCGGAGGCTTACGGCGACTGCTCGCGGGGTTCGTTTGCGGCAAATGGATTCGACGCGCGAAGTGACGGGGCCGCCGAAATCTGTCGCGTTCGATAATCTTGGCGAACCTACGCGAGCCGCGATGAGTTTTGCGGAGAAGCAGGGGATCCCGGTCTCAAAACTTTCGATCGTTACCACGCCGAAAGGCGAGTACGTCGTTGCCAAGCAGACTGTGATTGGGAAACCGGCGGCGGAGATTCTTGCGGAAATTTTGCCGCAGGCAATTCAGGAAATTTCCTGGCCGCGCTCGATGTACTGGATGGGGGCGCACGGTCCTCGATTTATAAGGCCGATCCGATGGATTGTGGCTTTGCTCGACGGCAAGGCGGTGCCGTTTTCCTATGCGGGGCTTCGCGCCGGGAATCGTACGGTGGGCCATCGGTTTCTCGGGAAGGAGAGCATCCCGCTGGACGGACCTGCGGACTACGAGACAAAGTTAAAGAAAAACTTTGTATTGTGCCGTCCGGAAGCGCGTCGCAAGAAAATTGAAGCTGAGATTCATAAACTGACGGGAAGAAACAAGTTGAGCGTGCACGATGATGCAGGATTGCTCAATCTGGTGACATACCTCAACGAATATCCCAGCGTGATTATGGGGAACTTCGATCCTGCGTTCCTTGCGCTTCCAGATGAGATTTTGATTACGGTGATGCGGGACCATCAGAAGTATTTCGGCCTGGAAACACGGGAGGGCGAGCTTGCGCCGCATTTTCTCGCGGTGATTAACCTGCCGGGCGATCCGAAAGGGCTGGTTCGCGCGGGGCATGAGCGCGTTCTGCGAGCGCGATTTGCGGATGCGCAATTCTTCTGGGAGACGGACCAGAAAAGGAAGCTAGGTGATTATCTTCCCAGGCTTGCGGCGGTGACGTACGAATCGCGCCTGGGAAGTTACGGCGACAAAGTGGAACGGATGCGCTACCTGTCGCGCTGGCTGGCGGAGCAATGGTTCAGCCGCGGGATTTCGCAAGCGGATGTAGCGGGCTCGGACCGAGCGGCGGAGCTGGCGAAATGCGACCTAGTAACTGAAATGGTGCATGAGTTTCCTGAACTACAGGGAATCGTGGGCGGGTTGTATGCACGGGCGCAGGGAGAACCGGAAGAAATCGCTTGGGCGGTTTACGACCATTACAAGCCGCTGGGATTGGACGAGGCGTTGCCGCGCAATTTGACCGGGTGTGCGGTTTCGCTCGCTGACAAGCTGGATTCGCTAGTGGCGTGTTTTGCAGTGGGCGCAATTCCGACCGGTTCGAGCGATCCGTTTGCGCTGCGGCGGGCGGCTTTAGGAGTGGTGAAAATAATTCTCGAGAGGAAACTGCCGCTCTCACTTTCATCGGCGATTTCGG
Source organism: Candidatus Acidiferrales bacterium (assembly GCA_050012235.1). GTDB lineage: Bacteria > Acidobacteriota > Terriglobia > Acidiferrales > UBA7541 > Palsa-295. The sequence goes on along the minus strand of JBEKHP010000005.1, from coordinate 46,693 downwards.
CGGCGGCGAAGGCTTTGAAAATGTACCCTCCGAAGATTGAGGTGTCGGAGGCAGTGCAAAAGCAAGTGCTCGACTTCCTACTGGAGCGGGCGCGCTTCATGCTGACGGAGAAACGCGGATTCGCTTATGACGAGATTAGCGCGGCGTTCGCGGCGGGCGCGGATGATCTCGTGGATGCGGTCGAGCGCGTCGCCGCGGTGAAGGCGATTCGGAACACGAAGAATTTCGGGCCGCTGGCTGCTTCGTTCAAGCGCATTCGAAATATTTTGGAGAAGTCGGCCGGAGCGCTGGATAAGGGACAACTTAATGTACAACATGAACTGCTCTGGGAGCCGGCTGAGCGGGAACTTTATGTAGCGTCACAAAAAATCGGAGAGGAAGCTACGCGGAGGAAGAAGGATGGGAAGTATCGGGAGGCGCTTGAAGTAATTTCGGAGCTACGTCCGGCGGTCGATCAGTTCTTCGACAAGGTTCTAGTGATGGTTGAGGATCAGGCGGTTCGCAAAAACAGAGTTGCGCTGCTGGCGAATTTGTTGAAGGAGTTTTCTACGATCGCGGATTTTTCACAATTGGGAACTGAGGACCTTCAAGAATCGCCTCAACAAAAGCGAACCGGGAAGTAGATTGCAGGATGGAGTAGTGAAGTGAAGCATGAGCTGTTGGCGCGCCGACAAGACGTTACGCGCCGAAGCTGCTAGAGATGATACCGCGCGGTCGGGACAACAAGGACACTGCAGTTTCGAGGCAAACATGAAATACGTCTATTTCTTTGGGGCAAAGAAGGCGGAAGGCACAGGCGAGATGCGAGATTTGCTCGGTGGCAAAGGGGCCGGCTTGGCAGAGATGACACGCATCGGGTTGCCCGTTCCGGCGGGATTCACGATTACGACTGAGACTTGCGACTATTATTTTAAGCACGACCGCAAGTATCCGAAGGAACTGAAAGCTGAAGTGGAGAAAAATCTTCAGCGACTGGAGAAACTTACCGGAAAAAAACTGGGAGATGGGCGCGACCCGTTGCTGGTGAGCGTGCGCTCCGGCTCCGCGCGTTCGATGCCGGGAATGATGGAGACAATTTTGAATCTCGGCTTGAATGATGCGTCAGTCGCAGGACTCGCGCGGGCCACACAGAACGAGCGTTTTGCATACGATGCGTACAGGCGTTTCGTGCAGATGTACTCCAGCGTGGTTACCGGCTTGCAAAAAGACGATTTCGAGACGCGTTTACGGGCGATGAAGAAGCGGTATGGGGTGAAAGACGATACCGAGGTAACGGCAACGGGCTGGCGCGAGCTGATTGTTGAATACAAGAAATACTTTCGTGAAAAGACGGGCAAGGCGTTTCCCGAAGATCCGCACGAACAGCTCTGGGGAGCGATCGGCGCGGTGTTTGAATCGTGGATGGGCGAGAAGGCTCTGACCTACCGGCACGTGGAGAAAATTACGGGGCTGCTGGGAACGGCCGTGAACGTGGTGCAGATGGTGTATGGGAATACGGGCGACGATTCTGGCACGGGAGTTTGTTTCACGCGCGATCCTTCCACCGGCGAGAAAACTTTCTTCGGAGATTTCCTGCTCAACGCGCAGGGAGAGGACGTGGTGGCGGGGATTCGCACTCCGATGCATCTAAGCGAGCTTTCGAAGCGCATGCCGAAAGTTTACAAACAACTTGAACGGGTGCGGCAGACGCTGGAGAAACATTACCGCGATATGCAGGACCTGGAATTTACGGTCGAGCACGGCACGCTGTATATGTTGCAGACGCGCACGGGGAAGCGCACTCCGGCAGCGGCTTTTCAGATAGCGGTGGATATGGTGGATGAGGGCTTGATTAAAGTTGAAGAAGCACTTGAAAGAATTAAGGCGGACGATATCGAGAGACTTTTCTATCCTGTGATCGCGACGGGAATGTCGCGAAGCGAATTGTCGGCACGGAAGATGGTGACTGGGATCAATGCGGTGCCCGGCGCAGCGGTGGGCAAGGCCGTCTTTACCGCGGAAGACGCGGAAGCGTGGGCGGCGCGCGGAGAAAAAGTGATTTTAGTGCGGCATGAGACGAGCCCGGAAGACGTTGGCGGCATGTTTGTGGCGCAGGGAATTCTGACGGCCACGGGAGGGAAGACCAGCCATGCGGCAGTGGTGGCGCGCGGCTGGGGAAAATGCTGCATCGTGGGCGCGGAAAAACTGGACATCGATCTCGCGAAAAAATCCATGAGTTCAAACGGGCATTCCGTCCGCGAAGGCGAGTGGATCACGTTGGACGGCAGCGAGGGTGTGGTTTACACGGGTGAGATTGCGCTGGTGCGTCCGGAACCGCCGAAGGCTTTCGCCACGCTTCTAAAATGGGCCGATAAGATACGCACGATGGGAGTGCGGACGAATGCTGACACTCCGCATGACGCGCGGATTGCACGCGAGATGGGCGCGGAGGGCATCGGACTGGTTCGCACGGAACATATGTTCTTCAAGGACTTCGAGCATCCGGAAAAGAGCGGCGAGCGGCAGCAAGCCATTCAGGAAATGATTCTGGCGGAGACATCCGAAGCGCGCCGTGCGGCGCTTGATAAACTACTGCCATTCCAACGGCGGGATTTCATCGGGATATTCGAAGCAATGAACGGGTTGCCGGTGACGATTCGCTTGATCGATCCGCCGCTCCATGAATTCGTTCCGCACGATCCAGCGAAGCAGGCGGAGCTGGCCAGAAAGTTAGGCATATCGGGCGACGCGGTGGCGCGGAGAGTGGAGCAGTTGCACGAAGCAAATCCAATGCTGGGGCATCGCGGATGCAGATTGTGCATTACGTATCCGGAAATTCTTGAGATGCAGGTTCGAGCGATTATCGAGGCGGCTGTGGATTGTCAAAAGCGGAAGATCAAAGTGATACCTGAGATCATGCATCCGCTCATTTTGGATAAAAAGGAAATTCAAATTTTGGATCACGCGACCCGTCGAGTAGCTGACGAGATTATTTCTCGATCTAAAGTAAAACTTCACTACCTGGTAGGGACTATGATCGAGTTGCCACGTGCTGCGTTGTTGGCCGACCAGATTGCGGAAGTGGCGGAATTCTTTTCGTTCGGCACGAATGATCTGACCCAGACGGTGATGGGTTTGTCGCGGGATGATGCGGGGCGGTTTCTCCCGGACTATGTGGACGAACGCAAGGCAGGTATTTTTGCGACCGACCCGTTCCAGACTATCGATGTGGAAGGTGTGGGCATGCTCGTTGAGTGGGGCATTGCTCGCGGAAGGAAAACGCGGCCGCACCTGGAAATTGGTATTTGCGGCGAGCACGGAGGCGACGCGGAAAGCGTCAAATTTTGCCACCGCGTTGGGATGGATTATGTGAGCGCGTCGCCATTTCGTGTGGCAATCGCGAGACTGGCGGCGGCGCAGGCTGTTCTGGAGGAACGAAGAGGCGGCGCAGTCAGGAAGACGAAGAGTTAATCAACCGGAAACAGCAGAGCGCTAAAGATTTATGCGCGTGGAAAAAAAGGGCAAATGCCGACCTTTCTTCTCGTGCATCTGTCGGACTTCAAACTTCGAAGAGTGGGTGAACGAATTTCACCCTCGTTGCGTATATCATTGTGATGGCAGTGAGGAGGTGCAAAGATGGGCTTTCTACTTTGGTGCATTTTGCTTGTGCTGTGCTGGCCTCTGGCATTGCTCGCGCTGGTGCTCTATCCAATCGTATGGCTAATCCTGCTCCCGTTTCGCTTGGTCGGAATTGCGGTTGACGGAGCCCTCGAGTTAGTCCGAGCAATCATAATGCTTCCAGTGCGAATTTTGCGCGGGCCGCGAACCGCTTAGAACGTTTGTCCGCGAGGATTTGCAACAACTGGTTCAACTGTAGGACCGCCGACAATTGCGGCGATGCTTTAACCGCGCGGCACTCTGCCCGATCTGCTTAAAGTATAACTTCAAGTTATCTAGCGCGCTCGCAGCCCCGAAATTCGCGAGCGTAATTTCTCGAGCTAATTTTCCTATCGTGGATTTAGCGAATGAGCTAGGTCGGCATCTTCAGGAAGAAATACACCGCGAGAAAACCGAAGATTGCGTCCGGAGCCCAACCGGCTAAGAGCGGCGGCAGTTGGCCAACCGAGCCCATGGCTTCGAAGAGCGCGGCGGTGGCCCAGTAGATGATACCGACGCCTACTGCGACGGCAAGGCCGCCGACGGCGCCGCGAGTCCCGACAAGAAACGCAAAAGGCGCGCCAAGAAAGACGATGATCGCAGCGATGAGCGGGAAAGCGAATTTCTTTTGCCACTGAACTGAGAGGCGCGAGGTGTCGAAGCCGGCTTGACCGAGACTCGCGATGTACTGGCCGAGTTGGCGCCAGTTCATCTGGGCGGACTGGCGGACTTCTCGGCGGAAATAGCTGGGCGGCTCAATGAATTCCGGCAGAGAGTTGACCTTGAACGGGAGATAACGCGTGACCTTGCTCCCGTCGAAATCGCGTATCCAGCCGCCGGTAAGAACCCAGGCGTTTTCGCTGGGCTCCCAAGTGGCGCGGGTGGCAAAGACCCGACGGCGCATTTGGAAGGTACTGGGATCGAGTTCGAAAATGCTCAATCCGCCGAAAAGCTGGCGATCCCAGTCGAAAAGTTCGTAGTTAAAAACCTTGTTATTTTCACCGAAAATCCACTGATGAGCAGGCTGGAAATAAGTTTGAGCCGGGCGGCCCTTGATTTCGTTGCGAAGCGCGTCCTGACGCTGATTGGCGTAGGGCAGAAAAGTGTCATCCAGGAGAAACATACCGCCGGCGAGCAGGCAGCCCGCCAAGGTGAGCGGGAGAACAAGGCGGTATAGGCTGATGCCGCTGGCTTTGAACGCAATCACTTCGTTGTTTTTGGCCAGCACGGCGAGAGTTACCAGCGTGGCGACCAAAGAAGCGAGCGGGGAAAGTTGATAGACCATGAGAGGCACGAGGTAACGAAAATAATCGAGAACCATGGAAACCGGTATGTGGTTCTTGGAGATGTCGCCGAGCAGGTCGAAAAGAGTGAACGCGTCGAAAATAAGCACAAAGCCTAAAAGCAGGACGCTGAAGTAATAGAAAAACTGGCGCAAGAGATACATGTCCATGAGCATGGGGAATCCGACGGAGCTGCCAGCCCCGACTGTTTGGCGGATAGCAACGGCGGGGCTAGGGACTCGAGCGGATCCAGCGGAGCTAGAGCCATTGGTTGCGGGGATGGGCGCTGCGTCAGATTCAAGACGCTGGGTTTTCTGCTGCCGCGAGAAGACGGATTCAAACGCCGCCCCGATGCGGCTTGGCTTGCGAATACTTTCAATGCGCCGCAAAAAGATGAGTCCCAAGACGGCGGCGACTATATTCGCCCCCCATATTCCGGCCCACGGAGCGATAGAACCTTGTTGCGCCATATGCGCGCCGGTCACAAATAGGAAATAATAGCCGCCAATTAGAACCAGGGTGAGGACCAGACCGGCCGCGCGGCCGCCGCGACGCGGACGAACGCCCACGGGCACGCCCAGCAGGGCGAAGATGAGACACGCCGCCGGAAACGCGATGCGGCGGTGAAACTCTACGCGAGCATCGCGCCAATTAGGCCCCCGGTCCGCGATAAGGCCGATAACGGGTCGTTCGGCTTCAGTGAGGACGGTGCTTTTAGCACCAGCAGCGGAGGCGGCGATATCGACTGGAAGGACGGTCTGCCCAAACGTGGTGACGCTATAACGATTTGGGTCGTGCGGGTCATAGTCGTGAGTGCTGCCGGAGCCCAGGTGCAGTTCAATCTGGTTCGCTTCGGTGCCGGAGACGACCTGGGCACTCTGCGCAAGAGTGAGGCTCGAGGTGCCGGAGGATTGGCCGGATGACGCCAGGAAAACTCCCCGCCAACGCGTCGCTGCAGCTTCCACATCTTGCACGTATAATACGAAGTGGGGAAAGCGCTCGTCGAATACGCGTGGCTGTACGGCGTAGGGGGCCTGTGAGGAAAGTATTACCTGTTCCAAACGATCGAGCGTGCGCCAGGACAAGGGGATCAACCAGAAGGTAAGTACGAGCGTAAGAAGTCCGCAGCCGAGAGCCACACACCCAATGGGGAGAAGCAACCGGCGCAAGCTGATTCCGGAGGCGTGGATTGCGACGATTTCGCTGTCGGCGGAAAGACGGCCTAGCCCGATGAGAACTCCGACGAGAACGCCCATGGGGATGGTGAAGGCAAGAACCGGCGCGAGCGAACAGATGAAAAGCAGCGCGACCGTTCGGATGCCGCCGGAGTGGCGAACGACCAAGTCCATCAAACGAACGAGCTGTGGAACGAAGAAAACGAAGGTGAAAACGGCGAGGCCGAGCAAGGAATGCGAGGCGACTTCGCGACCGATATATTTATCGAGCAGGCGCATGTTTGCGCGGGGCCATTCTAGCATGCTAACGGAAAGCAGCGCAGGTACGGCGAGGTTTAGGAGGACAGAAGAAATTTATAAAGCGTTTATGCCAATTCAAGGCCCTCACCGTTGAGCCGCGTTAATCTGGCAATTCTTTGGCACATGCACCAACCGCAGTACCGGGATCCGTTCAACGGGCGCTACATGCTGCCCTGGACGCGGTTGCATGCTCTGAAAGATTACTGGGGCATGGTGAAAATCCTGGGAGAATTCCCGGGCGTGCACGCGACTTTCAATTTTGTTCCACTGCTCGCGGCGCAAATTGAAGAGTACGCAAGCGGAAAATTTCACGAGCCCTGGTTTGAATTGGCGTTTGCGCCGGCCGGATCGCTGGATTCCGTGCAAAAGCGCGAAGTTCTGGAGCGCGCATTTCAAGTGAACGAAAATTTCGTGCGGCGCTGGCCGCGATTTGCGGAGTTGCAAGCACAAGTGAGATCGGCGGGGACGGAATCCTGCGTTGCGCGGTTTGATTTGCGGGACTGGCGCGAGCTGCAATTGCTGTCACAACTCGCGTGGATGGATGAGGAGTACATTGCGAAGGACCCGGTAGTGTCGGAGCTATCGCGAAAAGGGGGCGGTTACACGGAGGAGGACAAAGACGCACTGCGCGATAAGCAACTCGAATTGCTGGGAGCGGTCCTGCCGGAATACAGGCTGGCGGCCGAGCGGGGGCAAATCGAAATTTCCACCACGCCTTACTACCATCCAATTCTGCCCTTACTTTGCGATACGGATATCGCGCGAGTGGCAAACCCTCACACTCCGCTGCCGCACCCGCCATTTTGCTATCCCGAAGATGCGCGCGAACAATTGGTGCGCTCGCGTCAATATCACGAGCGAGTGTTCGGAAAACCGCCGGTTGGTTTGTGGCCGTCGGAAGGTTCGGTATCCGATCAGGCGCTTGAGATTGCCATGGAACTGGGCTTCAAGTGGTTTGCCACGGATGAAGGAGTTCTTGGCCGTACGCGAAACATAGGATTCTGGCGCGACGCTTCAGGATATCCGCAGAATGGTCCGGAACTTTATACGCCTTGGAAGCTGCAACGCGGCGGACGCGAAATCATGGGGTTCTTTCGGGACCACTACGTGTCCGATCTGATTGGATTTGTGTACAGCCGGATGGGCGCGGGCGCCGCGGCCGAGGATCTGCATCGCAGGATTCGCGCCATCGGCGATCGCGAACCTGCAGGAAGCACGGCGACCCTGAGCATCATATTGGACGGAGAAAACGCCTGGGAATTCTATGCGGAGAATGGGAGGGATTTTCTGAGGCAATTTTACCGTCGCGTGCAGGATGATCCGGAAATTCGCAGCGTAACCATGAGCGAAGCGGCGGATGCGCGTCCGGACGCGCCGAAGCTCGAGGGAATTTTTCCGGCGTCGTGGATCAACGCGAATTTCGACGTATGGATCGGGCACTCGGAAGACGTACGCGCATGGGATTTGCTGCGGGATGCGCGAGAAACTTATGCGAAGGTCGCGAAGCGCGTCGCGTTAAATGGTTCGGCCGGATTGGGGGAGGGCAGAAGTTCATCAACCCTTTCCATGGAGCGGGCTTTTGAAGCGCTGCTTGCGGCGGAGGGAAGCGATTGGTGCTGGTGGTATGGCCCGGAACACGGCTCTGCGAACGATGCTGAATTCGATGAGTTATATCGCCAGCATTTGACCGAAGTTTACACCGCGCTGGGTGAGCACGTTCCCGACGCGCTCCTGCATCCCATCAAGCGGGCGCCCGAACGTGCGCGGCGCGAAACACCGGAAGCATATCTGGACGTGAAAGTTGACGGGCGCGAGAGCAGTTACTTCGAGTGGCTTGGGGCCGGACTGTATGCGACGGACCGGCGGGGCAGCACGATGCATGGCCGGAGCTGCGTCCTCGGGCAGCTACGCTACGGATTTGACGCGGAACATTTTTATCTGCGAGTGGACCCGACGGAGGCGATTGCCGACATTCCAGATTTTCAATTCCGGCTGACCGTGTGGGATTCGCGAGAGACGCGGCTGACCGTGCGGGTGACCGAAGGAAAATTCGCTGGGTGCATTCTGGAACAGGGCGGCGCGTGTCTGTTGCATCCGGAGACTTTAGTGGCGGCGGCGTTCGACAAGATTATTGAAGTGAGCTTGGCGCGGGAATTGTTTGATCTGAAGGATCGCAAATCGCTGCTGTTAAGTGTGGCGCTGTGGGAGGGCGGCTTGCCGATTGACGTTTTGCCCATTGATGGAATGCTGGAACTGAGCTTGGGAGAAGAGAGTTTTGCTTGGAATCCCGCGTAACGGCGGACCCAGATAACGAAGGCAGGTACTCCGTACTAATGCACGCTCCGTACTAATACCACGTCGCAATTCAGTATTTAACACCCTCGTCCCATTTCGAGAATTCAATTATCGTCCCCGCAACCCTTTCAGCACACTTGGGACTTCACACCAAGAGCACTCGGCTCGGCTGTTTTGAGCCACAAAAGCAGAAACCGAAGTTTGGTTCCGGCGGAGGAGCTCATGCGCTTGAAGGGGTATTTTTTCGGCGTCTTTTTAGTTACTGCAATCGCGGCATTCCTCGTAATAACCAGCCAGCCTGGCAAATTCCACGGACAGAACTCCTCGCAGGGCATGCGGCCGGCGAAAAATTTGCGATTGGCGAGTGTTCCGGCTGTGGGATCGCGTGCGCGAACAGGGTGCGAAGGCGATGGGAATTGCGCGTCGCGGTTTTCTCTTCCGATGACGCTGGAAGCGAATGAGGGGCAGGCGGGTTCGCAGGTGAAGTTCATTGCTCGAGGCAACGGGATAACGGCGCTGCTGACGACGGAAGGAATTGACGTGGTTGTCGGCTCGGAGCGGAAGGGAATGGAGAGCCGGGTTGTGAAGCTTCGATTCGAGAGTCCAGCTGTGAGAACGGAGCTGATCTCGCAGGCAGGCCAGTCAACTGGCGAGAGCACAAAGCGGCCTCGCCGGGCTTCGGCGGGAGCGCCGGGAAAGAGTCGTTCGCGGCGGAGGAAGAGAAGCAGCAGCGGGTCGAGCTCGGCACGTCACCGGAGAAGCAGGAAGAGGTCGGCGCGGCCTCGCGCTCGACGAAACCGGGGGGCGGATGATCCTGCGCCGACGCAGAGGCAGGTTCCGGGTCAAAACGCGCCGAGGATTCCTACCGCGCCTCCTGTAAAGAACCCTCCCAGTGCGGATGGCGGGAGCTTGCGATGGCGTGGAGAAGGGAAATTAGCGGGCGAGACGAATTATTTCTTGGGAAATGATCCTGCAAAGTGGCGAACGCACGTGGCTCATTTTTCGCGCGCGATGGCGAAGGGGGTCCTGCCCGGCGTGGATGTGGTGGCTTATGGAAATGAGCGAGCGCTTGAATACGATTTGCGCGTGGCGCCGGGAGTGGATGCGCAGAATTTGCGGGTGCGGATTTCGGGCGCGGATGAGATGAAGCTTGATGCGGACGGGGACCTTGTAATCATGGCAGCTAGGCGAGAAATCCGGATGAAGAAGCCGGCGATGTATGAGGAGATGACGGGCGGGCAATTGTCTAAAAGCGACGCTGCGAATCTAAGGCTAGAACGGCGGCCGGTGGCGGGAGGTTATGCGATTGAGGCCGACGGGAGCGTAGGCTTCCGAATCGCGACGCAGGATGTTGCCGCTCGATTCGATACGCGCGGACTTTCGGGGCATGGCTCGAAGAATCTTGGCGGTGCGGGGACGCTGGTGATTGATCCTATGCTGAGCGTTTCGTACTCGACATTTCTGGGGGGCGCTGGCGCCGATAGCGCAACGAGCGTCATTGTGGATTCACTCGGAAAAGTCTATGTGAGCGGCACGACTACCTCGGCAGGGACTTTTTCGGAGTCTTCGAAGAAGCTCGGCCCGGGCGGCGGAGCCTCGGATTATTTCATCGCGAAACTCGACCCAACGCAGAGCGGAACGAGTTCTTTAGTGTACCTGACGTTTATCGGAGGCAGCGGAGACGAAGAGGGGGGATTTCTGGCGGTTGATGCAAACGGAAACGCGGCGATTGCCGGGACGACCACGTCCACCGATTTCCCGGTTACGGACGGGAGCACGCGAACGGCAGGGGCCAATGACGCCACAATCACAGAGATTAACCCGTCGGGGGCAGGTCTTGTTTTCTCCACACTATTCGGCGGCAACGGCGCGGAAGCTACGCAGGGACCCGGCGGGATTGCCGTGGACAGCTCCAAAAATATTTATGTGGCCATGGATACGAATTCCACGAATCTCACGACCACTACGGGAGCGTTTCAAACTGCGTACGGTGGCGGCATCAGCGACGGTTTTCTCGCAGTCTTCGGGCCGCCGAGTACGCCGGGTACGGCAGCGACCTTGATTTATTGCACCTACCTGGGACTCAATGCGCAAGCGAGCGTCGCAGGAGTAGCCGTGGATTCCGATCCCGAAGGTAGTAACGCGTTCCTTGCGGGATTCACATCGAACCCTAACGGAACGTTGAATACCTTGAACGGATTCCAAACTCCGTATGGCGGCGATCCGTTTGATGGATTTGTGATGAAAATAATAACGCCGGCGGTTACAGGTGGTGGCGGCCTGTCGTATGGAACGTTTCTTGGTGGGACAGGGTCGGACAAGGTGCTGGCCATCGCAGTGGGGACGGACCTGCCAGCCACGGCGTATGTGACCGGCTCGACGCAGTCGTCAAATTTTCCTACGGGCGGCTCCGTTACGGGGCTGCAAACGACGTTGAACGGGACAGCGAATGCGTTTTTGGCCGTGATTTCGCAGAATGCGACGACGGGGATGACTTCGCTTGCGTATTCCAGCTATTTAGGCGGGTCGGAGACGGATACGGGACAAAGCGTTTGGTTTGGCGCGGTGAACAAGGTGTATGTAGCGGGAACTACGACGTCTTTTGATTTCCCCCGGCAGGATAATTTTCAGCCATTCAATGGCGACTCCGACGCATTCGTGACCATGCTCGATCCGACTTCGGCAGGAGCCGCTTCGCTACTCTATTCCACGTTCCTCGGCGGGACGGCGCCGATTGGCGTGACGGCTGGATCGAACGGAAACGCAATCGCGGCGGATGCGTCGGGCAATGTGTACGTCGCAGGAGCTACGAGCACTGCGGATTTTCCGCGAGCGGGAAATCCGGGGACTGGAATTCAACCTACTTGCGCTAGTTGCCAGTTGTCGCCGCCGCAGAATGATGCGTTCTTGGTGAAAATCATGTCGAGCACAACGACGAGTCCCAGCGTGTCATTCGGTTCAGCTAACGTGAACTTCGGGTCGCAGCCGGTAGGAATGGCAAATAACGCGCAATTGCCGGTGGCAATCATGAACACTGGCGACGCGCCTCTCACCATTTCCGGCATCAGCATAACTGGCGCAAACAGCGGCGATTTTTCTGCCGTTAACCCGGCCCCCTGTTTGGCGTCGCCGATTAGCGGCGGATCATCGTGTGCTTTCGAGATGCAATTTGCGGCGAGCGTTGTCGGCATCGAGGGCGCGTTTCTGAGCGTTACCGACACCGCGCCCGGAAGCCCGCAGGTCGTGGCGTTACTTGGGACTGGCGCGGGTCCGCTGGCGGTGCCTTCACCGACAAGCGTTAGTTTTGGCAGCGTGCCGGTCGGAACATCACCGTCGCAACCCATCACCTTGACGAACACGGGCAATCAAACGCTGCTAATCACTAACATCGCCGTGGCGGGAAATAATATTGCGCAGTTTCCTCTTTCGGCAGACACGTGCCCGAGTAGCCTCGCGCCCGGTGTCAGTTGTGGGTTCAGCATAACTTTCACGCCGTCTGCCACAGGAACGTTTAGCGCATCGGTGAATGTAACGGACAACTCTGGAAACGTGGCAGGCGCGGTACAAACGATTCCGTTGACAGGAACTGCGACGGCGGCGGCACCGATCTTGAACATATCGCCGACGGCATTGGTATTTGCGGCGCAGGCGGTGGGCAGCACGAGTGGAAGCCAAACAGTGACTGTTGCGAATCAAGGAAGCGGGGCGCTAAACATTTCGGCAATTGGCATCACCGGGAGCGGAGCGAGCAGCTTTGGAATCGTTCCAGCAGGGAGCAATCCTTGTCCTTCCAGCGGCACGCTTGCATCCGGAGGAGCGAGTTGCACTGTGACGATAAACTTTGCGCCGCTATCGAGCGGCGCAAAAAGTGCGACGTTGAGTTTCAGCGATAACGCGTCCGGAAGCCCGCAAACAATATCTTTAACTGGAACTGCTGTGGCACCGGCGATCACGCTGTCTGCCGCTAGCCTCACGTTTGGCGCACAGCCCGCTGGAACGGCGAGCGCTGCGCAGAATGTCACCTTGTCCAACTCTGGAACTACTTCGCTGGGAATATCCGGGATCGTTTTGAACGGAGCGAATCCCACGGACTTTATCGAGACGAACAACTGCCCGCAGAGCCTGGGCGTGAGCGCATCCTGTCTGATCACTGTGAAGTTTGACCCTGCGGCTAGCGGGCCGGCCAGCCGAACGGCGTCGGTCAGCGTGTCCGACAATGCGCCGCAGAGCCCGCAGACGATAGCGCTCTCGGGAACGGTGACGGTAGCGGCGGTATCGGTTATGCCGCCGACGATCAGTTTTGGAAGTCAGTTGGTCGGAGCGACGCCCGGCGCGCCGGTGGCTGTCACGGTGAAAAACACCGGAACGGGAGCGTTGACGGTGAGCGGGGCAAGCGTGACGGATACGGCGGACTTCACGATGAAAAATAATTGTACAGCCGCGATCCCGGCGGGAGGCACTTGCACGGTGTCCATGACGTTTACGCCTGCGGCTCCAGCGTCGGGAGCGCAATGCGGGTCCACGACCGGAGCGAAGAGTGCGACGCTCACACTGACGGACAACGCTACGGACAGCCCGCAAACGGTGATGCTGAATGGGACTGCAACCGATTTCTGTCCGAACCCGCCGACGGTCGGCGGCAACAGCCAAACCGTTACGAAGGGCGCGACGGCCGTCTTCAACCTCGACATCACTTCGATGGACAGCTTCGCGGGAAGCGTCGCGGTGGCATGCACTGGCGCGGTTCCGGGTGCCGGCTCATGCGCGACGTCGGTGTCAACGGTGAACGTTCCGGCAAACGGGCAAGCCCCGTTCACGGTAAGCGTCCCGACGGCATCAGGCCTCGCGCGTCCGAGGGCTAGAGAGTTTGGATGGCCGCCGCGGAATTGGTATCTCGCGGTGATCGCTCTGGCAGCGATGTTGGGGATGGCTACTGTAGGTTATCGTTCAGCGCAGGGTTCCGCCGCCGGCCTAGTAAATCGGAAGTTGGGAGCGGTCTCCTATTTCGACGGGCAGAGAATCATGCGGATTACGCAAGCATGCTTGCTGCTGTTGATGCTTGGGTTTGCGATGTCGGCTTGCAGCGGCGGTCCGGGATCGGCGTCGACGCAGCCGAACACGTACACTTTCACCGTAACAGCGACCTCGGGTGGTGCCACGCGCACGATCGCATTGACGTTAACCGTGCAATGAGAGCTCAGACCCGGTGAGCGGGTTAGTCTGCGAATGCCTAGGCAGCGTTAAAACACTTTGACGGCAATGTCGCGAGGGCGCGCGCCAACCGGAATCAAGGTAATCAACGCGGAGGTTTTCGAGCGAATCACAGCCAGGTCATTCGATGCGGTGTCCACCACCAGAAGAATGTCCCCGCCGGGAGTGAGGAGGCAGGTGCGAGGATTTTGACCTACCTGGATTGGGCGGCCGGCCTGCCGGACGTCGATCGCTATCGGAATCACGTGACCTCCCGCCGAGTCGGAAACGTAGAGTCTCTGATCGGATGCAGAAAAGGTGCCGGCGGCAGGCGACATTCCAAGCAGCAAGAAATCGCTGACTTCGTTGGTCAATGTGTTGACGATGAGCAGGCCGTGCGCGTCGCCGGAAGGGATGTAGAGCTCGCCGCCATCGGATTTCAGGATCAAACCACCGGGCGTACCGCCGAGGGAGAGATTCGCAAGCAAGACTGAGTTTTTTAAATCGACCACCGAAATCTGGTTCGCGGTGGCGGAAGTGACGAAGACTTTGGAGCTGTCCGGCAATATAGCCGATTGTTCAGGCTGCGGCGCCACGGGAACGACAGCGAGCGAAGACAGCGTTGCGGCGTCAAGAATCGAGATCGACGAGTCGTCTCGATTGGAAACTACGACGATTTTTCCCGAAGGGGCAACGCGGGCAATCCAGGGCCGGCGTCCGGCGTTTCCTCGCGCGACAATTTGGCGCGAAGCACAATCGATGGCTACGATGGTGTTGGACCCGGAAGCGGCGACGTAGGCGCGGCGGCCGTCAGGCGAAAAGTCCAGCGCGTAGGGTTCGATGCCGACGGGGATTCGCGCGACGATGCGGTTCAAATTGACGTCGAGAATCCACGCGTAACCTCCCGCGGAGCTGAGGCCCCAGATTTCGTTCCGCGTGGGATGCGCGCGCAGGCCGCTCGGCCCCGGCCCGACTGGAATCGTCGCCACCGCCGATAACTTCACGAGATCGACCGCCGTCAGCGTGCCGTCAGCGGTGTTTCCGACGTAGGCAAAAAGATGAAGCCCGGGACGCAGAAACGACGGGCGGAGTTCGAGCGCCACCTCGCGGAAAGCAAGGCCAGCGAGAAGGATCAGAAGGAAGATGAGGCGGACGTTAACGCGACGTTTCATATCATCGGCGGAATTATATGTGGAGAGTCGTAAAACCGGCGCTCAATTAATTGTGCGGCCCAGAACGCCCGCGATCTGGCGAACTTCGAGGATAAGCTGTTCGAGTTCTTCCGGCAGAATGGACTGAGGGCCGTCGGAAAGCGCGTGGTCCGGATCGTGGTGAACTTCGACGAGCAGGCCGTTTGCCCCCACTGCCACGGCGGCGCGCGAAAGCGGCAAAACTTTGTTGCGGCGGCCGGTGCCGTGCGACGGGTCCACAACGATCGGCAAATGGCTGCGGCGCTGCACTGCCGGGACGATGCTGAGATCCAGCGTGTTTCGCGTGTAGTCGGAGAACGTGCGGACGCCGCGTTCGCAGAGAATCACCTTGTAATTGCCTTCCGACATCAAGTATTCCGCGGCCATCAGGAATTCGTCGAGCGTGGCGGACATTCCTCGCTTCAGCAAGACGGGTTTCTGCGAACGGCCCGCGCGTTTCAGCAGAGAAAAATTCTGCATGTTGCGAGCGCCAATCTGAATCACATCCGCGTATTTTTCCACCAGGTCGAGCGATTCGTTGTCGATTGCTTCCGTGACGATGCCCAGACCGAATTCGTCCCGGACTTGCGCGAGAATTTTCATCCCGGGTTCGCCGAGACCCTGGAAACTGTAGGGAGAAGTGCGAGGTTTGTAGGCGCCGCCTCGAAACAGACGCACGCCGGCCGCCTTCACGTGTTTGGCGATTTGAAAGGCTTGCTCACGGCTCTCGACCGCGCAGGGGCCCGCAACCATGGCAACCTCGGTCCCGCCGAATACGACGTCTCCCAAACGAGTGGGAATGCGTACGACGGTGTTTTCTTCTTTTACGTCGCGGCTGACCAGCTTGTAAGGTTTGCTGACGGGAATGCATTCGGTGACGCCCGGCATTGATTCGACCGAGGCGATGTCCACGGTGCCGGTATTTCCTGTGATGCCAATGGCCGTGCGGCCTGAACCAGGTATGGGGTGGGCTTTATATCCCAACGACTCGATGCGATCGCAAACCGCGCGAATCTGTTCCGCGGTCGCCTGAGATTGCATCACCACCAGCATGAAAGCCCCCTGTGCTAAATCGAATCAAGCAGTTTACTGTATGGGGGAAGCTGGCTGCAAACGTTCGCGGCATTTTGGGTCAAGGCGATCTCCGATTCGACTGATTGGTCCGACACGCCGGTATTTGTTCAACATGCACTCTGCTGCGGTACAATCATGTAATCGAAATGAAATTTGGCGTATACATTCAGGTGCCGTTCTGCCAGACGAAGTGCACGTACTGCAATTTTCACACTGGCGTGGTGTCACCAGAGCGCTACGAACCTTACGCTGCGGCTGTGTGCCGCGAAGTGGCGGAGACGGCTGCTTCGATGGCGCCCGAAACGAGGGAAGTCAGCGTTGACACCGTTTATTTCGGCGGGGGCACACCTAGCTTGTTGGAGCCGGTTGCGCTGGAAAAAATTCTGGGCAGCCTGAGCGATAATTTCCGCTCTGAAAGATCGGCGTCGCAGGAATCGCCCCGCATCAATGAGCCGGAAGTCACGCTCGAAGCCGATCCGGAGACGATTACAGGCGAGAAAGCGGAAGCGTGGCTTCGAGCAGGATTCAACCGCATAAGCTTGGGAGCGCAATCGTTCAGCGACACGGAACTGCAGGCCGCTGGGCGAATGCATCGCCGCGCTGATATTTTTGGAGCTGCCACGGTGCTTCGCGAGGCCGGGTTTCGCAACATCAGCATGGACTTGATAGCGGGTCTGGCCCATCAAACGCGCGAATCGTGGGAGGAATCGGTCACGCAGCTTTTGCGCATTCGCCCGGAACATTTGTCTATTTACATGCTTGAAATTGACGAGGGCAGCAGGTTGGGGAAGGAATCGCTCGCAGGCGGCAAACGATACAGCGCCGCTGAGATTCCTGCGGATGATTCAATCGCGGAGTTTTACGATTCGGCATGTGTACGACTTGCGTCTGCCGGATACGAACATTACGAAATATCAAACTGGGCGCTGAAGGGAATGCGTTCGCGGCACAATTTGAAATATTGGCGACGGCAGCCGTATCTCGGCTTCGGCGCGGGGGCGCATTCGTTTGATCGCATCAAGCGCTGGTCGAATATTCACGACTCAGGCCAATATGTGGCGTGCATCGAGCAGGGAACTTCACCGCGGGAACAAATCGAAACGGTGACGGCGGCGCAAGCGCTGGAAGAAGAATTGTTCTTGGGCCTGCGGCAGCTCGAAGGGATCGATTTGGAACGGATCGAACGCGACTACCACGTGAATCTGCGAAAGCGGATCGCGCCTCTGGCGCAACAGGGGCTGATCGAAATAGATGGCACGCGTCTTCGCCTCGCCACAGATCGTTTGACGGTTTCGAACGAAGTGTTTGTGGAATTGCTGGGATAAGGAGCGAGCGTGTATACGTCCTCGGCACAGGAAAATCAGGCGACGGATATTGTCGATCTGCGCAGCGATACGGTGACGCGACCGTCAGCCGCGATGCGCCGCGCCATGGCGGAAGCCGAAGTGGGCGACGACGTTTACGGTGAAGATCCGACGGTGAATCGACTGCAAGAACGCGCAGCGGAAATTTTCGGCCGCGAGGCGGCGCTGTTCGTTCCCAGCGGTTCGATGGGGAACCTGATCGCCATCAAAGTATGGACGCAGCCGAGCAATGAGGTAATCTGCGAACAGCGCGCGCACATAAATCAGTACGAACTTGCCTCGATGTCCGCCGTCGCTGGATGTATGCCGCGGACAACGCCTGCGCCAGACGGAGTCCTTACCTGGGATTTGATCGAGCCGCTCATTCGCCCTAAGACTTATTACTATTCGCAGACCGGGCTGGTCTCGTTGGAAAATACACACAACATGCATGGCGGCACGGTGTATCCGCCGGCCGTGAGGGAGGATGTTTGCCAACACGCGCATGCGGCTGGATTGCGCGTGCATCTGGACGGGGCGCGGATTTTCAATGCGGCGGTGGCGCTGGGAAAAACCGTTGCAGACATCACACGCGATTGTGATTCGATTATGTTTTGTTTGTCGAAAGGGCTTGGCGCTCCGGTGGGGTCGATGCTGGTGGGAT
The DNA here is from genome assembly GCA_050012235.1 of Candidatus Acidiferrales bacterium. Taxonomy (GTDB): domain Bacteria; phylum Acidobacteriota; class Terriglobia; order Acidiferrales; family UBA7541; genus Palsa-295. The sequence goes on along the minus strand of JBEKHP010000005.1, from coordinate 28,543 downwards.
CAGAGGAGTTCATCGAGAAGGCGCATATCGCGCGCAAGATGCTGGGCGGCGGGATGCGTCAAGTGGGAGTGCTCGCGGCGGCGGGGCTGATTGCGTTGGAAGAGTCGCCGAAGCATCTGCATCGCGACCACGAAAACGCCAAGTTTCTGGCTGAGGGGCTCGCTAAGATAAAGGGAATTTCACTCGATGTTGGAAAGGTGGCGACGAACATCGTGATTTTCGACGTTCGTGCTAGCGGCCGCACGGCGGCGGAAATTTGCGCGGAGCTTGGCAAGAGAAAAATCCTCAGCGGGCCGACGGATAAATACTCGATTCGGATGGTGACGCATTGCGATGTGAATCGCGCCGGCATCGAGAATGCTTTACTAGCTGTCGGAGAGATTTTGAGCGCACGCGCGCCCGCAGCAGCCCATTCCTAGATGGGAGAGAATGAATCGCGTACGAGTGACGCAATTCTCTGCGCGCCCGCGCGTATGGTATAAAAGGAAGCTTGGCTATAGCGACCCTTGTGCCACTGTGTGAGGTGATGTGGAATTTTCATTAAGCGACGAACAGCAGCAGCTTCGGCGGACGGTGAGAGCGTTTGCCGAAGGCGAAATACTTCCTCACGTGATGGAGTGGGACGAAGCCTCTCATTTTCCCGCGGAACTTATTCCCAAGCTGGCGGAGATGGGCTTTCTCGGCGTGATTTTCCCCGAAAAGTATGGGGGCGCGGGGATGGGCTACATCGAGTACGCGATCATTATTGAAGAGCTGTCGCGCGTGGACGGCTCTATCGGAATCATCGTCGCGGCGCACAATTCGCTGTGCACCAATCACATCTACAAATTTGGAACCGAAGAGCAGAAGAAAAAATACGTGGTGCCGCTGGCGCAGGGGAAAAAGCTAGGGTGCTGGTCGCTGACGGAGCCGGAAGCCGGATCGGACGCGGGCGGGACGCGAACGACCGCGGTAAAGAAGGATGGCGGCTGGCTGCTTAACGGCTCGAAGACGTTTACGACGAACGGGCACTATGCGGACGTTTGCGTCGGCATGGCCGTTACGGACGCAGCGAAGAAGAGTCACGGGATTTCGGCGTTCATCATTGAGAAGGGAACTCCGGGATATCGTCCGGGGAAAAAAGAAAACAAGCTAGGACTGCGGGCGAGCGATACCAGCGAGGTTGTTTTCAGCGATTGCAAGGTGCCTGGTGAAAACCTGCTGGGCAAAGAAGGCGAAGGCTTCGTCAACAGCCTGCAAGTATTGGACGGCGGGCGCATATCGATCGCTTCGCTCGGACTGGGTATGGCGCAAGGAGCTTACGAAGCGTCGCTGCGCTACGCCAAGCAGCGCAAACAATTTGGGAAAGCGATTGCCGAGTTTCAAGCCATTCAGTTCAAGCTGGCGGACATGGCTATGGAAATCGAAGCGGCGCGGCTGCTCACCTATCAGGCTGCATGGTTGGCAGATCAAGCGATCGCGGCGGGAAAGCATGATGCGCGGTTCACTCGCGAATCGAGCATGGCGAAACTCTACGCTGGCGAAGTGGCGGTGCGCGTTGCGAATGAAGCGGTGCAGATTCACGGCGGCTACGGTTTCATCAAGGATTATCCGGCGGAGAAATTTTATCGCGACGTGAAGCTGTGCACCATTGGCGAAGGTACCAGCGAAATTCAACGGCTGGTGATCGCGCGGCAAATTCTGGGAAAAGGGTGAAATTCCACTGTCCGCCGCGCTGAATCGCGAATCCTTGAACTGATTGCCTCCTTCTAATGACCACGTATGTTGACAATTGGGCCGAGCAGGTTCGCGCGGGGGATGAGCGCGCGATTTCGCGCGCGGTGTCGGCGATTGAAAATCGCGAGCGCGAAGCGGAGGAAATCCTTCGACAACTTTTCCCTCACACCGGCCACGCATATCGCGTGGGAATTACCGGGGCGCCGGGAACGGGGAAGAGCACGCTGGTTGACCGTCTCGCGAGCCGCTACCGCGCGGACAAGAAGACTGTAGGAATTATCGCGGTGGATCCTTCCAGCCCGTTTACCGGGGGCGCAATTTTGGGAGACCGCGTGCGCATGCAAGGGCACGCAACGGACTCGGGAATTTTTATTCGCTCGATGGCCACGCGCGGGTTTCTCGGCGGGCTTGCTCAAGCAACCAGGGACACCGCGCTTTTGATGGACGCGGCCGGCAAGCAAATGATTTTGATCGAGACGGTGGGAGTGGGGCAAGGCGAAATCGAAATCGTGCGGCTCGCGGACTGCACCATCGTGGTGCTGATGCCGGGCATGGGTGACGACGTGCAGAGCTTGAAAGCCGGGCTCATGGAGATTGGCGATATTTTTGTGCTGAACAAATCCGACCGCGAAGGCGCGGATCGTTACGAGCAACAGCTTCGAGGCATCTTGCAGCTCGTGCCGGAGCGTGAAGGCTGGAAACCGCCGGTGGTGCGCACGGTCGCGACTGAAAACAAAGGCGTGGATGAACTGGCACGCCAGATTGCGCTGTTCCGCGCGCATTTTGACCAGGCGCATGACCGAAAGGCGCGAGAAGTTTCGCACTGGAAAGAATGGATTCTGCAGCTTCTGGAGGCGCGGCTGCTGGAGCGCGTGGTCGGCGAACAGCTTGGTGAGAGCGAACTCGACAGAATTGCGTTGCAGGTGGCGGAACGAAAAATGGATCCGTACGGAGCTGTGAATCAAATTCTGGCACGCGCAGGACTCGGAGAAAAACCTTGAAACTCGGGCAACTGGAATTTCACGTTTTAGTGGATGGGCATCTGGGGCTTGATGGTGGCGCGATGTTCGGCGTCATCCCCAAGCCCATGTGGGAAAAGAAAATCCCGGCGGACGCGAGCAACCGGATCACGCTGGCGATGAATTGCCTGCTGGTTCGCGCCGGCGGCAAGACCATTCTGGTTGAAACTGGAGCGGGAGATAAATGGGATGCGAAGCGGCGCGACATTTTTGCACTAGACGGCCCGCACCTGACGAAACGGCTGCTGGACTTCGGTCTGCATCCAACTGACATCGACATCGTGATCAACACGCATCTCCACTTCGATCATTGCGGAGGGAACACGCGTGTAGAGAAGGATAAAGTGGTCGCCGCATTTCCGCACGCGCGATACGTGGTGCAGCGCGGCGAGTTCGAGCACGCGAAGAATCCGACGGAGCGAGACCGCGCGAGTTATATGCTCGAAAATTACGGGCCTCTGGAGCCGGCGGGGAAGTGGTCCCTGCTCGTGGACGACCGCACCATCGCGCCCGGCGTTGAATTGATCCGCGTCCCGGGGCATACGGCGAATATGCAGTGCGTGAAGCTGACGGGAGGAGACCAAACCGCGTTTTTCTTCGCCGACTTGGTTCCGACCACGGCTCACCTGGCGCTGCCGTGGATCATGGGATTTGATTTGTATCCGATGACCACTCTGGAAAATAAAAAGAAATGGATTCCGGAGGCGATTCGCGAGGGCTGGATCGCGCTTTTTGCCCACGATACGAAAACGCCCGCCGGGTATCTGCGTGAACGCGACGGCAAGTGGGAAGTGGAACCCGTCACCATTGATTGAGCGAGCCTGACTTTAAAGGTAAACGGAATGCCGAGAGCGACGAAAAAGAAGAAGAGTGGAAGCGCGAAGGAAACGGTTCGCATTGGAATTATCGGCGGAAGCGGACTCTATGGAATGGCGGGGCTCACCAACACGCGCGAAGTCCGGGTGAAAACTCCGTTCGGCGATCCATCTGACGCCATCGTTATCGGCACTTTGGAAGGCCGGCGCGTAGCATTCCTGGCCCGGCACGGACGCGGCCACCGTTTTACTCCGAGCGAAATCAATTATCGCGCAAACATTTGCGCGCTGAAGATGCTCGGAGTGGAGCGAATTCTCTCGGTCAGCGCCGTGGGATCGCTTCGCGACGATTTGCCGCCGCTGGATTTCCTTATCCCGGACCAGTTCTTCGATCGCACACGTTCGCGCGTAGCTACATTTTTTGGCGGCGGTGTGGTGGCTCATGTGGGATTCGACAAGCCCGTATGCACGAATTTGGCAGCGCACATCGCCGAAGCTTCCGACCGCGCTGGAGTGAAAGCTCATCGCTCCGGAACTTATGTCTGCATGGAAGGCCCGCAATTTTCCACGCTGGCCGAATCGCACACCTACCGCCAACTTCAGTTCGACGTGATCGGCATGACGAATTTAACGGAAGCTAAACTCGCGCGCGAAGCGGAGATTTGCTACGCCACGATAGCGATGATTACGGATTACGATTGCTGGCATCCTCAGCACGATGCCGTGACCCTGGACGAGATTATCGAGAATTTAAACCGCAATACGGCGAACGTGCAGCGCGTGCTGCATGAAGTAGTCCGCGAACTGCCGGAGGCGCGGAGCTGCAAATGCGGGTCGGCGCTGGCTCATGCGATCCTTACGGATCGAGCAGCGATTTCGCGAGCCGCGAAGAAGCGCCTCGCGCCCATTATCGGCAAATATATTTCCTGACCGGGAGACTGAATGTCATTGCTCGTTGTCGGATCCGTCGCCTTCGACGCTCTGGAAACGCCGCACGGTAAAGTGGAACGAACGCTGGGAGGAGCGGCGAGTTATTTCGCGCTGGCGGCCAGCTATTTCGCGCCCGTTCGCGTGGTGGCGATTGTCGGGGATGATTTCAGCGCGAAAGACAAGGCTGTTTTTCATGGCCGCCGGATCGACTTGACCGGTCTCGAGCATGCCGCTGGGAAGACATTTTTCTGGTCCGGCCGGTACAGCAAGAACATGAACGAGCGCACGACGCTGGCGACGGAGTTGAACGTGTTCGCGAATTTTCGGCCCACTCTGCCGAGAGCTTATTGCGATTCGTCGTTCATTTTCCTGGGGAACATCGATCCAACGCTGCAACGGTCGGTGCTGAAGCAGATGAAGTGCAAGCCGAAAGTGGTGGGGCTCGACACTATGAATTATTGGATCGAGCGGACACCATCCGAATTGCGGGAGACGCTGAAGCACACGCAGATCCTGATGATTAATGATGACGAAACCCGCCAGTTGACCGGCGAGCACAATCTGATGCGCGCGGCGAAACACGTGTTCAAAATGGGGCCGCGAACTTTGGTGATCAAGCGCGGCGAGCACGGCGCTTTGATGGTGCACAACAATTTTCTGTTTTCCGTGCCGGCATTTCCGCTGGAAGAAGTGCACGATCCCACCGGTGCGGGCGACAGTTTTGCGGGCGGCTTCATGGGGTATCTCGCTCGGGAAGGCCGCATCAACGACCAGATCCTTCGCCGCGCGATGGTATACGGCTCGGTGCTCGGAAGTTTTGCGGTGGAGCGATTTGGAGTTGAGGGGCTGACGAATTTGACGCTCCGGGAAATAAATGCTCGAGCGCGGAGGTTTCTGCAACTCACGGCGTTCAACTTGTAACCACGGGGACCGAGAAGCTGCCGGGCGTTTCGGGATGCGGCCGTCCGCGAGTCTAATGCTAAAAAGAGCCGTCCCGGCGGCCAACCAAAGCGTATGGCGAGGAATCCGAGTTGACGGCCAGTGAGCGGGATGCTATCAACTCCGATTCGTTTGGCGCGGACTAAATCGTTCAGGTTTCCCCTTTTCCGCTCGCAATTTTTTCTATGGCGAGCGGCCTCAGGGTTTTGCAAGAATCACAGGAGGATGGAACTGATGCGTTTGAAGTGGACTGCTATGGCGGCGCTCCTTGCGCTGACATTCGTGCTTGGGAGTTGCACCTCCACTTCGACGCAGCTGCCGCCCACGCCCGTGATCACGGGACTTTTCCCTTCGAGCATTACGGCCGGGAGTCAGGGGTTCACTCTATTTATTTCCGGAAATGGTTTCGTGACGAGTCCGCAGTCGCAGGTGTTTTGGAACGGCTCGATGCGCACGAGCACGATCAATAAGATTACGCTACAGCTCGCTGTGTCTGTTCTGGCGAGCGACGTCGCCAGCGCCGGCATCGCAGCGATTACCGTGACCAATCCCGAACCTGGCGGCCCTTCGCTCGCCGCGACATTCACGATCAACGCGGTGCAAAACGGCGGACCTTTGATTGCGAGTCTCTCCCCTGCGAGCGCGACGCCTGGAAGCGGCACTTTCACGCTCACCGTGAACGGCTCAAACTTTGTGGCGCCCGCCGCCCAAACTGCTGGTTCCACGATTGCGTGGAATTCCGGACCGCTCACTACGACCTTTGTTAACAGCACGAGCTTGACGGCCAGCGTTCCGGCATCCGACATTGCAACTTCGGGATCTGCTAGCGTGAGCGTGTTCAATACGACGCCCGGCGGGAGCCAAGTGTTTTCACCCGCTGTGAATTTTACTTTCATGTCGGGTAGTGCGGCGTTTCCGGTGGTGGCGTCGGTGAACGCCTCGGGGGGGCCGGCGGATGGGGCAAGCGCGGCACCGGCGATGAGCGCGGATGGCAGATTCGCTGCATTCTTTTCGAATGCCAGGAATTTGGTTGGACAAGGCGCGCAGGGGAATATTTTTCTGCGGGATACATGCTTGGGCGCGGCCGGGTGCGTGCCAAAAACGAGCGCCGTTGATTTAGCGCCGGACGGCAGCGCGCCCAATGCAGGGGCGGGCAGCGAGGTCGCGATGAGCGCAGACGGCAGATTTGTGGTCTTTCAGTCTGCGGCAACGAATCTCGTTTCCGATCAGCAAAGCACGTCCGCACCTCGCGCGAAAAACCTTTTTGTGCGCGATCTTTGCGCCGGCGTGAATGCGCCGTCTGGCTGCGTGCCGAACACGGAATTGGTGTCAGCGAGCGATCCCGGGGCGTTGGCGATTGCTGGTGACAGCGGATCTGCCTCGATCAGCGCTGACGGACGGTTGATCGCGTTCGCTTCTTCGGCGGCAAATCAGATTTTTGGACAAACGGGCTCGGGATCTCAGGTTTTTGTGCGCGACACGTGCGCTGGCCCAACCGCTGGGAAATCTTGTATCGCCGGCACGGTGGAGATACCCATCGACGCCGAGTATCAGGCAGGCGGAGCGGAGGGTGCAGCTCCGGCGATTTCGGCGGACGGCCGATATGTCGCGTTCGTGGCTGCAGAATCGACATCTGTATCGGGAGCGGTTCGCAATCCTTCGCAGATTCTGCTGCGCGATACTTGTTCGGGATCGAATGCCCCGGCAACGTGCGTTCCGTCCACTGCAGAAATCTCCGTTTCTCCCGCTGGAGATCTGGGGAACGGGGTGAGCGGAGCCCCCGCCGTAAGTGGTGATGGCCGCTTCGTTGTATTTCAGTCCGCCGCTTCCAATCTTGTTGTTGAGGCGTCGAAATCGGAAACGAACATCTTTTTGCGCGACACTTGCCTCGGAGCTACGGCTTCGGACGGATGTGTGCCTTCCACAACATTGATTGGTCCGGAAACCGCAGGCGTTGCGACGAACTCAGACGCATTTGCTCCATGGATCAGCGCTTCGGGACGCTACATCAGTTTTATCTCGGGGATTTCGACCAGCGCGAATGGCCAGCATTCTGTTGAAACATTCCTTTTCGTCCGTGATACCTGCGTCGGCGTGACGTCGCCGTGCACCGCTCGCACGGTTGCAGTAGCTGCTCCGGTGAATTCATCGCAAGCTCCGACATTGGACGTCGATCAACTTCTTCCTGTGCCAATCGTTTCAAATGGCCGCGTGGCGGCCTTTTCTTCCACATCTCCCGTTTCAACTGCGCCGGTGAGCGGATATGGAGACGTGTTGCTCACACTGACTTCTTTCTGACATTCGGAATTGGCGCGCTGCTGGGATGTAAACCGAAACTCCATGTTGTCTGGACTCCCCGCCGGAAATTCCTTATTCTCGGTTGCGCCGATGCCACAAACTCTTAAGCCGCAGGCTCTTCAGCCGGAGGACGTAATTCGGATCATTTCGCTTTCAAGTCCGGTCGAACGAGATCGGCTGGAAAAGGGCATCGAGGAACTCGCGCGGCTCGGCTACCAAACAAAAATGGATGATGCCGGGGTGCTCGCGCGGGATGGCTTTTTTGCAGGAGCCGCCGCGGACCGCGTTGCGACGCTGAAGGAAGCCTTTGCCGAGACTGATACGCGAGCGATTTTCTGTTCGCGCGGCGGCTACGGGTCGAACTATCTGCTGGATGGTCTTAGCGTCGCGCTCTCAGTGCCGAAAATTTTGCTGGGGTATAGCGACGTTACCTCACTTCAAATATTTCTGTGGCAGAAATTCCGCTGGGTTACTTTTTATGGCCCAATGGTCGCTTCCGGGTTCAATAAAGGCGAAGGGCTCGCCGAAGGTTACGACCGCGAAAGTTTTTTGCACGCGACGACGGAAACCCGGCATGGATGGAAGATCGGGCTACATGGCGCTGAATCAGTGACTCCGGGCAAGGCGGACGGCACGCTTCTCGGCGGCTGCATGACGCTGGTGGAAACGACGCTGGGCACGGCGTGGGAACTGGACAGTCACGGCGCGATCCTGATTCTCGAAGACCGAGGGATGAAGCCCTGGCAGGTTGATCGCGCGCTGATGCATCTGAAACAGGCGGGAAAATTCCGCGGAGTTTCCGGCGTGGTCCTCGGCGATTTTCCCGAATGCGAAGGGCCGGCAGGAACTGAGACGGTTAGAGACGTCGTGGAACGGATACTGAAGCCCCTGGGATTTCCGGTTGTATGGGGCGCAGCGATTGGGCACACGTCGCGGCCCATGTTGACTCTGCCGTTGGGAGTTCGCGCGCGGCTTTCGGCGAACGAGTCCAGCGGCGCGACACTTGAAATATTGGGGCCGGCATGCACGGCGTAGGATTCGAATCGTCGGCGAGGCGAGAATGGTAGGACAAAAGCCGGAACACGTACATCTGCTCGGGATTGCCGGCGCGGCGATGGCGCCCGTGGCGGGAATGCTAAAGGAGCGAGGGTTTCACGTCACCGGCTCAGACGTGAATGTTTATCCGCCGGCTCCTACATTGTTGGACTCGCTGGGCATCCGCTGGAATGAAGGATTTCGAGAGGAGAATTTGCGTCCGGCGCCGGATCTCGCGGTGGTGGGGAATATCGTTGCTCGCGGAAATGCCGAGATGGAGTACATTCTCGACGAAAAAATACCGTACTGCTCGATGCCGCAGCTTCTGGAGGAATATTTTATTCCGGGGCACACGTCGATTGTGGTGGCAGGAACGCACGGCAAGACTACGACGACCGCAATGCTCGCTTGGATTTTTCACATGGCCGCACGGCGGCCGGATTTTCTGGTAGGCGGCGTGGTGCCCAATTTCAACGATCGGAGCTACGGTCTCGGCGGCGGGGAAGAATTCATCATCGAAGGCGACGAATACGAGACCGCCTTCTTCGATCGCGGGCCGAAATTCCTGCACTATCATCCTGACGAACTGATTCTCACTTCCCTGGAGTACGACCACGCGGACATTTATCCGGATCTCGCTGCGATCGCTCTGCAATTTCGGCGACTGGTGAATCTGGTGCCGCGGCGCGGGCGCATATTGATCTGGGGCGAAAGTCCCGAGCTGCGAGAAAACGTGGCGAGGGCGTTTTGCCCGGTGGAGACGTTTGGGCTCACGCCCGAATGCGACTGGTATGCTGGCGATATTTTATGGCAGGACGCAGCGACGGAATTTCGCGTGGCGTTCCACGGCAGCGAAGTGACGCGCATCCGCATGCCGCTTGCGGGCAAACACAATGTGCTCGACGCGCTGGCGGCGATCGCGCTGGCGTACGGGCGCGGAGTGGAATGCGAGGCAATCGAAGGGGCGCTCGCTACGTTTCAAGGCGTACGCAAGCGGATGGAGATCAAGGGCGAAGCGAACGGCGTGCTGGTAGTCGAGGATTTTGCCCACCATCCGACGGCCATCCGCCTCACGTTGGAGGCCGCGCGAACGCGCTGGCCCGGTAGAAAAATTTGGGCAGCGGTCGAGCCGCGCTCCAATACCATGCGGCGAAAAATATTTCAGCACGTCCTGCCCGACGCTTTGGCGATTGCAGATGCCGTGCTCATCGGCCCGGTGAATCGCGCGCAGCTACTCGGAGAAGAAGAGCGGCTATCGCCGGAACACATTGCGGATTCGTTGCTTGAGCGCGGGCGTCCCGCTAAGGCGTTTGAGTCCTCGGATGAAATTGCGGAATATTTGGCGGAGCATGCGAAGCCGGGAGAGATGGTGATGGTGATGTCGAACGGAAGCTTCGACGGTCTGTCGGGCAAGCTGCTTGAGAAATTTAAATCGCTCGCGGCAGCGCGCAAATGAGCAACGAGCAGCTTCGGAGGCTGGCCTGTCTCGGCATTCTTTTTTTTCTTTTCGCCGCGCGGCCGGCTGCGGCGACGATCCATTACAAAATTTCTCTGAAGAATCCGGAGCAGCACTCTTTTCAGGTCACCATGACCATTCCGCGTCCCGCAAAAGGCCTGACTGTAGCGATTCCTGCGTGGAATGCACTTTATCAAGTGCGCGATTTCGCTTATCGAGTTCGCGATGTGGAAGCCAATGCGTACGGTGAATCCGGAGTTCCGGTTGAAAAGCTGGAGATCCGGAAAATGGATAAACAGACGTGGGCAATTCGCGCGGCGGAAAACGCGAACTCGGACGGCGCTTCGGCGTGGAGGGTGCGGTATTCGATAGTCTGGGATGAGCCGGGTCCGTTCAATTCACAATTGAATGCGAAGCATGCATTCGTGAATTTTGCGGAAATTCTGATGTACATCCCGGATCGGCGAAGCGAAGACACGACTGTCGAGTTCGATGATGTCCCGGCGGGCTGGCGAGCTGCGGCAGAACTGGTGGCAGGCAGCACGCCGAATTCATTTTTGGCTTCCAGCTACGACACGCTCGTGGACGCTCCGGTTGAAATCGGAAAATTCGAGGAATTCGGATTCGAAGAAGGCGGCGCGCACTTTCGGGTTGTGGTGGACGCGAAGGATTGGCGGCGCGACCGGCTGGAAGATTCTCTACGCAGTATTACTTCTTACGAGCTGAAATTGATGGGCGGGGCTCCGTTTCACGAGTACACGTTCTTTTTTCACATCGGTCCGTATCCGGAAGCCGGCGGCGGGGGAATGGAACACGCGAACTGCACAGCCATCGGAGCCGGCTCAGTGGAAGGCGCAAGCGCTACAGCGGCGCACGAATTCTTTCACGCTTGGAATGTAAAACGAATACGTCCGCAGACGCTTGAGCCGGTGGACTTCACCAAGGAGCAGTACACGAGAGCGCTGTGGTTTGCCGAAGGCGTGACGAGCACTTACGCAGCCTACACGCTGGAGCGCAGCGGACTATGGCCGAAAGAGAAATTTTATGCGGACTTGGCGGCGCAGATCAGCGAACTGGACTCGCGCCGGGCGCGCCTGTGGCAGAGCGTAGAGGAATCCAGCCTGGACGCGTGGCTTGAAAAATACGACGACTATCGCGAACCCGACCGCAGTATTTCGTACTATAACAAGGGACAGATTGTGGGGGAGATGCTCGACCTCGCGATTCGCGATGTCACGGACGACCGCAAATCGCTGGATGACGTCATGAGGCGCATGAATGACGAATATGCGAAAAAGGGGAAGTTTTATGATGACAGCGAGGGTGTTCGCGCCGTTGCCGAAGAAGTAGCCGGAACAAGTCTCGCGGATTTCTTTCAGCGTTACGTCGCCGGCACGGACGAGGTTCCGTACGACAAATTCCTGGCCGCGGCGGGTTTGGAATTGAAAGTGGACACGCTCAAGACAGCCGACTTGGGTTTCTGGACTGCAGGCGGGCGTTCCTCGAGTTCCGGCACGACCGTCTCTCAGGTGGCGCCGCTCAGCCCGGCAGAGACTGCCGGACTCGTTGCAGGTGACGTTCTGCTGCAATTGAACGGCGAAACCGTGCCGGGCTCTCTGATGAGGTGGGCGCGCCAGCATTCGCCCGGCGAAGCGGTCATGTTGCGAGTACGAAGAGACAACAAGGAATTGGACATTTCATTCATGCTCGGAACGAATGAGATGAGGAAATATTCGATCTCGGAAGTCTCGCACGCCACCGACAAGCAGAAGAAAATAAGGGAAGGCTGGCTGCGTGGTACCGTCAATTAAGTAAACGATCCATGATTCGCACAACCCTCGCTGTCCTTTACCTCGCATTCGGAATATTTCTGGTGATGCCGTGGCTGATTCTTTGGAGTCTCGCGACTCGTAGCGTGGATTTCATGTATGGCGTGGCGATGAAGTTCGTGCGCGCGGCGGTTCGAATTGCGGGTGTTCGCGTGCGCGTGGAAGGCGCCGCCAATATTCCTCCCGGGGTATGCATCTTTGCTGCAAACCATGTTTCAAACGTGGACCCTCTGGCATTCGTTCCGGCGATACCGCGGCGCGTGGCGATTCTGGTGAAAAAGGAGTTGTTTCGTATCCCAGTTCTGGGGACAGCAATGCGGATGGCCGAGTTTGTACCGGTGGATCGGGAGAACAGGGAAGCGGCCGCCGGAGCGGTGGATACGGCCCTTCGATATTTAAGAGCAGGATTGTCTTTCGCGGTTTATCCGGAAGGCACGCGGAGCCAGGACGGGCGTTTATTGCCCTTCAAGAAAGGCGCATTTCTGATAGCGATTCGCGCGGGAGTTCCAGTTGTCCCGGTGTCCATCGTGGGCGCCCAGGATTTGTTGCGCAAAGGAGAATGGGCCGTGCGTCCCGGAGAAGTCATCGTACGATTTGGACAGGCCGTGGATGTTTCGGCTTACAACGTGGAGCAGCGTGCGGATCTGATGACGCGAGTTGAAGAACTGGTGGCGGCGGGATTGCCGGAAGATCAGAAGCCGCTCAAGTCTTCGGGCACTAGCGATTGATGTGTACCAGCAGATAGCGAACAGATCAAAACCGCGGCGTTAGCTGGTTTCTTGCCGGGGGGCCAGCCTCGAAACCGCTTTTTGAAGCTCGCGCAATTCCTTCTGAAGCTCGGGCAAGCGGCTGAAGATTGCGACGGATTTTCGCCAGGCCAAACTGTCCATCGCGGGGTAACCGGAATAAACGACCCCGGCCGGAACGTCGTTGGGCACGCCGGTCTGAGCCGTCAGCGTGGTGCCGTCACCGATGGAGAGATGTCCGGCGACACCGACCTGGCCCGCCAGAATGCAGTGGTTTCCCACTCGCGTGGTGCCGGCGAGACCGACCTGGCCGCAAAGCATGCTGTCTTCTCCGACTTTGGAGGCGTGGCCAACCTGCACCAGGTTGTCGATCTTTGTGCCGCGGCCAATTCGAGTTTCGCCGATGGTAGCACGATCGATCGCGCTGTGCGCTTGGATCTCCACATCGTCTTCAATCACGGTAGTGCCCGATTGACGGATCTTGTACCACTTTCCGTCAGACTGGTGTGCGAAGCCGTATCCATCGCTTCCGATCACAACACCGTTTTGCAGGAGCACGCGGTCGCCGATGCGCGAGCCTTCGCGCACGCAAACATGCGAGTGCGCAAAGAAATCGTCTCCGATCTTAGCGCCGCGATAAATGGTGACGAAACTGTGCAACACCGCTTTCGATCCGATCTCGGTTTCCTCGTCCACAAAACAATAAGGTCCGATGTGCGCGTCCGCGCCAATTTTTGCAGATTTTGCGACGATCGCCGTCGGATGAATCCCCGGCGCGTACTGCGGTTCCGCGTGAAACAGCTCGATTGCCCGGGCGAAGTCGAGATGGGGATTCGCGGAACGCAGCGAATCGATACGTATCGCGCCAGCGTCTTTCGCGACAATGATCGCCGAAGCCCGCGTGCTCGCTAGTAGAGGGCGATACCTGCGGTTGGAGAGAAACGTCAGCTCGCCTGGCTTCGCTTCTTCGATTCCCGCGACCCCGGTGATTTCGATATTGGGATCACCATCAAGCTGGCAACCCAGCGTTTTGGCGATTGCGTCAAGTTTCATGAAAGAGTCTCCTCTCGTCATCGTCTCGCACAATCAATGTATAACAAGACCAAAGGTGGGCGATAAGGGATGATTCACGCGCGGGGTCTCGCTATTCGGAGAAGAGTTTGGATTGTGAAGCCGCGGCTGCGGCTCGCGAGTCGGCGGAGCCTCGGCGCGCGACACCCACAACGCCTAGAACTTTTACTTCTGCCAGCGCAGAACGCGGAATAAACAGGCGCAGCGTGTTGCCGTGTAAATCGGGTGGCGTCAGTTGAACGCCGGTGTCGAGCAGATCCAGAAGATCGTTTGCCACGATTCCTTCCATCACGTCCTCGTCACGAAAACGGAGACGGACCCAGAGACCGTCAAGCTTGGGTCGGCTTAGGAAAATCTTGCGTTCCGGGGAAGAGGAATCGAGGAATTCGCGGACGAAATGGATCGACTTCACTTCATTCAATTCAACAGGGCGGTGCTCGCCATCGGGTGTTAACAAGTCGATGGTGTCCACTCTTCCCAAACCGGCGGGGTTCAGGTATCCCTTAAGCGACGTGCCGTCGAGCAGCAGCGCAACCACCTTCTTGTGGGTTGAGGCTACTGCCGGGCTCTTCAATCGCGCCATGCGCTCGTCGTCTTTAGTCCCATAGGTGTAAAGTCTGATAATGCAGTTGGCGCCAAAAGCCGCAGAGTATCCTCCACAAATTGCTCTTTCGGGGCATTTTATTGCTATCTCGTCACGGGTTATGTTATCCTTACGTGATTTTTTGTCAAGTTGTTGGTGTTTAAAGGGTTAGCATCGGAGCAGCCGCCGATTGACCGTCAAAGGACAGATCCTAAAATCTGCCTCCGTAATAGCCCTGGTCACCGTTATCAGCCGTGTTTGCGGATACTTACGGGATCAGAGGGTGGCGCTGCTCCTCGGCACCTCGCCGGCTGCTGACGCGTTCATCCTAGCTTTCCGCATTCCCAACATGATACGCCGGATGACCGGGGAGGGGGCGCTGGGGGCGTCGTTCATACCTGTTTTTACGGGTTACTTGCGTGGGAAGTCGCGAAAGGAAGCATGGGATTTCGCGCAGAAGGTGTTCTGGGATATGGCTGTGATCCTGGCGGTCATCGCCATCCTGGGGTGCATATTTTCGAAACAGGTGATCGGGATTTTCACTTTGCTGGGATTCAGCACGGTGCACTGGGATCTGGCGATCTTTCTGAATCGGATCATTTTTCCGTGCGTTTTTTTTCTAGGACTCGCGGCGCTGGCGGCGGCAATACTAAACAGCTTTCATGTATTTGCGCTGCCGGCCTCGACTTCGATTCTATTCAATCTGGTGTTTATCGGTTTTTCGCTCGGGATGGTGTACAAGCCGATTCTTCGAGTGGCGCCGGCAGCTTATCGCACACCGGCGCTGGCGCTGGCGATCGGAATATTGATCGGGTCGGCGCTGCAATTGGCGATGCAGATTCCGGCGCTGCGCAAGCGAGGAATGGACTTTCGTCCGGATGTATCGTTCAAGGACCCGGGAGTACGCAAGGTCGGCAAGCTGATGGGTCCGGTATTCTTCGGCATGGGCGTGTTTCAGATCAATTTTTTTGTGGACACGATATTTGCGACGTCCCCGCGAATGCCGACTGGAAGTATTACGTCACTTTACATAGCAGACCGCGTGATGGAGTTGGTGCTGGGAGGATATGCGATTGCTTTGTCCACGGCGATTCTGCCGACCATGTCGCATCAAGCCGCCGACGGGAAGTATGACGAGATGAAGCGCACGTTCGAGTTTGCGGTGCGCGTCGTTTCCTTTATAACGATCCCGGCGGCCGTGGGGTTGATCCTGCTGCGCGTGCCGATTACGAAAGTGTTGTTTCAGCACGGGCAGTTCAGAACGGATTCGACGGCGTTGACGGCGCACGCGCTGCTTTATTATTCGCTGGGGCTGCCGGCGTTTGCGGCGATCAAACTGATCACGCCCATGTACTACTCGACGCACGACACCATGACGCCCACGCGCGTGGGAATTTATTCGCTGGGCTTGCACATCGTGCTCAACGTAATTCTGTTGTTCGCCTTCTCGCGCTATTTGTGGAATGCGAGTCCGGCGCTGGCCAGTTCGCTGGCGGCGTATTTCAATTTCGCGCTGCTTTTTTACATTTTCCGCGGGAGGTACGGCGCTTTAGGAGCGCGCGGGATTATCAGCTCGATCGTCAAGATGACGATTTGCGCCATGGCCATGGCCGGAGCGTGTTTCGCCGCGCTTCGATATTCGGACTTCGCGAACGTCGGCCATGTTCTTTCGCAGGCGGGATTGCTGGCGGCCATGATCCTGGGTTCGATCGGAATTTATTTCGGCCTGGCATGGGTTCTCCGGTGCGAAGAACTGCCGGAGCTTTTTCTGATGTTGCGCCGGGCGCAGCCGGAAACGGCTTCGACCGCGGGAATCGAAGCCTAATTATTGCGCAAGGGATACGGTAAGAAGGCTGGGGGAGATCATTGGAAGCAGAGATTCATTCATTCTTGAGTTATTTGCGAGTTGAAAGAGCGCTATCCCAGAACACTCTCGACGCTTACCGGCGCGACCTGGAGAAATTCTGCGAGTTTGCGACGGAAAGAGGGCTGAAGAAGCCGGTGCAGGTGAAACGCGGCGACATCGTCGATTTTCTTGCGACATTGTATGTGCGCAAGCTCGATGCGCGTTCGGTGGCCAGGCACCTTGTTTCGCTCCGGCAGCTTTTCCGTTTTCTTTTGACCGAGGAATTGATCAGGGAAGATCCCGTGGTCACGGTGGAATCGCCGAAATTCCGGCAAAGTTTGCCGCAGTTCCTAAGTATCGAAGAAGTTGACCGGTTGCTCGCGCAGCCAGACACGTCTTCCACGCTGGGATTGCGCGACAAAGCGATGATTGAATTGCTGTATTCGGCCGGACTGCGGGTGTCAGAATTGTGCAACTTGGCGGTGGATGATCTGCATGTGAACGCAGGATCGTTGCGATGCATCGGCAAGGGAAACAAGGAGCGGCTGGTGCCGGTGGGAAAGCGCGCGCTGACCGTGCTGCAACTGTACATCCAAACAGCCCGGCCGGAAATTCTAGGCGAGCACGTTTCCAAATATCTTTTCGTTAATCGCAAGGGAACCAAGCTGGACCGCATTCGTTTCTGGAAGATTCTGGGGCAGTACGGGCGCAAAGCCGGGCTGCGCAAAGCGCTGAAGCCGCACATGCTGCGGCACAGTTTTGCCACCCATTTGCTCGATCACGGCGCGGACCTTCGTTCCGTGCAAATGATGCTGGGCCATTCCGATATATCCACCACGCAGATATATACGCACGTGGTGGAAGAACGATTGAAGCAGATTTATAAGGCGCATCACCCGCGCGCCTGAAACGCGCGGTAATTTCAGGAGGCACCGAAGCACATGCCCGATTATATGTATTTGTTGGAGAGCCGGCTTTCGCCCGAGCAGCGCGCCGTACTGGAGCGCGTGCAGGAGCTGTCGCGCACGCAGGATGTGAACGTGTATCTCACCGGCGGGGCCGTCCGCGACCTGATTTCCGGCATGCCCATTCGCGACCTGGATTTCACGGTAGAGGGAAACCCGGTCCGAATGGTTAGGGAATTGGAGAAAGGCGGAGCGCGCGCGGTATGGGAGAGCGAGAAGTTGCGGCACCACGAAATGATTTTTGCGGGTGACGTGGATGGCTCGATTTCGGCGGCGCGCGAGGACGTGTATGAAAAGCCCGGCGCCAAGCCGGAATATCGTTTTTCCGGCGTGATGGAAGACCTTCGCCGCCGTGATTTCGGCGTGAATGCAATCGCCATTTCGCTGAACACGCAGTCGCGAGGCTTGCTGCTCGATCCCATGAACGGGCTGGCCGATCTTGAAAAGCAGGAAATCCGCTCCTTATCGATTCACGCGTTCACCAACCAGCCCATCCGGCTGATGCGCATCCTTCGTTATTGCGCGCGAATGGGGTTCAAGATGGAGCCGCGCACGCAGGAATGGTTCGATCTGGCCATGGAGCGCGGCATGAACAAGAATATCGAGGCAGTCGATGTGGGCCATGAAATGCGGGCACTGGCGCGTGAAGACATTCCGGTTGCGACACTGAAGCAATGGGAAGCGTACGAAATGCTTGCGCTGATTCATCCCAATCTGCAGAAGCGCAAGCCGGATTACGACAGCCTGAACAAAATGGCCAAGGTGCGCTCGAATCTTTACTCCGCCGGGCTGCGGCCTCGCTTGCAGCATCCGGTGACGTACTACACGCTGGGGCGGCTGAAGCCGCGCGAGGCAACCACGGCGTTGAAGAATATGCAATTTCGATCGAACGAAATAGAGGCGGTGGCGGATCTGGTTCCGGAAGCGCAGAAAGTCGT
Source organism: Candidatus Acidiferrales bacterium (assembly GCA_050012235.1). Lineage (GTDB taxonomy): Bacteria > Acidobacteriota > Terriglobia > Acidiferrales > UBA7541 > Palsa-295. Next base: position 10,357 of record JBEKHP010000005.1, on the reverse strand, counting down.
CAAAATACTGAAGGGACGAAAAACGAATGCGCCGAAAGACGCGTTCTACTACATCGCGTCACTTCCCGCTGAAATGCTGGCATTCATTGAAATTGAAATGCCCAACCCGCGGGTGATTTCGAAATTCCGCAACTACATCCAGAAATGGCGTCCGCTGCGTCAATCTTTGCCTCTTGGGGAACTCGACGCTCTGGGAGTCGCACGCGGGCCGAAATTCGACAAGGTCATCGAGCAACTATTTGAAATGCAGCTTCGAGGAAAGGCAAGACTGCCGGAGGATCGGACGAGAATACTGCGCAACCTTGCCGGCATAAAAGACGAACCCAAGAAAATCGAGAAACCGGAGAAGAAGCGCAAGGGAGAAAAAGGCGAAGCTAAAGCCGTCGAGCCCGAAGCCAAGGGATCGAGCAAGCCGAAACAGAGTGTGGCTGCGGGTCCAGCTGGAGGAAAGCCTGCTGCCGGCGCGACGAAGAACGCGCAGGGCGCTTCCCAGCAACCGCAGTCCGCTGCGGCCGCGATAGGTGCCAGGGCGCAGGCCAAACACGCCGAGGCAGCGCATAAAACGAAAGCGTCAGGTGCCCGCAAGAAAACCGCGCCGAGCCGCAAGGACAAGCCGAAAGCGCATGGCGCAAGAAAGTCAGGGCGGCGCTGAATTTCGCAACGCCGAGCCATCCGGCAAGATTTTTTTAGTCAACCACCGACCCCTATCGCCGATTGCGATGCGCTCGATGTGATGGAGGCGGTTTATTCGTGTTGCGATTGACGGTGCGCGAAACCTTTGAAGTGGTTTAGAATACTCTACGCATGAATTCTTCCAACTTTGTACATCTTCATCTACATACGGACTACTCCCTTCTCGACGGCGCTTGCGAAATTGGTGAACTGACGGCCGAAGCCGCGCGCCGCGGAATGCCGGCAGTAGCGGTGACGGACCACGGAAATCTATTCGCGGCGGCAAACTTCTATCATCAGGCAACGACGCACGGGGTGAAACCAATTATCGGTTGCGAGATGTATGTGGCGCCGGACAATCATAAGACTCGAGGCACGGAAGCTGAGCGCTCGAATCATCTTGTGCTGCTTTGCGAAACAGATGAAGGCTATCGCAACCTGATGCAGTTGGTTTCCACCGGCTATCTCGATGGTTTTTATTACAAGCCTCGCGTGGATCACGAGCTTCTGGCGAAACACAGCAAGGGGCTGATCGCTCTTTCTGCCTGCCTTCGCGGAGAAGTGGCCGACGCGCTGTTGGCCGAAAAGTACGAACAAGCGAAAACCAGCGCTTACCGCCTGCGGGACATCTTCGGCAAGGGAAATTTTTTCCTCGAAGTGCAGGACCAGGGGCTGGAACAGGATATACGAGTGAACCGCGACCTGGTGAAACTTTCCAAAGAGAGCGGAATCCCGCTGGTGGCTACGAATGATTGCCACTACCTTACCCAGTCGGATTCTCATGCGCAGGAAGTCCTGATGTGCATTCAGACCGGCAAGACCATGAGTGACGGGCAGCGAATGAAGTTCGCTACCGACCAGTTTTATTTCAAGACCGCGGAGGAGATGGCGCAGGTTTTTCGCGAATTGCCGGACGCCGTGTCCCGCACGGTTGCGATTGCGGAACGCTGCAACGTCAAGATTCAGCGCGTGAGCAACCCGTTCCCGGATTTCAAGGTGCCCGAAGGCCACACCGCCGATTCATATTTCGAGAAAACGGTTCGCGAAGGGTTTCAGTCGCGCGGGCCTCAGATCGAGCGGCTGGTCAGGGAAAATCGGCTGCGCCATTCGCTCGCGGAGTACGAGACGCGGCTTACCGATGAAATCGAGATGATCAAGAAGATGCGCTTTGCGGGCTACTTCCTGATCGTCTGGGATTTTATTCATTACGCGAAGGCGCAGGGAGTTCCCGTGGGTCCGGGACGGGGTTCGGCGGCGGGAAGCCTGGTGAGTTACTCGTTGCACATCACGGATGTGGACCCGCTGCAATACGATCTTCTGTTCGAACGCTTCCTGAATCCCGAGCGCATTTCCTTACCCGACATTGACATTGATTTTTGCATGCGTCGTCGCGGCGAAGTGATCGAATACGTGCGGCAAAAGTACGGCGAGAAAAATGTCGCGCAAATTATCACTTTCGGAACCATGGCGGCCAAAGCGGTGCTAAAAGACGCGGGCCGCGCCCTGGATATGCCGTATGGCGATGTGGACAAACTCGCGAAGCTTGTTCCGGTGACGCTTAATATTTCGCTGGAGGAGGCGCTAAAGCAATCGCCCCAGCTGGAAGCCGCGCGAAAAGATGAAAGAGTGAAAGAACTTATTGAAGTAGCGCTGCGGTTGGAAGGATTGGCGCGGCACGCTTCAACGCACGCGGCCGGAGTGGTGATCTCACCGCAACCGCTGACCGAAATCGTGCCGCTATATAAGTCGAGCAAGGATGAAATCACGACGCAGTACGACATGAACGCGCTGGGCCGCATCGGGCTGTTGAAAATGGATTTTCTGGGCCTGACCACGCTGACGGTGCTCGATGACGCCGTCAAAATGATCAAGAAAAATCGCGGCGTGGATTTCGACCTGACGCTTCTCCCACTCGACGATGCGGAAACATACGCTCTCTTCGCGCGCGGCGATACCAGCGGCATCTTTCAGTTTGAATCGCATGGCATGCGCGACATTCTCAAACGTTACCAGCCCACGCGGATGGAAGATCTTACGGCTCTGAACGCCCTGTACCGGCCGGGCCCGATTCAGGGCGGCATGATCGACGAATTCATCGCTTGCAAACACGGCAAGAAAAAAGTTACCTACGACGTTCCCGAGCTCGAGGAAATTCTTTCGGAAACATGGGGCGTGATCGTCTTTCAGGAACAGGTGATGAAGATTGCGAACCGCATCGCCGGATTTACGCTGGGCGAAGCGGACATTTTGCGCAGCGCCATGGGCAAGAAGAAAGTGGAAGTGATGGCCGCGCAGCGCGACAAATTCCTGGCCGGCTGCGCCGGGCGCAAAGTTGCGCCGAAGAAAGCGCAAAAACTTTTTGACCTGATGGAAGAATTCGCGCTCTACGGTTTTCCGAAAGCTCACTCCTGCGCGTATGCCTTGTTGGCCTACCAGACGGCGTATCTGAAAGTTCATTACCCGGTGGAATTCATGGCGGCGATGCTGAGCTCGGAAGCGGGGAACACGGAAAAAGTGGTGAAATACATCAACGAGGCTCGTGGTTTGGGGATTCGCGTTTTACCGCCGTGCGTGCAGGAGAGCGGGTTGTACTTCACGCCCGTCGGCGACGATATCCGATTCGGGCTGGCGGCGATCAAGAACGTCGGCGAGAACACAGCCAAGGCTATTTGCGAAGCGCGGGCCGGCGGAGTAAAGTTTCGCGACCTTTTTAGTTTCAGTGAAGCGATTGAGCCGAGATGCCTGAACAAGCGCGTGCTTGAGAGCCTGGTAAAGGCCGGCGCGCTGGATTGCCTAAGCGCTTCGCGGGGGCGCCTATTTGCTGCGATCGATCAAGCGATTCTGCGCGGTCAGAGAAAATCTCAGGCCAAAGCGGTTGGGCAGGGAGGACTCTTCCTGGGGGGATCAAGTTCCAGCCACTCTCAGGCGGAAACTTGGCACGAAGGTTCGTTGCCCGAGGCTGAGGATTGGACGGAGGAGCAGTTGTTGGCCGGGGAATATGCGACGCTGGGTTTCTATATTTCCGGGCACCCCATGGATAAGTACGCGGGGCGCTTGAAAGATTTGAACGCGATTGAACTTTCAACCATGGAAGCCCGCCGGAATGGGGAAGACATTGTGGTCGCGGGAATTATCGTGCAATCGCGGCCGATGCGTTCCCGGCGCGGCGCGCGCTGGGCCATATTAACGCTGCAAGATCGCACGGGAGTGATCGAAGCGCTCGTTTTTCCCGAGGCTTTTCAGAAGCTCGAAGCGATCTTGAAGGCCAACACTCCGTTGCTCGCCAAAGGTCGTGTCGCGGTGGAAGATGTGGGCACGCGTCTGATCGTTTCAGACGCGCGGCTGCTCGATCAAGTGACGGATCGCGCGCCAAGTTTGCTGCGTGTACGAGTTGACCTGGGCTCGGTGGACTCCGGCGCGCTGGATCGCCTGCAGGAATTATTTACGAAGAGGCCGGGCCGCTGCCGTGTAGCGTTTGAGCTGGTGCAAGCGGACGGTTCGGAAGCTACGCTCGAGGCGGGCAGCGCGGTGATGGCCGACCGCGATCTTCTTGAACAAGTACGGCAAATCTGCGGCACGGATTCCGTCGCGGTGGTGCAATGAACAAACGCAAGGAAGCTCGCGAACGGCTTAAGAGGCGGCGCGAGCTTGCCAAAGCACGCAAGCGGCAAGCCAAGAACGAACAATTAGAGCCGCCGAAGCAAATCGACGCAGGCGAGAGACCCAGGCAAGCTGCGTCTGCTGACAAGAAAGAAACTGATCGGCAACGCCAACTCGAAATCGAGTCGCTGGAACGCGGCGTGGCGGATTTGACCATGCTCTCGACTCCCACGGGAGAAACAAGATTGGAAATCGAGCGCATTCGCCGCGAAGTGGATGAATTAAAGCGCGATTTTTATACCCACCTGGACGCCTGGCAGCGATTGCAACTCGCACGCCATCCCCAGCGTCCCTACACGGATGATTTCATTCGCATACTTTTTGAGAATTTCAGCGAAATTCACGGCGACCGAAACTTTTCAGACGACCCGGCGCTGATTACCGGGATGGCCACGTTCCATGGCCGGCCGGTGATGATTATCGGGAACCAGAAGGGCCGCGACACGAAACAGCGGCTCGCTCGAAACTTCGGCCAAGCGAAGCCGGAAGGGTACCGGAAGGCTCTGCGCGCAATGAAGCTTGCAGCGAAATTTCGCCGTCCAATTTTGATTTTTGTGGACACACAAGGCGCCTATCCCGGTGTGGACGCCGAAGAGCGCGGACAGGCCGAAGCGATCGCGTTTAATCTGCGCGAGATGTCGCGACTGCCGGTACCGATCGTGGTGACCATTACGGGCGAAGGAGGCTCGGGAGGCGCGCTAGCCATTGCTGTTGGCGACCGTGTGTATATGCTCGAGAATTCCGTTTACTCCGTGATATCGCCGGAAGGATGCGCGTCCATCATGTGGCGCGATCCCAGCAAGGCGGAAGTGGCCGCCGAGGCCTTGAAAATTACCGCGCCGGACTTGCTGGAAATGAAGCTGATCGACGAGATCGTTCCCGAGCCGGACGGCGGCGCGCATAACGACCATCAAGCCACCGCCAAAATGCTCGAGCCGGTGCTGGTGCGCTCGCTTCATGAACTTTCACTACTCTCCCCGCAGGAACTTGTCGAACAGCGATACCAGAAATTCCGAAACATGGGGCAGTTTTTCGCATAGGATTTGCCTCAGCGGGCGGTGCAGAGGCGCGACTGCCGCGCGCTGTAACCTCGGGAGGGAATTAATACTCTAAGTTGTTGGAGGGTATCACTACATGGGAACAATGGTGCTATGCAGACTGTGAGTGATTCCAACGGAAGATACGGAACGCTGGGCTTTCTCTGGGCGGTTTACGCCATTCTCCGATTTGCCGGTGCCGCCTTCATCGTGGTGTACTTCGAAATGCTCAGCGTGATGTGGGGCGCGATCATTACGCGCGTTGCAAATCCTTTTGCGCTTATGTCGCTGTTCCACTTCTTCTTAATCTTCGCCGTCTTGCTAAATATCATCGCGGGGATTTTCGCGCTTCTCGCCGCCCTGGCCTTGCTGGGCCGCACTGGCTCCGCACGCACTCTTGCGCTGGTGGCGAGCTTCTTCGGTTTAATCAACGGGCCACTTGGCATTGCATTGGGCGCCTATACGCTCGTCATTTTTGTCCCACGCGGTTCAAGTTCTTCGTAAAAGTTAAAAGTGCGCGATATACCTACGAGCACTCTCGACCGCGGCGCGTAGGTTCGCAGGCAGCGTAGATTTGCCATTAGAGCATTGAACACGTACTGAAGTCTTTCCGTTGCCCCGCTCGGCCCGGTGATTTAGTTTCATAAACAGGCAGATTCATGCAGCAGGGAGCAGCCACAGTGGCGGACTCGGGGACACCTCTAATTTCGGACGTTTTTCGGCCGTACGAAAAGCTTGTAGAAATTTCGGTCTTGGGAAAAACCTTTCTGGTGCCGGAGCGAAATTCGCTTCTGCGCGCTTTCCAATTCATTAGTCCCGAGACGATTCCCTATGGCCGGTTTTGTTGGAACCAGGACTGCCAATATTGCAGGGTGGATTGCCAGTTATCCGATGAGGATCAAGCGCGGCCGATCCTGAGTTGTAAGTTCCTGGTTTCCGAAGGAATGAGCATTACGAACTTGGCGCCGGAATTGGTAGGTTGCCTGCGAACGAAGCTTGGGAAGGTGGCGGAGAGTTCGGAGAACTCCTCTGAAGTTCCCGTGGTTCCAATCGCTCCTCGAGACGAGGACAGCCACTAGAACCGCCAGAGTCCCCAAGCGTTAAGTTTTCTTGTCTTCAGCGGTCCTCGTTTTTCTACAGATCAGGTGCAGAGGTAAGGCGGACGGCACTCCTACAAGACTTCACGTTTGCAGAAAATGCCTCTCCGTGCCATCCTTGCAAAATCGAAGCAGTTCACAGGGGGGGAATGCATGGCCGTTTGTGACGGGTGCGGGTTGCAAGTTGACGATGCGCACATCCGCCGCCGCATCGAGCGGCTGGAACTCGCGACACGCTTCCGGCCCATTCACATTCAGGTGCTGTTAATCGATGCTGCTCCGTCGATAAGCGAAAAAGATTATTTCTACCGCGCGAGCGGCAATCGAGAAGAGCGCTCGGTGGTCTCGCGCATGTATTTTGACGAGATCGTGAAGTCGGCGGGAATCCCCGTTGATGCCGACATGAAGGAAGAGGCGGCGCTTGCTGAATTTCAGCGTCGAGGATTTTTTCTGGCCTACGCGGTGGAGTGTCCCGTCGATTCTGAGGAAGCGTTGAGCGCAGCGTTGAACCGCCTCGGCCCCGTCATGGTGAAAAGGGTGAACGCATCATACAAGCCGAAATACATTGCGCCGATTTCATCTCCCATGGGGGAATTGGCTCCGCTCTTCGAATTTAGCGGCTGGGGCCAGCGGTTGGTCCTGAATGACGGCAAGCCCTTCGTAGATCCTTTCCTGGGAGACCCACAAGGCCAAGCGGAATTCGGCACATCGCTGGGAGACCGGCTGGCCGAGGCGCTTTCGTCGCGTCCCTGATTTCAGGTTCAGATGCCGGTCGAACGGCCGGCGCCTGAAAACCACGTCGCCCCCTAAACATTTCTGCCGGATTTGTGCTGCTATAATTCCGCGTCAATCTAAATAAACAAGCCATCGCAACGCAAGGAGGGGTCTTGGAAAAAACCTTTCATATGACCTCGCAGCAATTCCGGGACGCTGGAAAGCAACTGATCGATTGGCTCGCGGACTATTACGAGCAAGTGGAGCGGTACCCCGTGCTCTCCCAAGTGGCGCCGGGCGAGGTTCGCGCATCGCTTCCGGCTCAGCCTCCGCAATCGCGAAAGGATTTTCGCCAGATCATGCAGGAACTCAATTCCAAGATCATGCCGGGGATTACACACTGGCAGTCCCCCAATTTTTTCGCTTACTTTCCGGCAAACGCGTCGGAACCGTCCGTTCTGGGCGACTTGTTGTCCTCAGGCTTGGGCGTGCAGGGGATGCTGTGGGTAACCAGCCCGGCTTGCACTGAAGTTGAAACGTTAGTGCTGGATTGGCTGGCGAGGATGCTGGGATTGCCGGAAGCGTTCCTATCCAGCGGAAGCGGAGGGGGCGTGATTCAAGACTCCGCTTCGAGTTCTTCGCTCTGCGCGATTCTGGCCGCGCGGGAACGCGCGACCGGGTTTCGCAGCAATGAGGACGGCTGCCGCGAGGAATTGGTAGCTTACACGTCCACGCAGGCGCACTCCTCAATCGAAAAGGACGTTAAAGTGGCGGGAATCGGCCGGCGCAACTTGCGTTTGATCGAGGTGGACGCGGACTTTGCCATGCGGCCGGCGCTACTAGAGAAAGCCATCGACGAGGATAAACGCGCAGGCAAGCTGCCATTTTTCGTGTGCGCCACCGTGGGAACTACTTCTTCGCTGGCGTTCGATCCTCTGGAGGCAATCGGGCGAATTTGTAAGAAACACAACCTGTGGTTGCATGTGGACGCAGCCATGGCCGGTACTGCGGCGCTGTGTCCGGAATTCCGCCATATTCAGAAAGGGCTGGAGCTCGCGGATAGCTACTGCTTCGACGCGCACAAGTGGATGTTCACGAATTTCGATTGCAGCTGTTTCTTTGTGGCTGATCGCGAAACGCTGACGCGAAGCCTGGATGTCCTGCCGGAGTACCTGCGAAACCAAGCCAGAGGCTCGGACGCAGTCTTCGAATATCGCAACTGGCATGTACCTCTGGGACGAAGATTCCGCGCGCTGAAATTATGGTTCGTCATACAACATTACGGAGTGGATGGATTGCAGTTCCACGTTCGCCGCCATGTGGAACTGGCGCAGACTTTCTTGCGCTGGGTGCGAGCGGATTCGCGTTTCGAATTAATGGCTCCCGCGTCGCTGAATTTGATCTGCTTCCGGCTGAAAGGCACGGATCAGATCAACGAGGAACTCTTGCGCCGTTTAAATCTAAGCGGGAATCTATATCTCTCCCACACGCGGTTGAAGGGGCAGTACACGATTCGGTTCTGCGTGGCACAAACGCGCACGGAGCTGCAGCACTTGGAACGTGCGTGGGGCGCGATTCGCGAAGAGGCTGATGCCTTGCTGGCCGCGCACGCCTGAGAGCAGCACACGCATTCATCGAAGCGAAGAGTTTCCGGATATGCACTAGGCTTGTGCTAGAATTCTGCTGCTCACCCCTTTTTGTCGCGTCGGCGAAGGCGAGGAGAAGATAGATGAAGGTCCGCTCGAAGTTCCTGGTCGGCTCCGGAATCATCGTGATCACGCTGGTATCTTTGGCCTACGTCGGTTTCACGCAAAGCAAGACCTATTACCATACGATCACAGAGCTTTCGACGCTGCAGGGGATATCGTTGCGCCAACGAATGCGCGTCTCCGGCAACGTGAAGAATGGAACGATTTCTCACGTGCCGGGAGGCGTTGATTTTGTCCTCACCGAGCAGGGTAGGGATCTAAGGGTCAGTTACGTGGGCCGCGATCCGCTTCCGGATACGTTTAAAGACGGCGCGCAGGCCCTGGTTGAGGGCAAGATGATGTCCGACAATCGCTTCGAGGCCGAGCAGGTGCAGGCCAAGTGCGCGTCTAAGTATGAAGCTGCGCCTGGCCAGACGCCCGCAACGCCGCAGCCGGGGCAGACCTCGAAGGGCCCGGATCCGGCGCGGCCTCCGGGGTCTTGAGAACTGGCACGATAGAGAACTGTTCGGCGGGGGAATTCATTGGATATCCTGGGCTCGTTTTCGCTTTTACTTGCGTTCCTTGCGGCCGTGTACGCGATCGGCGCGGGTATAGCCGGCATCGTAACTCGCAAGACCCTCCTTACTAAGAGCGCGCGCAACGCCGGGATGGCGGTATTTGTACTCGTCACCCTTGCGGTGGCGTGCCTCGAATACTATTTCTTCACTGATAATTTTTCGATGGCTTACGTCGCGGCGCACAGCAACCGCGCGCTGCCGTTTTATTACAAGTTTGCCGCTCTGTGGGCCGGGCAGGAAGGCTCGCTGCTTTTGTGGACTTGGTTGCTCTCCACCTACGCCTTTTTCGCCATATTTATCAACCGCAATAAACACCCGGAGTTGATGCCGTACGTAGGTGTGGTGCTCGCGAGCGTTCAAACATTTTTTCTTACTCTGAATAATTTCGTGGCTAGTCCCTTCGCGGTGTTGGCCGGTGCAGACCCCTCCGGCGTGATGAGAGTTTCGGCGCTGTCGGACGGTCACGGGCTGAATCCGCTGCTGCAATACCCCGAGATGGTGATTCATCCGCCGATGCTCTATCTCGGCTATACGGGATTCACGATTCCGTTCGCTTTCGCGCTGGGGGCGCTGCTGGGGCGGTATCCGGGTGAAAAATGGATACACATCACCCGGCGATGGACCATGATCGCGTGGTGTTTTCAGAGCGTCGGAATTTTGCTCGGCGCGCATTGGGCTTATGCCGTGCTGGGCTGGGGCGGGTATTGGGCCTGGGACCCTGTGGAAAATGCTTCGCTGTTGCCATGGATTACGGGCACCGCGTTCTTGCATTCCGTGATGATGCAGGAAAAGCGCGGGATGATGAAAGTGTGGAACGTCTGGCTGGTCTTCACCACTTTCATGCTGTGCATTCTCGGAACGCTGCTGACGCGCTCGGGCATCGTCAGCTCCGTGCACGCTTTTGCGCAGTC
>JBEKHP010000004.1:0-179237 GCA_050012235.1 Candidatus Acidiferrales bacterium | reverse complement strand
CCGAAGGAATTACCAGGTACTCCGCGATGATGCTTCACCCCGAGGAGTGAACTCCATCTAACGCAATAGCGGAGAGGCTCACACGGCTTTGCGGGGCTGGCGCCCCATTTCGGCCGTTCTTCCTGTCCCCGTTCCGTTCTTCTATGTTCCGGGGTCGGAAGACTTCCCTAATCACCACCAAGTCCAACTGCTTCAATGCAACCGGGAGAGTATAGGAAAAATAACAGATATTGTCAACTCGATTCCCGGACACAAATAAATCCAAATAAATTTCCCGCACTGGCAATCTACCTCAAACCCGCCGAGTCGGCCGCCTCCGGTCGTTTTCTCGCGCTCCGATGCTCCGAAGCTCTCTGAGCGGAATTAAGACCATATATGGCTGATTACACAGTACTTACCGATAACCCGGGGCGGAACGAGAATTAGGAAGATGAAGCGTCGCAGAATGCCGTGTTTCAAAGTTGCTCACCAAGATGTTGGGAGTTGCTTTACCGGTCAGACCAACCCTTCTAAACTGTTGCTCGTCAAACGCAACGGGAGCACGCATGAAGCGTTTCTGTCTCGGTCTCGGATTACTCTGCATGTCTCTAATGTCTGGTACCGCCGGCGCACAACAAGCGCCAACGCCCGAAGGAACGCCCCGTTCAAACGAATCCTCGGCGGCGCAGAAACCGGGCACGTCGAGCTACTCGCAAGAACCCTTTGTGATCGAGCAGTACTACACAACCGCGCGCTTTGAAAACGACGGCACGAGCCAGCGCGATCTCGCCGTGCGGATTCGCGTGCAAAGCGACGCCGGAGTTCAGCAATTGGGGGAACTTGTTTTCGGCTACAACTCGGGAAATGAGCAAATGGAAATCCGAACCGTGCGCGTCCACAAGCCGGACGGGACCGTCGTCAATGCAGCGCCCGACTCAATAAAAGAAATGACCGCCAGCGTCGCGCGCGATGCCCCCATGTACACGGACTACAAGGAGAAACACATTACCGTGCCGTCGCTGCACGCCGGTGACACATTGGAATACGAGATCGTAACGCGTACGCTCACTTCGCTGGCTCCCGGAGAATTCTGGTTCGCCTATAATTTTCTTGAAAACGCAATCGTGCTCGACGAGCGGCTTGCAATTGACGTGCCGCAAGGCCGCGCGATCACCCTGCGCTCGCCGGAGATTTCTCTCACCAACGGCCGCGAGGATTATCAGCTGCGCGTTAAGCCTGGGACCGGCGGAGACCTCGCTTCGCGCAAGATTCCGTTTTCGAAGTCCGATGAAAACGGGCGGACAATTTATCACTGGCAGCGCGCCAATTTGATTCACGCGGCTGAAGACGAAAAAACCAAGAAAAACGAACAGCGCGCCGAACCGAAGCGGCCCGACGTGGAGCTAACAACATTCGGGAACTGGGAAGAAGTTGCGCACTGGTATGCGAAATTGGAAAAAGGCCGCACCGACCCCACTCCGGAAATTCGCGCGAAGACTCTCGAACTGACTCGAGGCCGCGAGAACAGAATCGACAAAATTCAGGCGCTGTACGACTACGTAGCCAAGAATATTCGCTACGTCAGTCTTTCCTTCGGGCTTGGGCGTTACCAACCGCACTCGGCCGCGGACGTTTTCGCAAATCAATACGGCGACTGCAAGGACAAGCACACGTTGCTCGCGGCAATGCTCCAGGCCGCAGAAATCCCTTCGGACGCGGTTCTGATTCCGTTTTCGAGCGCTCTCGATACGTCCATGCCTTCCCCTTCGCAATTCGATCACGTGATCACGGCCGTTCCGGCGGACGACAACCTGCTCTGGATGGACTCCACAGCTGAAGTTGCGCCGTTCCGCCTGCTTTCTCCGGCGCTGCGTAACAAATCCGCGCTACTCGTCCCGTCCGATGGTGCTGGAAAAATTGTCGAAACTCCGATCGATGCCCCGTTCCTTTCAACGCAACGGGTGGAAATCGACGCCGAAGTGAGCGACCTCGGCAAACTTTCGGCCAAGCTGCGTTACTTTCTCCGCGGCGACAATGAGCTCGCTCTTCGCGCGGCCTTTCGCCGCACGCCGCAAACGCAATGGAAAGAACTCGGACAGACGATCGCCGCTTTGGATGGCATCCACGGCGATGTGACTTCCGTAAAACCGAGCGACCCTTCAGACACACAAAACCCTTTCGAACTCGATCTGGAGTTCTCGCAGGCGAATTTTCTTGATTGGTCCAGCAAGAAAAGCAAAGTCACCGTCCCGCTGTTGTTGATCGGCATGCCGGATGCTCCCGAGGATTCCGCCGACCCGATTCATTTCGGAAGCCCACTCGACGTCACCATGACGTTGAAACTTAAATTGCCAACCAGTTTTACAGCGCAGGCTCCCGTGGCAGTTTCGATCGTGCGGGACTATGCGGCTTTCAAATCCAGTTACCGCTTTGAATCTCACACGCTCTCGGCCGAGCGCACTCTCAACTTCAAGATGCGGGAGCTACCCGCTTCCCGCGCCGGCGATTACCGCGCATTTACCCGAGCTGTAGAATCCGATGAAGGCCAGAAATTGCTTGCCGAAAATTCCAACCCCGGCGCGCCGGAAATTCCCGAAGCTGCGAAACCCGCCGAACTTCTCGAAGCGGGGCTCGCCGCACTCGATTCCGGAAATTTAAAGGCGGCAATTCCGCTTCTGAAGCGCGCGCTTGAACTGGATCCCAACAACAAACAAGGCTGGAACGATCTGGGCCTTGCATATCTGCGCCTGGGGCAGCTCGATGATGCAGGCGCCGCATTTCGAAAGCAGATCGAACTGAACCCATACGACGAGCACGTTTATAACTATCTCGGATTTACGTTACAGCAACAGCAGAATTACACAGATGCCGCAAAGGCGTTTCAAAAGCAGATCGAAGTAAATCCAATCGACCCGGTTGCGCACGCGGCTCTTGGCGCTCTCTATCTCGAAGAACATAAATACGCCGAGGCCGTTCCGGAGCTGGACAAAGCCACGATTCTGGCGCCGGAGAACGCCGAGCTTCAAGTCAGCCTGGGCCAGGCATACATCAACACCGGCGAAAAAGAAAAAGCTCTGGCCGCGTTTGAAAAAGGAGTGGAGTTAGCGCAGACTCCTGCGGTTTGGAACAACGTGGCCTACAGCCTGGCGGATCATCAACTGGAGCTAGACAAAGCTCAGCAGTATGCGGAGTCGGCTGTTGCGGCGACAGCGGCAAATCTCAGGAATGTAAATCTCACGCATCTTTCCATGGATGATCTGCGAGCGGTTTCGAACCTGGGTATTTATTGGGACACGCTCGGATGGGTTTATTTCCAAAAAGGTGAGCTGGAAGACGCCGAACGCTACATTCGCGCTTCCTGGCTGCTGGATCAGCACGGCGAGGTGGGCGATCATCTGGCGCAGATTGACCAAAAACGCGGCGAGAAGGATCAGGCCATTCACATGTATTCTCTGTCCCTGGGCGCAGTCCATTCGGTTCCGGAGACTCGAGCCCGACTTGTGGAACTGCTGGGACCGCACGCCAAGATCGAAGACCTGGTAAACCAGGCCAAGCCGGAGCTTACTACGCATCGAACATTCTCGATCGGAAAAGGCTCAGGTGAAAATTCCGAGGCTGATTTTCTGGTTCTGCTATCGCCGGGAAACAAAGACCCGAAAGTGGAAGCTGTGAAGTTTGTGAGCGGGAATCAAAATTTGCGCCCGTTCGCGGAACGACTGCGCGCTGTCGATTTCGGTCCAATGTTTCCCGATGCCACACCGGCAAGGATCGTGAGGCGCGGCACGCTGGCCTGCTCGGCTACTACCGGCAACTGCACCTTCACGCTGATCCTTCCGGAAAATCTGCACACCGTAAATTGAAGCTATTCACATAGTGCGGGCAAATTGTCCTGCGGGCGACGCAGGCCTTGCGCACACTGGGATTTTTTTGCCTAAACCTCTGCGCTCATCAAATGTCCCAGGCTGCTTGTGACGCGCAGCTGGTCGGAGCGGTCTTTAAAATAGCGGCTGTTGATCTCGGCCGCGTCGAGATCTTCCACGCGGCGGAATCCGATCCGTTGAAGCCGCTCCGCCAGCGCGCTAGGTTCAAAAAACGTGCGAAAAGGCTCGCCCGCAGCAGCTACTCGGTACGATAGAGCGTCCAGAGCCAGGCGTCCGATCCAATTTAATGACGAACGCGGGACCGCATAGTCGAAGGCGATACCTCCGCCGGGCGGACTCGAAGCGATGAAACCGAAGGTGGCCATCACTGCCTCTTCGGTGAGATACATAGTGACGCCCATCCAAGAAAAGAAAGTGGCGTTCGACACATCGGATCCAGCAAGTTTCAATCCTTCAGCGAGCGTCTGCCGTTCAAAATCTACTGGCGCGTAGGTTACGGAGGGGGGAATTGCGATCCCCGCTGCCGCGAGTTTCTGGCGCTTCCATTCCTGCGTGGCCGGGTAGTCCACTTCAAAAACACGAGGCGCGGAATCTCCGCGGGGGTTTCGATATGCGAATGTGTCGAGGCCGGCACCGAGCACCACGTATTGCCTTACTCCGCGACCGACGGCCCGTTCCAGTTCATCTTCCGCGAACCGGCTGCGCGCCACCAAGAACGCGCGAAGGTTTCGCGCGACACGGCTCTTGTGCTTGTTCCGTTCGGCTTCCAATCTGGCTGCTGCCTCAGGCCCGATAATCGGCAGCGCGATTGGATCCACTAATACTTTGGGGTGGTCGAATAGTTGGTGCGCCGCGCGGCGCATCGCTACGCGCATCGCTGTCCGGCTGGGTCGGGCCTCTTTCATGAATCAATTATACGGGGAGAAAGTCTGTGTGTTCTGGCTGGCTTTCTCGGTGGCAGGCGGCTGATTGCAGGAGCGCCGTCACTTAATCTCGAGGACTTCCTTTTCTTTCAGCGCGGAATGATCTTCGATTTTCTTGGTTTCAGAATGCGTCAGCTTTTCAAGCTCGTCGAGGGACCGTTTACGATCGTCCTCGCTGATTTTCTTGTCCTTTTCCAGCTTCTCAACCGCTTCCTTGATATCGCGCCGAATATTGCGCACCGCCGTTCGATGATTCTCCAACACCTTGTGAATGTGCTTCACCATGTCTTTGCGGCGATCTTCGGTCAGCGGCGGAATCGGGACGCGCACCACTTTCCCGTCGTTCGTCGGATTCAACCCAAGGTCGGTCGTACGAATGGCTTTATCGATCATCGGAACGGCGCTGGCGTCCCACGGCGAAATCATGATCATCGTTGCGTCAGGGACGCTCAGTGTGCCCAGCTGGTTGAGAGGCATCGAGGTGCCGTGATAATCAACGCGCACGTGATCCAGGAGCGACACGTTCGCGCGGCCCGTGCGCACTCCCGCCAATTCCTTGCGAAAATCCTCCACCGCTTTTTCCATGCGTATCTTCGCCTGCGCGAGAGCGTCTTTGCTTGTGGCAATCGTGGTCATCTGAGAACTGCCTCCGCCATTTTTATTTATGCCGCGGTGACGACCGAGCCCACCTGCTCGCCCAGCACCACGCGCTTCAGATTTCCCGGCACGGTCATATTGAACACGACGATCGGCATCTTGTTGTCCATGCAGAGTGAGATGGCGGTGGAGTCCATCACCAGCAAACCTTTTTGCAGCACGTCCAGATAGGTAATGTGCTGGAACATTTTCGCACCAGCCACTTTTTCCGGGTCGGCATCGTAAATTCCATCTACCCGCGTGGCCTTTAAGATGACTTGGGCTTTGATTTCCATGGCGCGCAACGCCGCCGCGGTATCAGTCGAGAAGTAAGGGTTGCCTGTTCCACCAGCAAAAATCACCACACGGCCTTTTTCCAAATGGCGTGTAGCGCGGCGCCGGATGAACGGCTCCGCCACCTGATGCATTTCAATCGCGCTCATCATCCGCGTCTGGCAGCCCGATTTTTCTAGCGCGTCCTGCAGCGCAAGCCCGTTGATTACGGTTGCAAGCATGCCCATGTAGTCGCCGGTGGCGCGGTCGATTGCGAGCTGCTTTTGGCGCGTGCCGCGGAAAATATTTCCTCCGCCCACCATGATCGCGACGGCTACACCCAGATCCCGGACTTCTTTCACTTCGCGCGCAATTCCCTGGATAGTTTCAGCGTGGATGCCGGAATCCTGCGGGCCCGAGAGCGATTCACCCGAAAGTTTCAGCACCAGACGCTCATACACGGGCGCGCCGTCGCCTCGTTTTTCCGCGGAAGCGGCTCGCGCTATCGATTTGGTTTTCGCCATTTTAAAAGACCGGAAATTGGCCAGGGGCATTCTAGCAGACAAACTTCGCGGCGGTAACCGTTCCGCGAAACTTAATGGAGGTTTTTGGGCAAAAAAAATCCGCCGCGGAAGGCGGCGGATTTTCACCAATGCTTCGATTCTAAGCTGACGGCGTCGTTGACGCATCCGGTTCGTCCGCCGTTCCCGCGGACGACGACGCGCCATCCATCTCACCCACTTTGAAGCGCGCAAAGCGGCGGATGGCAATATTTTCGCCGAGTTTGGCGATCGCTTGGTCCACCAGCTCCTTCACCGTCACGCCCTCGTCTTTAATGAAATGTTGTTCGTAGAGACAGTTCTCTTCATAAAACTTTTCCATCTTCCCGTTCACGATCTTTTCGATTACGTTTTCAGGCTTGCCGGTAGCTTTTGCCTGTTCCTTGTAAATGTCGCGCTCGCGGTCGAGGGTTTCTTGCGTCACTTCCTCGCGGCGCAAAAATCGCGGGTCCAAGGCGGCAATATGCATCGCCACATCGTGGCCCAGCCGCTGGAACTCGGCCGTCCGCGCAACGAAGTCGCTCTCGCAATTCACTTCCACCAACACACCGATTTTCCCGCCGGCGTGGATGTAGTAGCTCACCAGTCCTTCAGAAGTTGCCCGCTGCGCCTTTTTTGCCGCAGCGGCCTGTCCCTTCTTGCGAAGGATGTTGATTGCCTGTTCGACGTCGCCTTTGGATTCAAGCAACGCTTCGCGGCACGCAGTGAAACCTGCGCCGGTGCGGTCGCGCAGCTCTTTGACGAGCTGAGCCGAGACGTTTGGATTGCTAGTTGTAGCCATAGATTTACTCGATTCCTCTTTGATGAATTTGGGCTTTGCCGCTAACGGTGCGGCCTCAGCAGCGCAACGCTCACTCTGCTTTGGCCGGCGGGCAGTTTCTACGACTTTCGCGGCGCTCCGGCTACTGTATCTTCTTCTCCGGCCGCGGCTGCGTTCGCTTCCAGAGCAGGCTCGATAGCGATTTCAGCATCGGGCTCGACGAAATCGCCTTCCTGCTTTTCGTAAACTTCATAGGCGCTCGTGTCGACGTAATCCACGCCTTCTTCTCCCGCGCCTTCGCCGGATTTCTGGTCAGCGATCTGCGTTTGTTCAAACGACTGGCGGCCTGAAAGAACCGCGTCGGAAATCTTTGAAGTGAAAAGGCGGATCGCACGCAAGGCGTCGTCGTTCCCGGGAATGACCCAATCCACCAGATTGGGATCGCAATTTGTGTCCACGATGGCGACCACCGGGATGCCCATGCGTCGAGCTTCGCGCACTGCGATCACTTCCGCGTTAGGGTCGATCACAAACATGGCGTCCGGCAGCGTGGTCATGTTCTCTACGCCGGAAAAATTCTGTCTCAAGTGCTTCAGCTCGCGTTCGAGCCGCGCCGCTTCTTTCTTGGAAAACTGCGCCATGCGGCCGTCTTCGACCATGCCCTTCAGCAGCTTGAACCGCTTGATGGATTTCTGCAGCGTGGCCCAGTTCGTCAGCGTGCCGCCCAGCCAGCGATGGTTGACGAAAAACATGCCGCAGCGGTTCGCCTCTTCAGCGATAGCTTCCTGCGCCTGGCGTTTGGTGCCGAGGAAAAGAACTCGCTTGCCTTGTCCGGCCAGCTCGGAGACGTATCGGGCAGCATCGCGGAACATCTTTAGAGTTTTTTGCAGATCGATAATGTGGATGCCATTGCGTTCGCCGAAAATGTATTCCTTCATCTTCGGGTTCCAACGCCGCGTCTGGTGGCCGAAATGAACCCCAGCCTCCAGAAGCTCCTTCATCGTAATTTCGACTCCCAATGTACCTCCTCCGTTAGAGGGATGCTTTTTCTCTCCGCGACTTATCGGAGCAGCATCCTTTTTTGCCGGTCCTTCCCGGCCGTGAATTAGGTCCAGCCCGACGTGAATCGAGCCGAACCTTAAAAAATCAGCGCTTGCTGAACTGGAAGCGGCGACGCGCTCCCTTCTGTCCATACTTCTTGCGTTCCTTCATGCGCGAGTCGCGCGTCAGGAAACCGTTCTTGCGGAGCGAAGGCCGCAGTTCCGGGTTAATCCTTGAGAGCGCGCGCGAAAGACCCATGCGCACGGCTCCTGATTGCCCACCGACGCCCCCGCCCTTCACGATGCACTTCACCTCGAGCTGGTCCAGCATCTGCGTGAACTTGAGCGGCTCGACCGCAGCGGTGTGCCACGCAATATTGCGGAAATATTCGTCCACCGGACGGCCATTCACAGTAAAGCGCGCAGGACCCATCTTGATGTACACGCGCGCGATCGATTCCCGGCGACGACCGGTGCCGTAGAACTGCTTTCCAGCGTTGGCTGCTAGCGAACTCGAAGCTGAACTCAAAGTTCCTCCCTGATATGTTGCCCGTGCTAAACGCTCTTCACAAAGGCGGCGAAGGCAGTGGCACGAAGCGCTTATGGCGAATTACTCCACAAAGCGCGGAAATTTTCGAATCCCTATCGCGTGGTTACAGCGCGAGTGGCTGAGGCTTTTGTCCGGTGTGACGGGCGAGCGCTTCACTTCCGGCATAAACACGCAGCTTCTTGGCCCGGCGCGCGCGGAGCTTGTTCTTCGGTAGCATTCCCAGCACTGCTTCGCGCACAACTTCTTCCGGACGGCGTTGCAACATCACCCGGATGGGAATCTCTTTCAGTCCACCGGGAAAACCGCTATGGTGACGATAAATCTTTTGATCGATCTTGTTTCCGGTCAACTTCACGCGCTCGGCATTGATTACCACCACGTGATCGCCACAGTCCAGATGCGGCGTGTAGTTCGCCTTGTCCTTCCCAATCAGGAGGCGCGCAATACGCGTAGCAAGACGCCCCAGAACGACGCCTTCCGCGTTCACGACAAACCAGTCCTTCCCTGTCTGTAGGTCTTCGGCCTCTCGGCCTTTTGGTACATGGGTCCGCATCAGTCCAGTCACACCTTTCCGTCTAAAGACAAACCATGAGTTTAGATTACCAAGCGATTTCTGTCAACGAGGAGTCGCGGCAGGCGCGGGCCTTCCAGAAGGGAGACGGGCCGCCCCAAAGCGGCCCGGCGCAAATACGGATCCAGTCGTGTGAGCCACAAGCTGGACGGCCCAGTTCTTCTTGCCAGATTAATCAGCCGAAGAAGACGCCGCAGCTGTGCTGCGGGCGCCCCGATACGCAGGCTTGTCGCTGTCGCCCGCGTCCCCGGTCTTGTCAATCTCGATCGAGCCCTTGAAGTAAGCGCCGTCCTCGATCATGATTCGCGCGGTCGTGAGGTCGCCTACCACCGAACCATCCTTCTTAATCTCGATGCGATCGCGCGCTCGCAAATTCCCTTTCACGTTGCCGTAAACCACGACTTCGCGGGCGATAATATCTGCCGTCACCTTAGCGCTCGCGCCTACAGTCAGCTTACGATCTTCCAGTTGGACTAGCCCCTCGACTGTGCCGTCGATGTGCAGGTCCTCATTGCCGGTGATTTCACCCTTGACGTGCAGGGTTGCACCGAGCCTCGCAATGCCGCTCGATGAGCTTGATGATGTAGCCGGGTACGTCGAATCGATAGGTGCCATTTTCTTAGCCTCCCCAGGAAATACTGGTGTTGTTTCGGTCGATGCGATTGATCTTGGCGATGGTTGCTGCTGCGGGAGCGGACTCTTTGCCGGAGCGTCCGTTTTTTTATCTCCCCACATTTACGCCTCCTTGGCCCCTTCCTATGCCTGAACTGTAAGTAATGAGGTCTGGTTTCTCAATGTAGCCCCGGCCAAACACGAAGCCTAACCCAAAATAGTACAGTTGTGTCGGGTGAGGTAACGCTACGGCTGGGGAGTTGGATAGTAAGGCTCCTAGGGCGGAAACTGCAAGGGATTTTGGGGCCCTGTCAACATCCTGTAAACCCGGGCGGCCATGATATCCGCTCCGCGTCACGCTGAGACTTTACAGGTACCGTTCCTGGAGGATTGCAATGTGGTGCGAGGCGTGTCCGGCAATGATATAGGCCAGCGCATTTACAGTCACGGCATTCCCGCTGGCGACACCGCTACGCGCCCAAGCTCCAGCAGGCAAATTGCGAAAGAATGCGAGGGTAGCTAGCCGGATTTTTTCGAACTCCTGGACATGACCGGCCCACGGGTGCTCATCTGCCCTAGCCGCGTCAGCGCTCACATTTTGATCGAAACTGGGCATGGCATCACCGAAGCCGCGTGCGAACCAGAAAGCGCGGAATGAGAACACGCGTTCGGTATCGTTGACGTGACTCAGTACTCCGCGAATACTCCATTTGTCGGGCGCGTACCGGTGAAATGATTTTTCCTCGGAGATACCACCGAAGAGGGCGGTCGCAGTTTGTAACTGGGATTCCAGTACATCAAGGATATTGTCGCCGGAGATTCGATCGATATATGTGGAATAGTACGGGGCGGCATCATCAGGCTTCGGAAATCCCATTGTCAGCTCGCCTGAGCTAATACTTGCGCAGGACGCCTACCACCCGCCCCTGCACCTTCACGTCCGAAGCCAAGACTATGATTGGAGCCATCTGCGAGTTCGCAGGCTGCAGTCTGACTTTACCACCAGGCTCGCGATAAAAACGCTTCACCGTGGCTTCGTCCTCTCCGACCAGCGCTACCACAATTTCTCCGGGATTCGCCACCTGGGTCTGTTCCACAACGATGTAATCGCCGTCAAGAATGTGGTCGTCCCGCATGGATTCGCCTCGCACCTGCAAAACGTATGTGTTCTGCCCTCGCGCGAAGTCGGCCAACGAGATTGTCTCGCGCTCCTCTACGGCTTCCAACGGCCGGCCGGCGGCGATGCGCCCGGCTAACGGCAGTTCGACCACGTGGCGGTCGAGCAGTTGTTCACGTATGGGCTTGGGGAGTTGCATTACTTCAATTGAGCGGCTCTGATTGTAGCCTCGGCGGATAAAGCCCTTCTTCTCAAGCGTGGAGAGGTGCTTGTGCACCGTCGCCAGCGAAGTCAGCTTCAGTGAGCTCGCGATTTCCTCAAAGCTCGGCGAGTATCCGTTCTTGTTAAGGAAGCCGACCAGGTAATCCAACACTTCCTTTTGTCTTTTCGTCAGTGTCATCCTGCCCCCTCTGCGCGGTAGCATGGCCACTGTAGGCGAACCAAAAGCGAAAGTCAATAGTACTTCCGGTCAGTGTACTTTTAGGCAGGTGGGAGCTTGCCGTTTTCCTCTAGACTGAACAACTCCGCGGACGAAGGTGACTTTGCGCGAGACTTGACCATGCCGAACAATCTCTCCACCGCCCAACGGGACCCCGAATCCGAATATCGCGGACGCTTGGAGATATTGCGCGAGACAGAAGCGCGCTACAAACAGAGCGCTGCGAAACTCGGCCCCACCACCTTATTCTTCCTAGCGGTGTCGGTCGTATCGGCAGGATGGATTCTCACCGTCAGGATCAGCGCAATCTACTGGGTTTCTCTTCCCCTATCTTTGCTTATTTTTTTTGCGATAATTCACGAACGTGTGATTCGTGCGATTCGAAGGTGCTCCCGAAGAATCGCTTTCTATGAGCGTTGTCTCGCCCGGGTCGGCAATAAGTGGGTGGGAGCGGGCGAGACGGGTGACCGTTTTTCTGAGCCCTCGCATCCCTACGCGCGCGATCTCGATATCTTCGGCGTGGGATCTCTGTTCGAACTGCTTTGCACCGCGCGTACGCGAGCCGGTGAAGAAATTTTGGCCAAGTGGCTTCTGGCGCCTGCACCACCGGACGAAGTCAGCGGTCGCAACGCCGCCGTCAGTGAACTGCGCGCTCGCCTCGACCTGCGCGAAGACTTGGCAGTTCTGGGAAAAGATTTTCGCTCCGGCGTTCGACCGGAAGAGTTCTCGGCATGGGGAGGAGGCTCTTCGACGCTCCAATCCAGAATATTGCAGATTATTTTGCCGCTACTTGCATTCCTGTGGATCTGCAGCCTGCTCGCCTGGGCCGCCTTCGGTCTGAAATATCCCGCCGTACTGATTTCCATTGTGAACTTGGGTCTGGCGTCGAAATTTCGCCGGCAAACATCGCAGAGCGCAGCCGCAATCGAGGAATCCGCCCATGACCTAAAGTTGCTTTCACTGGTGCTCGAGCGCATCGAACAGGAGAAATTTTCTTCGCCCAAACTTTCGACTCTCCGCGCAGTATTTCAGCAGGGCGGCGTCGTTGCCTCCCAAAGCGTGGCCCGCTTAACTCGACGGGTGGATTTCCTGGTGTCGCGCCGCCATCTGGCTCTCAAAGTTCTTGATCCGTTCATATTCTGGAGCCTGCAGTCGGCGCTCGCCGTAGAAGTTTGGCGGAAAAAGTTTGGCACCGCGGTGGGACCTTGGCTTGCTGCTCTGGGCGAGATTGAAGCTCTCTCCGACCTCGCGGGCTACGCCTACGAACACCCCCAGGACGTTTTCCCCGAGTTCACCGATGAAGCGCCGCTTTTTGACGCGGAAGGGCTCGCTCATCCCCTGATCCCCGAGAGTCGCGCGATTCGAAATGACGTAATCCTTGGAAACAAACTCCGCCTCATAATTATCAGCGGCCCGAACATGGCCGGCAAAAGCACTTTTATCCGCTCGGTCGGAATCAACACGGTGCTGGCGCAGTGCGGCGCTCCGGTACGCGCACGCAAACTCAGGCTTTCTCGCCTGGCGGTGGGCGCTTCCGTCTGTGTTTTAGATTCTCTCCAGGGAGGAATTTCCCGCTTTTATGCGGAAATCACCCGCTTGAAAGTTATAGCTGATTTGACCAACGGACCGTTGCCGGTGTTGTTCCTGCTCGACGAATTGCTCCAGGGAACAAATTCGCACGACCGTCGCATCGGAGCGGAAGCTGTGGTGCGGAACTTGTTGAAGCGAGGCGCCGTTGGATTGCTTACTACTCATGATCTGGCCCTGGCTGAAATTGCCGTGTCCATGGGAGCCACGGCCGCAAACTTCCACTTTGAAGATCACCTCGAAGAAGGCAAATTGCGCTTCGACCACCGCCTGAGCCCGGGAATCGTTCAAACAAGTAACGCTTTGCAGCTGATGCGCTCCATTGGACTCGATGTCTAACAAGGATGCCTTTCGCGAATAAATCCCGTCACTTTCGTGCATTCGTGACATCTTCTATATGCCCTCCATTCTTCAACTCGTTCCATTAGGGAGCGCGATGAACAAGAAGCTGGAAAAAAGCGAACCGCCTTCAACCGAAGGCGCGGTCAACACGCGAATCGAGAAAAAACAAGTCGAAGAACGCATCGCGATTACCGCGCACGTCGTCTATGAAACAATTCGCCGCGAAGGCGATGAGGAATTGCATCGGCCCGCGGCCGCGCTGGCCTGGTCGGCCCTCGCTGCGGGCCTGGCCATGGGATTTTCGTTTATTGCCGAAGCGTTGCTGGCTTCATTCTTGCCTAACCATCCTTGGCGCCAACTCATCTCGCGTCTCGGATACAGCGTTGGATTTCTTATCGTGGTCCTCGGGCGTCAACAGTTGTTTACGGAGAACACACTCACGGCCGTTCTGCCGCTGCTGCTCCACAAGGAATGGAAGATATTTGTGCGGGTGGCTCGGCTTTGGACCGTGGTGCTAAGTGCAAACCTGGTGGGGACTTTTCTGTTCGCTCTTTGCATCGCGCACGTTGCGATCTTCGATTCGCCGGTGAGGCAATGTTTGATGGAAATCGGCGTATCACATCTCGGATCGAGCTTCGGGGTCGTGTTCGTGCGTGCCATTTTCGCGGGATGGTTGATTGCTCTGATGGTCTGGCTGCTGCCGGGCGCCGAGTCTGCCCGCGTGAGCATCATTATCATCATCACTTATCTGATCACTCTCGGCGGATTCAACCACATCATCGCCGGCTCAACCACCATGTTCTATTTGGTGCTCATAAAATCCATTTCCTGGGGAACCTACCTCACGAATTTCTTCTTTCCTACGTTGCTCGGAAATATCCTGGGAGGAGTCTCCCTGGTAGCCGCGCTGGGCCACGCCCAGGTAGTAGGCGGCAAGGAATAGCGTTCCTCACAACGGTTCCTCATTTAGCCGGACAACGGGCCATCGCTGCGGGGCATCTTAAGGAATGCCCGAAGCGTAAAGATGGCTTCCCAATTTCCGTTCTCCTGTTAACCGCGTTGTGCTACGCTTTCCTAGGGCAAGAGGGTTCTCATCCGCATGAAAAATTTCACTGAAAGAGATCAGAATCCCTCGTATCTCTCTGCATTTATGGACATGGGGTCCTAAAAAACTATGGCTTTGACTACCATCGAAATTCCGAAGCGCAAACGCGAAATAATTGAGAACGCCGTTATCCGATTCTGCGGAGACTCGGGCGACGGCATGCAGATTACCGGCAGCCAGTTCACCAACACGGTCGCTCTCTACGGCAACGATCTGGCGACTTTCCCCGACTTCCCGGCTGAAATCCGCGCCCCTGCGGGAACTCTGCCGGGCGTCAGCGGCTTCCAGGTCCACTTCTCGTCGAGTGACGTTTACACTCCGGGTGACTCTGTGGACGTGCTGATCGCCATGAATCCCGCCGCTTTGAAAATGAACCTAGCGGATTTGAAAACGAATGGAATTCTGATCGTAAATCTCGACGACTTTCAGCCGAACGATCTGCGCAAGGCGCAGATTGTGACCAATCCGCTGGAAGATCATTCACTCGATGGCTACCGTGTTTTTGCCGTTGAGCTCACCAAGTTGACCCGCGCGGCTCTGAAAGATCTCGGGCTCGACGCCAAGAGCATGGACCGTTGCAAGAATTTCTTCGCCCTGGGAATGTGTTACTGGCTCTACAACCGCTCCATGGAGCCCACGCATGGCTGGCTGGAAGAGAAATTTAAGTCTAAACAACAATTAGTGCAGGCCAACAAACTCGCCATGAAGGCGGGTTACAGCTACTGCGAAGCCACTGAAGCGTTTCAGATCAGCTACGAAATTCCACCGGCGAAGCTGGCGCCCGGCGTGTACCGCAATATCAGCGGAAACGCGGCGTTGGCGCTAGGCTTCGTGGCCGCCTCGCAAAAAGCAGGGATCCCGCTCTTTCTCGGTTCGTATCCGATTACGCCGGCTTCGGACATCCTCCACGAGCTTTCCATGTACAAAGATTTCGGCGTGATCACTTTCCAGGCTGAAGACGAAATCGCCGCGATTACTTCCGCCATCGGCGCCGCATACGCAGGGGCTCTTGGTATCACTTCCACTTCAGGGCCGGGCATGGCGCTC
Organism: Candidatus Acidiferrales bacterium; assembly: GCA_050012235.1. Taxonomy (GTDB): domain Bacteria; phylum Acidobacteriota; class Terriglobia; order Acidiferrales; family UBA7541; genus Palsa-295. Next base: position 163,815 of record JBEKHP010000004.1, on the reverse strand, counting down.
AAGACTGAAGCGCTGGGCTTGGCCGTAGCCGTCGAGCTTCCCCTGGTGATTTGCGATATTCAGCGCGGCGGCCCTTCCACTGGGCTTCCAACCAAGACCGAACAGGCAGACTTGCTTCAGGCGCTATTCGGGCGCAACTCCGAAGCTCCGATTCCTGTTGTGGCGCCGTCGTCGCCCGGCGACTGTTTCTGGATTGCTCTGGAAGCAAGCCGAATCGCGATCAAGCACATGGTTCCTGTCATCATTTTGTCCGACGGCTATCTCGCCAATGGCGCGGAGCCGTGGAAAGTTCCATCAGTTGACGAACTACCCGAAATACCTGTGCACTTTGAAACGAATCCGGAAGGCTTTTTGCCCTATCGACGCGATCCGATCACGATGTCTCGCCCGTGGGCTATTCCGGGAACACCGGGCCTCGAACACCGCATCGGCGGAATCGAAAAACAGGACGTCACCGGCAACATCAACTACGAACCCCTGAACCACGAGCACATGGTTCGTTTGCGCGCGGCGAAAGTGGAATCAGTGGCGAACGATATTCCGCCCGTGGTTCCGGAAGGCGATCAATCCGGCGATTTGCTGATCATCGCCTGGGGTTCCACGCACGGCCCCATTACCGCGGCGCTGAACGCTCAGCGGGAAAAAGGCCGCAGCATCGGCCACGTCCACCTTCGCCATCTCAATCCTCTGCCAAGAAATCTTGGCGAGGTGATCAAGCGCTTCAAGAAAGTGCTCGTTCCGGAGATGAATATGGGCCAGCTTTTGATGATTCTCCGCGCAAAATACCTGGTGGACGCTCAGGGCTACAACAAAATTCAAGGCAAGCCCTTCAAGACCTCAGAGATCGAGAACAAAATCGAACAGATGCTTGGCTTTGCTCCTTTTACGTCGCCGGAAGACGATTTTGATGAGCAGGCAGGAGAGTAGATATGACCACGGCCACTTTGCCCGTTTACACAAAAAAAGACTTCCAGACCGACCAGGAAATTCGCTGGTGTCCGGGCTGCGGAGATTACGCCATCCTCTCGGCCGTGCAAATGGTCTTCGCCGACTTGGGTATCCCGCGCGAAAAATTTGTGATCATTTCCGGAATCGGATGCTCCAGCCGCTTTCCGTACTACATGAACACTTTCGGATTCCACACCATCCATGGTCGCGCGCCTGCGGTTGCTACCGGCTTGAAGATCGTTCGTCCGGACCTGGAAGTTTGGGTCGCGACCGGCGACGGCGATTCGCTGTCCATCGGCGGTAATCACACCATTCACATGCTGCGCCGCAATGTCGGCCTGAAAGTGCTGCTGTTCAACAATAAAATCTACGGGCTTACGAAAGGACAGTATTCACCCACTTCTGAGGTCGGCAAGAAAACCAAGTCCACGCCGTTCGGCACCACCGACCGCCCATTCAATCCGATCTCTCTTGCCATCGGTTCGGAAGCCACCTTTGTGGCGCGCTCGGTGGACGTGTTCCAAACTCACCTGAAAGATACTTTGAAGAAAGCCGCTGCACATAAGGGTTCCGCGTACGTTGAGATTTTGCAGAATTGCAACATCTTCAACGACGGCGCGTGGGAGACCGTCACCGAAAAAGAAGCGCGCAGCGAAAACATCGTTCAACTCGAACACGGCAAGCCGCTCATTTTCGGCAAGAACCGCGACAAGGGAATTCGCCTGAACGGGCTGGACCTGGAAATCGTGCAACTCGGAAACGGCGTCACCGAAAAAGATTTGCTGGTCCACGACGAAAAGCATCCGCGCGCAGCTTATGCCTTTCTGCTTGCGCACATGGAGCATCGCCCCGGATTCCCCACTCCCATCGGCGTCTTCCGCTCCTGGGGCGACGTGCCGCGCTACGAGGACCTAATTAACGATCAAATTCGCGAAGTGCAAGCGAAGCGCGGCAAAGGCGACTTGGCAAAGCTTCTCCGCTCAGGCGACACATGGGAGTTGAAAGCCTAACTCAAACTTTTTAGCAGCTGTGCGGTCGTGGAATGCGAATCGGCGCCGCTGGGGAAACCCGGCGACGCCGATCTTATTTTCGGAGCAGGGTGAAATATCGGGCCCGAACGAGAGGCTTCCTACGGAGTCGATCCCGGCTGCGCCGCGGACGCAGAGTTCTTCGCCAAGACTGCATCCGGCTGCGTTAATTTCAGAGGCATTAGAGCGAGCGCGCGGTCACGGAGAGCTGAGAATTCGTTCCAATCGCGCTTTGCAACCGGATCGGACGGCGGCAGCGGCAATCGCTCAAAATTCAAGAATTGTCCCTGCTTCTGAATTCGAAAATCAAGATGCGGCCCTGTAGCCAGTCCCGTCATGCCCACGAGCCCGATGCTTTGGCCTTGCTCCACACGCTGCCCGGAACGAACCAGCACGCGCGACAGGTGCATGTAGTAAGTCGTGTATCCGTTGGCGTGCTGAATCTCCACCAGATTCCCGGCTCCGCCTTTCATTCCGGCGAAAATCACTCGCCCTTCGCCAATCGTCTGTACCGGAGTGCCGCTGGGCGCAGCGTAATCAATCCCAAGATGCGGCCGGTATTCTTTCAAGATGGGATGGAAGCGATGCGCGCTGAAGTGCGACGTAATCGGCGCGGCGAACTTGAGCGGCGAATGCAGAAACGCCTTCTTCATCGACTTCCCTTCCGGGGTGAAATATGCCGGAGCTCCCGAACCGTCATGGAAGAGTACTGCGCCATACGGGCGGCCGGCATTTTTGTACTCCGCGGCTAGAATCCGGCCGTAAGAGAGCAGTTCGCCATTCGCAAGAGTTTTCTTTTCCACCACCACGCGAAACGTGTCACCCGGGCGCGGGTCCGTGTAGAAATCCAAGTCCCAGCCGAAAATCTGCGCCAGGCGCATTGCCAGTTCCGGTTTTTCACCGGCGTTAATCACAGCTTCAAAAAGGGAGCCGTGGACTTCTCCCATCACTCCCACCGTCTGCGTTTCTGATGGAATAGTTTGAATCTCGGAATGAAATTCGCCGCCCTGCGGCGCGATGGAAAGAAATCTGTCGGGATCAATTCTGTAGCGAATGGACCGCAAATCCCCGAGAACGGACCGTCCCACCGACAGTCGATTTCCCGCGCGCAAATGCCGAAGGTCGAAAACAGATTGCGCCGAGGAAATCATTCGCGCGGCAGTTCCCGCATCGATCCCCAGGCCTTGCAAGAGCATGTGAAAGGGAACGCCAGTGGGTACGATTCGTTCGCTATAGAGAACGACCTGCTCCTGGATTCGGCGCGCTTCCGCTCGCGCAAACGTCGCCTCCGAGCTGATTCCACTTTCCGCGGAATATCGAACGTAGTAGGACGCGCCCACACAAGCGGCGCCAATGGCCACTAGAGTGACCCAAAATAATATCTTGCCTAGCTTGCCCATATCCCCCAAACGCCTTGACCCAAACGCCTCGACCCAAAGAGGCACCGAGCATAACGCAAGCTGACCTACACGGAAAGAAAATTGGCAGATCCTGCCACATGCGAGTAAACCTGGCGGCTTTTCCAATGATTGGATTTTAGCTAGGCAGGCGAGCGCTGCTAGTGCGAGTTGCCCGCGGAAGCGTCGTACACCGGCTGGGATGCCGATTCGACGAAGTAATTGCGTTCGCGCAAGCCGTGATAAATTCGGCCGGCGATTTCGGATGCGTGGGGGCCGCTAATGGAGCGGCTACCTCCGCGAATGAGCACTACTAGAACAATCTTTGGGTGCGCCTGGTCGGCGTAAGAAACAAACCAGCCGAGCCGGCCACCGAGCGATTCATCGTTGCACGTTCCCGTTTTTCCCAGGGCCTGCTCATCGGGATCGTAACTCTGTTTCGCCGTTCCATACATCACCGCCGCGAGCATGCCTTCGCGCAGATCCGGAAGCAGCGGCGCGATATCGAGCTGCTGCCGAACGCGCGGCTGAAAATTCTGACGGTCCTGTTCCGTACGCGGGTATTGCAGGTAATACTGCGTCCCGCCATTGGCCATGGTGGAGACCAGCGAAGCGAGCTGCAGCGGCGTGATGCGGATGCCTTCACCGAAGCTCGACATACGCGCGACTCCGCCGTAAGCCGGAATGCGCGGTGGCAATGATCCGGGCTGCTCTTCCTGAATGTTGTAGCCCGCTCGCGAACCGAGTCCCATCAGCGCCGCGTATTTTGACACTCGCTCGAATCCCAATTGCTTGCCGACTTCCTCGAAATACACATTGTTGGAATGCGCCATGGCCTCGGTGAGGTCCATATAGCGGCGGCGGCCGACTTTCAGCATCGTGTCGCGAGTGATCACGCCTTCTTCCAGGCCGGCAAGCGCAATCACCGGCTTGATCGTCGAGCATGGTTCGAAGCCGGCAGAGAAAGCCATTTTTTGATTCACGATTGTAAGGATGCGCCCAGTGCTCGGATCCATGGCGAGTACCGAACCGTTGGCATGCCCCAAAGCGTCGAGCGCGACCTGGCGAATGACGGGGTCGTCGTATTCCACCAAGTCGCCTTTTCCCGGATCAGCGTAGCTGGGAGTACCGCGCTTGTGATGAGCGCTAGTCGCCGGCGGCGCCCCAAACGCAACTCCGAGAGCGCCTGCGAGAAACAGACAAAGTATCGATACCGTTTGATAAAGGACTGGCTGGCGACGCATTAAGGTTGTGTTAGCCCGTAAACTTCTCAATCAAGATGCAAACGTAGTTTAAGGAAGTAGCACAGGTTCACGCAACTGTTAAGGAGGACAGTTTTCCTGGTCAGCATGACTGGCCGGGAGTACCAGCCTAGATACACGCCGTACCATTGCTTGCCGTGCGGGGACGTCAGTTCTCGCCCGCTACGAAAAGAGCAGCGGAATCCTGCCTAAGTGTGTGATTTTGACCGAAAGATAAGTGCTATCGAGCCGAGCGCCCTTGCACAGCGGCTGCCGCTTTCGGTGCTTGTTTCGGCAGTTCGGCCGCTGCCGCCGGTTTTGCGGGACTATCTTCCACCGAAGCAAGATTCGTCGGCAGGCCCAACAGTTTGCGCAGATCGTGTTCGATCTTGGCGCGGATGTCCTTGTTTTCCTTGAGGAACAGGCGTGCATTGTCGCGCCCTTGTCCCAGGCGTTCGGTCTTATAGGAAATCCAGGTCCCTGATTTTTCGAGTAGGCCCTTGGCCACGCCCAAATCGATCAAGTCGCCCTCTCGCGAAACGCCTTCGCCGTAAATGATATCGAACTCAGCCTCGCGGAACGGTGCAGCCACTTTGTTCTTCACGATCTTTGCGCGAGTGCGCGAGCCCACCACGCGATCGCCTTCTTTAATCGACTGTATGCGCCGGATATCCACGCGAATCGAAGAGTAAAATTTCAACGCGCGTCCGCCCGTGGTCGTCTCCGGGTTGCCGAACATTACACCGATTTTTTCGCGAATTTGGTTGATGAAAATCAGGCAGGTCTTCGATTTCGACACGATTGCAGTAAGTTTTCGCAGCGCTTGCGACATCAACCGCGCCTGCAAGCCCATCTGCGCGTCGCCCATGTCGCCTTCCAACTCGGCCCGCGGAACGAGGGCCGCCACCGAATCGACGACGATGATGTCCACAGCATTCGAACGAATCAGCGCTTCCGCAATTTCCAGCGCCTGTTCCCCGTTGTCCGGTTGCGAGACCAAGAGATTGTCGACGTCCACCCCAAGTTTTCGCGCATAGGAAGGGTCCAGCGCGTGCTCGGCGTCGATGAAGGCCGCCTGCCCTCCGAGCCGCTGCGCCTCAGCGATCACGTGCAGCGTGAGAGTGGTCTTGCCGCCTGACTCAGGTCCGTACACTTCGATCACGCGGCCGCGCGGAAAGCCGCCTACCCCCAGGGCCGCATCAATCGAGATCGATCCGGTGGGAATCACGTTAACCGGAACCAGCACATCTTTATTTCCCAGGCGCATAATCGAGCCTTTGCCGTACTGCTTTTCAATTTGCGATATCGCTAGATCCAGATTCTTGGTTTTTTCGTCGTTCATCGTTAGACCTCGAGAGGGATTTCCTTTAGCTTCCTGGGAAAGGCGCGCTGAGTGTACTACCAAGTATCCTCACCCCCAAACTTGCCCATCCTAACATGAGGCGAAGAAAAAGCAAAGACTATTTCCACCGCGTTTCTTACCCTCCTAGCGCGGGTGGCCGTTACTGGCTGAGGTTGCTTCATCAGGGGTTTTAACCCCCTGAGGCTAATATTTGTAAAACCCGCGTCCGGACTTTCGCCCCAGCCATCCGGCGGCAACATATTTCTTCAGCAACGGGCACGCGCGATACTTCGGATCGCCGAACCCTTTCGACAGCACTTCGAGAATGTCGATGCAAACGTCCAGTCCGATAAAATCAGCCAGTTCAAGCGGCCCCATCGGATGGTTCATCCCCGTTTTCATCACCGCGTCCACCGCCTCGGGCGTCGCCACGCCTTCCATCACGCAAAACGCAGCTTCATTGATTAGCGGCATCAGCACGCGATTGGAAACGAAGCCAGGCGCATCGTTCACTGCTACAGGCTTCTTCTCCAGCTTTTCGCACAGCGACATCGTGGTCTGAAAAGTTTCCTCGCTCGTTGCCAGCCCGCGAATCACTTCCACCAGCACCATCATCGGCACCGGATTCATGAAGTGCATCCCGATAAATCTCTCCGGCCGGCTCGTTTTCGCCGCAAGCTGCGTAATCGAAATCGAAGAAGTGTTGCTCGCCAGAATCACTCCCGGCCGGAGAACCGCGTCCACATCCTTCAGCACCCGTAATTTCAGCTCAAGCTGCTCCGGCACAGCTTCAACCGCGAAATCAGCACCAGCCAGCGCAGTGACGTCCGTTACAGGCTTAATGCGCGATAGGATCACAGGCTTATCGGCTGCGGCAATTTTTTCTTTTTTCACCTCGCGGTCAAGATTCTTGCCGATCGTCTCCAGGCCGCGAACCAGGAAGCGCTCCTCCACGTCTCGCAGGATCACGTTGTAGCCCGCGCGCGCGAACACGTGCGCGATCCCGTTCCCCATCGTCCCCGCGCCGAGCACCCCGACAGTTTTGATTGAACCAGTGGTCATAGCGCCGTCGATGATAGCGGAACCAGGGGAGACAAGGAAGCGTCAGTCGGCGTCTTCATTAGCACGAGTCAGAGCTGAAGGCCTGGAAGCCAAAGCGATCCACGCAACCAACGTTGCAAACTTCTCGTCCCGCGACCACGGAGGCCCGATTTCGCGGCCAAGTTCAACGATACGCCGCGCGAGGTCTTCCGGCTTGAGACGCAGAACGCGCGATGCTTCGCTCAGCAATTCCCTTTCCTTCACAGCGGCGCTCCCAAAACCGCACCGCGCGCTCGCGTGCAGAAGTGCTCCACGGAAAAGTTCGCCGTCAGCGGTGTGAATCAGCGCATGGGATGCCAAAATCTGGGGCAATCGAGGCAGCGGCCTTCCAGAAGCGAGTACGAGACCACAACGTGTGAGCCGGTAACCTTGCGCCTCCAGACTGTCCTGCAAATCGCGGATCGCACGATAGGCGAGGCGTCTAGCTCCTGACTGAACTTGCGCAACGAACGCGCGCCCTGCGTCCGGCGCCATCCTCTTCGCTGTGTGGTAAGGCTGCCGAAGTTTGTAGATAAAGGATTCAACGAGGTGAACCTTCTGCCGCGCGAGCACACTAGGCACACCCTTCGACACGGAGAGCGCCACCAAAGCGGTCCAGCCGGAATGGGCGCGAAACCCCAAGGCTGCAGTTTTCACGCCGCTAAGGAAACACAGGAGAAGGCCAACGTCAAGCCTTGCTGAATTGCATCGAGGGAATCCGATCTAGCTGCGTGTCGAGCGACGCTTGCTCGCGCTCGCTAACCGCCACGCCATCCTGACCAGATCCCGCAAACCGTCCGGTTGAACACGAGCGAGACGAATCAATATCCACTCGTAGTTGAGATAGTGATCGGTGATGTAATACGTCTCCGGATCAGCCGCCATCAACTCTTCGCGCTGCTCGAAATCCGTTCGAACCACGAGCGATTCGCCGTCCTGATGCATCCGCACGAATAGCTCTCCGCCCACCTTGAACGCCGCCGTGCCGTAGGACATCCCTTCTTCCACGTTGTCCAGCGCAAGCGCAATCCGCCGAACCTCGTCAAACGCCGCAGGCGCCTTCGCAACCCTGCGACCTTGCTTACCTGATTTCGTTTTTGGAGACTTGGGGGTAACGCGCCGCGTTGGCATAAATCCCCGAGAAACTGGCGAGAAAAGTTGCGAGCCGTCACGATACCAGAACACCGGGTGCGACTAGTCCGGAACGAGTCCCGCGAATGTTTCTCGGATCACTTTCTCCGCGCGTGAAACGTCCTCTCGCCTCACGAAGATTCCGTAGCTCGGCCGAGGCGCTCCGATGCGTGACAACTGATCGTGTTCGTCGATCTGGTAGCTCTGGATTTTGTGCTCTCGCAAAGCGGCGAGCGCGCGACTGAAGGAGACAGGATCATTCCCGCGCCATGCGAGTGCCGGGCCGGTCAATCCGTCGGACGATTTTGAGGTGTCCAATTTTGCGACCAACGATTCATCACAATCCGGGCACCGCGTGACATCCTGACGGTATTCCGCTTTGCATTTCGGACAGAACATCGGGGCCGCTACGGACGCTCGACAGCCAGCGCCACCGCGTTGCCTCCGCCCAAACACAGCGCCGCGATTCCGCGCTTCAAGTTGCGCCGCTGCATTTCATACAGCAGCGTCACGAGCACTCGCGCGCCAGACGCCCCAATCGGATGGCCCAGCGCGACCGCCCCGCCATTCACATTTACTTTTTCGGGATTAAGCTTCAGCACCCGAGTCACCGCAATCGCCGCCACCGCAAACGCCTCGTTCAATTCAACGAGGTCGAGATCCTTGTCGCGGTCCCATCCCGTTTTCTTCAACAGCTTTTCAACCGCGTCCACCGGCGCCATCATCACCCATTTCGGTTCGACGCCGCTCACTGCCTGCGCCACAATTCGCGCCATCGGCGACTTCCCCATGCGCGCCGCATTCTTTTCGCTTGTAACGATCACCGCCGCCGCGCCGTCATTTGTTCCCGGCGCGTTCCCTGCCGTCACCGTGCCGTCTTTCTTGAACGCCGGCTTGAGCTTCCCGAGCGCTTCCAGCGAAGTATCTTCGCGCGGCGATTCGTCAGTCTTGATAATCACCGGCTCGCCTTTCTTCTGCGGAATCTCCACCGGCACAATCTGCCCGCTAAAAAAACACGACTTGATGGCGCGCACCGCCTTCCGATGACTATCCAGCGCGAATTGATCCTGCTCCTGCCGCGTGATCCCGTACTTCTCCGCCACCAACTCGCCCGTAACGCCCATGTGATAATTTTCGTAAACGTCCCACAAGCCGTCGGTGATCATCGAATCGAATATTTCCTGATTACCCAGCCGAAATCCGCTGCGCGCGCCCTTTAGCAGGTACGGGCAGTTCGACATCGACTCCATGCCGCCCGCGACCACCACCTCGGATTCGCCAAGCTGCACCGCCTGCGAGGCCAGCGCCACAGCTTTCAGCCCCGACCCGCAAACTTTATTGATCGTCATCGCCGCCACGCGCGAATCAAGTCCACCGCGCAACGCCGCCTGCCGCGCCGGATTCTGCCCCAGCCCCGCCTGCACCACGTTACCCATGATCGCTTCATCCACCACGTTCGGCTCGATGCCCGCTCGCCGCACAGCTTCCGCGACCACTTTCGCGCCGAGCTCCGTGGCAGAAACCGGCGCCAGCCCTCCCATGAATTTCCCAATCGGTGTACGCACCGCGCTTAAGATGACCGCCTGCTCCATTGTTTTCACTCCTAGGTGTGCAATTCGCTCAGAAAGTTGAGTATATCCGCGCTAGAAATCATCGTCAAATTGGAGTCCTAGCGCCCGACAGCCAGCTTTCAGAATCTATTCACGGTGGCCGCAGCGCGGTATATTAGTTGCCCTTACCGGCGGAGAGGAGGGCCCCATGGAGCGCGAAGATTTTCTCCACAATTTCGAGCAGATCCGCGGCCGCACAATGCGGCTCATCCGCCGGATCCCGCCGGACAAAGTCGAGTGGACCTGCCGCACGGGAGAATTCACTCTCGGTGATCTCGCGCGTCACATTGCCGCCACCGAGCGCTGCGTCTTCGCCGAATGCGCCGCCGGTCGTCCGAGCCGGTACAAAGGCTGCGGACGCGAACTCGGCGACGGCTTGGACAACGTCATCGCCTTCATGGAACGCATGCACTCCGAATCGATGGAGATCTTCAGCGGAATGACCCAGGCGGACTTCGAGAAAAAAGGCGCCTCGCCCGAAGGCGTCCCAATCACCGCCTGGAAGCTTCTGCGCTCAATGCTCGAACACGAAATTCATCACCGCGGCCAAATCTACGTCTATCTGGGAATCCTAGGCGTTCCGGTTCCGTCGCTCTACACCCTCAACGAGCGCCAGCTGCAAGCGCACTCTGCCTAAATACGGCGCAAAGGTGGCCACGACATGAAAGCTTCTGATTTTCGCCGCATCGCTCTCAGCCTGCCGGAGGCTGTGGAAGGTTCGCACTTCGGCAACGCCGACTTCCGCGTGAACAAGAAAATCTTCGCCACGTTGAGTCTGGAGAAGGAAGGCTATGGCGTCCTGTCGCTGACTCCCGAGCAGCAAGCCGGAATGGTCGAAGACGAGCCGCAAATCTTTTCGCCCGTCCCCGGTGGATGGGGACGCAAAGGCGCCACGCGCGTCCGCTTGGCAAAAGTCGCGCCGGACATCCTCGAAGCCGCCTTGCGCACCGCCTGGCTCAGAAAAGCCCCGAAGCGCTTACTGAAACCGCCCAAATAAAGCGCGAATCCGTAGGGGCGCAGCATGCGCCCGCTGAAGCGCAGCCAATCAAATTACATTTGGAAGATTATTCGGCGAACAGCTCAGTCCTAGAGAACATTCACCGCCCGAGCCGCCAGCAGCGCCACAATCGTCAGCGAAATAAGAGATTGCGTCATCATCCCCGCCTTCGCCCAACGCGAAAGCACCGCGGTATCGGTCGGCGAAAAAGCCGTGCTGGTGTTAAACGCGAGAAACAGATAATCCATAAAACGAGGAGACCACGACGCATCTACGCCTTCCTGGCTTAACATCTGCGGAAAAAGAAATGAACTCTCAATGCGCCCGCGCCTAGTCTCGCGATTCAGCGGGCCGCCCCCATCCAGCTTCCAGTACCACAGCGCGAATACCAGGATGTTGGTAAACCACAGCGCTGTCGCCGCGCGCAGCAGCGTCTGTGCCGGGTCCAGATGTTGTGGAATGCCGTGAATCAGAAAAGCCAGCGAAGCAACCATAGCAACCGTGATCGCGCCGTTCGCCGCAAACGTCAAAATCCGCGCCACTTTGTAGTAACCCCGCCGGTGCGAAATCGCCAGCGCGATCACCAGCACGAAAATAATCGCCAACAGCAGCCACCCGGGCCCAACGGACAGCCGCTCCGGCAACGCCCGATACATACAACCCGCCGCCAACATCGCCACCAGCGCAGGCCATCGAGGTTCACGCACAATTTGAGCTTGAGCGTTCATAGTCTGTCGCGAGGCAGTATAAGATGCACCTGGAAGAACCGCAATTCACCGCTCGACTGGACGTGCTCCAATTTCACGAATCGTCAGGGCACGGCTTCAGGCCGTGCCGGATCATCACCCGCACCGAAAGGTTCTAACCAAAGTCGCGCCATCCGCCAGCATTCGCCGCCTCAAGCCACCAGCCGTAAGCTTGCCTCGAAAAATCGTCCGGTCTATAATCCCCGCATGAAACTCAACCGAGTATTGGGCATAGCCCTGCCGCTTTGCGTAATCGCTTTCGCACTCTCAATTGCAGCCAAAACAGTCGTCCACCTTACCGACGCCCAAGGCAAAAGTGTGGGCAACGTCGTCCTATACGAAAACAAGGGAGGCGGTGTGGGCTTGGACCTCAACCTCGAAAATCTTCCGCCGGGCGAGCACGCGATCCACTTCCATCAGAACGCGAAGTGCGATGCGCCGGATTTCAAATCCGCGGGCCCGCATTTTAATCCTGACGGCAAGAAGCACGGCTTCGACAATCCCGACGGCCACCACGCCGGTGACATGCCCAACTTCACCGTGGGCGCGGACGGAAAAGCGAAAGTCCGCCTCACCGATAAGGACGTAAACTTCGGCGATGACGCTCACTCGCTCTTCAGCAATGGCGGAACGGCCATCATCATTCACGCAAAAGCCGACGACATGAAGACCGACCCGTCCGGCAATTCAGGCGACCGCATCGCCTGCGGCGTCGTACAGAAATAATCTGCCCGCTGATCGGTGAAGATTCCGACTATTCGTTGGGATCCTCCTCCCAACAGGAGCCACCCCCTTGGCTGGCGCGTTCGGTCCAAACCCGGTCAAAGAATTGCCAGTCGAGCCTCCTCGACCCTGGGGACGCGCCGACCGTAACCGACTTCTCCTCTGGGTGGGCATAGGATTCATTCTTCCGATTCCCTTTGTTTGGGCATTCCATCACCGGCTCCAACCCGCCGGTTCCGTCTTCACGATTCAGAGCGAACTGCCTATCAAAGCGATCGTTTCGTTTTTCGTTGTCCTGGCGACCTGGATCGTATCCCGCATGGAAAAACGCCCGCTCGACGATTACGGCATTCCTCCTCGCCAGGCATTCGGGAAAAGATTTTGGGAAGGTTCCGTGTGGGGCTTCGCAGCGCTTTCCGCTCTGCTCCTGATTCTGCGCCTAACAGGTCATTTCCAGATTGATTCTGTGGCTCTCGCAGGTGGCGCAGTTTTCCGCTACGCCCTTGGCTGGGCTTTCGTATTTCTTGCCGTATCCGTCAGCGAAGAACTTGCCTTCCGCGGATACTGGCTCTTCTCTTTCGCCCGCCGCATGCGCTTCTGGCCCGCTGCGTTGTTTACTTCGGTCGTATTCGGCGCCGCCCACCTAGGCAATCCCGGAGAAAACGCCCTCGGCATCCTGCAGGTCATTGGGGTCGGTTTGCTCTTATGTCTCACACTTCGCCGCACCGGAAATCTCTGGTTCGCCCTCGGATTCCATGCAGCCTGGGACTGGGCCGAGACTTTTTTCTACGGCACGCCCGACAGCGGCCTGCTCGGCGTCGGCCGATTTCTAAACAGCTCCGTTCAGGGCCCGGCTTGGCTCACCGGAGGCTCAGCAGGCCCCGAAGGAAGCGTCCTGGTGTTTTTCGTTTTCGTTCTCTGCGCCCTGCTAATCCATATTCGATTTCCAAAGGTGATCTACCCGGATCGCCCGGTGTAGCGCCTGTCCTATTTCGATTTACGAGCGAGCGTTTCTGCCGTGAAGATCGCAAGCTTCCTGAAGAGTGGTTCGGAGAGCGCTTCTCTCTCCGCGAGTGGAAGTTTCAAGTGCCGCTCGACTTCCGTTTCCAACTCTTGAAGTTCTTTCGAGGGTGAGATTTCCGCCAGCCGCCGAAAAAGCAACTTGTGCGCTTGTTTCCGTTCCATCACTTCCAGCCCATCCAGTATCTGGCGATGCGAGGTTCCTTCCCAAATCGCGAGGATCATCGATTCACGAAGCCAGCGCTCCGCGCCATACTCCGCTAGCACGCCCAATCCGCCATGCACTTCCATGGCCCACTTTGCCGTATCAACCGCAAACTCGGCCGTCCAGTATTTTGCAAGATGTGCCACCAGCCGGAATAGATGATAGCGTTCGGAGTAAGGCGCCTTCTCCATCCACACGTCGTTGAGAAGCTGTACCGATTCCCACGCCAGAGCAAACGCTGATCGCAGCGCCTTGAGCCGATTTTCAAATTGATGGCGAAGCAGCGGATGCTCGAGAATTGGCTTGCCGAACGCCACGCGCTGCTCGGCGTACGAAAGCGCATCCACCATCGCACGCTGTGCTAATGCCACACTCACCACGCTGTTCGCCACACGCGAGAGGTTCAACACCTCCAGGATCAGGTAAATTCCCGAATCAGCCGAGCCGAGCAGGTAGCCTTCGCTGTTTCTCAACTCAACTTCTCCGGTAGGAACGGAGCGCGTTGCAATCTTGTCCTTCAGCCGCCGGACAAAATAGTTGAGTTCACCGTCCTTGCGGTATCGCGGAACCAGGAACAAGGCCAGTCCACGAACGCCGGCCACAGCTCCCTGCGGGCGCGCAGCCACGACGGCTAACTCTGCACCCGCATTGCTCGTAAAATATTTGTCACCTGTCAGCAGCCACGAATCGCCTATAGGACGGGCAATCGTCTCGACAGCGGCTCCCAAATCCGAGCCGCCTTTTACTTCCGTCATCCACGTGGCGCCTTGCCACACGGAATCGTCCTTGCGCAAAAGTTGAGGCAGGAAACGAGCCTGCAATTCAGCGCTGCCATATTTTGCAAGAGGCACCGCGGTGCCGAGTGACACGGTATAAGGGCAGCAAATTCCGGGATCGTAGAACGAAATGTCGTAGATCAGCAGGTACGTGGGGATCAGCGATTTTTCTTCGAGAGCGCGCCAAATTACTCCGGATCGATAACCTCTCTTCAAAATCGTTTGGTATTCGCGAGGGTAAAGAATCTCATCCACGCGTTTTCCGCCGCGATCGAACATACGCAACCACGGCGTTCCGCTGCGGTCGATTGCGTCTGAAATAGCCAGGCCTTCGCTCTTCCACCAGCCTTCCTCGGCTTCGAGCAAATCGCGGTGGGGGATATCTTGAAGTTCGCTCTGCAAAAACTTCAGAGGCGAACGGATCGCATTTAGATCGGTCATTTCAGCGCATGTTAGGTCGGGAGCGAAACCGCGTCAAGCCGCCCATGCTCGAAGTGCTCGACGACTCGGGCCACGCGCGATGCGTTTAGAACAAGAAAGGGACGAGCGCCCAGGTGCCACGGCGATAATCCTCGTGATCTGCCCCGAAGGTTTCGGCCATAGCGCGTTCTTCCATACGGATTTTGCGCCAGTACGCCAGCGCCACAATCACCAGAGCAATAGGGGCGTGAATCTCCCCGGATACGATGGCTGTGCCGAAGTACATTCCGAGTACCGCGGTGTAAATTGGATGGCGTACGAACCGGTAAGGACCAGTCCGGACCAGTTGGTGCCCAGCTGCAACTCTGACCTCGCCGCTCCAATTGCTGCCAAGATGCCTTCGCGCCCAGACCGCCAGGAGAATAAAAGCAGCTTCGATCACCAAGCCGACCGCCACGACGAAGTGGGTGTCGGGCAGAAACCGCCGCGTCAGGCCTGGAACGGGAAGGATGAGCAACAACACTCCTCCGTTGACCAAAGTGAGATGCAGCGCGCGAGACCACTTGGATTCCGATGTCTTCGTCGGCGCGCTATCTTTCGCTGCGATGCTCCAGTACACCGAGAAGAGACACAAGAGCACCGCCGCCAGCGTCATCCCAAACGGGAATTGCAGTCGTGCCCGAACCGCCGGCGTAATGTGCCGAGCGATATACACCCCGACGATCACGGCTACTCCGAGCTTCAGCCCTATCCTGATTGCTCTTTTCACGGGCATAACTTCGCTCCTCGCGCCTGCGCAAGCCAGGATGCTTTAGGACATCAAGAATAGATTCAGCCGGCATTCGCGTGCAAGTTCGATGGATACTGAAATCTACAGGCGAAAGAAAAGCGTAACCCGTCCGAGAGGAATTCCGCTATCATAGTTGTCTCATGTCTCTGGCAACCTCTCGGGAAAACCTCTCCGCCCTCAACGCTCAGCAGCGCCGGGCCGTGGAACACGGCGAAGGGCCGCTCCTCGTGGTCGCCGGGGCCGGCACCGGCAAAACGCGAGTGATCACCGAGCGAATCCGCTATCTCCTGGAATCGAATCCGGAGCTTGCCGGCGAAAACATCCTCGGCCTCACTTTCACCGACAAAGCTGCCGGGCAGATGAAGTCTCGCGTCGTGAAAGCGGTTGGCGAGCGCGCCGAGGGCATCTGGCTCAGCACTTTTCACAACTTCTGCCTGGAAAAAATACTTCGCGTCGCGAACCCTGATTTAAAAGTGCTCGAGGACGTAGACCATTGGATCCTGCTGCGTCGCCACATGGCCGAGCTTGACCTGAAGCATTTCAGGCGGCTGGCCGCGCCGGGTGAATTCCTGAACGATTTCTGCCAATTCTTTTCGCGCTGCCAGGATGAAATGGTCACGCCCGATGATTATCAGCTTCACGTTGACAAGTCGCGCCAAGCCTACCTTCAACTGCGAGAATTGCTCGATCCGGACGTGCGGAAACTTGAAGAGGAAGAACTGGCCCGCCAGGACGAACTCGCGCGCGTTTACCGCGTCAGCGAACGACTGTTGCGCGAGCGCAACTTGCTTACCTTTGGCGCGCAATTGATGCAATCGGTGCAACTGTTGCGAACCGACGCTGCGCTCTTGCAAAGTATGCGCGATCAGTTTCGTTACATCCTGGTGGACGAATTCCAGGACACCAACATCGTTCAACTGGAACTGCTCTGGCTGCTCGCCGGCGACCGCGGAAATATCGTCGCGGTCGGCGATGACGATCAGGCCATCTACCGTTTTCGCGGCGCTTCATTCGGAAGCTTCACGATTTTTCTGAAACGCTTCTGCGGAGTCACGGAGAAGAATCTCACCGACGGAGTGCGCCGCTTCATCGCTCCATTGACACAAAATTACCGTTCCACCACCCGGATCCTGCGCGTGGCCGGCGAAGTGATTTCGCACAACGAAAAATCGCCGCTCCTGCCTCCCAAAAGTTTGACTACCGACAATTCCGACGGGGAAAAGATTCGCGTCGCTGAATTCGTCCGCCCCGAAGAGGAAGCCCATTGGATCGCTACGGAAATCGAACGCCTGCACGTGCCGGGAAATCACTGGCGCAACTTCGCCGTACTCTATCGCAAGCACGCTCACGTGAAGCGGCTGATCGAAGCGCTACAGCAGAGGAAGATCCCGTTTGTAATCAGGAAGTTCTCGATTCTTTCCAGCACGGTCGTCCGCGATTTACTGGCGTATCTCAGGCTCATCGCCGTTCCTTCTGACAACGTGGCGTGCGCGCGCGTGCTCGCGGCGCCTTACTGGAAGCTTCAGCCTCGCGACCTGGTCCGCCTCGCCGAGCGCGCGGAAAAAAATCGGCGCCGGCCGCTGAACGACGAAATCGACGCTGCCCAAAGCGAGTTGCAATTTGCCTCGGAGGCATCGCGCCTGCCCGAACTGGTTAGTTTTCTAGCGCGTTTTCGCAAGGCGGCGCGCAAAGCATCCGCGAAGTCGTTGCTGGATGAATTAATCTCCGCGCTCGAGATTGCGCCGCTCCCCTTTGAAGCGGACCGCCGTTATCTCGAACGTTTCGTCCAGTTTGTGAAGGATTGGGAACAGAAGAGCGAGAAAAAGCACCTGCGTGATTTTATCGAGTATCTGGACTATTTCGCCGAAGCCAACGGTGAAATTAATCTCGAGGAAGAATCTGCCGACGACGCCGTGCAGTTGATGACCGTGCACTCGGCCAAAGGCCTTGAGTTTCCGCACGTTTTCATCATGCACTTGAATAAGAACGATTTCCCTTCCAATGCGAAGCCCGTCAAGTTCGAATTCCCTCCGGAAATGATGAAGGAGGAAAAACCGACGGGAGATTTCCAGATTCAGGAGGAGCGGCGACTGTTTTACGTCGCCCTCACGCGCGCGCGCCAGCGCCTCACGCTTTCGACCGTGAACAATAAGTGGAAAAAGCCTTCGCTTTTCCTGGAAGACTTTCTCCAGAACGCACAGATACAGAAAAGCGACACGGCGCAGTCTGCCCCGCAAGTCACCGTGCCGCCTTCTCAGGAAATCACCGGTTCGGCGCCCGAATCTTCCGATCCTTCGCAATTATTTGCCCCCACTGTCGGGCAGAAGAACACTCGCGCTTACTCTCGCGTCGCGATCTGGGCCAAAGCCTACCATCCTCCAGTAGCCGAGCCGCTGCAACTCAGCGCTTCCGCTATCGAGTGCTACTGCAAATGCCCGATGAAATACTTGTTTCAAAATATGTGGGGCATTCGCGGCGGCCCACGAGCCACTATGACTTTTGGAAGTGTGATGCACACCACCATCAAGGAGTTCGCTAGTGGTGTGGCCAAGCGCGGAAAATTCCCTTTCGAAGATGTGATAGCGGTTTACGATCGCGAATGGCGCTCCATGGGCTTCCCCGATGACTATCAAGAAGAGGAATACCGCAAAGCGGGCCGCGAACAGCTCGCGAATTTTCATCGCACTTATGTGGACTCGCCGCCGGACATGATCCACCAGGAAAAATCGTTCGAACTTCACCTCGATCACGACGTGATCGTGAAGGGCCGCATGGACCAGGTGAACCGGTTGGGATCAAAAGAAGTGGAGATCGTGGATTACAAGACAGGCAAAGCCAAGGATGCCAAAAAGGCCAAGGACAGCTTACAACTCGGCGTTTACGCCCTGGCTGCTGAAGAAGTCTTGGAACTGAAGCCGGAACGCCTGGTTTTTTATAACCTGACGACCAACGAAGCAGTCGCGAGCGAGCGCGACGCGAAAGCCCTGGCAAGAACGAAACAAACTATCTATGAAGTTGCCGGGCAAATTCGTGCCGGCGAGTTCCCCGCCAAGCCGAGTTTTCTCTGCGTATCTTGCGATTACAAACCGCTGTGCCCCGCGCACGAACAGTTAATTTCGATTCAGCCGGCGAGATAAATCGTAAATTACTGGGATCCGGCCTGGAAATAGCCTTGCCGCGCGGTTACGTCCAGATCCGGGCGTCGGACGCGCACTTCGATGGTGTGATAGTCCTTGCTGCGGTCCGCTTCCTGCGGAGCGAAAGTGATGGTGTACACATTCCGCGCTTGTTCAGTGACTGCCGAATAAAGGCGCGACAATTCATTGTCTTTCGCGGCGTAAAATGTATCGCCGCCCGTGGCCGCGGCGTACTTGTCGACCTCAGCCGTTCCGTGCTGAATAATCGAGCGGCCGACCGGACTCTGATGTGTGACGGAAATAGCAAACAAGGACACATCGGCGAGAAGCAGGGAGTGCAACGTTTCATTGAACGAATGCTGGTTGTTGTGCGTATTGCTGCCGTCCGAAATAAGGAAAATTATTTTCCGGCGATCGCGCCCGCGCCCTTTCAGCATTTGGCCCGCCGCGTAAATGGCGTCGTCCAAGGAATTGTGGGTGGCAGCTTTTCCAAAGCCGCGAACCTGCACACCGCCTTGTCCCGTGGTTCCGGTGCCGTCCGGTTGCGTCTGTCCGTTGATAATCGGGCCGGCCGTCGTAGGGTCGTTAATAATGGTCGAACTGTGCGAACTCAGATCCAGGCGCTTGAGCGCGGTGAAGAGCGCATCGTTGTTGAAGGAAAAATCGGAGACCGTCTGTGGAAATTCCGAGTAGGTGACCAGGGCCACCTCGTCATTTGGTCCGAACCCCCCGGCGATCGCGTCCAAACTTTTCTTAACTTGCTCGGCTTCCTTTTCCGCCAGATCGTCGTCGAGCAGGATCACAGCAGAAAGCGGATAAGGTTGCGAATCGAATAACACGATCTGCTGCTCTACTCCGTCGGAGAAAATACGAAACTCGTCGCGTTGAAGATCACCTAAAAGCTGTCCATCCCGGTTCTTCACCGTAACCGGCACGATCACGAGTTCGGTTCTGATCTTGATGCGATTGCGAGTATCTGCCTGCTGCGCGGGCGCTGTGGCCGGTGATGGTTTCGCCGGAGAGCTTTGCGGCGGCTTGCTCGGCGGAGCGGTCTGCCCCGGCTGGACCGGAGCAGTAGGAGCCGACTGCGGTATGCCGGGTTGCACAGGCTGCTGTGCGTGCGCGGAAACGCAAAGAAGTAATACAATGGCACTCGACAGAATGATTCGCGTCATCGGCGTATCTCGTTTCGCGCCGTTCGGCGCGTTTTGACCAAGTTGCTCGTGCATGACCGGTTTTGCATCGGCGAAAAGTTCATGTCTGGAAACACCGGCCGAACATCCGACTGCGCCCTAAATGCATCGTAAGTAGCGCGACTTATCCGGGGAGATTATACAATGCGGCTGACCCGCCTCGTGGCAGGCTTTTTCACACTGGCTCTTGCAGGGTATTGCGTAGCTGGCGGAGCCTGGCCGGCGAACCCAACGCCGCGGCGCGCTTCACCGGCCGTTACGACGCAATCGCCCACACCCGCTCAACCGCAACAGGATCTGCAACAACCTGCTCAGTCACAACAGCCGTTGAAAGTGCAAACCACCCTGGTGAACGTTTTCGTGACCGCGCGTGACAAGAAAAACGGAATCGTCTCCGACCTGACCCAACCCGACTTCAAAATCTTTGAAGACGGCCAGGAGCAAAAAGTTGCCTTCTTTCAGAAAGACGTGAACATGCCGATCACCCTCGGCCTGTTAATCGACACGAGCGGCAGCATGTACAACGTGATCGGAGCGGAACAGGATACGGCTTCGCGTTTTCTGCGGGAAGTGATGCGGAAGAAAGACGAAGCCATGGTCATCAGCTTCGATTTTGACGTCGACTTGCTCGCTGACTTTACGGAAGACACCAACGTTCTCGAACGCGCCATTCGCCGGACGAGTATTAGTTCCGTGGCAGGCGGAGGAGTAGTAACTCCGGGCACGATTCCGCAAGGAAATAATGCGGGCGGAACGGACCTTTACGACGCGATCTACCTGGCGTGTCACGACGAACTCGCGACCGAAGCGGGACGCAAGGCCGTGATCGTGATGAGCGATATGGAGGACACTGGCAGCAAGTTGAGACTGCAGGATGCCGTCGAAGCTTGCCAGCGAGCCGACGGTGTGATCCACGTGCTTCTGATTGCGGACTCCGGTTTCTTTCAAGGGGGTGGCGGCGCGGGAGTGGCTCGAAAAATGTCGGACGACACGGGCGGGCGAGTAATCAACGTTCACAGCGAGAAGTCACTGGAAAAAGCATTTGATGTAATCTCAGAAGAACTGCGCTCGCAATATGTGATCGGCTACTATCCCACCAACGAAAAGCACGACGGAACCTTCCGGAAAATCAAGGTAGATATCGCCCGGCCCGACGTCAAGGTTCTTGCCCGCAGAGGTTATTACGCGCCCTTTAAATAAACCCAGTCTGGCTCGGCGCTATTTCCCTGGGCTCGGCGGAGCGACTGAGTAATAGCCTTTCCGCGTTCGAACGGTAAGACCTTTGCGATCGGTTTCGACTTCAATCTTGCGGTATTTTCCCACCGCTTCGGTATCCTTCGGCGAATACGCAATGAAATACTGGCTGCGCAATTCTGTTCCGATGTCCACAAACGACTGCGCCAAATCTTCGACTTTGTAGGGGTAGAACACGCGGCCGCCGGTTTGCTCCGAAAATTCCTCAAGGACTTTGTCTCCGCCTTCCACGTGTATCTTGCGTGGTTTGTCGCCGCTGATGGACAGCCAGTCGGTGTTGGTGCTGATGGCGTAGATAGCGGTCTCGGCGCGAATAGCGGATTCAATGGCGTCACTGAGAGCGTGGTCGCTCAGATTGTCATCGCCGTCGCTGATCACAACGATCACACGCCGAACCTCTGGATTGGGCCCGTGCGGCGCTGGCGGATTCAATAGTTTTTCGGAGGCGCGGTAAATTGCGTCGTTCAGGGCGGTCCCTCCGCCCGCGCGTTGCTTGCGGATCGCAGCCGTGAGCAGACCGAGATCCCCGGTGTAATCCTGGATTACATCCGGCTCATTATCAAAGGTCATCAGGAAAGCCATGTCTTTATTCCTGCGAATTACGCCACCGAGGAAATCAATCGCGGCCTCCTGTTCGAACGCGAGGCGGGGGCGAATGCTATTAGAAGTGTCGAGCAGCACCGCGATGCGCAGTGGCAAGTCGGTTTCTCGTCCAAAGAAGCGGATTTCCTGCGGCGTGCTGTTCTCAAGAATTTTGAAGTCGCTTTGTTCGAGATCGGTGACGAAATTATGGCGGCGGTCGGTGACGGTGGCGACTAGGTGAACCAGTCCGGTGGTGGAAACGATGGGCGGTACTTTACTCTGCTGCGCCGCGTCTGCGGGATTCTGCGCAGGTGGGGCATTTTGCCCCGGTCCGGAAGGCTGTGAAGCAGGAGCGCTCCAGTCCGGGCGCGGAGGAGCGGGAGGTGGAGCGGGCTGTTGTGCGCGCGCGCAAATTCCTGAAATACAAATGAGTGCTGCCAGAACGATAAGAGTGCGCGATGTCCTCAAGGTGAACAATTATAGGAACTCCCGCAATCCAGCGTCAATCACGCTAGGATCCATCTTCACAGCCCGGCCCAAACCCTGAAAGTACTCCGTCAACTCATGCGGCAGCGGAGCACGGCACTCGATTCGTTTGCCGGAGCGCGGATGAACAAAAGCAATTCGCAGCGCGTGCAGAAAATTTCTTTCCAGCGGAGGCAAGAGTTCATCGCCGACGCGTTCCTGGCGCGGTGCTCCATAAACCGTGTCACCCACCACAGGACATCCGAGCGCGGAGAAATGCACTCGGATCTGGTGCGTTCTGCCGGTGTGCAATCCCGCTTCGATAAAGGAAAAGCTGGCCAACCGTAGACGCAATCGCCAGTCGGTACGCGCCTCGCGTCCTTCCCGGCGCCGCGCCGTCATGCGCGAACGGCGGCGAAGGTCACGCGCGATCGGCAACTCAACGATGCCGGATTCGCCTTTTAGCTTCCCGTGCAGCAATGCCAGATATGTTTTCTCAATGCGGCGTTCGCGAAAATCTTCGACGAGCTTCAAGTGGGCCATATCAGTCCGTGCAATCAACAAGACTCCCGAAGTCCCTTTGTCGATTCGATGCACGATGCCCGGCCGGAGAGGCCCGCCAATTGTGGACAAACCTTGACCTCCACCAAAGCGGTGCAGCAGCGCGGCAACGAGAGTGCCGGCGTCAGCACCCGCGCCGGGATGCACGATCATTCCCGCGGACTTGTTCACGACTGCGAC
The DNA here is from genome assembly GCA_050012235.1 of Candidatus Acidiferrales bacterium. GTDB lineage: Bacteria > Acidobacteriota > Terriglobia > Acidiferrales > UBA7541 > Palsa-295. The sequence goes on along the minus strand of JBEKHP010000004.1, from coordinate 140,989 downwards.
GTCCGCGTCTTCGTAAATGATCTCAAGCGGAATATTTTCTGCTTCCACGCCCGGGAGCGGAGGGGGAGGAATACTTACGGTCACCGTTTCGCCGGCCTCGAGCCGATGAGATGACTTCCTGGCAGCACCGTCCACGAGGACGCGTCCCTCGTCGATCAGATCCTGTACGTGTGTTCGGCTTATATCGCTGAGATGCGTGGCGAGAAAACGATCGAGACGCTGGCCCGCGCTATCTGCCCCAACGGCGAAGGCATCATGCCCGGAAGAGTCTTCGTCAGATTCAAAATGCTCGTGCGTATCAGACTTTTTCTGCATGGAGGCTTTGAAAATTTGAGGCGAGCAACACCTAGCGCGCAACCGTGGTTCGTGCTACGGAAACGGACGGCATGCCCGGACCCTTCAGCCCGCGCCACCAAAGGAATGTCCCCGTAACAATGAGCGCCAGGCTAACAAGCTGCATCAGCGAGACCGTATCGTGGAACATCATCGTGCGTCCCGGATCGCCTCGGAAGAATTCGATCGTGCCGCGTTCGATCCCATAGAGAAGAAAATAGGTTCCGATGATTTGTCCGGTGAAGCGCTGGCGCTTGCCGATCCAAATGAGAATCAGAAAATTAATAAATTCCGCGGCGGCTTCGTAAAGCTGCGTGGGATGCAAATGAACGCCGAGCGGAGTTCCGGCTAGCTGCGCCGCTGCCGGATTGGTGAACATAACGCCCCAGGCCACGGTCGTCGGCTTGCCGTAGCAGCATCCCGCGGCAAAACAACCCAGGCGGCCAATAGCGTGGCCGAGCGGCAATCCTGCGCCAAACGTGTCCATCACCGGCAGCAGCGGCATTTTCTGAAAATACGCATACAAGCCAATCATCAGGATGGCGCCGACGATACCGCCGTAAAAAGTTCCGCCGGATTGAAACGTGGTCAAACTAAAAATGTCGCGCGGATTGGCCTGGTAATAACTCCAATCACTCAGAATAAGCCAAACTTTGGCCAGGAGCAGTGCAACCAGGACCGTATATATCCCCATGTTCCAGATTTTGTCGGGATCGAGGCCGGCGCGCGGCGCTTGTCTGCGGGCCCACCACAGGCCGGCCAGCACGCCCGAAGCAACAAGCACGCCGTATGAGTAGATATTAATTCCGCCGACTTGAAAGAGGATGGGATGCATCGCTAGGCTCGCTCGTGATTAGGATGCCGCCAATCGCGGAAGAGTTCCAGAATCACAAGACCCGCGCCGACAACAATCGCTGAATCAGCAATGTTGAATGTATACCAATGATGGGTGCCGATATAAAAATCGATAAAATCAGTTACGCTCTGCCGCGTAACCCGGTCAAGGACGTTCCCGGCTGCGCCGCCCAAAATTAGCGCGAGCCCGCATTGCGCCAGCTTGCCTCCGGCGCGCCCGCTTACCAGCAGCCAGACGAGCATCGCAATAACGGCTACCGAAAACGCAATCAGCAGCGGAGCAAGCCACGGGTTGCTGCGATCGGCCAACAACCCGAAAGCTACGCCTGGATTACTTGTGTGCACCAGACTCAGCAGCCCAGGAACGAGCACGCGAGTTGACCCCGGGGGCATGAACCGCTCTACCGCGTGTTTGCTCAGTTGATCCGCCACTAGTGCGGCAAGCACCAGGAATACCAGAGTGTACCAGCCGGAACGCGACGCGGAAGAGGTCAAACCTTGGCACTCCCGCTGGCGACGCCGCTGTCTTTATCGATCTCAGCAAGTGCGGCGAGGCAACGCTCGCACAGCGTGGGATAATCCGGGCTCTCGCCTACGTGCGTGGAATAATTCCAGCAACGTTCGCACTTCGCACCCTTGGCGCGCTCGATGAGAATTTGTAGACCTTCCAGGCCGGCGGCAGGCACCGCGCCTTCCAAGTGGCCTTCCGCAATTTCGACCTGCGAGACGATGAACAGCCCCGGCAGGTATGCGGCATATTTACGCAGCAAATTCAGGAGTTCGCCTGTTGCCACCAGCGTAACGCGGGCTTCGAGGCCACCGGAGATCGTTTTTGCCGCGCGGGCGGGCTCGAGCGCTCGCAAGACTTCCTCGCGAACGGTAAGAAGCCGGTCCCAACCTGCGGAACGCGAGCTATCCAAGGCTCGCTCGAAATCCTCGGCGGCGGGAAACATAGACATGTGCACGCTTTCGGTTTTCGAACTGGAATGCGGCAAGTGCTTCCATACTTCTTCAGAAGTAAATGCCAGAGTGGGGGCAATCAGGCGAACGATCGCGCTCGCAATCCGGTACACAGCAGTTTGCGCGGAGCGGCGGCCGCGATTCTTCGGCGCGAAGGTGTAAAGACGGTCCTTGAGCACGTCGAAATAAAACGCGCTTAAGTCCACAGTGCAAAAATCATGCAGCGCGTGGTACACGCGATGGAATTCGAAATTGGCGTACCACTCATGGCACTGGCGCACGAGCGCGCCAGTACGCCGCAACATCCACGCGTCCATTTCCCAGAGGTCGGTGTCGGGGACCGAATCGCGCTCGGGATCGAAATCGTACAGATTCGATAGCGCGAATCGGAAGGTGTTGCGGATTTTGCGATAGGCTTCGGCGAGCTGCGTCATTACCGCATCGGAGAGCCTGACGTCGGCGGTGTAATCCTGAGAGGAAACCCAAACGCGAAGAAGGTCCGCGCCCCACTTCTCGCAAATTTCTCGGGGCTCCATGGAGTTCCCGAGCGACTTCGACATCGGACGGCCCTTTTCGTCGAGCGTCCAACCATGCGTGACCACCTGATCGTACGGGCGTATGCCGTCGACTCCAATCGCAACCATCAGCGAACTCTGAAACCATCCGCGAAACTGATCCGGGCCTTCGAGATAAACGTCCGCGCGAGGCTTCCCTTCCCTCTTCTGCAGCACCGCCAAATTGCTTGATCCGGACTCGAACCACACGTCAAGGATGTCGGATTCTTTGCGCCACTTTGCTTCACCGCAAGAAGCGCATTTGGCTCCCGGCGGCAACAGCTCCTCCGCAGAATGCGTGTACCATGCGTCCGCGCCTTCGCGTTCAAAAAACGGGATAACGTTGCGCAGCGCCTTGAAATCGTCGAGCCTTTTGCCACAAGCGTCACAATAAAAAATAATCAGCGGTATTCCCCAGAAGCGCTGGCGCGAAATGCACCAATCCGGCCGATCCACGATCATGTTATGGATGCGCTCTTGGCCCCACGTCGGCAGCCACTTCACTTTTTTGATTTCTTCCAGCGCGCGGCTGCGCAGCGCGGGAGCTTTTGGTGCTGGAACCGTTGCGCTGCCGCCATCGAGTTGTATGAACCATTGCTCGGTAGCCCGGAAAATCACTGGTTCATGGCAGCGCCAGCAATGCGGATAACTGTGCGAGAATTTCTTCTCACCGACAAGCATTCCGCGGTCTGTTAGCAGCGAGATAATGGCCGGATTCGCTTCGAACACTGGCTTGCCCTTGTATTCCGGCAAGCCTTCGACGAAGCGGCCGTCGTTATCGAGCGGAGCGTAGGCTTCGAGGCCATATTTCTGACCGGTTGCAAAATCTTCGGCGCCGTGGCCCGGAGCGGTGTGGACAATTCCGCTGCCCTGATCCAGCGTGACGTAATCCGCAAGAACTGCTGGCACGCGCAGTTCTTCTAGGAAGGGGTGCTGGAACTGCGCACCTTCGAGTTCGCGGCCCTTTCCAACCATGACGAATCGCGCGCCCGATTCCAGCGCGAGGAGAACTTTCAGCTCAGGGTCGTTGAGTCTTTCTTCCGCAAGTAGCAGTTTGCCGGCAGGAGCTTCAACAACTACATATTCATAATCCGGGTGAAACGCGAGCGCGCGGTTCGCCGGCAACGTCCACGGTGTAGTGGTCCATATGAGTGCGCTGACATCGCTGCCTAACCCGAGCTTGTTGGATTTCTCGCCGGCAACCACGGGAAACTTCACCCAGATCGATGGGCTGGTGTGGTCCTCGTACTCTACTTCCGCTTCGGCCAGAGCGGTGTGGTCGTAAATGCACCAGTAAACCGGTTTCAACCCGCGATAGATGTAGCCCTTTTCGAGAAATGTGAGGAAGGCGCTGGCGACGCAAGCTTCATAGCTCGGGTCCATGGTGAGGTACGGCTTTTCCCATTGGCCGAACACGCCAAGGCGCTTAAATTCCCGGCGGTGCGCATCGATGTAGCCGAGAGCAAATTCCCGGCACATGCGCCGAAACTCCGCTGCGGACACCTTGTCCGTCTTGCCGCCCAGTTCCTTCTCAACTTTTGTCTCGATGGGCAAGCCGTGGCAATCCCATCCAGGAACGTACGGCGTCCGGAACCCTGCCATGGTCTTGGACTTAACGATCATGTCTTTCAGGATCTTATTCAGACCGGTGCCGAGATGAATTTCACCGGTAGGATAGGGAGGCCCGTCGTGAAAGACGAACAGCGGCGCAGCCGCCCGCGATTCCATGATGCGGCGGTATAGCGCCATCTTCTCCCAAGCCGCCAACTGCTCCGGCTCGCGCTCGGGCAGCTTCGCCTTCATGGGAAAATCTGTCTTGGGAAGATTCAGCGTACTCTTCAGGTCGCGAGTTTTCGCCATCTAATAGGAATGAAAAGCCCTTTCTCCTGATGCACGCCGGGAAACTGGAAGCCTCAGTTGAGAACCGTATGTTACAATGAATCTTGAACGGTGTCAGCCGCGGGGCTCCGTACATCCTTTTTCGCACTGGAGCGTCTAATTACCGGTAGAGCCATGACGGGGGACCCTAGGTAAGCCCTATGCCAGACTTTACTTCCAGACTCGACGACGCCGGTCGATCAACCACTGAGCCTACACTGAGGATTGGGCGCCTGCCCTCTCCGGTACGCACGTCCGCTTTTAAAGACTTCTTCTCCAATATAAAAGATTTCCTCTCGGAACGGCCCGCCAACGTCAAAAGCGGGAGGTCTGACGTATTCAAGAATCCTGAATTTGGCGAAGGGATTGGCGACAATTTCAAGGAATTTTTCCATTCAGCCCCGCGCGGACCGGTGAACTCCGATTTATTGGTCAATTGGAATGCTGGCTTCGGCGGATTCTGGCAGAACCTTCGCGACCTGATTTCACCGCGGAAGATGGTGCCGCTGAAAACAACCAGCGCTCCCGTAGCCGTGCCGGAGATTTGGTCTAAGAACACGCAGTTCACGCGCGTGCAGGCGCTTTCGTTAGCATTCCACGTAGTAGTGCTCGTGCTGATTATTGTCCCCTTTTGGTCGGAACTGATGTCACCTGGAACCACGCAGGCGAAGACCATGGTCGTGACGCCACTTGATATTACTTCGCCGTATCTTCCGAAACTGCCGCCGGGAGCTAAGAAAGCGGGAGGTGGTGGAGGCGGCGGAGCGCACGAATTGCTTCCTGCCAGCAAAGGCAAACTCCCGAAGTTTAGTCTGACGCAAATCGTGCCGCCCAAAGTGAAGCCACCGGACAATCCTAAGTTCGCAGCGACTCCAACTGTTCTTGGAATGCCGGACATGAAATTAGCAAGCCCAAATATGTCGAACTGGGGCGACCCCATGTCCAAGGTTACAAACGATTCCAATGGTCCTGGCAGCGGCAATGGAATTGGATCTGGCAATGGCACGGGAATCGGCAGCGGAAGCGGCGGCGGCGTTGGACCGGGCGAAGGCGGAGGAGCCGGAGGCGGAATATTTAACGCCGGCACCGGAGGTTATGGCATACCGGCTTGTATTTATTGCCCGCAGGCACAATTCTCTGATGAAGCAGTAAAGGCGAAATATCAGGGCACAGTTTTGCTCCAGGCAATTATTACTCCGGACGGGCGTGCCACGGAAATCCGTGTGCTAAAAGGCTTGGGGCTGGGCCTTGACGAAAAAGCGGTCGAGGCAGTTCGCACTTGGCGATTTAAGCCCGCATCTGGACCGAACGGAAAGCCCGCGTCAGTGCGACAAACTATTGAAGTAACCTTCCACCTTTACTGAGCGCTCCTCTACCGACGTGTGGTCTCGCTGAATCTGTTTTCTCCCTGAGCAGCTGAAAGAAGCTTTGCGCGCAGGGTTAACCTTTGAGACCACCTTATACCCGCGAGCTTGTCATTCTGCTACGATGAACATCATGAAAATTGGAATCTGGACTTCGTGTTTTCTGATTTCTGCGATTCTGGCTGTGGGGCCGCAAGCGGCCGCACAAAACAGCACCATCGAGTTCGTCGCAAAAACCACGCCGTCAAGCGGCACGGACGAACCGGTGCGCGGCCTCACCTTCTACCTGCTGCGCAAAAGCTTCGATGATATCGGCAAGGAAGCGGCGGAGACGTTTCCGCTGGCCGTCATGGATGCGTTCATCGACAAGCTGGACGTTTCAAAGGAATTGAAGGTGTGGATGAAGAAGAATCACTGGGTAAATCTGGCCGGCGAGGACTTCATCAAGAAACTCAGCCCGGACGACGTAATGAACGTACCGGAATTCTACAAGGCTTATATAGATAGAATGACCGGAGATCAGTCCGTTCTGTTTCCGACGCCGAAATACACGCCCGCCGAGAAAAAGAAGAATCCTGCGAAGTATGACGAGCAGGTGAAACAGTATCACGCCGCCATCCGGGCGTTTCTGGTTGCGAATCCTGCGAGCACGGATGGAATCGATCTCGCTCTGGAAGACGTGAACCCGGGACGTAAATGGGAAACCACCGAAGCAAACAGCGCGGCTGAGCTGCATCGTCACACAATAGAACTTGCGGAGTCGAAGTATCTTGTCGCGCGCACGGAAACAGATTTGGAGGGACGCGGATACCTGCACGGCGTCGCTCCGGGAACCTACTGGCTCAGCACGCTCGACATCGTTGCGCAAGCAGGCGACGCGCGGAAGAAATGGGACGTGCGCATCACCGTGCCGCCAGGAAAAACGACTTATGTCGCGCTTTCGAATATCAACGCGGTACAACCTCCACACGCCACACCGTAGCCGGCTCGCAGGAATGTGACCGACGCCGCCGACATCACTCGCTCGATTACTCAACTGGCGGATCGCAATCCGCAGAACAGAGCTGAAGCCGCGCTGAAGTTGTATTTGGCAGGAAGCGGTCTGTGTACTCCTTTGCTGAAACAATGGCTCGCTGATCCCGAATTTCGCGCGCTGATTTTGCCCGGTGGACCAAGCGCGACAGGTCGGTCAGATTTGGGGCCAGCCTCCGTCGTGGTTGGAATTGCCGTGCAGCCGGAAACATTCGAGAAGATACGCGCGGCAAACAATCTTCCGCCGCTTGCGGACGTTCCTCCGGACCAGGATGCCAAGGAATTTGAACTGCACTTCGAGACTCGCATCGAACTCGACATTTTGACCACGCGAGAACCAGGCGACAAAGGCGCAATCTCTCGGTTCTTAGATAAATTTGGAGAAGGAATTCAACAGATTGAAGTCTATGTGAGCGATGTGGACCGCGTGACAGACATCTTGCGTTCACGTTTTGGGCTGGAACCGATCTATCCCGCAACACGCGCGGGTGCCAACAGAACCCGCATAAACTTTTTTCTTGCTCCAGCGCCGGAAGGAAAAAAAGTACTAGTAGAACTCGTGGAAGCCAAACCGAAAATCTTCTAGAACGCGGCTGAAACCACTCGCAGAATTTCGCGCATCATTCTCCGCTCTGCTGCAGCAGTTTGGCCACCAGCGCGGTCCAGCCCGTCTGATGGCTGGCACCGAGCCCTTCGCCTGTTTCGCCGTGGAAATATTCGTAGAAAAGAATCAGGTCGCGCCATTGCGGGTCGGTTTGAAAGAGTGGATCGTCGCCGTAAACCGCGCGGACTCCATCCCGGCGCAGGAAAATGTGTGAAAGCCTGCGAGATATATCCGCGGCGGACTCGCCGAGCGTTATCTGGTGGCCGGAATTGGTGGGGTATTCCACCTTAAATCCGTCGCCATAATAATAATGCACGCGCTGGAACGACTCGATCAGCAGGAAATTCATCGGAAACCAGATCGGCCCGCGCCAATTCGAATTCCCTCCAAAAAGATCGCTGGTAGATTCGGCCGGCTCATAGTCAACAGCGCTGGAATGCCCGTCCACCGTGAGTACAAAAGGATGGTCGAGATGAAATTTGGAAAGAGCACGGATTCCGTGAGGCGACAGGAACTCGTTTTCATCGAAAACGTAGCGATAGATGCGCTCGAGCTTGGTGCGATTGGCAATGGTCAGAAGCAGGCGGTTGCCTTTCTCCGTCTTTTGGCTCATATCCACGTGCTTTCTGACTTCCGGATTGTGGTCCAGGAACCACTGCATTCGTTTGCGGAAATTCGGCAATCTTTCCAAAACCTCCGGCTCGAAAACTTCGACGGCGAAGAGAGGAATCAAGCCGACCATCGAACGAACTTTCATAGGCACGGGCGTGGATTGCCCCAAGTGCAGAACGTCGTAATAAAAACCGTCCTTTTCGTCCCACAGGCCCACTCCCTGGCCGCCCATGTCATTCATAGCCTGCGCGATATACACGAAGTGTTCAAAAAACTTGCTGGCCACATCTTCGTACGCGGGATCTTGATGAGCCAGCTCCATGGCAATCGCCAGCATATCGAGGCAATACATCGCCATCCAACTGGTGCCGTCGGATTGCTCGATAAAATTTCCGGGACCGAGGGGCTGAGAACGGTCGAAAACGCCTATATTATCGAGGCCGAGAAACCCGCCCTCGAAGACGTTCTTGCCCTCCGGATCCTTGCGATTTACCCACCAGGTGAAATTGATCAGCAACTTGTGAAACATGCGCACCAGGAACTCCCGGTCTTCCTTTCCCTGTACGCGCCCCGCGATTTTATAGACGCGCCAGGCCGCCCAGGCATGCACGGGCGGGTTCACGTCGGAGAGATTCCATTCGTAGGCCGGCAATTGGCCGTTGGGGTTCATGTACCATTCGCGCATGAAGAGAACGAGTTGCTCTTTCGCAAAGTCCGGATCGATCAGAGCCATCGCCACGCAATGGAAAGCCAAATCCCATGCCGCATACCACGGATATTCCCACTTGTCGGGCATGGATATCACGTCGGAATTGTACAGATGCGTCCATTCGTGATTCCGGCCGCTGAGACGCTCTGGCGGAGGAGCAGGCTGCGTGGGATCGCCCTCCAGCCAGCGACGCACGTCATAGTGATAGGACTGCTTGCCCCAAAGCAGTCCAGCAAAAGCCTGGCGCTGGACCTCGTGCGCATCCACACCGGCGCAATGGCCGGCGCGCCGGGCGTAAAAATCGTTCGCCTCGCTCAATCTTTGTTCGAACATTTGATCGAACGTGGACCCGAAAAAATCCTGCGCTGATTTGCGACCCTGCGAGGGATCTTGGTCCAGCAGGCGCAGACGGATTGTAAGATTTTCTCCAGGTTGAATCAGTCCGGAATAGTGTGCGCCCGCTTTCGTTCCCGACATCGCAGGGTTTACAGCGTCTCGCTCGTTCTGAATCAGGTAACGGTGGAAAGCATCTTTCACGTAAGGCGAGGCATTCTTAGTATCGAACAAGCGCTCGTTGTTGGTTTCATTTTCGGTGAAGAGCGGTTCAGGCTTGCCCTCGGCAATCAGCCAGCGCTGGCCGTAGTGATATTCGTTCAGCGCGAATAGTTCCCCGCCCTGAAAATTCGGTACTCTCGCCACCTGTGGTTTGTCGTACCCTTCTCCCCAGTCCCATCGATTCCGAAACCACAACGTGGGGAGCAAATGGAGCGGAGCCGCATCCGGACCGCGATTCCAGGCCGTTATGCGAATGAGGATATCCTCGGATGAGGCTTTGGCATATTCGACGAAGACATCAAAGTATCGGTTCTCGGCGAAAATGCCGGTATCGACCAGTTCGTATTCCGGCTGCAGGCGTGTGCGCTTTGCATTTTCCCAAACCAATTGATCGTAGGGGAACGATCGCTGCGGATATTTGTACAAGCACTTTAGATAGGAACTTGTCGGCGTGGCATCCAGATAAAAATAGTATTCCTTAACGTCCTCGCCGTGATTTCCTTGTGTACTGGTGAGCCCGAAAAGACGTTCTTTCAGAATTGGGTCTTTCTCATTCCAAAGCGCAATCGCAAAGCAGATATGCTGGTGGCGATCGCAGAAGCCGGCGATCCCATCCTCGCCCCAGCGGTAAGCTCGGGAGCGCGCATCGTCGTGCGGAAGATAGTTCCAGGCGTCGCCATTCGCGCTGTAATCTTCCCGGACGGTGCCCCATTGGCGTTCTGAAATATAGGGCCCCCAGCGCTTCCAGTGGACTTCGCGGCCCTCACTGGCTTGCAACCTCAGCTCTTCCGCAGTTGCAACGCGGCCTTTTGTTTTTGGCTCGTCGGTCATCGAGTCCATGCTACCGCGAGAGCGCCCTAAATTCCCGGATTTTGCGCGAACGTGTTCGGAGTTGAAAATTTGCCCGACGTCGCACCTTGCATAGTGGGACAAGAAGTGCGCAATTCTGTATCCTCTACTGCGCAGCTCTTGACGCTAATCCAGCGCGAAAAGGTTCACTCATTCAATCATCTACCATAGATGTCTCCGGCCAACGAATTGCGGCGGACGGCTCGAAGCACGACTCGCTCCTCGCACTCCTGTGGGCCGCAGCAGCCGCTTCGGCTGTGGTTATGCCCATGTTTTTTCTTGGCAACGCCTCCGGCCATGATTTTCAGTTCCATCTCGCCTCGTGGTTGGAGGTCGCCGGGCAGTGGCGGGAAGGAATCCTGTATCCACGCTGGGCGGAATGGGCGAACTGGGGATTCGGTGAGCCGCGATTTATTTTTTATCCGCCGGCATCGTGGATGCTCGGCGCGGAGCTGGGTACTTTGTTGCCCTGGAAAATGGTTCCGGGAGCATTCATTTGGCTGGCGCTGGTCATCGCTGGGCTCAGCATGTGGCAACTGGCGCGCGAATGGCTCCCCAATCGGCAGGCGCTGACAGCGGCGATACTCTTCGCCGTAAATCCCTATCATCTTGTGATCGTTTACTATCGCAGCGATTTCGCTGAACTACTCGCCAGCGCACTATTCCCGCTCGCTGTTCTGGGAGCTTTGCGCGTGATTCGCGATGGTTGGAGGCGTGTGCCGGGCCTTGCGCTGGTGTTCGCCCTCATATGGCTTTCGAACGCGCCCGCCGGGGTAATCGCCACGTATTCGCTGCTTCTGATCTTCGCAGTGGGATGCGCGATGCACCGCAGTGTGCGGCCGCTGCTTTGTGGCGGCACGGCCATGGCGGCCGGATTCGGTTTGGCGGCGTTTTATATTTTGCCCGCTGCTTGGGAACAACGATGGGTTCAGATTTCGCAAGTACTGACGGAAAATCTTCGCCCCAGCCGGAATTTTCTCTTTTCACATTCGAATGACCCCGAGTTCGTTCTCTTCAACTGGAAAGTTTCTGCCGTGGCCCTGGGAACCATTCTGGTGACCGGAATCGCGATAGTCTTCGCCGCGCGCCAGCGGCGGAATCTCTCTGCGCCTTGGTGGACGCTCGTGACGCTCGCCTCCGCTTCGGCGCTACTCATGTTTCAGCCGAGCATCTTCTTTTGGGAGCATTTGCCGAAACTTCAGTTTGTGCAATTCCCGTGGAGGTTGCTGCTACCGCTCGATCTCGCTCTCGCGTTTTTTGTAGCCGCTGCGTTACATAGCCCACGCAAACAGTGGCTCGGATGGCTTGTAATCCTCACCGCAACCGGAGCTATCGGAACAACCTTTGTTAAAAACGCTTGGTGGGATAGCGAAGACATTCCGCTACTCGAGGCCGAAATTCGTTCTGGACATGGCTACGAAGGCACGGATGAATACCAACCGCTGGGCTGCGACCGTTATGAATTGCCAGGGCAGCCTCCTGCATCCCCGGACACTTCCGATGCCCCGAGCCAGAGCTTCATTGAATCGGTGGAAACGCCGAAGATCGCGAAAATTGATCCCGAAACGGGGGCCGTGATGCCGCTAAGCCTTGGGGATGTCCATATCGATCGTTGGGCCGCCGAAACAAGACTATTCACCGTGAAGGCAAGCGCGCCGGTCGCGCTTGCTCCCAGGCTAATCAACTATCCGGCGTGGGAAATCGAGGTGGACAAAGGGGTCGTGCGTGGCGATTCTCTTCCAGAGACCGCCCAGTTATCGCTGGAAATACCCGCGGGAGAACATTCAGTGGACATCCATTTTAGGCGGACATGGGACCGCACGACCGGCGCCGCAATCTCGATTTTCTCCGCTTTCTTGCTTTTCGGATTCAGTGTGTACACGCGCGGCCGAAGGGATTACATGTAGCTCAATTTCTCCGGTGCCGCTCACAGCTCCCTTCCCGCTGCCGCGCCAGAAGCCCAAGCCCATTGGAAATTGTGGCCACCCAAGTGGCCAGTGACGTCAACAACCTCACCGATGAAGAACAACCCCGGTACCTTCTTACTTTCCATCGTGCGGCTGGACAATTCATTTGTATCGACGCCGCCTGCGGTTACCTCGGCCTTTTCGTAGCCCTCAGTATCCACCGGCAAGACCGACCACTCGTGAATCTGATCCTCCGTTTGTTCCAGCGCTTGATTGGTCCACGATACCGGCGCGTGCAGTTCAAGCCAGCGCGTTGCAAAACGCTTGGGAAGAATTCCTTGAAATGCAGATCGCGCGGAAGCGATGTCGCGAACCTTGGCTTTGCTCGCTGTAGCCAGCACATCCCGATCGGGCGCAAGGTCGATTCGGATTGGCTGCCCTTTTTCCCAATAGGAGGAAATTTGCAAGATTGCCGGACCGCTCAACCCGCGGTGAGTAATCAGCATCTTCTCGCGAAATGACTGGCCGTTCGTGGAAGCGATCACTTCGGCCGAGACGCCGGCCAAGTCGCAGTAGTGCTTTCGATCGTTTGGACCGAACACCAGAGGCACAAGCGCCGGCCTCGTTTTTCGGATTTTCAACCCAAATTGGCGCGCAACGTCGTACCCGAATGGCGTCGCTCCCATTTTCGGAATCGAAAGGCCGCCGGTGGCAACCACGAGAACGGGAGCGCGAAACTCCGCAGGCCCTGTATGCACCTCGAATTCGGTAGTGCGTTTGATCTCGCCGATTTTGGCATTGAGATACACCTTGATTCCCGCTGCGCAACCCTCCGCTTCGAGCATTTCAGTTATGTCTCGCGCAGATCGGTCACAAAAGAGCTGCCCCAGCGTTTTCTCGTGATATGGAATACGGTGAGTTTCCAGCAGAGCGATGAAGTCTGCGGGCGTATAACGAGCCAGCGCGGATTTTGCGAAGTGAGCGTTCCCGCAAATGAAATTCTCCGCCTGGCTGTAAAGATTGGTGAAATTGCATCGCCCGCCTCCGGAGATAAGAATCTTTTTGCCGGAGCGCTCGCTCCGCTCCAGAATCGCGACTTTGCGCCCGCGCTTGCCCGCTTCGATGGCGCACATGAGTCCCGCAGCTCCAGCGCCGAGGACCAAAGCGTCAAATTTGTGAATTGTTTTTTGGGCCAAGAGCCTTCTCAATTTCGAGGATTGATCTGTCTACCGATGCCGCTGCTGGTATGCTCAAGGGTAAACTAATTCCAGGAGAAGACTGAAACATTTGCCTCCGATTATCAATGCTCAAGGACTCTCGAAACGATACGGGCTGGCCCCGCTGTTTGAGGATATCTCCTTCACCGTATCAGAAGGCGAGCGGATTGGACTGATCGGTCCCAACGGTTCCGGCAAGTCCACCTTGCTCGAGATTCTTTTCGGGCGTGTAAAACCCGACAAAGGAGAAGTCGCGATACGCAAAGGCGCGAAGGTAAGTTTTGTCGAGCAGATTTCGCGTTTTGCTCCGGAAGCGACTTGCAGGTCCGTTATCGAGAGCGCGCTGGAACGATCGGGCATACCGGAGCAAGAGCTTTCATTTCGGACGGAAGAAGCTCTCAGTCGCGCCGGTTTCGCAGATTTTGAAACACACGCCGCAGCTCTGTCCGGCGGTTGGCGCAAGCGATTGGCGGTTGTCGAGGGCCTGGTTCAGGAACCTGACATTCTGCTCCTGGATGAGCCCACCAATCACTTGGACCTCGAGGGAATCAAGTGGCTCGAAAGGTTGCTCGAGGATGCGGAGTTCGCCTGCGTCGTCGTCAGCCACGACCGCTACTTCCTCGAAAATGTGGCGAACGATATGGTCGAACTCGACCGCGCCTACCAGGAAGGCTTTCTTCGCGTAAAGGGAAAGTACAGCACCTTCCTGGAAGCGAAAGAAGCGCATCTGCACGCTCAAGGAAACCGCCAGGATGCATTAGCAAATCGCGTTCATACCGAGATTGAATGGCTGCGGCGCGGCCCCAAAGCGCGGGCGACCAAATCAAAATCCAGAATTGATAAAGCGCATAAGATGATCGGCGAGCTGGCGGATATGAATGCCCGAAGCCGCACGGTCACCGCAAAAATCGACTTCTCTGCTTCCAACAGGCAGACCAAACAACTGATCGTACTTGACGGCGTGAGTTACTCGATCGGCGGCCGCTCGCTTTTCAAAGGAATTGATTTTACGGTGACCTCCGGGATGCGCATTGGATTGGTTGGCCCGAATGGCAGCGGCAAGACGACGCTCCTCCGCTTGCTGCGCGGCGAAATTGATCCGACGGCCGGCACGATACGCAAAGCTGACTCGCTGAGAATTGTCTACTTCGACCAGAATCGCGAACTCGATCCTAACCTGACCTTGCGCCGCGCGCTGGCGCCTGATAGTGACTCCGTGATTTATCAGGAACGAGTAACGCACGTGGCTTCCTGGGCTGCCAGATTTCTTTTCAACGCTGAAGATTTGAACCGCCCCGTTGGCCGCCTTTCTGGTGGCGAACGCGCGCGCGTTTTAGTTGCCCAGCTTATGCTCCAGCCCGCCGACGTTCTGCTGTTGGATGAACCGACAAACGATCTCGATATCCCCACTCTGGAAATATTGGAAGAGAACCTTCTGGAGTATCGCGGCGCGCTGGTGCTTATCACACACGATCGCTACATGCTGGATCGCGTCTCCACAATCGTCTTCGGCTTGGATGGCCTCGGAAACGCCGAACGCTTCGCCGACTATTCGCAATGGGACGCGTGGCAGGGCACCCAAAAAGCCACGAACGTCTCCAAACCGGCGAAGGTAACGAAGCGTCCGCAAGTAAATCTCGAAAGCCCGTCCGCGGTACCTAAGAACAAACTGACGCATACCGAGGCCCGGGAGTTTGCGTCCCTCGAAAAGCAGATCGCGAAGGCCGAACAGTCGCTTCTCGTTAGCCGCACCGCGTTGGAAAATCGCGAAATCGCCAGTGACGCATCTCGCCTTCAAATCGCATTTGCCGAAATGGAAGCAGCGCAGAAGACTGTCGACAATCTGTACGAGCGTTGGTCCGAGCTGGAACGAAGGAAAAGTTGATTCGCGGCCTTCGAATCTCTCTTGCCCAATCTGTGCTGGTTTCACTTCGACGAGAATCTACTCAGGAGATTGGCTGGGAGGCCTGGACTCGAACCAGGATAATCAGATCCAGAATCTGATGTACTGCCAATTGTACGACCTCCCAACTGACACTAAACGGAAGACTTAATAAGCACACCGCCGCTTTGATACAAGCAGTTCTCCACGGCTTTCTGAACTAAGACGCGGATGAAATCGGATTCCCACCGGCGGTCAGACAAACACAATCAGCGGTCGGGCTTGCGTTGAACATTCTCCAACATTTCGGGAAGGCCGTCAATGAGACGAACGAGGAGGAAAACGGAGCAAAGCAATGAGCGGGGCGAAACCTAGCAGTGGTGAATGCGGAACGGAGCTAAAAGATCTCACGCGGAAGACAAATCCTATCCGTGGCCGACCGTGCGGTGCAAGTCGCCAGCGGCGACTTCCTTCTGGTTTTCCTCGTGAGGATGCGGATATTCTGGGGTTGGAGCGACCAGGTCGCTCGCACTCTGGCCCACCGCAGTTCCATCGGGGATACTAGACTGCCAGCAATACTCAGGGACTATTTCTTTGATTTTCGCACGGATGGGCAACGCGCCATCAACATACAATGTGGCACGCAACTCAGCAAGTTGACGGCACAGCCCCGGCCAATCTTTCAGCGGGCCATCTGTCCGCTTAATTTTATCGCACGATGTGGGCGATATCTTTTCGTGCGGATAAAATAGCTCCTCATTGAGTTTTTCGCCCTCGCGCAACCCCGTGATTCGAATAGGTGTTGATTCCTCGGATTTCCCGGAGAGGCGAATCAGCGTTCGGGCCATATCCAGAATGTTCATGGAAGTTCCCATTTCGAGCACCAGAATATCGCCATGACGGCCAATAGTGAACGCCTGCAAAACGAGGGAAACGGCCTCCTGTGTAGTCATAAAAAAACGGCGTATTTTCGGGTGTGTGATCAGCAGTGGCCCCCCGCGACGCAACTGTTCCTGAAAGACGGGCACGACGCTGCCGCTCGAACCAAGAACGTTGCCAAAGCGAACCGAGACACAGCGCATGCCCTTCTCCGGGCGAGAAGCCAGCATGAGCTCGCCAATTCGCTTGCTCGACCCCATAACACTCGTCGGATTGACGGCCTTGTCAGAGGAAATGAGAATGAATCCGCGGCACCCGGCTTCTTCCGCGATGTCTATCAAACCGTATAGACCAAAAACGTTGTTGCGAATTACCTCTGCAACATTTTCTTCCATTAGCGGGACGTGTTTATACGCCGCAGTGTGAAAGACATATTCCACTTTGTGATCCGAAAGGCATCGTTTCATGCGTTCCGGGTCGCCAATGTCGCCAACGCAGCAGACTGTTTCGATTTCCCCGCATCGTTGGCGAAGCTCTCGTTGAAGGTAGAACATTCCGGTTTCGTTCTGATCGATGCACACAAGCCTGCGTGGATTATGGCCCAGAATTTGCCGGCATAATTCCGACCCAATCGATCCCGCCGCGCCGGTCACCGCAATCACACTGCCTTTCACGTCACGGCTTACGGCTTCCAGATCCATCTGCACCGGCTCGCGGCCGAGCAGATCCTCCAAGCGGACTTCGCGAAACTGGTTAACGCTGGCCTCGCCCCGAATGATGTCTCGGAGCGTAGGTACGGTCTTGAAGGGTAGCTTCGTTTTCTGGCACTCTTCCGTAATCCGCTTCATCTGGTTGCCGGTCGCAGAAGGAATCGCAATTAGGATTTCCTCCGCGTAAATCAACGAAACCAGGTTCCGAAGGTCGTAAACGGCGCCGAGCACCGGAACACCGTGTATGCGAATGCGATGCTTCGATGTGTCATCGTCCACGCAACCTACAGCTACGTAGCCGCTTGCCGGTCGCGCGAGTTCCCGGAGGACCATCTGTGCCGCAAAGCCGGCTCCAACCACTAGGACGCGTTTCGCACGCGGTGAATTGCGCCGAACGGATTCTGCAAGAATGCGCGAAGCGAGCCGCATACCCGCGAGCAAGCTAGCCGTCAGTACAGCTTCCAGGAAATAAATAGAGCGAGGAAAGCCGGTCGCTCCCAAAACGTACCGGTTGACGATAAAAAACAGCGCAGACCCCACGCCGACTGCTTTCAAAATGGTCAATACATCGCTAACACTGGCGAAGTGCCACCAGCCATGATCGAGTTTGAAGAAGCGAAGAACGATCAATCGCAGAACAACCAGCAGAACGCCTGACGTCAACAAAACGCGGCGATAGGGCAGCGAGAAATCGAAACGCAATAACCATCCCGAAACCAAGCCGCAAGTTACAAGGAACGCCTGAAAAGCGTAGATGAAGACTGGGCTCCGGTTAGAGACGAACTCGGGCAGTCGAATGAGGAACGTACGCTTCACAGACATGAAAACGCCTTTTGAGTCATTCGAGGAAAACTATGGGATTCTTCCTAGCGTCCGGCAGCGGTATGCAGGGAGTGGGTCCGAGAAACGAAGAAATCACGCACACAACTAACAGTAATATCAACATCTTCGCGCGTGGTTTCTGCACTCATCGGCAGAGAAATAACTTCTCGACAAATTCTTTCCGTTTCAGGAAGCCCGGGATTTTCCAGCCCAAGACCCTTATGCTCCCACATCGGTTTGGCCCAATGGACCAGTGTTTCCACCCCTTGTTCTCTCAAATGCTCACGCAATTCGTCGCGCCATTCCGTTCGGATCACATAATTCTGATAGGTGTCAAAGTGCCGATCGTCCTCGAAATGAGGCAAGCGAAGCCCCTCAATCCCTTCCAATCCCCGACGGTAAAGGCCGGCCGTCGTTCGGCGATGTTCAATCCAATTGGGAAGATGACTCAGTTTGACGTCGAGAACCGCGGCCTGCACGTTGTCCAGCAAAGCCGTCTGGCCGTGGTAGTGGAATTCGCCCGTCTGCCGGTCCTCGCCGTTAAATCGCATCAAAGTGACGAGGCGGGCGACGTCGGGATCGTCGGTAGTAACAGCGCCGCCGTCACCCAGGCCGCCCAACGACTTAAACGGATAAAAGCTGAAACACCCCGCTAAACCAAATGAGCCAGCTCCCTTATTCTGGAATGTCGCGCCCAGTGCCTGAGCGGCATCTTCAATGACGGCGATCCGACGCTCTTTGGCAACGGCCATGATTCTATCCATGCCGCACACGCGACCGTTGAGATGCACCGGGATAACCGCCTTAGTCCTGGCCGTGACTGCGGCCTCGAACATATCGGGGTCCATGTTGTAGTCGTCACGCACACCAACAAGAACCGGTCGAGCGCCCGTGTGAACGATCGCCGATACGGTAGCGACAAATGTATGGCCGACGGTAATCACTTCGTCTCCGGGCCCAACTCCGGCCGCCAACAATGAGAAATACAGCGCGTGATAGCAGCTATTGACGCCGACCGCATATTTGACGCCGACAAATTCGCCCAGATGACTTTCGAAATCGCGGAGCTGTTGCCGTAAAACCAAATCCCCTTTCGCGAGAGTATCGGTAATCGCGAAATCAACTTCGCTCTTGATCCGCCGGTAATGTTCGCGGGAATTCACGAATGGCACGCGGTAGGGCATATTCCCTTCCTCCTATTCGTTTTTTTCGAGGTTAAAATCGACGATCACTTGCAGAAACGGTTAGCCTGCGGTAGTGACGGAAAAGGTGCGCTCATTCTTCAGCGCTGAACGGATGGCCGCCACCAGACGTTCCACTGAGAGCCCATAATTTGCTCGAATGTATTCCTGCGTTCCAATTACGGAAGAAAATGCGGAAGGAAGACCAAACCTCTTGAAAACGATGCCTCCAGCACCGACTTCCGCCAGCACTTCGGCAACCGCGCCGCCCAAACCCCCAACCACGCTGTGCTCCTCGAGTGTAAAGATCGCTCGGGTTTCCCGTGAGGCTGCCAGAATGGCGTCGGAATCGATGGGTTTTACCGTATGCATACTGAGCACTCGAGCTTGTACACCCGTTTGGCGAAAAGACTCGGCTACCTTGACAGCCGTCTCCAAGAGCCCGCCGGTGGAAATTAGAGTGAAGTCCTTCCCTTCACCAAGCTGAATCGCCTTGCCAAGCTGAAAGTGAATTTTTTCCTGATGAACACTCGCCTCTCCCGCTCGGCCCAAACGCAAGTAACAAGGACCGGGATGCAATGCAATAGCTTCGGTTGCTGCCTCAGCTTCCATCGGATCGCCCGGAGCGACCACAACCATTCGCGGCAGCGCTCTCATAATCGCGAGATCTTCCGTCGCATGATGAGTCGAGCCCAAAGACCCGTAGGCCAGCCCGCCTCCCACCGCAACGATCTTGACGTTCGCGTTGTGATAGCAAACATCATTGCGTATTTGTTCGAGACACCTGAGAACCGGAAAGTTGGCGATGGAATAGGTGAATACGATCTTTCCGCTAAGAGCCAAACCCGCCGCTATCCCGGTCATATTCTGCTCGGCCACGCCCGCATTCAGGAACTGAGCGGGAAATCGTTCTGCGAAATCTTCCACCACTCCGAATCCCAGGTCGCCCACGATGAGATGAACGCGCTCGTCTCGTTCGGCGAGCGCCGTTATCGCGCGAATAAACGCGCCTCTCATTGTTCTTCTCCTAACTCGGCGAGAGTTCTTTTCATCTCGTCGGGATCAGGCGAGCGGTAATGCCACAAGAGTTTGTTTTCCATGAAACTGACGCCTTTCCCCTTTATGGTGTGAGAAACGATGCAGGTTGGCTTCCCGGGCTTGATCGGAACTGCAGCTAAGATCTGCTCGATTTCTTGAACGTCGTGGCCATCGATTTCGCGAACTTCCCAGCCGAAAGCTCGCCACTTTGCCGCGAAAGGCTCCAAATCCAGAACCTCTTTGACCGTGCCGAGGCTCTGGATCTTGTTGTAGTCAACGACAACGATCAGATTATCGAGCCTATGATGCGGAGCAAAAAGAGCAGCCTCCCAAACCGAGCCTTCGTCGCACTCGCCATCGCTTAATAACGTGAACACGCGGTAGTCGCCTCCATCGCGCTTCCCGACAAGCGCCATCCCGCAAGCGATTGGCAGTCCATGACCGAGAGACCCGGTAGAAACTTCCACGCCCGGGACTCCCACGTGCGTGGCATGCCCAGCCAAGTGCGTCCCATCCTGATAGAAATCATCCAGCCAATCCCTTGGGAAAAATCCGCGCATTGCCAGGACGGCGTAGAGTGGAGCACAAGCATGGCCTTTGCTTAAAACAAACCGATCTCGCTCCGGCCAGTCCGGGCGGTTCGGATCAACTCGCAGAGTCTTCGTATAGAGCACAGCCAGCAGGTCTGCCATGGAGAACGCCGAGCCGATATGCGAGCTCTTTGCTCGATGAATCATGTGCGCCGACTGCAAGCGAATATCTCTTGCGACCAACTTAGCGTCACAAGTTGTCAAGGCGGAGCCTGAGACGGGATTTTTCTCTGTGGGTTCAGTCATTTGCAAGCCCCCTGGCGGCATTACTCGACAATGGTCTTCAGCGTCTGGAGAATAATTTTGAAGTCGGTTAAGAATGAACGCCTGCGCACATATTCCAATCCCAGCCGAATTTTTTCCGGACGAATTTTTTCGCGGTACGCCGCGTGCGGATCGGAACTTCCCCGCAAAATCTCTCCTTCATTTCGGAACCGGATCGACGCCCAGTCCGTGATTCCTGGCCGCACTTCGAGCAGGCCCTTCTCTTCGGCGGTGTATAAGAGTACTTCCTCGACGACTTCGGGCCGCGGTCCTACCAGACTCATCTCACCCTTCAACACGTTCAGCAGTTGGGGCAATTCGTCCAATTTGTGACGCCTGAGGAGTCCTCCCATGCGCGTAATCCGCGGATCGTCCGCGGAACTGGACGGCCCTCCCAACTTGTGCGCGTCCAGGACCATCGTCCGATACTTGAATATCCGAAAGGCCTTCCCAAAACGTCCGGCCCTAAGCCCTCGATAAAATACCGGGCCTGGCGAGTCCAATTTGACGGCAAGCGCAAGGATAGTGAGAACCGGCAAGAGCAGCATCAATCCCACGACTGAAGCCGTGAGATCAAACAGCCTCTTGAGAATCGCCGAAATCATGCGCGCATGATCCGTTCTTGCTTCTGCATTTTCAGAACTAGCGATAAGGCGTGTGCAACCGTGGTCTTGAAGAACGCTTCGCGTAGAAACGCCTTCCCGTTCTTCAAGCCTCGGCAGTTTTCGAACTTCTAAAGATCGCCGATTTTTGTCAAAGTCGTAACCACATGAGCGGCCGCGAAAGGGAACAACGCTTGAATCATGAAATAGGCGAATGGAAGATTCTTGGAAAGGAATCGCCCGAGAGGAGGAACCAGGGCGCCGCGGAAGACACCGCACACTTCGGTGCGTTTTCCGAATTCATAGAGACGATCGAGTCTTTTCCGCGACAGCCCATTAAATTCGCGGCTGCCGGGTTTCGAATATCTCCAATCCGACAATAATAGAATGCCTCCCGGCTTCGTCACGCGAATCATTTCCGAGGCAATGCGCTTCGCCGTATCGTCATCCGTGATCTGAAGAAACATCATTGTTTCGGTCACGAGATCAAAACTGTCGTTTTGAAATCGCAGCCGCGTTGCATCAGCGCATTCCAGGGAAACCAGAGGATTCGTTTCTTTAGCCTTTCGTATTCTGTCTTCCAGCAGATCCACGCCGTATAGGTTCTCGGGCAGGAATCCGAGCCGCAACAACAACCACAAGCTGTCACCTTCGCCGCAGCCTACATCCAGAATCCGGGCATAATGGGTATCGAGATGAACCGACCGCAAAGCGCGGATCATCGCCGCTTCCTGGGCCAGGATCTGAAAAAGCACTTCGGGATTTTTTAGCAGGTTGTTCCTATTCGCACCCTTTCTCGCGGCATATTCTCGGTAATACTTTCCTGTAAAGGCCTGAAGCGACGTCGACGCGGCATCCCCGTCTTGTATTTTTTCTGCCAGCGGTTCGCGTGCCATAAGCTCAATCTTGGTGTGAACGCTTGAAACAGAAGAAGCGATCCAGAGAACAGGGTTAATGCCCTGTTGCGGCAAACTTCGAGGCCGCGACTTCTCGGCAGCTGCCATCTCCAATCAAATACTGACGCGCACAGGCCTTGCAGGTGTCATCGCGCAAACGCACTCCGCAATTGCATATCCACCCGTCCTGACGGGCGGGAGCGCCTTTGACGAGCGCGTAGTCGGGTACGTCGTGTGTAACAACAGCGCCGGCCGCGACAAATGCATAACGGCCGATGGTTGTGCCACACACGATCGTGCAGTTTGCTCCGAGCGTGGCTCCTTGTTTCACCAGTGTCCGATTAAATTCATGCTTGCGAACCACGTGACTGCGAGGGTTGATGACATTCGTAAAAACCATCGATGGACCGCAGAACACATCGCTCTCCAACTCCACACCTTCGTAGATAGAGACATTGTTTTGAACTTTGACGCCATCTCCCATGATTACGCCGGGGCTGACGACGACGTTCTGGCCCAAATTGCAGCTGCGCCCGATCTTGCACCTGGACATAATGTGCGAGAAGTGCCAGATCTTAGTTCCCGCGCCGATTTCGCAAGGCTGGTCAATGACCGCAGAAGGGTGAGCGAAATAATCTTGCGAGTCGACGATCACCGGCACTGGCACGCCAGACTGGGCCATCGATCTGCCGCACGCATCAAGAATCTCCAGGACACGAAGACCGTCTTCACCATGCGTGCGAGGATGAGATCCTTTGGATACACAATCCAAAAAGTGTTCGCATTCTTTTCGCAACGGCTCGTCTTTTGGCAATGCGATCACCTGGCCGCCATCGCGCTCCGCGACCGGTTTGCGATCCTGCCAATTGATTCGATGTGCGTATAGCACCAGCTTTTTCTCAGGCTCCAAGTCGTCAAAGACGGCCATCTTCTGGCTCCCAATGACGCACAACTTCTGTTCCTTAAAAGGGTGAAGCCAGCTGACGAAGATATGGGCCTTTACTCCGCTTGCAAACTCCAGGGTGCTCAGAGTCGTGTCCACAATCGGAGGATTCAGGTAACTTCCGCCTTGCGCCGCGGCGAGGGTGGGAGTCTCCGAAAGCATTTTGACGATCACGGCGATATCGTGAGGCGCGAAGCTCCACAATATGTTCTCTTCCGTGCGCAGTTTTCCCAGGTTCAGGCGAGAGGAATAAATGTACTGGATCTTTCCGAGCTCTCCCGCTCGTATCAGACGCACCAATTCAATAATTGCCGGGTGATATTCGAGAATATGGCCCACCATCAGCACGAGCCCGCGTTCCGCTGCTACTTTGACCAGGTGTTCCCCTTCGCGAAGATGAAGAGCAAGTGGCTTTTCGACAAAGGCGTGCTTGCCGTGGTTCAGCGCTTCCAGGGCAAGTCGATAATGCTGCGCTGCGGGTGCGGCTATGACCACAGCTTCCACCAGCGGATCCGCTAAGACCGCGCAATAATCCTTGGTGGTGGAAACTTTATATTCTTGGCGCACCCGATCGAGGAGAACTTCGTTGACGTCGCAAACCGTTTCCAGCGCATGCAGTGCGTGGAAGTTTCGCACGAGATGCTTGCCCCAGTATCCCGCCCCGATCACGGCAACCCGTGGGGTTCTCGTCTTGCATTGAAGTGCGGGCATCGTTTTCATTAGCTCCTCATACCTGATCAAAATCAGCAATCGCCGCGACTACGGCACGCTGCCGGTCTTCGGTAAGCTCAGGATAAATTGGAAGTGACAGCACTTCCCGGCTCGCAGCTTCCGCCTTCGGAAAATCGCCCGGTCTGTGTCCGAGGTAGGCGAAAGCATTTTGGAGATGTAACGGCTTCGGATAATAAATCTCGGTCGGGATGCCGCGTGCCTTCAAATGATCGCGAAGCGCGTTCCGGTGTTCTTTCACCCGGACCGTAAACTGATTGTAGATATGGACCGAACCCGGCACCGGTGCAGGCGGCGTGATCATCGTCTCAACGCGAAACTCGCGGAATAGCTCGAAATAACCGAGGGCGTTATCTCGTCGAGCGAGTGACCAGTCATTCAGGTGACGCAACTTGACGCGCAAAATCGCTGCTTGCAAAGCGTCCAGGCGGCTGTTCATTCCCAACGTTTCGGAATCGTATTTCGTTCGCGCGCCGTGGACGCGCAGCACACGTAGTTTGTCTGCGAGTCCGGGATCACTTGTAGTGACCATGCCGCCGTCACCGGCGGCTCCCAGATTCTTCGACGGGAAGAAGCTGAAGCAGCCGATGCGCCCGATACTCCCTACCGCGCGTCCTTGGTGGCGAGCGCCGATGGCCTGTGCAGCATCTTCAATTACGGGAATTCGGTGTGCGAAGGCCACGTCCTCGATCTTGCCCATGTCCGATGCCAGCCCAAATAGATGGACAGGCATGATCGCTTTCGTCCGCGGCGTTATCGCCTTTTCAACTTCGGATGCATCAACGTTATATGTGTGCTGATCGATATCGACGAAAACGGGCTTTGCCCCGACTCTGGCGATCGCCCCAGCGGAAGCGACAAAGGTAAAAGGCGTCGTGATGACCTCATCGCCCCGGCCGACTTCCAAAGCCAGCAACGCCAGGATCAGGGCGTCCGATCCTGACGCGCACCCGATTGAATGTATGCAACCCGTGAATAAACTGATTTCCTTCTCGAATGCTTCAACCTGCGGCCCCAAGATAAATTGCTGCCCATCCAGCACACCTGTCACAGCGTTGAGGATTTCTCCTCGAATGCTGGCATGCTGCGCCCGCAAATCCAGAAACGGAAAGCTAACCGGCGATCTGCTGGGTGCGGCTGAGGTCATTTGGTTGCTGGAAGAATTTCAAGATTCGAGTTGTCGCGTGCGCCATGAAATAAGAAAGGAGTATTTGTAGATAGAAATATCGCTAGGTTTAAGGCGGGCTCGTTCCAAATCTGTCTATCGTACTCGCACGGTGCCACGCCCTCTCCAACGAACTCCCGGAAGCAGCAGAAGCACGAGTCCAAATGTCGTACCGGCGCCGAACGCGAAATGGCGGCCCGCAAAAGTGCCGGGGAGCAGGAGCAAAAGCTCACCTTTTCGCTTGCGAATCGCCGTCTCTATCGAGACTCCGATATTGGCAACTGCGTAAGAACCCAAGATCCCGAGGAATATCCACATGAAACCGTCTTGAAAAATGGAAAGCGCGAGTGAAACCACTAGGCTCGCTACCAACGCAAATGGAATCCAATGCCGCCAAGACCATGCTTTGCTGCCGAACTTCAGCACGTATGTGACCCAGAATCCGTCGGCAAAATTATGCCGCCAGAAAGCAGGCCAAGTAGCGTCCGCGAAATACCGGACCACCACCTCCGGCAGGAGCAAAATCCTTCCACCAGCACTGCGGAGGCGACGGTTGAGATCCAAATCAGAGCTGCCCAGCAGCCGCTCGTCGAACATACCTATCTTGTCGAAAAGTTCTCGCCGGTAGCAGCCGAATGCTGCCGTATCCGCCCATATTGGTTTTTGCACACCCGTCTTGACGTGGGAATTACCAGAACCGAACCGACTGGCCAGCCCTGCTGCGATTGCCTGCGCGATTGGGCCCTCCGCTCCCGGCTCGACCTGCAGCGCTCCCCCAACATTCTCTGCCCCGCTTTCCTGGTGAAAGCGGACGCAAGTGGAAATGTGATCGCGTTGATACACCGCATGCGCGCCCGCAATAATGATCAGGTTGCCGGATGAATTTCGAATGCCCGTATTCATGGCCGCCGGAAACGAGCGGGCGGGATTGTCCAGAAGCCGGAGGCAGGAGCAGCGTTTTGCATACTCGTGGACGATCTCGCGGGTTCTGTCCGCGCTCATTCCATCCATAACAAGAATTTCCAGGCGGTCTTTTGGATAGTCGTTCGCGAGGATAGATTCCAGGCACCGGGCGATGAATTTCTCTTCATTCCGGCAGGCTATAAGGACCGAAACAAAAAGACACTCATCTCGAAGTTCGCCGAAAATGCCCGGACGGTCGGAGATTTCGCTCAGAGTCACAGTGTCACAGTTTTTTCAGACGAGCTGCGCGGCAGAAGCAGGCACCCGGTAGCGAGACAACAAATTAAACTTGGAATCCCGTAGAACCAGCCCTCCGACGAGGAGCGCGAGCGGGACCGAGTTGTAATAGAAGGCCGATACAATCGGTGAAAAAACGACCCACGCGTAATAGGCGGTCAGCACCCATAGCAGCGATATTCTTCCACTACAAAGCCGAGAATAGGCTCGCCCGACGAATGCGCCTGCCATCAAGCAGAGGAACATCGCCCCAACGAAGGAGAAATCGTCAATCAAGCCGCGAAAAGCCGTATAAATGTTCGATGTGACTCCGCTTTCCAGCTCGACGATTTCCCAATTCACATTTCTCGCGCGATCCTTGAGCCCCAAGAATTCGAATACTCCGCCGAGCGTATATGCGCCATAGCCAAGCGGCTGCGGCTCGTGACCGTTGGCATAGCTGTCAAAAACTGCGAGGTAAGCGAGGATATCAGCAGCTATTTTCACTGTGGCTTCCGATGCGTCATTGAATTCGTAACCGCGTACCGCGTAGAGGCCCACAAACATTGCAATTGCTGCGATGGAGATGATCAGTAGAGTTGCCGCGAATTTAGTCGTGATCCGAAATCGTCCTCCGCTCAAGAAGCATTTCATGCTTAAGTACGCAGCCATCCAGCAAGCAACAGCCAAAAGCGTTGCAAATCGCGAGGCGATCGCCGTGCCCATGAATAAGGACGGGAAAAATCCGCTGAGCGCAAGCAGTTTCTTACTCCGCGATTTAAGTAGAGGAGAGGCAAAACCGCCCAGGATCACCGAAGGGAAGACCCACATCCGCAGAAGGCGATACCACCACGGATCAGGTTCGCCCCCAACAAGGATGTCATACATAATACTGCCCAAGCTGAAGAATCCATCCAAGGAGAACGAAAGGTCTAAGTTTCGCAGCCAAATCACTGCATAAAGCACAGCGCCTAACATGGCTGCCGCCGCAAAATACAAACTGAGCCGCAGGCATCGCTCCCCCATGGAATTAAGCGCGTTCTGGTTCAGCTGGACTTCGATGTTCTTCCTTCCGCCAGAATCTACAAAAAGGAATGCTCCTAGCTGGAGGCAAACGATCAGACCCAGCAACATCCAAAGCGATTTTGGAGAAATGTGATCTTGCGTCATGACTAGAGGCAGGCCGCTATAGACGGACCACATCAGCCCGACAAATGCGCTCGGTGCGAGCCAACTTCCCTGGTATACGCGCGCGACGAGCGACAGTCCAAACAGCACGCTCCACGGCAACCAGGGCGAATTTAATAAATGTGCGAACATGGATAGTCAGTCACGGAATCGCTTCTCTCGAGTCAAACGCCCGCCGCAGCCGACTTCCGAGCGGAGTGAATTGCCGGTTCTGATCTGTTCGTTGCGATGAGGCCTGCATATAGATTTTCCATAATTTTCGCGGTTTGATTCCACTCAAAGCGCTGTTTGACAAGTTGCCGTCCCGCTCGCCCCAGGCTGTTTCGCAGGATCGGTGTGAGATACAGCTTTTCGAAACACTTGGCAGCCGCTACTTCGTCATCCGGCGGAACCATCAAACCGGTTTCTCCATCCACAACAACCTCCGGCAATCCGCCTACTCTGGACACCACTACCGGAAGACCACAGGAAGATGCTTCGAGAATAGCCACGCCAAAGCTTTCCCTATCGGATAAAGCTGCAAACACGGAAAACGATCTCAGATAGTCCCGGACCCGCCAGTGCGGTACTTTGCCGGCGAAATGGACCAAGTCCCCGAGGCCAAGATTCAGTGCAAGTTCCCGGTATTCATGTTCCAGGGTTCCCCCGCCTACGATTACAAGCTTAATGGGCCAATCGGGGTGTTCGTTCACGAGCAACTTGAAAGCTTTGAGCAAGCAATCGATGCCATAAGACTTCTCCATGGACCTGACCGTACCTATGACGAATTCGTTCGATTCGTTCGAGACTTCCGGAATCGAGAATTCGTCGCAGTCCACTCCGAACGGCGTGATCAAGATAGGTTTCGAAGTGTATTGCTTCGCTTCCCGCGCCATATCCGCGCTGGTGGAACAAAGATAGTCGGCCGCTGCAAGATTTCGCTTAAGGAGCCACTTGTGAAGAGGCGACCTGTGCGGGAATTCGTAGATGTCACTGCCCCAAACCGACACGATATATGGATGGAATCCCACCAGACGGCCAAGCGTTCCGTAACCACTGGCGTAATGCGCGTGGACGATGGATGGCCGAATGTCGGCTAGAAGCTCCCGAACTTGCCTGACTCCGCGAAAATAGTTCAGGTTGAAAGGCAAATCGTCCTGCAATCGATGCACGTGAATCCCTTCGCGTAGCCCCTCGCCCTCGCGGAGAGTAATGATGTGGACCTCGTAGCCCTTTTGGTGAAAGTGATTCGCCCACCGCACTGAGTGCAGAGCGCCTAAATTGGCAAGAAAGCAAATTCGTCCCGGGCTCATCGGTAACAATTAATCCTTTAGTCCTTCTGGCAAATCATTATCTCAGTGGTGGGACTCTCGCTCATTAAACGCGTGAGCATCAGTTCAACGGGGTAAAGCACTGCGCCATAAACCGAACCCAAGAACGGAACCAAGTGAACGGGCGCCAGGAATGCACGCCAAACCGGCATGAGCCATCGCAAGGAAGAATCAATGGGGGCATTCATCAACACGAACATTGGCGCTCTCCGCACAATTCGGAGGCCGCTCTTCCGTACCACCGCCTCTATCTCATTCAGCGAGCGGCTCACTTGGTGGTCGGTCCGCTTCGCCGTACCGTGCACGAAATTGTCAGAAAAAAAGAAATGGCCCCCGCGTTTCAATAGGGTAGCGATATTTTCAATCGCCCTATGGAAGCGGCCGTCTTCCGTGATGTGGAAAAGAACATCGAATGCCGAAATTACATCGAATCTTCCAGTCCAGTTGTAACCCTCAAGAGTTTCTGCAATGTCGATCTGCGCGATCTCGATTTCCGGGAATTTCTCCTTGAGCCGCTCCACCGCGACGGCCGCGATGTCGCTTCCTTGCAGCGACCGCACGCCAAGGTTCTTCCATTGTTCGAGCCAGAACCCGGTTCCAGAGCCGATGTCCAGAACACTCGCTCGCGACAGCTCGATCGAAAGACCGAGCAGATGCCTTCGTAGAATCCCTCGCCGGACGGCGTACAACCAGTTGTTATAACGCACACCGTGCCCGAGGTATCCGACACCCTGCAATCCCCAGTTGCTTGCCAGACGCTCTTCCCAATAGGACTTATCTTTCGACCCTTCATTCCTTCGAAGCGAATCGGCTCTCATTTTCGGCGCTAGCGCTTCGGTTTCACCGGATGCAACGGTCATGGGAACGTTTTTCATTCTGCTGCAGCGGAGGAGTGGAGTATTCGCAGAGTTTCAGCGCAGGATAGAAGACAAATCGTCAGGACGCCGCCAAGAAATGCCAGAAGTACAACGTACTTGTTGTTCTGCACGAAGAATACTGCCAATGAGCCCGCGCAAAAAATTCCGAATCCGGCCAGAAGGATCACCGTAGTTACGCCAAGCTCGTGGAAAGCATCAATGACGTTGCGCAAAACTGTGTAGAGACTGTAGGGCACCGCCGCGAACACCAACAACCGTAAAATCCCTACCCCCGCCGTAAAATCAGGCCCTAGATACAGTCGGATCAGCCTCTCTGCCCCAATCGCGATTCCCACTGCAAGAACAACCGAACCAAGCAGTGTGATCTTCGTCAGCAGCCAGACTTGCCGCTTTAGCTCTGCGATTCTTCCCGCGCTCAGAAGTGCGCCTGCTTTTGGCAGCAGGATCAGGCCGAAAGCAGAAAAGAACGAACTGATGACGTTCAGCATCGAGATTCCAAACGCCACGTAGCCGGCCGCTCGAATTCCGCTTTTGTGCGCGACGATTGTGGCGGGAAGCGCAAACAACGCCATAAGAATAAAGTCACCGGGAACCCGCTGGACCCCGAATCGCAGCAGTTTCACCGCCTGCACACGATTGTCCTTCGCTACCGCTTCCCATGGAGTAAACAGCAGAGCCACTGTGGCCACAACAAATAGCGAAATACCATACGCAGAGAGGAGTGACTGAACGCTCTTGCCAAAAAAAATAAAAACAGCCACAGGTACGAGTCCCAAATTCACGAACTGCAGAAAATTGGCGGCCCGCATTTCCAACATTCCCCGGAAATAGCTGTACACGATAGCGTGCAGCGTCGATCCCGCCACCACCAGGCTGATGGGCAAAATGATTGACGCGTATTCTTTCGATCCGAAGAACAAGTATGCGAGTCCCGAGGCAAACACATTCAACAGCGTCACGCAAACCAGCACAGACAGTCCGACGCACCAGAGTGCGGCCCCAAGATAGCGGCCCTTGGACTCCTCATCCCTGCGTCCGGCTGCGTTAGCGACATAGCGCGGCAACCCAACTGCAAGTCCGAGGAGAACGACCGGGTACATGATCGAAATTGTGCGCCGGGCGACGGCATATTCCGAGAATCCTGTAGTACCTAAAAAATGTGCTGCCAGCTTGTACGCCAGAAGTTGGCACGCAAGAACCGTGAACTCAGTCGCAAAAGTGCTTCCGTACTCGCGAACATGCGAGCCCAAATTCTCAGCAATCCAGGAAAAAGGCGTACTAACTGTCGCGCTCATAGGCGACCGCCTTCCGTCGCATGCGTCAAATAGGAATGTAATGTGGGGATTAAGATTACTAAGGCCAGGTGAAAAGATTTGCTTGTGGTGCCGAGACTTTCCTACACCGCTTCCACGTCCGCCTCATCAATGTCTACCGCCATCGACCTCATGATTAGTTCTACGGACACCACAAACCGCGTCTTGCCTCTTCGTCGCAAGAGGATTCCTCGAATTCCAGCCAGCGGACCGCTTCTTACTCGCACGCGCCGTCCTGCCGTAAGGAACGGATGCGGCTCCGCCGCAAGCTGCTGAGATAGTCCCGTTTGCAGAATTTCCATTTCGTCGTTCGGCAGGGCCGTCGGGACTCCGTTGAACGCTACAAACCGTACCACGCTCGGAATTTGCAGCACCTTCAAACGGTCGCGAAGCGCGACGGAAACGAAGATGTAGCCCGGGAAAAGAGGCATATCCAATTTGACCCGCCGGTCTTTCCAGCGGCGCACGGAACTATAGAGCGGAAGGAAATGTTCCACGCTGCGTGCACGGAGCTCCGCAGCGGCATGCTTTTCATGGTTTGCGCAGGTGTAAAGCGCGTACCAATGCGGCTGAACGTAAGTCTTTGGCGCCAGCTCTGGCCCGCCCCGCTCACAGTCTGTCTCAACGCAGACAAGCTCCATTGATCTCCTTCTAAAGACAGCTTCGCCCCCTTAACTACAAGGCGAGACAAGTGCTAACAGCCTCGTTTACTCACAGTTACAAGCGTTTCGACGCATTTGCATTCCCGCCGTTTGGCGAGCGCTGAGCCAGTCGGTCCCAAATCTTCTGCGTTGCCCAACGCGGTTCGGCTCCGAGTTGCGAAGTCCAGGGAAGCTGCGCTTTCAGCGTTTCAGAAATTTCATGCACCAGAATCTTGCGTGGGTCTTGTGGATCCACCTCGTTCCAGCGCGCTGACCCCAGCACCCAAACCACAGATAAACTGAAACCGAGAAATGCGCCGGTCAGCATGATCGATAATCGCGGGGGAAAAGACTTTTTCTCTGGAATCGTGCCCGGATCCAGCACTTTTATGCTGGGCGTCTCCTTCGCCTCTTCCATCTTGGCAAGCTCGTATTGTTGCGTGAGCAACTCGTAGACTGTCTCTTGAATCTTCGCGCGGCGATAATAGTCCGCATATTTCACGCTCAACAGCGGCAGATTTTTTATGGAAGGATAGGGCATGTCACTCGAAGAGTTTTGAATCGCTTCGGCTCCTTCGCTGGCCTTGCCGTTCGCGCCACCCAGTCGTTGAAGTTGCTTGCGAAGTTCTTCAACCCGAGCGACCGACGCTTGAACTCGAGGATTGCTATCGGTGTAAATCCGCCTAAGCCCTTCGAGTTGAGCTTGTGCGGCCACCATTTGGCCTGCGATCGTGGCAGCCACGTCCAGCATCGCTTTCCCTTCCTGCTCGATGTCGAGCGTGTTGTTTCTGCTGGAAAATTGAGCCAGTTGATTCGAAGCATCATCCAAATCTTGTTTTACGACCTTGAGGCGCTCCTCCAGAAAGACTCTTTGTCGATGTGCGGCGGAAGTCGATAGGTCGGTCACCAGCGAATTCAACTCATCCACGTAGGCATTTGCCAGCGCCGCAGCCCGTTCGGCGCTGCGGTCGGTAACACTAATCGTAATGATCCCGCTCTTCCTATCTTCTGAGACCGAAGTGCTTTCATCCAGTTTCGCTCGTGCGTCTGCGACAAGCCGTTTCCCATAAATTTTTCTCAAGTCGAACTGCTCAATGACGCGATCCTCCGAAGTCTGGCTTCGCAGCACTCCCACGAACAGCGCACCTGTAGACTTCAAACCGAGTAGGTCGCCTGCCGCCGATCCCAAACTGCTGCTGCCCTTTGCCGCAAACGCAGCCATCATGGCCATGCCGGACGTGGACTGAGTATCAGGAGGCATAAGCTGCGTCGTCGATGTGTACGATTTCGGAATTAAGAACGCGATCAGGGTCGCTAGCGCCAGACCAATCACCGTCATTTGAAGGAACAGCCGGCGACGGTCCCAAAACACGCGTAGCCGATTGGCTTGGCGCTCGCGGGAATCCTCCAGCGAAATCGGGAGCAATGAAACATCTCCGACGATCGGCTGCGGCCGCATTTCCTGCTGGGGCGCCAACTCCGGCTGCGTTTTTGTGCCTGTTTGCATCATTCCTTGGACCTTGCTATTGGCGTCTCGCCATCGGAGTAAAGCCCATCTCGAAAATTGCCGTAAAATTTTGCTGAACTCCACGGAACAATATCGGATAGTGCGAAATATGTTCGTACTGCACCTGGCTCTTGACGTAAAACCGGGGATTCGAATAAAAGGAATTACTCAGGCTATAGTCCTGCCAGGCGCCTCCGCCTGGTATGAATGCTCGATCCACAGAGCTGTTTTTGTATGCGAATTGCAGTGTGTTAGTGGACGAAACCCAATAGGTTAGCCATCCCTGATATGCCTGCCCGTCCCGTCCGACGACATTCCCAATCAGGTTGCCGCCATTCGTGTAGCCGTCATGATAGTTAGCGTTCCAATAATTCAGGTTTCCCATGTTGCCTTTTCGGTCTACTCCGGGCCATCCTGGCGACTCGGTCGATGTGGCTTCGATATGAAGATCGAGTTTGGAGATTCCAGGAAGCCGGGTGATAAAGATCCCCGGCCGAAATGGATTTTTGGGCTGGTTGAACCATGGGACAGGGTCATCGTCCGCGTAAAGGTCGCCATAAAACACGAGATAGTTTCGAACCTTGGGAACGTTAAATGTCCAGTCAAAGCTCGAGTGACTATCACCCGGTACGGACGATGTCCCGCCCGTCGCTTGTAGGCCAAAAAAGCTGCGAATGAAATTCCCGGGAGTCAGCGGAGTGCCTCCTACACCTCCAATCGTGACCGTGCGCCCGAAGCCGAATTCCAGGTTTGGTAAGGGCTTAAAATTTATCTTGTTGCCGTAAATAAATGGGTGGGGGATGTACGTACCGCCCTCCAGCCTGCCGAAGAATTGATCGATGCGCATAGGCCCGAAATACTTCAGGAAGCCGGGCAGGCTGAACGGCTCTGAATTGACCACGCGAACCATGTCGACGGGCTCGGCATTGTCACTCCACAAGAACGAGCCGCCCAGGCCCGGAGCCCACGACAAGCTTTGCCTCCCAACCAGAATTTGCCAGTTGTCTAAATTTACGCCGATGTAGGCGTCCAGCAGGCGCACGCGATTGACAGCTTCCACAGGAACTGCCGGCGGTTCCGGGACAAAATCGCGGCGAGCTATAATCTCGCGCACGACATCCGATGGTGCCGGCGCGGAGGGCGCATGCTGGTACTCGGCGCGCACGTATATCGCTATCGGCCCTGCCTCCGCGCGGAATGCTCCGCCCGCTTGACCGTTTGTCCCACGCTCGAATGGCCGGCCAGAATCGTAGGATACGGTCTGTCCAAAGTGATAGCCGTCGGTCAGCGGCGGCCCACTGATCGAAACTGCTCGTACGTAAACGGAGTCGATGTCCACCGAAAGATTTCGCCCTCCATCCAACAACGCTATTTCATGAGAAAACTCGTGTCGCAAGCGATCCTCTAGGCCGCCCACTTGAGAGTTCAAAGGTCCATCACCTTGCAACGCTTCGCCGGCTTCTTCAGTAAGACGGGCGCATTCCATGCGAGTCCAGGGACTCAACCCTGCGAGCTCGGTGTGGACGTAACCGAGCGCTGCAAGCCTGTTCAGCGCCGGATATACCCAGCTATCCAAGGGAACGAACGTGGTGCCCATGCTTTGCCGGGGCCGGTCGCGCTCAAGATAATCGCGGGACTCCGCAAAAGTTTCCCAGGGCGAGCCGCCAAGTTCAGAATCGTGATGTTGGCGATAAACAATCTGGCCCGAGAGCCATCCAATCGCGCTTCCGACTAACACGTCTGTGGGAAAATGCTGCTTGGCTGTGAGGCGGGAAGCGCTGACAGCCGATGCCATTCCATACGCCATAACTTCTGTAAGAATCCCGGGATATTCATGGGCTACCACACCTGCAATGGACCACGCCGCCGCAGCATGTTCTGAAGGAAAGCCGTCTCCGCTCTTCCAGAAATTTCCATTGTAGTTGTCGGTAAGAGGACGTTCGCGCCCCAAGCTATACTGCAACGAATAAACCACAGCGAGGCTGTCCGCCGCCGCTTCGGCTGCCAGCAATCCCGTTTCTCTCTTGTGATCGTCGTGGCTCATTTGGCCCCAAAGATACAAACCGCCTGCCAGCCCGCCCATTGCGCCAAGTCCATAATTTGAAAAAGTATTGCTATGGTTCAACCGGCTCGTGGAACTCGAAAGGTGCTTGCTGAACTCGGTATCCGTAGCGAGCGTCCCCGCCAACGCCAGACCGAACGGCATAAGCCATTCGGCATCGGCTGGCCGAATCTCAGCAGGACTTGACCAAATCGCTTCCTGATCGCGAAAGAAGCGCCCGAACAAATGCAACCCAGGCGAATTGTCGTAATCAAACGACTTCGCAGGCGCGATGTGCAGCTTGTCTGCAGAATCAGCACTCGAACTCGATTCCGTTTTCATTTCCTCCGACTGCGACCCTTCGGCCTGATTTTCTTGCGGCCTCGCCCAGCAAACCCCACTAAAAGCCTCCGGCGCGAAGATCAAAAAAAACGTGATCAAGACCTTGCCTCGAACTCGATTCATTCCTCGATCTCTCTGATGAATTCCCTAATAATGAGCAGCAATGAATGCCGTGCTGGCAATCGAGGACGCTACCTGCGCTGCCAGGAAAACCATCTGCCACTGTATGCCCCCGCCGATTGCCTTTTCCGGAACCACCACTGTGTCCCCCGGCCGCAACTCGGCATTCAGCGAGTCACCACTCCACAAACTCTCGTTTGTCCCGATAACTGAGCCATCCGCTCGGATCACGAAGACCGCTTTCTTGTTGGCGAGTTGGGTGGGGCCACCGGACTGGCGCAGATACCACTGCGCGCTTTTTCCCGGACGGTACCCCACGGCGGTGGGGTTGTAGACTTGCCCTGTAACCATGACGTAGCTGGGCTTTTTGGGAACTACGAGTGTGTCTCCAGTTCTGACTTCCACGTCTGACGCCGTATCTTTCCATTGATTGATTTCCGGCGAAATCCGAATGGCAACTCTCCCGAGCGGAGGCGTAGCGCTCAATTGCTCGAGTGTTGTTTGCCACTGCGCCAGCGCCAGTTCTTTGGCTTTTTTCTTATCGGGATCGGTATCGGGCAAGAGCTGAAGATTTGACTGCGCATCGTTGATGCGCACAATCATTTCATCCCGATCTCGCGCTTCCAATTCGCGTACCTGCACTCGCTGTAGCACTACTCCGTAGGGGTAAGCGTCCGGCTGGAACCCGCCTGCTCGTTCCACGACAGAACTCAAGCGTTCGCCTGGACGAATTCCGTATGTCCCCGGGTATTTCACCTCGCCCTTTACGCTGATGGAGGCGCCCAGGTCGTTCCATCCCGGAAGCTGCCGAATCGTCAAAACGTCGCCGTTATGAACAGCAAGGTCTGCCTTGTCGTCGCCTGAAAGCGCGGCCGATATCGCGATCACTTCGTGCTGAGCAGCTAAGGACGTCTGGTTCGGATATGCAAAATGCGTCAGGTCGGCGGAATTCGTGTCAGCGCTCGGCTTAAGCCCGCCTCCTACACGGATCAAATCCGCCGCCTTCATGTTTGTCGTCAGCGGGTACCGTCCCGGCCGGGCGACTTCTCCTTGTATATATGCGGTTGCAGGTTCAACTGCATCCGGATTGCGGTGAATCAGCAGACGGTCACGTGGCTGAAGGAGAATGTTCTCGGTCGGATCACCTCCAAGAGCTTGATTAAGATTCACGCTGAAGATCTTGAATTTCCCGTCAGGCAGATACCGGAAAACCTGTGCATCTTCGGTCTGCGCATCCGGCGCAAGCCCGCCCGCCAAATGGACTGCGTCACCGAGCCGAATTTGTCCGGCCGTCCTATACGTTCCGGGGCTTCTCACATCCCCCCATACGGAAACCGTCGGCGGGTTTTCAAAATCGTAACGGCTGAAGATTCGAACCGTGTCCATAGGGCGCAGGATCGGTGACTGCGATGGGTTGGCGAACGCGTCCGCGAGATCAAAGCTTTCCACCGTGGGATGAAAATCCGGAGCGTTGAGCCGGATAATTTCAGCGTACCGCGTGGCAGGCTCCGGCAGAAGGTCTTTGTACGACGCGATGACTTCTGTGACGCGCATATTTTCGCGGTACGAATAGCGTCCTGGCCGAATGACGTGCCCATCGAGGAAAATCACGTCCTGGTTATAAGGCGCGATCGGAAATATTCTGACGCGGTCGCCATCTTGAATCTGGAAGGCCTCGAGTTTCTTTGTCACATCGGAAGAATCGTCGAGTTCAGGAATGTCCAGACTCAGCATCGTCTGCTTGTCGTGCGCCACAAGACGCTGGACTTCGATGTGCCGAAGCGCAGCGGTAGGAAGAAGACCGCCTGCCAGTTCAAGCACATTCGCCAGGCTCTTCTCGTCCTTCAGCTCGTAGATCGCCGGGCGCCGAACCATTCCTTCGACGGTTACTTGCCTTCCTATCGGGGGCACCATAACCGTGTCGCCGTTATCCAGACGCACCATGTCGCCCTTGACCCCGCGGAGAAGCAAGTCGTACAAATCCACTTCCTGAACTAGCTCATTGCCGCGGAAATGCTTCACAATTCGGAGAGAACCTTTTGGAGTGGGACCACCGGCGGCGAACAACGCATTGAGAGGTGTCGAAAGCGAACTAATGTCGTAAGCACCCGGATTCGCCACATCACCGACCTCATAAACTCGAATCGTGCGCAGGCGGGCGAGCGAAACTTCCGCGGACACGTCGCGAAATTGCGTCCTCAGAATCTGCTGCAAGTTCTGTTGGACGTCAGCGAGATTCTTCCCGCTAACAAGAAGAGGGCCAGCCTCCGGCAGGCTGATACGGCCTTCCCGATCCACGGTCCGGAAAAATCGCTGAGAAACTCCTCCCCAAAGATCGATTGAAAGACCATCGCCAGGCCCCACCACATAATCCGGACCGGCTGGAAGGTCCATTGGAATTAACTGCGGATCCCGTATTCCGTTTTCGAAGACTTCCGATCCAAATCGCCGGGGGGTCGTCGGTCGAGCGACCGCCTGAACATACATATCGTACAGAGACGGAATATCAGTATAGGGACTGGGCGTCCGTGTCATTTCAGCCGGCTGATAAAGCGCACTTCGCTGATTTCGTCGCGGCGACGGAACAACCGGAGACATGCCCGGCGGGACATACATATTCATATCGCGGCCTATGGCTTCGTTCGACTTCGCGCCAGCGCTGTTCGCTCCGCCAAACGCGATCCCATACGACCCCGAAGAATCACGCATCGTCCCGCTCGTACCAAATGCGTCGGTCAAACCTGAATCCGTCTGCCCATCCGGACGGTTCGATACTTGCTGGAGCCTTGAAAAACCTCCGTCTTGATCTCCGGAAAAATTGGCATTCAGGACGTTGGAAGACTGGTCCGGCTGCGCCCGGTCTCCCAAATCGAGCGGTGGATAGAATTCCAAATTACTGCCTGTTTGCATGAGCTGGGTCCGCTCCACAGGACGTTCGCCCGGCGTAGGCACACCCGGAGAATTCTGCTTATCGGGAGAATTCCACTGCTGCGGCGGCATCCCGATATCGGGCGATTGCTCCTGCCCTCTCGTCATCGAGGTGTTTGTCTGCGCGGTGTTGCAGTCCGGATCCGACTGCGAATCGCAGGGCTGACCGTTCCGCAGGCGTGAATCCCGCGTCCGCTCCAACGATAATTCCTCTTCCTGCCTTTGCGCGCGCCACTTGGCTCGCTCCAGAATCAGGAACTCGCGTTCCTTCCCGATTTCTGAATCGGGATTCACTTTGGGCAAGAGATATCCGTACCGCTGCACGAGAAGAGTTGCCACGGCGCGAAACTGGCTGTCCGCCGCCAAGCGCTCGAAAATGGCATCATTCGTGAGATCAGAGTCGCTGACCACTTGGCCATGATCCGTCGCATCCTTCGCGATCCAGCGTCTCAACTCCACTAAGAGCCCGGCGTCCCTGAGCAACACAATTTTTAGGTCCGCCGCCGACGCCGCCACGCGACTCAGGTTGTCGCGGCCGAGATCTGAGCTGGGCGCGGAAGCAGTACGTTGATTTTGTGCCGAGGTTGCGAGGCAACCGAATAAGACCGCAATCAAAACACATGCGACTCTTCGCGCATCCGTTCGCGGCATTTGGATTGACTTCACGTTCGTCTCGAATAATTGTCGGTTCATGGCTGTCATTGCGGCCTATTCATCGGCCGGGTTTTTTCCCGGAGCGCACTGAGCACTCCCGCTTCCGAGCATTCGATTTGATTCGACTCGATGTGTAGCGAGGTCCAATAACGCATCGCACTATTGCGGTCCGATGAGATGGCGATGATTTGAATTTGGGGAAAGCTTCGAAGTACGGTTTGGCAAATGCCGGATAGACGATTGGATTTTTCAAGAGCCACGATCAGAAAATCGGGACGTACTGCTTCCACTGCCTTCGATATCTGGATTTCCTCTTGAATCTCACCTACGATCTCGATGTCGGGTTGATCGGAAATTGTAGCCATCACGAGTTCCCGAGTCAGCCGCGGCCGGTTCGCCAACAACACTTTGATACGGCTCATCTCGCTGCTCCACAGCCGCTGCACATGGCCGCAACAATATGCGAGAAGCGAATTGCAGGGGAAGGTTCAATTAGGATTCCACCTCGGGAGGACGTTCCCAGGTCCGTGAACAAGTACGAGCGGCCTATCGTCGTACCGGGCCGTACTCAGTCCTGGGTCTAACGCAAATGTGGTTCTACATTCCAAGAAGCTGCGTTTCGCAAGCTTCAGACACATCCAGGCGGTCGCCAACTCCGAGCTTCCCAAGAATGCGATGGACGTGATTTTTGACCGTTTGCTCGGACAAATTCAAGCTGCCGGCAATTTCTTTATTTGTTAGGCCGCGCCCAATTAAAGGGACCAACTGCTGTTCGCGGCTTGTCAGCCCAACACTCGCCTTCACCCGGCTGTTCGGATAGCGGGTCGCCACCAGCGCGATATATTCGAACAGCAGACGAACGTAGTGCGGCGGACAAATCGCGTCCCCCTGCCCAACTCCGCGAATGGCTGCCACCACATCACTCGCCGAAGCATCGCAAAGAACGTACCCCGCGGCGCCACGCCGAATCGCCTTCAAGAAATGTTTCGGATCGTCCGGCATCGCAATCAGAATGCGCTTGGCGCGGCTCTCTGCCAACCCACGTTTTGGACCGACTAGCTCTTCTTCCGGGAGCAATTGCAGCGAATCGAGTACAACGACATCTGGATTTGTCTCCGCAATCTCTTCTTCGGAAACCAAAGTCGCAGGCCGCCCATGAACCACTTGAATGTCACTTCTTTTTTGCAGTATTCGTGCGATCGATTCCCTCGCCAGTCGGTTCTGGCATTGCAGGAGAACCCCTATTTTTTTCTCCACGGTGCCCTCGGTCCCACATAAGTGGCCCAGCTCAACCACCTTGTCTATCAAGTCCGGTGCGTCTGCCACTTCCGCCACTCTTCTGCTGTACTTTTTCGGTACATTTCTTAATCGAGTGACCTAAATTGGGCTAAGCGGCCCTAAACGACACAAGACGTACGTTCCTGGTGCTCTTTGAGCTTCCAATGGCTTTCGGAATTTAACGTACTGCAATTGCACGACCTTTCGGCGCTCCGGAGCAAAAAAGGAGGCGGGAACACTACCCTGCAGAACTTTGCTTGGCTCTAGGCCGAATGGCGCGGCGGTACAGGAACTAGCCTTTTATCGCGGACGCGAAACTGGCGGTCACGCCAGTGAATGCGCTGCGGGAAAAAGCTCGTCAGCCAGACCGTGAATGCAAAAGCATCGCGCACTGGAAGCAGCCATAGCTTTCGGAGCACGAGACGATCTCGCATTC
The DNA here is from genome assembly GCA_050012235.1 of Candidatus Acidiferrales bacterium. Taxonomy (GTDB): domain Bacteria; phylum Acidobacteriota; class Terriglobia; order Acidiferrales; family UBA7541; genus Palsa-295. The sequence goes on along the minus strand of JBEKHP010000004.1, from coordinate 100,044 downwards.
CGCGCAGTCCTACCGAAATCGCCATCAGAATGCGAAACAGCAGCGCGCTTGCCAGATAAATGACGGCGAGCCTCCAGGTTGCAATAGCGCAGACGAGCACTGCCCAAGGGAAAGCGTTGGTGAATATCAATCCAAAATGCCCCCATGGACGCGAGTAGCGGACGCTCAGATTCCATCGAAGCTGGTGGCGAAACGCTTCGCCAAGGTTTTCTCGCGGGTAAACGATATCCACCGGGAAACGGCTTAGCTCGACGCGATAGCCGCGCGAAGCAATGCGATTGCCGAGCTCGTAATCGTCGCAGAAGTAATCCGCCAGCGATTTGAAGCCTCCGATTTCAGCCAAGTGTTTTTTAGTCGTGGCCATCACGGCGCCGAGCATGAAGTCAAGCTCTCCGAGATAGCCTGCGACAAGCACGCCCGGCGCGAAATCAGCGCTATTGCCCAGCGCCTCGAGACCGGCGGCGAATCCGCCGTCGGTCAGACCGCGGTAGAGGCACGTCACTCCGCCGACTTTGGGATCAGAGAACGGTGTTACGACCGCGCGAAGGAAGCCCGGCTCAACGCGCACATCGCTGTCGCTCACAATCATGATGTCGTGGCGCGCTTCACGCACCATTCGGCAGAGCTTGTTCACCTTGTCGCTGGCACCTATCGGCTCCGAGCCAACCAGCAACCGAATCGGGCGCTGAGGAAAATCGCCAATTAGTTTCTCAATGACTGGAACCGCGGGATCACGCTCATCGCCCACACAAAAAAGAATTTCAAATTCTGGATATTCCTGTTTGCAAAAGCTGGCGTAATTTTCATAGGTTTCGCGGTCGAGTCCATATATCGGTTTCAGAACACTGACGGAAGGAGTGAAGTCTGAAGTCGAGGAATGAGAGCCAGCGGTCTCGGCGCGAAAAAACTTCGCCGCTGCAAGGATTACGATCAAGTAGTAGATGACAGGCGCAACCGCTAGCGTGAGAATTGCGTCGCGAACTGCCATCCACACCATAAAATCTCTACCTTTGCCCTACCACACCAGTATCACGCCGACGCAAACGAGGAGGATTCCGGCCCAGCGCAAAGGAGTCACGCGCTCGCCCAGAAACAACCGGCCGCCGTGCGCACCCGCAGCGTAACTAAGTGCCGTGACCGGTACAACAAAGCTGACGTTTTCCATGGACAGCATCGTCAGCATGGCAAAGAAGCCGATGCCCATCAGCGCCAGGCCGACCCACATCCATCCCACCCGCAGCGCCCGGCCAAAAACTCGCAAGAGCGCGAGCGGACGGAAATCTTTCACTTCCCCGGTGACTTTCATCGCGCGCGTGATGCAAAGCTCGCCGGCGGTTCCGCCCAACACGATCAGCGAAAGCAAAAACACCTCGAACCACATCAGCGGTGCTCCGTCGTGCGCAGCGCCGTATTTCCCACGAAAAGAACGCCGAGACAAATCGTCGCGATGCCGATCCAACGCCGTGTGCTGATAAACTCCCCCAGCCAAAAATGGCCCAGTAGCGCGACGATAGCGTAAGCAAATGCCGACGCCGGCTGCACGTAGCTGAAATCTGCCCAGGAGAGCACCAGCGTGTAGCAGATCAAATACGTAAGCAGCGATGCGATTCCGAGCCAAACCATACCGGAAGAAAAGGCGCGGAGAAAAAAAAGAAAGATCTCAGGCGGTGTCCAGGCAGGCGGAACGCCCACGATTTTCATGCCCTTGCCCAGTAGGATGTCTCCTACCGGGCCAAAGGTGACCATCAGGAGCAGCAAAAAGTAGGTCTTGAGATGGAGCCCTTCCGCCGACTTCATGCGCTCTGTGATTCGCTGGGCACTCCGACGTTCGACCGCGGTTCCACAGGCGGCGCTGAAACGTGAATCCTTTTCTGCACTCCCTTCTTTGCGACTTTCCGGCGCTCGTGACGAAGTTTCATGAAGTCCACCGCTTCGTGGAATAGGCGCTTGCGCTCGTGTGAATCCCAAAGCGATTCACGCACGATACGCCAGGCGACGCGCGGGCGGAGATAGTAGCTGTCGTAAAACCGGTTCACTGATTCAACCATGTATTCACGCGAGAGTCCGGGGTACTCAAGATGCGGAAGCTGGTGGCCATTTATGTCAGTGACCGCCTCGCTAGCCAGGAACCCTTCGCGCATGCCCTGGTCGTAAAGTTCGGTACCCGGGTACGCATGAGCCATCGAAACCTGAATGGTTTCGCAGTCGAGCTGTTTTGCGTACTCGATGGTTTTCTCGATGGTCTGCTTAGTCTCGCCCGGCAACCCGATGATGAAGTCGCCGTGAACGTGGATTCCGACCTTCTTGCAGTTCTGCACAAAGGTGCGTCCCATTTCGACCGTAGCGCCCTTCTTGATGTTCTTCAATATTTGCGGATCCCCGGATTCAAAGCCCACGATCAATAGTCGAGCTCCAGCGTCCGCCATTGCTTTTAACGTCTCGTAATCGCTATGGACGCGCGCCGTGCAGGACCATTGGAAGCCCACCGGCTTGAATTCCTTGCAGAGAGCCAGCACGCGATCCTTGCGAATGTTGAAGGTATCGTCGTCAAAGAAAAATTCCTTGGCTTGGGGGAACATCTTGTGCGCCTGCTTGAATTCGCGCGCCACACTGTCCACCGATCGCACGCGCCAGGCATGGCCCGAAAGCGTCTGGGGCCACAGGCAGAACGTGCACAAAGCCGGACAGCCTCGTGCGGTATAAAACGAAACGTACGGATTCAGCAGAAATGGAACGTTGTATTTCTCAATCGTTATATTTTTCTCGTAGACTTCAGTAGCAAAAGGCAGCTCGTCAAGTTCCGCGGTTTGAAGCAACGCGCGCGGAGGATTGTGGACTATCTTGCCGTCCTTCATGTAGCTCGCGCTCAAGATTTCCGAAAGCGGTTTGCCTTGCGCGTATTCCACCACGGCATGATCGAACTCACCACGGACCACGAAGTCAATGTCCTGGCTCGCTAGCAAACTCTCCGCCGGCTTGATTTGCACCTGCGGCCCCACGAAGCAGATCTTGATGCTTGGCTTCTTGTCCTTCATCGCGCGAGCCATGCGCAAATCGCTGAAAAAGCCAACAGTGGAGGTAAACAGAACCACGAACTCGTAATCCTGAGCTATGCGGACAACTTCCTCGGGCGTTATGTGATGCGGCGGCCCGTCGAGTAAGCGGCTCCCTTCAAGCATTCCAGCCGGATAGGCCAGCCAGACCGGATACCAATAAGACTCAATCTCACGTGTGGCAGGCCAGCGAGAGCCCGCGCCGCCGTCGAACTTCTCGAAACTCGGCGGATTCAGAAACAAAGTTTTCATTACTGACGGCATATTTACTCTTACCCCCTCAGGGTTGAAAATGACCTTATGAATTTAGCTTCTGCTCAATCCGTATAGTTTACTCGGTTTTGACGGCAACCCCAAGTGCTGCGTGTTCAGCCGTCGTTACTGAAACACCTTTGCCAACTGACCCGTTGCCTGCAAAAGACTTAGCTGCCCTTGCTGGCGGGCGAAATCAGCGTCGAGAAACGCCACCCACTTGTCGCTCTCATCCAAACGCGCCCGTTCAATATCTCGAAGCGTAAGGCGCCCTTCGTCAAACTTAGACTGGGCCACTTGCAGCGTCTCTTGCGCCAGCTTCAGATCGAGGCGGGCGACCTCGCGAGTCGCATCCAGTTCGCGGACAGTGCGAGCTTTCTGTTGGATGTCCAAGCGAACTTCCTGGCGCTTGTTTCCCAGCGTCAGCTCGGCAGCTTCCAATTCGCTCTTCGCCAGCGCGACAGTCGCACGCGTCTTCGAGGCAAAAATAGGAATCGTCACTTGAACGCCTAGGCTTACGTTATTTCGCTCGAACTTCTTATAAAACTCATCGTAATTGTTGAATTTGCTTAAGATACTGTACTGCCCGACAACAGCCACGGTAGGCCAGTAACTAAGATGGGCGCCTCGCAATAACTGCTGGCGTGCGAGACGCTCGTTTTCAGCCTCCTGAATTCCTCGATCGCTTTGCATGGCGGCATTCATCATATCGTTTGCCGGCAGATTACTTTCGAACGAAGGCTCCTCGGTATCCACTTCGACGGATTGGCCGTCCGAAATCCCCGTGAGATTGCGTAGCTGTTGCGTCAGGGTTTCGTCGCGGCCTTCCAGCTTGATGATTCTTTCCTCCACGCGCGCCTGGTCTAATTCGTTGCGAGTCACTTCGATTGAAAGCTCCTGATTCGCCGCCACGCGGTCGCGCGTCACGCCCAGAATTTTTTCTACGCTGGCTTCTTCCTTTCGCATCAGTTCCAGCGAATGGCGCACTTCGGCCAGTTCCAGATAAGCCGTCGCCGCCCGCACGATGACGTCGTCGTGCATTCGATCGATTTCGAGTTTCATGTTTTTCGCGCGGTCTTCCGCGGCGTGTTGCTGGCCCTTTAGCAGTGGATTAAAAACCGCTTGGTTGTAGCTCATTTGAAAAACCGCGGGCGGTGAACCTGAAATGGACGGAAACCCGGAAGTGTACGCCAGGCCTGAACCGGTGTAGAGGTTTGGCAAAAATGCGGCTCGGTCAAGCCCTGCTTCGTTTAGGGCGACTGTGTACTGCACCCGGGCCAGAGCTAAATCGCGGCTGTTCTGCAGGGCCAGGGTAACAGCTTGACGCATGGTCAGCTTTTCAGCGTTCTGCGCGCGCGCCAGTCCCGCCGGCAAAAACGCCGCAATTACGCCGGCCGCCGCGAACATTCGCAATTTTTTATTCATAGCGCAGCGATTCCGTCGGGTGAAGGTTTGCCGCACGGCTCGCAGGAAGATAACCGAACAGCAGCCCCGTCGAGCAACTTACCATGAACGCCAGTAGCACCGAGAGCCATGACACGGGAATGGTAACCCCGCTAACCTCCGGGAAGAAACCGATCAAGAAATTGATGATAACCGGAATGGAAACTGCGATCGCGATTCCCACCAGTGCTCCCGAGCCGCTTATCAGCACCGCCTCCATTAAAAATTGATACAGGATGGCATCGCGACGCGCCCCGATCGCCTTGCGAATCCCGATCTCGCGAGTTCGCTCGGTCACTGTCACTAGCATAATATTCATGATGCCGATACCGCTGATCGTCAGGGCGATCAGCGCAACGAGTATCAATAAGACGGTCAGCGCTAACGAAATCTTGTGAGCCGCGTCCAGAATTCCGGCGAGGTTTTCAACCCGATACTTAGCCTCGGAGCGATGCCTGCTCTCCAAAACTTGCTGCACCTGCGTGGTGACCATCGGAACGTCATCGGCCTTGTCCGCCTGCACGTAGAATGTTTTGAAGAATTCGGTGCCGGTGTAGTACTTGATCAGTGAAAACGGAACGACCACCGATTCCGGACGAATCTCGGTCAGGCCAAAACTAGCCACTCGTTCCTTGAAGACACCGATTACCGTGAAGTGCAGCTCCCCGATGCCGATTTCTTTCCCCAGTGGACTTTCAGACGGAAATAGCAGCTTGGCCAAGTCCTGCGTCAACAGACAAACTTTGCTTTGCGTTCTCAAGTCATCTTGGTCCAAGTACCTCCCTCGCAGAACAAGAAGGTTGCGGATCTTCTGAAAGCCGTCCGTCACGCCGACCAGATAAATGGGATGCTCCTGGCCATCCACGCTCATGGACATTGCCATATCATTGGTCCCAGCAGCCTCTACCACTCCCGGGACATTTGCTTTCACCGCTTCCAAATCGGCCGGCGTGATTTCGTCCGCGAGCGTCACCGGGCCGGAATGGATGACGGACGCGTGAATCAGATTGGCGCCCACGCCCTCGATCTCGCCAACGATGTAGCGCTTCCCCGCCAAGGCCACGGTTACTACCAACACGATGCAAGCGCTGCCTATAATCACGCCCAGCATCGTCAGCATGGCGCGCACTTTATTGGCGCGTAGCGCTTGCAGAGCAAGCTGCCACGTCTCGCGCCATTCCGTCGGTGAGCTGCGTAGAGGTTGCATTATGGAGTACCAGTTAATCGGATGCGCTTGAACGGGTCACGGTCTCCTGCCATAGCCGCAAGCGTTCAGCGCGATGACTTCTCGAGTTTCTCAAGCCGCGATTTCGCTTCCTTGCGGCCGGGGTCCAGTTGCAGCGCCGCGCGATACTGCTCTGCCGCCTCGGCCCTCTTTCCTTCCGCTTCGTACAGTCTTCCCAGCCATTCACGCGCTCCCGCGTGCGACGGCCAATCGCTTCGGTCAGGGGAACTGGCGAGGTAGGATTTCAAATATTCTTCCCCACGCGCAAGATCTGTCCCGGAAAGCACTCGCGAGACACCACGGTAATAAGAAAGACGCGGATCGTTTGGACTCACCTGCACCGCAGCCTGCATCGTGGCTTCTACATCGGCGGCCTTGTTCTGGTGCACAAAAAAATTCATAACATCCAAATAAGCCTCGATCTTTTTCGGTTTTGCTGCCAGCACATCGCGATATTCCTTCTCCGCAAGTTCGGGCTTCTTGGCGTCCAGATCGTAAGCAGCGCGCGCCAGGTGTCCCTCCACCGGATCGATGGCCTCGATGGCCGTAACTTGTTCCTTAGCTTCGTCCTTGCTTCCGCCGACCACCCAGGGAGCTTCCATGTCATATTGTTCAAGGTCGCGGCGGGCTTCCACATTCGACGGATTCAAGCGCACCGCTTCTTGAAATTCCTTCTTTACTTTCCGCGCATACGAAAAGCTGCGGTCGCGGTCTGCCCTGCCTCCATAGATCGTGCCAAGCCATTGATGGTAGACAGAATTTTTCGCATCAAGTTCGACAGCTTTTTCCGCGGCAGGGATTGCGTTGTCATAATCATGCAGTTCGTAGTAGCTGCGCCCCAGCCAGTATTGCGCCTCGGCGTTGGTCGAAACCTGCGGCACAGACTGCAGAGTCTTGATCGCGGCAGCGTAATTTCCAGCGTTGAACTGGCGCTGCGCCGTCTGAATTGCTCCGGACGCATCAGACGCCATTACTGAGCGAGATTCTACCGCTGCTCCAAGCAGCACGATTGTCGCGAGCATAGCCGCCCCAATGCGAAGTGCCGGTGAAAATCTGAGAATATGGGGGAACCGCCGACTCATTTGGCCTCCGTGGCTCGAACTTCCATACCGTCCTTCAAATCTACATCCCCGGGTAGCGCGATTTTGTCGCCAAGCGCCAGCCCCGAAACAACCTCATAGTTTTTATCGCTTGCTATGCCCACTTCAAACTGGCGCCGATGAACTCTTTCTCCGTCGAACACAAAAACATAGTGCTGTCCGTTCTCGTAACTTACCGCCCGCCTCGGCACTACCAGCACCCCTGGTCGTTGGCGGACGAGGATGTGCACTTCGACGTTCACGTTCGGCAGAAGTTCTACCTTATCATTCTGCACCGAGCAAAGAACCTCACCCACGCTGCGGGTTCCGCGCGCTACCACCTGCTTCGGAACTTGCTCCACCTTTCCGCTCCATGTGCGGTTCGGCATGGCGTCCCAATTCACCTTTACATCTTCGTCCGGTGCGAGCGATCCGAGATCGGGCTCATCCACAAATGCGCGAACGCGCACCTGCCGCAAGTCGGCCATCTCCGCCAGAATGTCGCCCACCTTCACGTAATCGCCTGCATGCACAGGCAATGAATAAAGCGTGCCGTCCACTTCCGCAGTAACAGTCGCCGAACGCAGTCTTTCTTCGAGCGATTGAACCTGACCCTGCGCCTGCTTTACACGCAAACCAGCCGCTTGTGCATCGACTCCCGTTTGCTGTTTCAGAGCCGCCGTTTTCTGCTCCAGCGCCTGAAGGTTGGCGCGGGCCTCGGTCAGAAGCGCCTGGTTCTGAGCGAGTTCGTCCTGCGTGGCCGCTTGCTTGGCGACAAGGCCGGTAAGCGCTGCTTGCGTGCGTTCAAGGTTTGCCACCTGCGCTTTCGCCTTCTCCAGGTCTCCCCCCAGCTGCGCTACTTCATTGGGTGGGCCGCCCGCGCGAGCGTTTCGCAAAGTGGTTTGAGCGGAAAGCAAATCCTGCCTCGCCTGTGCCAACTGAGTCGCAATATCTGCCGCATTCAGGCTAAGAATAAGCTCTCCGCGATGAACGGACTGCCCTTCAGTGACCATCACCTTGTCGACGAACGTCGGAAACTGGGCGTGAGCAATAACTGGAGAAATCGGTTCGACTTTCCCGTTGCTCGTAATCGATGCAGTCAAATCCTCGCGAGACACTTGCGCCACCGAGACCGTAGGAGCTTGCCCACGCCCCGCGAGTACCACTAGAACTATGACGACCAGCGCCACAGCAAAGGCCGCCACGATCCATTTTGGTCTACTATTTTTCGCCATTATCGGCCGCGCGGTCGGATGCGCAGCTACCCCCGAAGCGTAAAATTGTAGCAGACCCGTTTGACGCATGCCTGCGCAAACGCCAATGGGTGCCAGATTTGCACTCTGGGAATTGCTGTCACCTATGTCGCGCGGTCTTGCGCTGCCGGTGGGCCGTGTTAGAATTCGGTCATGAGCGAGCCGCACACAACTCAGCATTCTAGCCCCACGGACGAGAACAAGCCTGGCAACAAGCCGCCCAAAATACACCGCGTCTGTATAGGCTGCAATAATATGTTCGAAGTCACCATGGAGAATTACGAAGCCAAACACTGCTCCATCTGCCACAAGGGCTAGTCCCCTCGCTTCCTTCCATTCCAAGTCCACCCGGAAAGCCTGCGTCGCAACTCCGGCTTTCGTCAGGGCACGACTTTAGTCGTGCCGTAAACGATGCAAAATCACTGCGGCTTTAGCCGCTGAGGAAGAGAATTTGCGGGCGTGACACAATCTCGGAAGCCCTCGAGAAATTTCCTAAGCGCCCAAAATAAATTCTGCGCGTCTAACCTCGGCAGGGGTGCCGGCTAGCCGCGCGCGTTCGCAACGCTAGTGCTAGAATCCAGTGATTCATGAGCGCTGATTCCCTAATTCACGTCCACGAATTATGCAAACACTTCCGCACCTTCAAGCGCCGTGAAGGCGTCTGGGGCTCGATTCAAAATTTGTTTGTCAGGGATTACCGCACGGTTGCCGCTGTGGACCGCGTGAGCTTCTCAATCGAGCGCGGCGAAATGGTCGGCTACATCGGCCCGAACGGCGCTGGAAAATCGACAAGCATCAAGATGCTGACCGGCATCCTGGTGCCGACCAGCGGTGAAATCCGCATAAACGGCTACGTTCCTTACCGCCAGCGCCGCCAATATGTCAAGACCATCGGCGTCGTGTTCGGCCAGCGCACCCAGCTCTGGTGGGATATCGCCGTTATCGAATCGTTCAAGCTTCTGCGCCGCATCTATGACGTCTCGCAACGCGATTTCGATGCCCGCATGGAACGCTTCGACGAAATCCTGGGCATCCGCGATTATCTCCACACGCCAGTGCGCAAGCTTTCGCTCGGAGAGCGAATGCGCTGCGACTTAGCCGCGGCACTGCTGCACAATCCACCGCTACTTTTCCTTGATGAGCCGACGATTGGCCTCGACGTGGTCGCGAAAGACCACATTCGCCATTTCCTGCGCGCCATCAACCGCGAATTTCGCACCACGGTCCTGTTGACGACCCACGACCTCGACGATATCGAAGAATTGTGCCGTCGGATCATGATTATCGACCACGGCAAAGTGCTTTACGACGGCCCCCTCAGCCATCTGAAAGAAAAATTGCTGCGCACCAAGCAAATCAAATTCGCGCTCAAAGACCGCGCGCAAGCGCTGGGTGTTGAGCAATTCTCGCGAGAGGGCCTTGAAGTAGAACAAGTGGACGAACTGACCTACCGCATTCGCTTCGACCGTGTAAAAGTCGCGACCGCCGACCTTATCCGCCAGATCCTCGGCGCCGTCGAAGTCCGCGACATCCTAATAGAGGACGAGCCTATCGAAGAGATCATCAAACGTATCTACGCCGGCGAAGCACTCCCCGAGGTCGTGGTATGAGCAGTTGGGCCCAGGCACTTGTCCCCTACGTCGAATTCTCGCGCGTGGGCTTCGTCAACATTCTCGCTTTCCGCCTGCGCTATTTCACCGGCATCATCACCTACTTCTTGAATGTCACGGTGTACTACTTCATCTGGAGCGCCGTCTACCACTCGGGACAATCCATCGCGGGCTACAGCATGCAACAAATGATTACCTACGTCAGCGTGGGCTGGATCATTCGTTCGTTCTACTGGAACACCATCGATCAGGAAATGGCCTACGAAGTAATCGAAGGCAAAATCGCCATGGACCTGATCAAGCCCGCCTCGGTGCAATGGATGTGGATCTCGCGGGCCATTGGCGAATCGGCGTTCCGCCTCGGCCTACTGACGCTTCCCACCGCCTTCGTCGTCGCATTTGTGTTTCACGTCCAAAGCCCGGCTTCGCGTCAGGACTTTCTGCTTTTCATGATCGCGGTCTTCGGCAGTTTTTTCCTGATGGGCGCCATCAATTTCATGATCGGAACCTGCGCGATTCCCTTGAAATCCATCCTCGCGCTGATTCGCGCAAAATACTGGCTGATCGAACTGCTTTCCGGCCTGCTGGTCCCCATGGCCTTTTTCCCGGCAAAGATTCAAACAGTCCTTGCGTGGCTTCCATTCGAACACATTGCTTACACACCGCTGCAGATTTATCTTGGGAAATTAAATCGCGCCCACGCGCTGCGGGCTCTTGTCACCCAGTGGTGCTGGGTGGTGGCGCTACTTATCCTGGCGCATTTCTGGTGGGAACGTGCAGCCCGCAAAATCACAATTCACGGAGGCTAGCGTGGTAAATAGTTCCTTACCCGCCGGGGACGTGGCGGAAGAAAAAATCGGGTTGCCCGCGCTCGTTGCCGCAGCCAAGCGCCACGTTCTCCTGTTCTTCGATTACTTCGCCCAGTACGCCAAAGTCCGCGTCAGCTATCGCGGCGATTTCTTCATTAGCCTGGGAACCAGTTTTGCCGCCACGGTTTTTGGTCTCGGTTTCGTAGTGATTTTGTTCCAGAAGGCGACGCAGCTAGCCGGCTGGCGATTCGAGGAAGTCCTGTTTCTCTACGGCTTTTCGCTAATCCCCTACGGCATATTCAACATCGTCAGCATGAATCTCTACGATTTCGGCAACAATTTCATCATCGAGGGAAAATTCGATCGCGTCCTGCTGCGGCCGATTTCTTCGCTTTTTCAAGTGCTGTTCGAGACGTTTCGCATCGAGTCCTTGCAGGAGGTCGCCACCGGCATTTTTTGCCTCTGGTGGGCTTCCAGGCACCTGGGCTTAGTGTGGACGCCTACGAAATTCGCGATGCTTTTCTTCTTCGGTCTTTGCGCCGCGATTATTTACATTTCGCTTTTTTTGCTGCTGAGCACAGTTTCCTTTTGGTTTGAAGACCGCATCGGCGTGCATCCGCCCGTTTGGAACGTGATTGCATTCGGACGCTACCCGCTCTCCATCTACAGCGGAGCCGTGCAATTTTTCCTGTGCTGGATCGTTCCCTTCGGCCTCGCTTCCTTTTATCCCAGCGTGCGCATGCTCGGCCGCACCGTGCACCCCGAATACGCCCCACTCGTTCCGGTCGTTGCGCTCGTATTCCTCACCCTCGCAATTTCCGCCTGGAACATCGGCACCCGCCATTACTCCTCCACTGGCTCGTAGCGAACATGCCTTTGTACAAACGCGCACATTGCTGAACAAGAACACTCGTGAGCGCGTATCATTTGCATGGAAAGCTCGATGAAACGCTTCCTCGGTCTCGTCGCAATCATCTTGTTGTTGGCGGCTCCGGTCCTCGCCGCGTTCGTGGGGAGTACTCTCGGCAACGGCATTTTGCATCCTGCACGTTTGCCGCTCACACCCGAAAGAATCGTTCGCATCAACGAAAGGCTGCAACGCACGGGCGCATCAAAGCAGGATTTCATTGTTAATGCCCGCGACGGCGCCGAGTTGCGGGGATGGAAAGTCCATCCCCAGCGATCAAATGGCGATTGGGTAATTCTCTTTCACGGGATCGCAGACAACCGCACCGGTGATTCCGGTCACGCGGAATTCCTGCTCCGGCACGGCTACAGCCTCGTGATGATGGACTCCAGGGCGCAAGGTGAAAGTGGTGGCGACACGGAAACCTATGGCTGGAAGGAGCGTTACGATGCCGTTGCGATCACCGATGCTCTTTACGCATCGGAAAAGGTGCGACATCTTTATGCTCTTGGCGTTTCCCTGGGCGCCGCGATTGCATTGCAGTCTGCGGCTGTCGAGCCACGGATCGAAGCAGTCGCCGCCGAAGCGCCCTTCTCCAATCTTCGCGAAGTCAGTTACGACTATGCCGGGCTTCACGCCGGTTCTTGGCTGGGAAAAACTCTTCTCAGCCCAGCCTCGATCGTCGCCATGAACTCGGTTGAAAAGGGCGGCGGGTTTAAAGCGGAGGACGTGTCACCGGAGAAAGCAGTCGCTGATCGTCCCTTTCCGGTTTTGCTAATTTGTGGCACGCGGGACAGCACCATCCCCTGCCGCCACGCGGAACGAATCTACAGAGCAGCCACAGGCCCTAAGGAATTGTGGATCGTGCAAGGCGCCGGGCACGCCTCCGCCTTGGGCCAAGATCCAGCTGAATACGAAAACCGCGTAATCAGTTTCTTCGAGAAATATCCAGGTAATCCCTGAGGCGCCGAAATATCACACAACTTTGAGTATCATAATCACACGATCATCTTCGTGCGTGCCGCCGCGAGAAAAGAGGTCCACTTCCTTCAGCACGATATCCACAATTTCCTGAGCCCGCTTCGAGCGTTCACGAACGGCGAGTTCCACCAGCCTCGGCTGCCCGAATTCCTCGGACTCAGTATCCATCGCTTCAGTGATGCCGTCGGTGCAGGCCACAACCAGATCGCCCGGATTCAGCCGAACATGTCCGCGGTCGTAATGCACGCTCGGAAACAGCCCGACCACCATTCCGCCTTCCCGTAGATATTCCACTGAGCCATCCGCGCGTACAACCGCCGGCGGCACGTGTCCCGCGTTCACATAATGCAGCGTGCGATGCGGCTGATCGAGCAAGCCCACAAACATGGTCATGAATTTCTGCCCGCGCGTGTCCGCCAGGATCATATCGTTCAGCGATTCAACCAGCCGCTCGAGCGAATGAAGATGCGCCAGCAGCGCGTGCAGCGTAGCCTGAAGGTTCGCCATCACCATGGCGGACCCCACACCCTTGCCTTCCACATCCGCCACCACGGTCAGAATCGTGTCCGGTGCCAGAGGAATAAAGTCATAATAGTCACCGCCGGCTTCCAAGGACATTTTGTGCGAGACGGCGATATCGAATCCCTCCAGTTGCGGAGGATGTTCGGGCAACAGTCCCACCTGAATGCTTCGCGCCAGCGCCAGGTCGCGCTCCATCCGCTGCTTGTGAATCATTTCGCGGTGAAGCTGGGCGTTTTCGAGCGCCAGAGCTACGTGATCGGAAATTGCTCGCAGCATGCCTTCATCCGCTCGTGTAAAAGGCCCCGCTTTCTTATTCAACAGCTGTAGCACTCCGATCGTTTCGCCGTCCTTATTCCGAATGGGAAGGCAAAGAAGCGATTTCGTGCGGAAACCGAGACGCAGATCCACTTCCGATTCGAACCGCGGGTCCGCGTAGGCGTCCGCCAGATTTATGGTGTCGCCGGTCGCCGCCACGCAACCCGCAATACCCCGGCTAATCGGCAGCCGGATCTCGTGTTGGTCCAGACCCATTCCGACCAGCGACCAAATCTCATTGCGCTCGTGATCGATCAAGAAAACTGTCCCGCGCTCCGCTCCCGTCTGTCGAGTGGTGAGTTGCAGAATGATGTTCAGCAATTCGGCCAGATCGAGGGTGGAATTTAGCCGCTTGGTAGCTTCGACAATCGTGGATAATTCAATAACTGCGTTGCGGCGTTCGCTGCTTTCCAGCGCAACTTCCGCGTACCGTCTGAACAAATCCAACCATATGCGCGTTTTTTCGTCGAGTGGTCCTTTCAACGACGTCTCTAGAACGCCCACCGGATCTCCCGGGCGTCCCAGGACCCACGCGCGGCTCCGTCCGTTTTTACCGGCGTCTTTGCCTCTTAAAATCTTTTCGATCCCGGCTAAGTCCGCCGCAGGAAGCTCGCCGCTTTCTTGCCAGATCGTGGGTGTGCCATTGACCACGCGCCAGAGGCGTGCGCCTTCCAGCCGGCCCGGCGCCGCCAACACGCGCACCATCTGCGAAGCGAGTTCTCCGGGCTCGATTTCGGGATTCAGCACCGACACAACCTGTTCGAGCGTCTCCAGAGCTGTCGCCGGAGTTACCCGCGCCGGTGTTGCTCGCGCCGTTGTCTTTCGCTTCATCCGGCGATTCCCTTATACTGAATTACCAGGATCGTGACGTCGTCCGATTGCGGTGCGCCTTCCGTGAACGCTCTCATACCTTCTCGGATAGAGTCTCCCAATTGTTCCACCGTGTTGCCCTTAAAATCTTCCATGATCTTGCGCAGCCGCACCTCTTCAAACAGTTCGTTATTATTGTTGGACGCTTCGGAAACGCCGTCCGTGTAGATCACCAGAAAATCGCCGGGTTCCACCTGCACGCGGGTACTTTGATACTCCGCCTCCGCAAACATTCCCACGGGGAAATTAGCCGAACCCAATCCTTCCAACCCTCCCGCCTTGCGCAGTAGCAATGGCGGGACGTGCCCCGCATTCACGTATTCGAAACGGCCCATTTTGTCCAGAACGCCGTAGAAAACCGTGGCGTACCGGTCGTCGCCGCTACGCTCGCACAAATACTGATTCACGCGCGAAAATACGCCGGGAAGCGCGATGTCCATCGCCGCGGTAGTAAAAAAGACGCCCTGCAACAATGTGGCCAGCAGAGCAGCGGAAATTCCCTTCCCGGAAACATCTCCAACGAAGAATCCATAGCGTCCGCCGCCAAGCCCAATCACGTCAAAACAGTCCCCGCCGACCGAGTGGCAAGAAAGCGTTGAGCCCGCCACGGTCAATTCTGCCGTGTTAGGCAGCGCTTTCGGCAGCAGTGTTTTCTGAATCTGGCTGGCGATTTCGATTTCGTGGTCCAACCGCTGTTTTGCTCGCGAGGACGCAAAAAGCCGCGCATTCTCCACAACCGTCGCCGCCTCCCGCGCCAGGCTCCGCAAAACTTCTCGATCCAGATCCGTAAACGCGCTGGAGGGAACGTGGCTATCGAGATACAAAACTCCGAGCAACTCGCCCTGGCGTGTGGAAATTGTCGCGTCCAGCGTCTCAATCATGGGCAGCTTGTCGATCGGGATAGCCACCACGGTATGTAACTCCAGCCGCGCGACGCTTTCTTGCTGGCTCATTCCCCCATCTTCGCCCGTATCACTTACGATTAACTCGCGGCGAGTTTTCGCCACGCTCTTCACCACGCTCTGCGACACCTGCAACTGATCCGGCCGTAGCGTGCCGCGCTGCGCATCCCGCGCCACGATCATATTCAGCTCGCCGCTTTCGTTGGCCAGAAGCAGCACACCGCGCTCTGTGCGCGTCACCTGAATCGCAGCATCAACGACGGCGGTCAATACGTCCTCGAGCGAAAGCCCCGTGCCGAGAGTCCTGGCAACTTCAAGCAGAACGCCCAGGTGATAAAGTTCGCGAGATCCCGCATGCGTTGGCGCCGGCGCTTCCACCCGCTCCACGAGTTCCTCAATCGTTGCTCCCTGCCCCAGGAACGTCAGTTTGTAGGAATCGGGCATTCCAAAATCGATGGAGTCTTTAGGCTGAAGCTCGTGCCGAAGAACTTTCTCCCCGTTGACGAACGTTCCGTGCCGGCTTCCCATGTCTTCCAGCACCATGGTGCCGTTCACGGAAAGGATTTGCGCCTGCTGCCGGCTGATGCGGCTGTCGCGCAAAGTCAGCTCGTTCCCGGCTTGGCGGCCGATTCGAAACGGCGTGGTGCCTACCGGCACTTCGCGGTGGGCTCCGTTAGGTTCAATTACGACGAGTCGGGGTACGCGTGGCATAAGTTTGGGTTTGCACAGCTGAACTTGGACCGAATCGCGCCCAGGCGCAACCAGCAGACATGGCACATGGTAGGTAAAGTCGGGGCCGAAGTAAATAGCGGACGACGCAAGCAGCAACAAAAATAGGCAAAGTGAGAAGGTTCGTGCTCAAGTCCTCGGAAGACTGGGTTAAACGGACCGCAGAGGGTGCGGCGACTGCGTTTGCAAGGAAGAGCTTAGGCGTCGAGTGGTTTCCCTCAGCCGCACGGCAAGATCAACGATGGTCCGAAGTCGCTGGGCGTCGGTGACGGACATATGTTCGCCATGCGCTAGCACCAGCTCCGCATTGCCGAGTATCCCGGTCAAAGGATTATTGATCTCATGGCGAAAAATTTCCGCGACGTCCAGTGAAAGCTCCCCCCACAGTTGTCCCGCGGGAATCTCTGCCCGCTTCGCCCAGCGTGACCTGCGTTCCAGGAGGCTCGCAGCCAATGGCAGGAAATCTCCCACCTGAGCTACGAACTCCACGTCGCCGCCGGCCACGAGCTTCGAAATCTCGGTCTGCCGCTCCTGCGGCGCCAGTAAGATCACCGGAGCGACGCCGATTAATTGCCGCAGTATCTCCGTGGGCGGCAAATCCTGCAATAGGTCGTCGGCCACCACAATCACGCGCGGCGCGCTGCGTTTTATCTGCTCGTGTAGCTCCGCGAGTGTGGCGACGGTAAATACCGAACCAGGTTTCGAGGTGCGCTCGGTGGCAACCAGAAAACGCCTTGCCAGGTCACTGTCCGCAATTCCAAGCAGCACGTCTGATTTTTCTCTATTTATTGCCACGCTTCCCCCGCCTCATGATTCCTGCTTGCTTCCCAATTCCGGGCGCCGTTTCGTCGGACGAGCCGAATTCGGCATCTTTTCCGTCTGCCGAGTCTTTTGCAATCTGCAATTCACCGCGAGCTTCAATTCCTCCACCAGAAATGGCTTCGAGAGATAGGGAAGTCTATTCGCTTCCAGGAATTCCAAAGTGCGCGGCGCCAAGGTATCGCCGGTGACGAATATTATGCGCTGGTGCTCCGCGCTGCCGCTGCGAACCAACGTGTCGTAAAACGCAGGTCCGTCGAGACGCGGCATTCGAAGATCGCAAAGTACCAGGTCGTACTTGCCGCGTGAAAGCATCGTCAGACCCTCTTGGCTGTCCAGCACGGCTTCCACTTGGTGGCCCTCTTCGCGCAAAACATCTACCATTAGCTGGGCCACGGTGGGCTCATCCTCAACCACCAGGATCCTTCCTCTTGTTGTATTCGGCTCCCGCTCGGCCCCCAAAGACAGGCTCGCCTCCGGATCTCTCGGTTGCACCGCCACCAGCGGCAATTCCACGACGAATCGCGCACCGGAACTCGCTTGGTTTTCGAACGTAACTTCCCCGCCATGCTGATGTACGATCCCATAAACGATCGAGAGTCCCAGCCCGGTGCCGATGTCTGACGGCTTGGTGGTAAAAAATGGATCGAAAATTCGTGACCCCACTTCTGTTGGAATGCCCGGACCATCATCGGAGACTTCCAGTGAAATTCGATTGCCCCCGATACGGTGCGTGCGGATCCAGACATGTCCTTGGCCCCGGTCTTCCAATAACGCCTGTTCGGCATTCGCCAGCAGGTTCAATACGACTTGCTGAAGTTGATGCGGATCGGCCATCGTTTCCGGCAGGTTCGGCGCCAGGTCGCATTCGATAACGATATTCTCCACTCGCAGTTCGTAACTCCGCAACGCCAGCGTACGCTCGACAATCTCGTTCAAATTCACGCGCGTACGCTCAGGCTTGTTCTCACGCGCAAAGTACAGCAAATTCTTCACGATCCTGCGCGCGCGCTCCGCCTCCTGAAACACTTTCCTGGCTTTTGAGAGCTGCGGCGGAGTGAGGCCGTGGCCCAGCAGCAACTGTCCGTAGCCCATGATCGTGGTCAGGGGATTATTCAACTCGTGAGCGATTCCGGAAACCAGTTGGCCCAACGCCGCCATTTTTTCCGTTTGCAGCAGCTTCGACTGAATCTCTCTTTCCCCGGTCACGTCCTTATAAAGTTCCAGCCAGCCGACGCGCCGTCCTTCGTGGTCCAGCACCGGCCGAGAGAACCTTTCCAGAACGCGCTTGGATGGCCGCGTCATTTCCAGTTCGTCGTGGCTAGGGATTCCGTCCCCCTCGGCGAACGATCTCCACGGCGCCGAAAACATTTCAGGGTCCCGGAATCTTTTGGCCACCAGGCTGTCCAGTTCGTCAAACCCCTCCAATTTTCGAAGTTGCAGAATATCCAACGAGAAATATTGCGCAAATCGGGCGTTCGAAAATCGCAACCGGCCAGTCGAATCGAACAGCACGATGGCAACTTCCACCGCGTCGAGAACGCTCAGGATTTCGGCTTCCATCTGTCGCGCTTTTCTTTCCGCGCGCTGCACCAGCGACCCATCCTCCAGGCAGAGCAAAATGCTTTGGGAACCTGGCAGCGTCGAGCGCACCGTGATCCTGATTGGAAATCCAGTCGCGAGCAAGGCGTCGCGCGTGGCTAACGTGTTTGAAGTGTCGGCCTGTTCGGTGAACTCGCTAAAATCTACAGTCGATGGCGTGGCGAAAAAGTCCAGCAAACCCGCCCGCGAAGTGCTTGAATCTTTTAGACGCAGCAGTTCGCGCGCTCTAACGTTCGCCTGCTGGATCAAGCCTTTTCGATCTACTACGATCAGCGCCTCTCCGCTTGAGTCAAACACGGCGTTAAAACCTGCGTCCGCAAAAAGCGGAAGCGTATTCCCCTGCGGATGCGAAGAACCCTGCGCCGCATGGGCGTTGCCGCGCGCACTCCCCGACATTTCGTCCGCGCTCTTCATCGCGCCTTTACCATCGCCCCTGGACGATCCAGTAACTGCAAAGAAGCGCTGCTCCTACGGTCAGGCCGTAGTCCAAAGCGCGGCGGATTAATCGCATCCAGATTAATCGTTTGTTCTTCGCCGATTCAATCAGCATGCATATTCCAAAGCATAATCTTGACCATGTTAAGCAATTTTTATGTTCCTTGTTTTCAGTAGCCTGGAAGACGTCGCGAAGGAAAAATGGTCGTGGCATTCCCAGTTCGAAACAACCTATCCCTCTGCAGGAATGTCGCTTTATTCAAAATGCTGCGCGAATTGCAAAGCAAGGTGCTTGGTAGGACGGGGACACTTACGAACTCGACTGCGATTGCATCTCATACTGCTTCAACTTGCGATAGAGCGTGGTCTTGCCAATGCCGAGCAAGCGCGCTGCAGCCAGTTTGTCGCCGGCAGCTTCGCGCAGCGCGCGAAGTATGGCCCGCCGTTCGAGTTCCTCCAGCGGCAACAACTCATCGTTCTGCGGCAACCGTTCGCCGCTGGCTTGTTGAAGATTGGACGGAAGATCGCCTACGTGCAAAATTGGGCCGGACCCCAGTGCCATGGCCCGCTCGATCGCATTCTCAAGCTCCCGCACATTGCCCGGCCAGTCGTAACCCATCAAACGCGCTATGGCATCTTCCGAGATTGTGCGAGTTTTCCCGTGCGCTTCGGAGTACTTTTCCAGAAAAGAATTCACCAAAATAGGAATATCGCTCTTCCTTTCGCGCAGAGGCGGCAGCTTGATCTGCACCACGTTCAACCGAAAATAAAGATCCTGGCGAAAACCACCCTGCCGGACTGCCGTCTCAAGATCGCGATTTGTCGCTGCAATGACTCGCACGGAGAGTGGAAACCGTGCTGTCGAGCCCACCGGCCTGATTTCTTTTTCCTGCAAAGCGCGCAGGAGTTTTGCCTGCAAGTCCACAGGAAGATCCCCGATCTCGTCCAGAAACAGTGTTCCGTTATCGGCCACTTCCATCAGTCCCGGTTTGGTCTGATTTGCGCCGGTAAAAGCTCCTTTTACGTACCCGAAAAGTTCCGCTTCGATGAGTGTCGGTACTAGCGCGGAACAATCCACGGGCACGAACGCCTTGGCTTTTCGCACTCCCGAGAAATGAATCGAGCGCGCTACCAATTCCTTACCAGTCCCGCTTTCGCCCAAAATGAGCACCGGATAAGTATGCTGGCTCACCTTTTCGATCAGCCGGTACACCCGCTGCATCTTGGGCGAAATGCCTATCAAACCCGCGAATCCGGGCTTGGTGCGAAGCTGTTCGCGAAGTATCCGATTTTCCTGATCCACCTCAAGCAGCCGTACCACCCGATCGAGCTTGCTCCGCAATTCCGGGATGTGGAACGGCTTCGTCACGTAGTCCACAGCGCCCATGCGCGTAGCCTCGACGGCGCTTTCAATAGTTCCGTACTGCGTTAATACCATCACAGCCGCTTGCGGATAAGTCTCCTTCACGCGTTTGAGCAACTCGATGCCGCCCAGTTCCGGCACGCGCAGGTCCGTGATCACAATATCTACAGCCGATTGATCGAGGATATCCAGGGCTTGCTCGGTCGTCGCCGCCAACCTCGTGCGCAATCCCGATTCGCTCACGACATCCCGGCAAAGGTTCCGCGTTGCGTCCTCATCGTCCACAATCAGAACCGTTACCGGCACCGCTCGCTCGACTGCAAGACCCGCCTCTGCCCCACTAGCCATTGGTTAGTTCCTTTTCTGCGCGTTACTTCCGCGTTGCCAATGCACAATGCATACCACTTAGGAACATTGGCCGAACTGCTGAAAGCAAAGGTCTTAGTTGGAAAAGGGATTGGGTACGATGCGCAGTCTAGTGCCGATTTGGGATTATTAACAAGTCGTAATTCTACGGAATCCCGGTAAGTCCTGGCACCAACACAAAATATACGTCGTGCAAAAGTGGGAACAAACGGCCCTACACACTCCTAAAATGGTTTAATCGAGAGACCGTTTGAAGTTTATTTTCCGGCCTGGGCTGATTCGGACCCTCCAGCGGCTGACTGGCCCAGCAAATCCAAGATGTACAGACCGTCATTGGCAGATCCTGCGTAAACGAATTCCCCGTTTATCCCGTTTGCGCGCATGGTGAATTGATCGTCGGCGCTCCAACCATCCACTTCCTTCACGCGCGACCAGCTCGCGCCTTCGTTCCGGGAAATGAAAAGCCCTCGATCCCGCATCGAAACCAGCCATGCGCCCGCATGAATCAGCACGTCCTCGGGAGCCGCCCCCGGCAATCCAGACTGCAACTTTTCCCAGCTAGCTCCATCGTCCCGCGAAATGTAGAGTCCGTTTCTCGCGGCGGCTAGGAGAGTATCGGCCGTCGCCCATTCAAGACGAGTTGCGCCTCCCGAATCGAGTGGCAGATCGTGCCACTTCCAGGTTCGACCGGCATCATCCGAAAAAATCATCGCGTTTGACGAAACAATCCGCAACTTCTGCGAGTCGCCCGACATGCGAACTGAATTCACCGGCAAATTAGCCGAACTGAAAGAAAGCACATCCCAAGTGTCGCCATTGTCAGACGTAAAAAATAATCCCTCTTGAGTCGCCGCAAAGCATCTGGCCTCGCCGCAGGCTAAGTCATTGACCACGGCATCGAACGGCCGGGAGTGAACTTGCGGTCTTTCGATGCTGACCGCCACATCCTCGGGCTTTTCGATAATCCTTCCCACTCTCGCCCATCTTTGACTCTGGGCGTCAAAACGAGCGAAACCACCGGACGATAGCGCTGCTAAAAATCCCCGCGGTGAAGAAAACATCCGTGTTACTGCATTCGGATTCAGACCGGCGCTGATTGTGGACCATGTACGTCCTCCATCTTCTGTCTCGACAGGAGAATCTGGAGAATTCGCTAAAACCGCGGCCACGCGCCCCGGTTTATCGGCGTCAATCGCCAGCGAAACAATCCGCCGGTGGTGAAACCCTTCGTTCAACTCTCGAAAATGTTCCCCGCCGTCATCGCTCGCCAGAACTCCTCGTTGCTCCGTCCCGATCAGCACGCGGCTCTGTTCCTCTGAAAATTCCCCGGTGGAAGATTCCGCTGAGTAACTGCCGCCCGGCGAACGGCGCTCCATGCGCTGAATTAAAAGCGAGTTGATCACCCAGTCTCTGGGAGATATGCGCCGCCACCGCGCTCCACCATCCGTCGTTTTCCAAAGCCCTTCGGTAGTCCCTGCGAAAAGCACCAGAGGGTGCATCGGGTCCTGGCGAATCACGGGTGTGCGGCGCGAGGAAAACGGAATGCCCTCGATCTTGTTCCAATAGGAACCGCCATCTTCGCTTCGATAAATTCCCGAGCACGCGCTCGCAAATACCCGCTGAGGATCCGAGACCTCCACCGCCAAACTCAAAACGTCCGAATCGTCTATCATTCCGCGATGGATCGGCGCCCAGTTTTTCCCGCCATCCAATGTTTTCCACGCTAGGTGAAACGTTCCGGCATAAATGATCTCGGAATCCTGCGGGTCAAGCGCGAGCGAATCAAAATTGCGCAGCTCTGAATCCCCCGAAGGCGAGATCTGCTCCCAATGTCTGCCGAGATCGTTCGAGCGGAAAATCCCATCGAGCGCCCCAGCGACTAGAACGTCAGGTTCGGATGCCGATTGCACCAGCGCTCGAATCGCATGGCCTTCGAGACCGGATTCCCGCCACGTTCCGCCACCGTCACGGCTGACGAAAACTCCGCCACCCTCGCCATTCGCGTCCTTAGTCCACATGGATGCAAAAAGCGTTTCCGAATTTCTCGGATCGGTGACGATTGCCGTGATCACCCCATTCGCAGGCCCTACCAGCCCAAGCGATTCCCAGTGCTCACCCGCGTCTTGCGAACCGAAAATGTAGCCGTCTGCGGTCCCAAGGTATAGCACTCTAGGATGGGATGGATCAGCCGCTAGCGAGCGTACGTCCCCGCCCAGCGGTCCCATCGATGTCCATGTTTGTGCCAACAGGCTTCCGCAAAGGGAAACAGAACTGAAGAAAACGGCCATTACTGCCAGCCATCGATAAATTCGAAAACTCATGTCGTTTAGATGCCAGGGCTTGTGTGCCCGGCACATTTTGCTGCAGGGCTCGAGGATCTGTGCTGCAATTCAAGGACCGAACGCCGGTGGCGACATCGGCGCGAGGTAGCCGTGCCGTCGGCTGCCGCTTCAGGCGCCAAAAACTCTGATTCTTCGCTCCGGGCAGGCCCATCGCGAACGTAGCATTTTCAAGTTCGCCAGAATGCTCAGTACGTAGCTCCGTCCGGCACCAGGATAATTTCAACCCGCCGTCCTTCTTTTCCCGCCTCTGTACTCGTGCGTACTTCAACCCGCGAAGTATCCACGCTCTTCTTCTCGTTCAGATACTTCTTCGCACCCTCGGCCCGCTCGCTCGCGAGTTTCTGCGCTCGACGCTCCTTGGGTTCCGCGTATCCCACCACAACGATCTTCGCTTTCGCGTCCGTCTGCAAGCGCACAGCCACGTCGTCCAACGTTCGCTTACACACGTTATTCGCGCGCGCGCTGTTCAACGCGTAATCGCATTCGCTGATTTTGCTGGCTTGCGGAGCAGCCGCAGGCGCCTGCACCGTGACCGTCGTGGAACAATCGCAAGCGCTGTGGACGCCGTTTTCCGCTCGGCCCGTTATCGTGTATGTCCCGGCAGGCAGCCCCGAAGTATCGAACTGCACGCTCGATCCGTTTCCAATAATCTGCCCGGCGTTTGCCTGCCACGTGAACGTAATGGGTGTCCCCGAGGCATCATTCACAGTTGCCGTAATCGTCGGGCGTTCGCCGGCAATCACTGTCGCGGGATTTGCAGAACAGCTCATTGTGGGTGCTGGCACCGGCTTCGGCTGCACCACCACCGAACTCGAACAACTCGCGCCTTTGCCCGCGCCATTATCCACTCGCGCCGTCAGCGCGTAGCTCCCCGCGGCCACTCCCGTCGAATCCCATCGCACGTACGGGCCTGTCCCGATAATCTTTCCGCCCGAAGCGCTCCACGAATAATTCAGCGGCAGTCCGTTTGCATCTGTTGCTGCAACATTGGCCGTCACATAATCGCCCGAACCTTCCATCACCGACGCTTTGTCCGCCGAGCAAGTCGCCGTCACACTGTCCGGCGGCAAGGGCTTTTCCGGCCAGCGCGCATACGCAATCTTTACGACGAAGCCGTTGCGGTCCTGATGGTTCGTCAAGTTCAAGTTGTAACGGTATCCCACGTCCAACGCCAGATTCTTCAACGCGTACAAGCGGAAACCCATCAAGCTATCTACTGGATCGCGCGCTCCGAACGTCGTGTTCTGGATCGGTTTGCCCACATAGATCAACGCGTCATATTCCGTTATGATCTGAAAGCGTTTGTCGGGAAATATCTGCAGGCCGGCTCCAATCGGCATTTGATCCGCCAGTTTCAAGACTCCCCGCGTGTCCACGCCGCTAAAATCCACGGTATAAGTCGCTTGACGTTCAAAGCGGTATGCCCAGTTGACCGTCGCCAGAATGCTGTGATGGAACAGGGTTTTGCTTGCTTCCAACCCAATCCCGTAGTTGAACTGTCCGGTTTGCGTTCCATTCGAAAGCAGCGTCGAAAACCCCGACTCCGTGGGAATGTAAAAATCATTGCGAATCGAAAGGCTGATGGGCTTGCCCCGTTTTTCAGAGAGCAAAGCTATCTTGAATCCCAAATCTATTTCTCCCACTCCTCCGTTATTGTGCGCGGCAAACGGAAAGTCCTCAACGTAAGCGGGCGCGCAAACAGCGGGTACGCTGCACGGCAGATAAGGACTATAAATCGTATTCAAATATTGCAGGCCGTTCGTGGAATTTAAGCTCAGCAAACTCGGCTGTCCCACGTGGATATGCTCACCTGCATCGATGGATAGAAACGCCGTAAACCAATTCGTGATTCCCACTCCAAATGACGGGACCATTTGAAGTACAGTGATATCCCCCGGCATCCGCGAGAATTTATTCACACCCGCGACGATGTCGAAGCCGCCCTTCGGCAGCGTGTCCCCGGTGCCAAGTGTAAACAGCCCGGGTGTTCCGTCCAATGTAGGCATCGGAACCCACTTCCGTGGCTGGGTTGCTTCATCATCATCCGAAGCGTTTGCGGCAGCAGGCGGCGCCGGCACTGCCGGAGTTGTCCCGGGAGCCGGCGCCGCATTAGCATCCGTCGGCGCAGCATCCTTCTTACCGTTCGTATCGCTGGCAGACGCAACCGTTGTGGCTCCGTTCTTGTCTTTGGGCTTGTCATCATCCGCAAAGCTCGGCGTGGAAACCAAAATGAGGACTGTCAATAATAATATCGCTGCACGCGCTCCAAATTTCATTCCCCCTCCTCACCTCGGCTGCATCCACAGCTGACTTAGCGGGCGTCGAAAGCGGCAATCCAACGATGGCAGCAGAATTCGAGAGCTGTACGCACCCGCGGATTCGACGCCGGGACCCAACAGGGCTGGCAGCGGTCCTGATTTCCAGCAACTCGCTGAAGCGGCACGAGTATAATTCACGCCTAGCAGTTCTAGAACTATTTTTTGCAACTTCTTCGCGCCGTTCGGGTTTTGTTACAGGTACGCGCGGGCCACTCGATTCGCTGGAATGTCATCTGATATGAAGCTTGCATCAAGGATCGTCTCCAGCGAAAGCGCCGAGCGAAATCCAACGGGGAGGAGTTCATGTCACGCACACCACTGCTGTTGATGATGTTAGTTTTGGCGGGTTTCGTGGGATGGCCGGCAAACACGCAAGCCCAAGACTCTGCTTCGCAAAATCCCGGCGGCGCCCCCTATGAAGTTCACGCCGGAACTCGCTTTTTGGTCTCCCTCCACGACAAGATCAGCACTAAAGAGGACAAGGCCGGTAAGCATTTCACCGCTCGAACGCTGGACGAAATCGTGACCGCGGACGGAACCACTTTGCCCGCGGGCGCGGAAGTCCGCGGCCATATAGACAAGGTTCTCGCTGCCGGAAAGACCGGTCGCGCCAAGCTATGGCTCGCTTTCGACGACATCCGCACCCGCAACGGTTGGGTCCCTCTCGTCGCTGAATTAATTGACACCCCAGGCATTCATTCCATTCGAGTGCTGTATCAACACGAAGGCGAAATCGAAGCCACGACCAGCAATCATCAAACCGAGGCGGAGGCGGCGGCCGCAGGCGCACTTGCCGGCGGTGCCGTTGGCATGGCCGCCCACAATAATAAAGATGCCGCCATCGGCGCAGCCATTGGCGCCGCCACCGCGTTCATGGTCACCTCCGGAATCGGACAGGAGCTAACTCTCGACGAAAACACCAAGCTCGAGCTGATCCTCGAACGCCCACTCCGCGTCGGCCACACCTAGCGCAGCCCTGGCTTAGCCCCCGCGCGACCGATCCCATCGGCGAGGTGGCTAGTGTCCGGGCTCGCCTGGCGAACATTCGCAGCCGCAGTTTTTCAGAGGGTCGGAGCTTTAACTCCGACAAAAAATCGCGGCGCGCAGCGCCTACCTTTCGCCGGCGCAGTTCCCGCGAGTCGTCGATTTTTGCTGCTCTCCAAGCTAGGGCGCTACCAACGTGGCGTGTCCCCTTTGCTTTACGCGGAACTGCTGGTAGATTCAGTTCCAGATGCCACCCGAGAAGCCATCTCTGCAACGTATATTAATCGTTGAGGACGAGGACAACGCTCGCAAGGGCTATGAGGCCCTCCTCCGCAAATGGAGCTTTGAGGTGTTGGGTGTCGCCAGCGGCGAAGAAGCCTTGGCCAAGTTTCAGGATTTTCAACCCAGTGTCATCCTCGCCGACGTCGAACTCCCCGGCATGAACGGCTTGGATCTGCTGGCGCATCTCGGCGAGGAAATCCAGCGAATTCCGGTAATCATCATCACCGGACGTGGCAGCGACGAGCGCGTGGTTCAAGCCATAGAAGCCGGCGCTTATTGGTACATCGAAAAGCCTCTGAAGCCGCCGGTTTTACGAGCTCTGCTCGATCGCGCGTTCGGACGAGTACGCGATCAGCAAGCCGTAGCCGCCTTAACCCGCGATCTGCGCAGCGCAGGAAAACTGGGCGTCCTCGTCGGCACATCCCCAGCCATGCAGGATGTAATGCGCCAGGTAGAGATGGCCGCACCTTCCACCGCCTCCGTGCTCATCACCGGTGAAACCGGTTCAGGAAAAGAAATGGTCGCCCGCTCCATTCACATGCTCTCTCCCCGTGCCGAACGCCCTTTCGTAGCCATCAACTGCTCGGCCATCCCGGAATCGCTGATGGAAAGCGAAATCTTCGGCCATGAGAAAGGCGCCTTCACCGGGGCCGCCGAACGCCGCATCGGATGTTTCGAACTCGCCGATGGCGGCACGCTCCTGCTTGACGAAATCGGCGAAATGCCCGCGCAAACTCAGGCAAAATTGCTGCGCGTTCTGGAAGACCGCAAAGTTCGCCGCCTAGGCAGCAAAGTAGAGACCCCTGTAGACGTGCGAGTCCTGGCCGCCACCAATAAGAATCCCGAGCAGGCAGTCGCCGATGGCCATTTGCGCCAAGACCTCTACTTCCGCCTGAACGTCTTTCATATTCATCTGCCGCCCATGCGCGAACACAAAGAAGATCTGCCGCTGCTCGTCGAACATCTGTTGGCCGATATATCCACAAAGCATCATAAGAAAGTGACGGGCGTGGGCGCAGACGTAATGGATCTTTTCAAATCCTATCCCTGGCCGGGAAACGTCCGCGAGCTGCGCAATGCACTGGAGCGCGCCGCGATCGCTTCTGACCGCGGCACCGTGGCGCGCCAACACCTCGCCGCTGATTTCGGCCGCACGCCCGCGACCACCAACTCCGGCCTCGGAGGAATTCGCTTTCCCATCGGAACCACGGTGGATGCCGCCGAGCGCGAACTAATTCTGCAAACTCTCGCCGCCACCAGCCAGAACAAAACTCGTGCGGCCGAGTTGCTGGGCATCAGCCTGAAGACGCTTCATAACAAATTAAAAGAATACGAGGCGGGGCGGATCAATGCGTCTCAGCCTGAGAACTAAATTCACCCTCGCAGTCTCGTTTGTCGTGCTGGCGGTCGTCACCGCCGTTTCGGCCCTCTATATCGCCCGGCTCACGCGGCAAACTCTTCGCCAGTCGGACGACCGCGCTCGTTTTATCACGCAGCAGGTTTTCTCCACCTGCAAGAACGCCTTGGCTGAAGCAGCGGAGCGCGGCGATTCGCCCGCTTCATCGAGCCCCGCCGACCTGCGCGAATACGCCCGCCGCACACTCGACAATAGCAGCTCGCTGAATTCTGTGATCGAATCTGCCATTGGATATTCGCCGCTCATTTACGAGATTACGATTAGTGACCGCGACGGTGTCGTTCTGGTTTCCAGCGACGCTGCCTTGCGGGGAGAAAAAGTGCCGGTGCGGCCGGGGGTTTCCTCGCTTGTCCGCGGTGGATTTTTCCAGCAGCTTCGCACGCTTTACGGCCCTCCTCAGGTCTTTGAGGATTCGCTTCCATTCAATCTCGGCCCCGAACACTTTGGCGACGTTCGTGTCGGACTTTCGTCAGCCCTGATTCGCAACGAGATCTCCTCCCTGCTCCACACCGCGGTTTGGTACGCCCTGGCGGCGGTACTGCTCTCAACCATGCTCGCTTTCGTAGTCAGCAGAATCATTCTTTCCCCGATCGACCGCATTTCGGCTCAGTTGGATCGCATCTCCGCCGGTGAGTTCGATATGGAGCCGGTGCAACGCGGGGATGAACTCGGCGTCGTGAGTACAAAAATCGTCGGCATCGGAAAACAACTCCGCGATGTGCGCGAAATCTTCAGCACCTTGCGTGAAAATCTCGATCAGGTAATGAGCGGCCTGGAAGATGGATTGCTCCTTTTCAATGCCCAGGGCCGCGCCGTGCTCGTCAGCCCATCCGTTGAAAATTTCCTTGGCGGCCGCCCCGACGAACTTCGAGGCTCCCGCGCGAGCGAAATTTTCCCGCCCGGGCACCCAATTCGCAGCGCTTTGGGCATAGAAGGCGACAACATAGTCCCGGTAGAAAGTATGGAAGTAACCTTAGAGGGCCCCAACGGCGTTCAGCGAATGGGCCTGAGCGCTCAGGTCATCCGCGAACACGGAGTGCGCATGGGCACGCTCGTCACCCTGCGCGACGTTGAATCCATCGAGCGCATCGGCAATCAACTTCACGTCTCTGAGCGCCTTGCTGCGATTGGGCGTGTCACGGCAGGCGTCGCGCACGAAGTAAAAAATCCGCTCAATTCCATGCGCCTGTGGCTGGAAGTTCTCAAGGCTAACATGCCCGTCGAACCCGAAGCGCAACAGGCCGTCAAGATGCTGGACAGCGAAATTGACCGCCTTGATCGTGCCGTCAAAACATTCCTCAATTTCACCAAGCCGGTCGAGCTTAAGCTGGAAGAATCCGATCTTCGTGCGCTCCTGGACGAAGTTCTGGACGCGGCCCGTCCGGCTATCACTAGGGCGGGGGTGGAACTTCGAGTAGACTTGCCCACCGAATTTCCGCTCGTACTCGTAGATAGCCAGCTGATTCATCAAGCGGTTCTGAATTTGTTGCTCAATGCTTGCGATTTCACCGGTCCCGGCGGGCGCATCACTCTAAGCCTTCGCCGCAGCGGCGAATCCGCGGTTGTCGCCGTCGCGGATTCCGGCAAAGGAATTCCGCCGGAAGATCAAAAGAAGATCTTTCAGCTCTTCTTTACCACCCGGCCGGGAGGTAGCGGAATTGGATTGGCCAATACATTTCGGTTTGTGCAGTTGCACAGTGGTCGGATAGAATTTGATTCGGAGGTCGGGCGCGGAACTACCTTCCGTGTCGAACTGCCGTTAGCTCGCTCCATGGACGCTTCGGCCGGAAAACTCCGCGACTTCAGCCAGCCCTTCGCTGAAGAAAAAAGGTAAATGCCCAGCCGCAATACGAAAGCCACAAGCCTGACGGCTCTTCTGGCTTGCGGGTTGTCGCTCGCGTTGTCCGCATGCGAGAAGACGGTGAAGGCTTCTCCGCCCGTCGCATCCGCGCCTATCCCGCAGCCTGCGGATTCCAAGCCCATCACCAACATCGCTCCGGATACAACCGCCACGCCTCCCGAAGTCGCCGAAGCACCTCCGCCCGCTCCTCCTCCTACCGAGGCGGCTCCTCTGCCCGTCGCTCCAACGCGCTCGAAACCCGCTCCTCCCCCGCACAAACAATCTGCCGAGCCTCAGACAACGGAGCCTGAGCAGTCGCGTCCTCCCGCGCCACAGATATCGCCGGAACTGTCACCCAGCGACCAAACCACATATGCCAAAAAGACGGACGAAGACATCGCCGTCGCGCAGAAAAATCTTCAGCAATCTGCCGACAAACGGCTCAGCGCCGCACAAAACGACCTGGTCGAAAAAATAAAAAGCTTTGTGTCGCAGTCTCAAGAGGCAAGCAAGGCCGGCGACTGGGCGCGCGCGCAAAATCTTGCCCAAAAAGCTCGCGTCCTCTCCGTCGAATTGGTTGATTCTCTGTAACCCGCCACCGCACTTGATTTCCCAGCGATGTTTTCGGCGCATCGCGCTTCGCAAAAAATTCCTGCTAATATGCCCATGTGAAAGTATTCGACGTTGCCATCATCGGCGGCGGAGTTATCGGCAGCTCTATTGCGTTTGAATTGGCCGCTGAAAGACTTAACGTAGTCCTTCTCGACCGCGAAGATCCCGGTCGCGGAGCAAGTTGGGCCGCGGCCGGAATGCTCTCGCCCGGCCCGGACTCCCCCGATGCCCTGCCCCTTGTCCCGCTAGCCAAAGAAAGCCTGCAGCTATACCGCAAATTCGTCGCCTCCATCGAAGAGGCTTCCGGACTCCACACGCACTTCGCTTCTGACGGAGCACTTCAGCTTTTTCCCGGCGCTCAAGCAGAAGCTCAGCGCGACAAAATGGTCGCCGAGCTCCGGGCATTGGATGTTGCAATCAAGCCCGTCTCTCTCGACGATGCGCGCGCCATCGAAAACTCAATCGGTCCCGCCGTGCGCGCCGCTGCATGGCTGCCCGAAGAAGCAACCGTCGATCCCCGGCTGCTCATGGACGCGCTCCTGGGTGCCCTACGTCACCGCGAAGTGGAAATTCGCTCCGGCTGTCACGTAACTTCGCTCCTGCGCCATGGTTCAACGTGTACTGGATTGGTTGCCGGGGGTGAAGAAATTGCGGCGAACTCTGTTGTTCTCGCGGCGGGATGTTATTCCGCGACTCTCGCCGAAGAGAATTCAGTTGAGAACGATTGGCTCTCACGCTACGCGCCAACTCGCCCGGTCCGCGGCCAGATGCTCGCTTTGCATTCCGACAAAGTTAATTTACAGCGCGTCCTGCGCGCGGAGCGTGGCTATCTCGTCCCGCGTCTCAGCGGACGAATCATCGCTGGCAGCACGCTGGAGGAGGTTGGTTTTGACAAACGTGTGACCGCGGGTGGAATGCGCAAAATTTTGGACACTGCCATCGAGCTCGCGCCGGATCTCGCTGGCGCAGAAATTGTCGAGACCTGGGCAGGTCTGCGCCCAGCCACTCCCGACAACCTCCCGATCTTGGGTCCCGCTGATATCGAAAACCTGTTCATCGCCACAGGCCACTATCGAAACGGAATCCTGCTCGCTCCCGTAACCGCCAAACTGGCTCGCGATTGGATTCTGACCAAAAGTATGCCGGCAGGCGCCGCGATATTCTCCCCGCTTCGGTTCGCGGAGCGCGATGTTCGGGCTGGCAGCTCCAAACGCAACGCCGCCAAGTCTTAACCTGGAAAAATTAGAAGGGAATGCTGCGAGGAGGTTCCCGGTTTGGAGGCCCCGCAAGTGTCGAGGCTTGTCCGGGCCCTGTAAATTGAACTTTGTCCGCATCAAGCAGAATCGCGCGATCGAGAACGGCTTCCACAGTCGAGCCCCGAGGCAGTTCGGCTTCGGGCCCGCGAGTCAGCAATACCGCCGTTAATCCCACAGCGGCTCCAATACCTGCCCCAATCCCCGCTCCTCTGGCTCCCCCAGCGATAGCCCCAATCCCGGCTCCTGCGCCAGTTGTCTTTGCTACCGTGCCAATGTCACCGCTCTTGTTGGAGTCGCCGATGATCTTGCCCTCGTTATTCGTCGTCTCGTTGCCGCCGGTGCCCGCATTGCTAGGCACCGCATTCAAATCGACCATGTACGCGTTCGGAAGGATCAGTGTCTTCAGCCGGATCATCAATTCGCCGCGCCCCTTCACTCGCCCCGGACGCTTCGATTCCGTCACTTCCCCGCTCACGTACGATCCCGCCGGAATCGCCACGCGTCCGTCAATCATCACCGGAAACAAAGTTTCAAAATAAACGGGATCCCCGGGCCGCGCACTGCGAGTCGAAATAGCGTTGTGCAGCACCAGGGGAATGTGCGTACCACTAGGCACATCGATTCTTGCACTCGCGTTGCGCGATACCGGAATCACCGCCGATGCCGTTGCATTACCAGCTTCCGCAGCAGCCGCTCCAGCAGGCGAACCCGCTGGCTGCGCAGTCCCCGCACCTACCAACGGCTCCGCCGATGGCGATGTTGCAGTCGGATTTTGCCCGGCAGGATTCTGCGCTGGCGGTTGTGCCGCTGGTGCCGGAGGCAACGGCCCCTCTTGCTGCGCAAACGCGGAGCCAGCTAGTCCCAGAAACGCCAAGAGAATTACGCCCGCGAACAGCAGACGGAGCGAACCGTTTCTCATCTGTTGCCCCCAATACTACCTAGCCAAGTGATGCCTCCCGGAGCATCCGGGATGTACCGGAGCATACGCCTGGTAAAGGCCTCTTTTCCAGCCCCTCTCGCATTGCCTCCGTCCCCGCGCATGTACGACTACGACACGCTAAATCCTGCGTCATCTCCTTGCCGGATATACTAAATCAGAGGCAGGCCTTGGGCGCGACTGGCACCGGATTGTTTCACCTTCCCTCTTCGCTGCGGCAGAAGACTCTGCTGATTATTGGCCTTACGATGTTCGTGGCCGTCGGCAGTCTATTTTTGCTTTCTCGCATTCTTTTGCTCCGCGGATATGCCCGCCTGGAAGAGGATTTTGCCGGTCAGAATCTCGACCGCGCCGCAAGCGCATTAACGAACGAGCTGACTACGCTCGACCGCACCACCAGTGAGTACGCCAGTTGGGATCAGACGTACGCCTACCTGCACGGAGAGAATCCGAACTTCGTCAAATCCGAATTTCCCACCTCCACTTTTCAACAGACCAAAATAGGCTTCGTCGTCATTCTCGACCCCTCAGGTCTCAAGGTTTTTTCCAAAGGTTTCGATCTCACTCGCGACAGCGAAGCACCGCTCCCCGCCGGCCTCGATGTGAATCTCAAACCCGGATCATCGATGCTTAGCCATAAGAGTTTAGAGAGTAGAGTGACGGGCATCCTCATGCTCAAGGACGGTCCGGTCCTCATCGATTCCCGGCCGGTCCTGACAAGTGAGTCGCACGGACCCATCGCAGGAACGTTGATCATGGGCCGGCCGCTCGACTCCGCCGAAATCAAAAGCCTTTCGGACATGATTCACGCACCCATTTCAATTGAGCGCATCGACGACAAGGCCACCGATGTTGGTTTTCCGTCCGCACCCAGCGCATTTCTCGCCCGATCCGGTGCATACATTCGCGCCATAGACGAAGACGCCCTCACCGCCCATGAGGTCCTCAAGGATATCTACGGGCGCCCCGCTCTCATTCTTCGCATCACTCTTCAGCGAACGATTTATGAGCAGGGTCAGACCACTCTGCTCCAGTTTTCGCTCTTGCTCCTGGCCGCCGGGCTGATATTCGGCGCCGGAACGCTTTACCTCTTGGAGCGCGTGATACTTTCGCGCGTTGCGAACCTAAGCGATGGGATCACGCACATCGGAGCCAGTGGGAATCTTTCTGCGCGTTTGGAAGTCCCCGGCAAGGATGAACTCGCTTATCTCGGCACCGCCATCAACAGCATGCTCGAGGATCTCGAACACGCCCAGCTCGAGCAGCATCAGGGCCGAACGCGCCTCGGCGTGATGATGGAAAAAATGCCGGCCATACTTTGGAACACGGACACCGAATTGCGCTTCACTTCCGCGGTCGGCGCCGGCCTCGAAGCCTTTGGATTGCGTTCGAATGAACTGGTCGGTAAGACGCTCTTTGAATACTTCCAAACTCGCGACCCTGAATTCCCCACCATCGCCGCCCATCGAAGGGCTTTGAACGGCGAATCCGTCACCTACGAACTGCGCTGGCTGAATCGTGTTTTGGAATCGCACGTCCAGCCGCTGAAGGGCAACGAAGGAGAATTAATCGGCGTCATCGGCGTAGCGCTCGACATCACCGATCGCAAACATCTCGCCGATCAGTTGCGTCAAGCACAGAAGATGCAGGCTGTAGGAGAGCTTGCCGGCGGCGTTGCTCACGATTTCAATAACCTGCTAATGGTCGTGAAGGGCCACGCCGAAATGTTGATGGATCGCCTACCTCCGGCTTCTCCGCAGCGACTCAACGTGGAACAAATTCAGACCGCCGCCGAACGCGCCGCATCGCTCACGCGCCAGCTGCTGGCCTTCAGCCGCAAACAAGTGCTCCAGCCGCGTGTTCTGGATCTCAACGAAGTAGTCGGCGGAATGATTAAAATGGTTTCTCGCGTAATCGACGAGAATATCGAATTGGCTTTCCTCCCTGGAGCGAAGCTCGGTAACGTGAAAGCCGACCCCAGCCAGATCGAGCAAGTTGTTCTGAACCTGGTGGTCAACGCTCGCGATGCCATGCCGGCCGGCGGCCGCCTCACCATCGAAACCTCAAGCGTCGAAATTGACAAGAATTACACCGCCCAACACGCCGTCGTCGAACTGGAACCCGGGCCCTATGTCATGCTCACCGTCGCGGATACCGGGTGCGGCATGGACCCCCAAACTCAGGCTCGTATCTTCGAACCCTTCTTCACCACCAAGGAACCCGGCAAAGGCACGGGCCTGGGCCTCGCCACCGTATATGGCGTCGTAAAACAAAGCGGCGGCTACATCTGGGTCTATAGCGAGCTTGGCCACGGCACCACATTCAAAGTTTACTTGCCGAAGGTTGCCGCGGTTGCCGAAACTCCCCTGGCGGAAAAAAACCTTTCCGCTCCGGCCTCCGGAACGGAAACGATTCTCTTCGTCGAAGACGAACAGGGTGTGCGGGAGCTGGTTCGCGACTACTTGTCGGCCTGCGGATACTCCGTGCTCGAAGCTTCCGATGGTGTTCAGGCTCTGGAAATCGCCGCGATGCATCCGGGCGCCATCCAGCTGTTGATCACCGATGTCGTGATGCCTCGCCTCAGCGGCCGCCAGCTCGCGACCCAAATTTCTTCCGCGCGCCGCAATCTAAAAGTCCTGTACATTTCCGGCTACACGGACGACAGCGTATTTCGCCACGGTGTGCTGGAAGGTGGTATGGAATTCCTGCAAAAGCCATTCAACTTGAAGGCTCTGGCCCAGAAGATTCGTGAAATTTTGGACGGTCAGCCGGCCACAACGGTGCTTGGCGGCTATTCAAAAAACGACCGAGATTAAAGCTAAATTCCAGGCGCGATCCGAGCACGATCTCAGCAGCTCAAAATCCTTCATCGCCGATTTTCTGGGACGTTCGGTCTTGCGTTTCGACGCTAAATCAGAAAAACGCTTTGGCCCGTAAGCTCAAATCTTTTTCGGCAGCGAATGTTGCGGCAGGCCACCATGTTGTCCACGCGAACCATATAGGAACGCGCCTTTGCAAATTTCGCGCGATCCTCTTCGTTCCCACCTGGCGGTACTTGCGCCTTCTTCGTGCGAACGATATAGCGCACCGGATACGCGTTTTCCTGGCGGCAGTGAACGCACACCAGCGTCACCTGCTTGGTTTCTTCCTTTTCATCGTAATACCTTTTTTCATCCATCGCTCAGCCCGCCCATGACCGCCTAAATCTCTGATTGCCGTTGTGCAGCAAACGATATCTCCCCCTCGCACGCCGCGCAAGTGCTTAGTGTTTTCGCCAAACGTTCTGATACGATTCCGCCGAGCTGCCGCAGAATGCCTTCACCTGCCCCAACCCGCGCTCGCATCCCGGCTCGGCTGCGATGGACGGCCCTCCTCTGGCTCGCCATATGGATTCCCGCTTACTGGCACACTTGGGGCCCCGCAAATTTCCTGCATCTGTGTGACGTTGCCGTTTTTCTAACCTGCCTCGGCCTGTGGAACAATAATTCGCTCCTGCTCTCCAGCCAGGCCGTTGGATCCCTTCTAATCGACGCCGCCTGGGCCCTCGACGCCGCCTGGAGATTTTTTTCTGGCCGCCATCTCATCGGCGGCACCGAATACCTCTTCGACCCAAACTTTCCTTTGTGGGTGCGCCTGCTCTCTCTATTTCATGTACTCATGCCCTTCCTGCTTCTTTGGGCCTTGCATCGCACAGAATACGACCGCCGGGGCTGGATTACGCAGTGCCTCATCATGATTCCGGTCGTTGTGTTGTCAAGGTTCGCCTCCACTCCCCAGACGAATATGAACTTTGTTTACACCGATCCTTTTTTCCACCGCGCCTGGGGCCCCGCTCCTTTGCACCTCGCCGCAGTAATTGTCTTTCTGATATTTGTGGCCTATCTCCCTACACACTTGCTCCTCAAGCGTCTTTTCCCGCCTCCGCGAAATTCTGCAACATCCTTGTAATGTCGCCGTGCTTGTATTTAGGTCAGCCCCTTGGTTACTGTACGAACGATTATTGGAAGGAGCCCTATGCGACGTTTAGCAGCAAGACTTCTCTGCACCGGATTTTTCCTACTGGCCGCTATCTCAGCGCAAGCGCAAACCTCGACCGGAAATGCCGCGGCGACTATCGGCGCAACAACATTTGCATCGCAATCTTCTGCCGCAAAACCCATCCAACACGTCCTGATCGTCACGATAGACGGTATGAAGCCGGAAACTTACACGGAGCCGGATGCCCACGGCCTGAAAGTGCCCACCTTGCGAGAAATGGTGCGCAACGGCGCATCGAGCGACGGCGTGCAATCGGTAATGCCCACCGTAACCTACCCTTCCCACACTTCCATGGTCACCGGTGTGAACCCGGGCACGCACGGCATCTATACCAATCCTGCGTGGGATCCGCTCAACCAGAACTTCGGAGGCTACCGCTGGTACACCGAAGACATTCGCGTCCCAACGCTCTGGCAAGTCGCCCGCCAGCAAGGTTTAAGCACCGTGCTAATTCATTGGCCCGTTACCGTCGGCGCGCAAGCCGATTTGAACGTCCCCGAATACTGGCGCGCAAGCATTCCTGAAGATGCAAAACTCCTTCGTGCGCTCTCCACTCCCGGCATCTTCGAAAAAGTCGCCGCGCAATTCCCAGACTTTAAGACCGACGTTCCCGCGATTGAGTTGACGGACGCCATTTGGACCGACGTTGCCTGTTACGCCATCGAGAGTCTCAAACCCAACCTGCTCCTCTTGCACTTGGCCATGGTCGACCATTACGAACATGAAAAAGGCCCCTTCAGCCCCGAAGCCAACGCCGCTACCGAAACAGCCGACGAACAAATCGCGCGTTTAATCTCCTCGGCAAAAAAAGCAGGAATTTGGCAGACATCCGCCCTCGTGATTCTTTCCGACCACGGCTTCGCTCCCATCTCGCAGGAAATGCGCCCGGGAGTTTTGCTTCAACAAAAAGCCTTGATCACCCTCGACCCGAAAAACCCGACCCGCATCATCGATTGGAAGGCCAGCGAAATAATCGATGGCGGCTCCGCATACCTCTACGTGAAAGATCCGAAAGATGACGCTACTCGCGCCGCGCTGCACAGCATTTTCGATCCGCTCGCCGGGACGGAAGGAAGCGGAATCCGCCGCATCGCTTCGCGTGACGAGATCGTCGCAATGGGCGGCGACCCAAACGCGTTTCTTGCCTTGGAAGCGTCCGATGGCACAAATTTCGCGCCCGGCTATTCTGGTGACCTCAAAGGCCCTTCAAGAGGCGGCGGCACGCACGGCTATTTCCCCGATCGAAAGGAAATGCGCGCCTCCATGATCATCTACGGCCCCGCAATCGCTCCCGGAAAAATAGATCACGCGCGATTAATTGACGTCACTCCAACAGTCGCCGCGTGGCTCGGCCTAAAGCTAGCCCCAACAGACGGCTCGCCGCTAGCAATCCCCATGGCTGCTGCGGCTACGGCGAAATAGAGTCTTGGTTCGAGAGGCTACGTTTCCGACCGAATCGCCCGAAGATCAATCCCCAACTGCTGGCATTTCTTATACAGGTGGCTTCGTTCCAGCCCCAGCGCCTTAGCCGTATTCGTCATGTGATTGTGATTCCGCTTAAGCTCCGCAAGCAGCGTCTCGCGTTCGAAGTTCTCCACGCGCTGGCTCAAAATCCCGGTCATAAACGCCGCCGGCCTGCTAAAGCTTCCTCCACTTCCCGCATCCGCCGCCGGCAAAGCCCGCGTAACCGTAGCCGCTTCCACTACGTCCCCCTCAGCAAGCAACAACACGCGTTCGATCACGTTGCGCAGTTCTCGCACATTTCCCGGCCACGGATAACGCTCCAGCTCCGCAATAGCATCCGGCGAAAAACTTTTCGGCTTCCAATTGTTCTGCTCGCTCAATTGGCAAACAAAATGTTCCGCCAGCGCCCGAATATCTTCCAACCGCTCGCGCAGCGCCGGTACCACAATCGGAAACACAAACACGCGATGGTACAAATCTTCGCGAAATGTTCCTTGCCGCACGTGCTCTTCCAAATTGCGATGCGTCGCCACAATGATTCGCACATCCACGCTGATCGGTTTGTCCCCGCCGATCCGTTCCATCTCGCCTCCTTCCAGCACGCGCAACAGTTTCGCCTGCATCGTGATCGGCATATCCCCAATCTCGTCAAGGAACAGCGTCCCCCGATGCGCCTGCTCGAATTTCCCGATGTGCCGCCCAGCCGCGCCGGTGAACGATCCCTTCTCGTGTCCGAACAGCTCCGTCTCAACCAGCTCCGCCGGAATCGCAGCGCAATTCAGCGATACAAACGGCCCTCCGCGTCGCGCGCTTTTCTCATGCAGAGTGCGCGCGATCAATTCCTTCCCCGTTCCCGTCTCCCCGCGAATGCACACGCGCGTCTCGCTCGCCGCCACATGCTCCACTTGCGCCATCACCTCGCGCATCGCCGCGCTGGCCCACACCATATGGTGCCGGCCCAACCTCCGCTTCAGATCCCGATTTTCTGTCTCCAGACGCTTCAAGTGCAGCGCGTTTTCCACCGTCAGCAGCAGCTTGTCCGTCGAGATCGGTTTCTCCAGAAAATCGCTGGCTCCCAGTCGAGTTGCCTTCACCGCCATTTCAATCGACGCCTGCCCGGACATCATCACAATCGGCGATTCCACTCCGGCGTTCTTCAAATCTTCCAGCAACGCGATGCCGTCTCGCCCCGGCATCACCACATCCGAAAGGATCAGATCGAATCGCTCGCCCTTCGCGAGTTCCACTGCACGCGCCGCGTTGTCGCAAACGCTCGCTTCGTGTCCCGCCAGGCGAAACGCGCGCGCCAGCGATGCCAGCGTATTCGCATCGTCATCAATAATTAGGATGTGAGCTTTCGCCGGCACGGCCGTTTATGCCTCTTCTTTTTCTTCTTCGATCACAACGGGCGCCGCTTGATGATGTGGTGGTTTGGTAGGAAGTTCGACGTGGAACGCGGTGCCCACTCCCGTTTCGCTCTCGACCGAAATCCGCCCGCCGTGATCCGCCACGATCGCCTGCACGATCGCCAAGCCAAGCCCCGTACCATGCTGCTTCGTTGTGTAGTACGGAGTAAAAATTCGCTCGGTCTCTTCCGGAGTCAATCCCGTGCCCGTATCAGAAACCTCTAAATGAACGTCACCGTCTCCATCCGACGTCCGCAACATCAGAACGCCCCCCGCAGGCATGGCATCCATCGCGTTCAAAATAAGATTCTCCACCGCGCGGCGCAACAGCGTGGCATCCGCTTGAATCTTCGGCAGATTTTCCGCCAAGTGCAGTTCGGGAGTGATCGGCGGTCGCCCCACCGCGCTGAATTGCGCCTCGAAAAGCTTCTCCACGTTCCGAACGACGTCGTTCAAATCCACCGTCGCCAATTCCGGCTGCGGCATTTTCGCGAAATCGCTAAACCGTCCAACGATGGCTTTCAGATTCTCAATCTCGGAAAGCAAAATGCCGGTGGACTCACGAAACACTTCTTCAAATTGTTCAGGATTCTGGCTGCTCGCCTTCTGCAGGTTTTCCACCGTAGTCTGCAATGGAAATAGCGGATTTTTCAGTTCGTGCGCCAGACGCCGCGCCACTTCGCGCCACGCCGCCACACGCTCGGCCTGTATCAGCCGCTCGCGCTGATCCACCAACTGCTGCGTCATCTGATTGAACGATTGGGCAAGCTGCCCCACTTCGTCGTGCCCGCGCACAACCACCCGCGTATTCCAATTTCCTTCCGCCACCTTGCGCGCCCCGGCCGCAAGCTTCTGCACTGGACGCGTCACCCGTGCCGCCGCCCACCAGCTTAATAACAATCCGAAAAGCAGGCCGATCGCCGCCACACCGATTGCCAGCCATAAAATATGCCGTTCGAGTGTCACCACGCCGCGTTGCGAATTCCCTATCAGCAACACGCCCAGCAATTCGTTCTGCCGCCCGAGTTGCGGGATCACATGAAACATCTCCGCGCTTGCCGCATCAAACGTCCAATCAATTTTCGCCGTCTGCGCGCTCGGCTGCGTTCGCTCTCGCTCGATGATGGGCTCGAAACGCTCCGCCTCATTCACAGGTCCGGTGCTATCGATCAAGTTCGCCGGCTCAAACTTGGGATCGAGGTTCAGGTAAAGCAACGCACGCATATTCGACGGAAGCACAAGGGAAGCCAGGAATTCCTTTCCCAGCCGCTCGCCGCCGATCACAAACAAATCTTTGTCACCCACTCGCACCGTCGCCACTGCCATCAGCGCCAGCGCCGGCCCGTCCTGCGTATCGAGCTTCGTCAAAAACGATCCGCGTGACGCCCAATCTTCTTTCTGCGTCACCCATTCCATTTTGTAGCCGAACCGCGCCGACCATTCCGCTGACGAAATAATCGAGCCGTCCGTCCCCACAAAATCCAGAAAGTCCAGTTGGTGCGATTGCGCCACGCCTTTCGCGTCATTCACATACACGGAAATATCCGCATTCGGTCGGCTAAGGTCTATCGCCATCCGCACCGTCGGCTCCGCGTCCGCGATTCCCTGTACCCGGTTCAAAACATCGTGCCCTCGCCGTTCGAACTCTTTCTGGAATTGCAACACCATCGCGTCCGTGTGCTCTCGATCCAACTCCTCAAACGCATGGCGCGTCACCACCGTCACGCCCGCGCTAACCAGCCCCACGGACAGCAGCAGCGCCAGCACAAAGTTCACGAGCAGCTTTGAACGAAACGTCACAGTCCCCTTCTTCTACAACGCTAATAAGCTAGGGCCTTGTGGCCCCTTGAAAATCTCTGTGGAACCACGGATCTCTTGTGGAATATTGACTATCTTTGTGGGTCGTGGCTTTAGCCACGACGTCAAGCCCGCAAAACCGAAGCGGCTTTAGCCGCTGAAGTTCCGCATTTGCAGTGATCATAGCCATCGGCTTAACCCCAGCACGCCAGAAAAAGATTTGCACTTGCACCTAATGCGTTTCCGTCGTCGAATCGAGCCACACATCCGCAAGCGGCCAACTCTCCCCTGCCGCTGGCTGCTTCCAATCTCGCATCCGCGCGCTGAGCCCATACACCTGCGGCATCCAAACAAGCGGCACCACGCGCCCACCACTTATGATGCTGCTCTCAACCCTGTAAATATCCTCTGGCGACGCGCTATCCGGCAGCGGACCGGCCTCTATCTCGCCCAGCGGCCCCAGCACCTCAATAAAAGCTGCGAGCGAAACGCGCGCCATCGGCGACGCCATTCGCAATCGAATCAGCCTCGCATCCACATGAATCGCATCACCGCGCACCGCCTCGCTCCCGGAGCGCGCAGATGCGTTACCCGGGTTCGGCATCGCTCGCGACACCAGGGAAATCCCCACCTCTTTCGCGTTCACCACGATTCGCTCCGCCACGCTCTGTTCCAGCGTATCAGCGAAATCATATCCCAACACTAACTTCGCTGACGGCGAGATTTGCGACCAGATTTCTTTCGCGCCGCGAGCATCTGTCTCCGTCGGAAACAGAAACGCCGTCCCGCTCGACCATTGCGGCAAAAGGCCTCCAGCCGGCTCGCCTTCTTTCTGCAAAATGAAATTTACGATCGCCGCGCGATCAATGCACCGCGCAATCGCCTCTCGCACGCGCGCATTCTCCGTCGCCGTGCGTCCCTTAAGAAAAACCAGAGCAAGCAATTCGTCCGGCTGCGACGCGCTCACGCGCACTCCATGATCCGTCGCCTGCCGCGCCAGCTCCGCCGGAATCTGTGCAAAGTCCGCCTTGTTCAGTTCCAGGTCCAGCAGGCGTTCGTGCGTCGAGCGCCCCATCTGAATCTCGATGGAATCCACGAACGGCCTGCCCGCACGATAATCTTCATTGGCCGCAAACACCGCGCTCTTCCCTGCTTCCCACCCAGACAAGCGAAAAGGTCCGCTTCCCGCCGCGCCGGCAAACGTCCCGTCCTCGCTGCGCCGGTCGTATAGCAAAGCATCCAACTCATCCTTCGCGTCCGCTTCGATCGGATTCGCAGCAGCCACCGACGGATCGAGCGAATTCACAATCGCCCCGATTTCCACACGCAGCGTTCCGCCATACCGCGGCCGCCGCGCAGGACGCAGCGGCGCAGCAACCGCCGCCAGCACCACGCTAATCGCCGCAAGAAACAGAAACAATCGAAGCTTCATATTCTCCCGTCTGCAGATTCCGCGAGACCGCTCGCGCCGATTTGCCATCTTCCGAAGCCCACAACGCCAGAATCGGCCCAGGAAATTTCAGAGGCGGTCCACTTGCCACAACCTGATGGCCTTTCAATTCGTAAACCTGGATCTCGTCGGTCTGCGTCCAGTCGCCGGTCCCTGTTACAAGTACATGCCAGCCGGAACCGCACGTAGCCGTAATCGGAGCAATGTCGTCTCCCCACTCAGAAAATGTCGCAGTCGGTGTAGCAGCCGACTCGTAAAGTCGCGCTTTCCCGTCCAACTCGGTCAGAATCGAAGATGAGCCGTGATCAAAAACAAAAGTCGCGGCAGAGAAAAACGGCGGCAAGCTCTGCGAAAAACCAGTTGAGCCGCTCGTAAACCCGGCGAAATAGTTCCGGCCAACCACGTACGGAGATGCCAACCCCTCTTCGAAAACCCATGCTTGGCTTGAATCCGGACTGCTACACTCGATCAAACTTGCGCCCACACTTATGCACTGTATTTCTCCGACATGTGCCTCCACCCGGCCTGTCTTGTCAATTCTGAGTCGGCCACGAGGGTCGCGTGAGATATGGAGTTGGCGTATCGGTGCCGCGACCCCGAAACCTGTCAGTTCGTTTGCCTCGAGTATTCTCCACAAACTTCCTCGCCCGCCAGACAGATCGACCTTCGAAAAATCCAGAAATGGCGCGTCCCGCGCCTGAAGTAGATTTCGTTGTACAGTCAGCGTCACGCCGCTTCCATTCAAGGCGCCTGCATTCGCCTTGCGGGCCGAAACCATCTCCACTTGCTGGCTGTCGCCACGCCTAATCTCCGCAACCCAAAGATAACCTTCTTCCGATTCAGAGAAGGAGATCCGCACCTGCGCGTCCGCTGGCGGCTTTTCCGTGATCCGGAACTTCCGCGCCGCTAGGACCGCAACAAGCTCCTCGCGAAGACCGGCGACGTCGGTACCGCTGAGCGAAGAAATGTTCTTCACACTCAGCGAAAATGTCTTTGCAGGTTTTACCGCAGCCGCGATTTTGTCAGCGAGCGAGTCCAAA
This sequence comes from Candidatus Acidiferrales bacterium, assembly GCA_050012235.1. Classification (GTDB taxonomy): domain Bacteria; phylum Acidobacteriota; class Terriglobia; order Acidiferrales; family UBA7541; genus Palsa-295. The sequence goes on along the minus strand of JBEKHP010000004.1, from coordinate 56,326 downwards.
GCTTCATTCCATTCAGCCGGAATTTGCGCCGTGGACTGCGCCTGCGATGTCCAAGATGTGAACGCGAAAAACGCTAGGGTGATGATTGCTCGCAGGAAAAACCGTCGAGGAAGGCGCCGCATCGGCTTGTGCCAATTGCACAAAGCGTTGAGAAACCATCATAGCACACCTCCGAAAACCGTCGCCGAATTGCACTGGCACCAAACCGCCCTCACTTCCCCTTCACCGCCGGATCCATCGCCGCCGACGCCGACTTCAACACATCATTCGTAAAGAAAAACTTCCCGTCGTTCGGCACCATCATAATCTGCACCCGGTCCGACAGCCGTTCCGCCACCGTGTACTGCACCAGCAGCGGATTGATCTTCAACGCAGCCGCCTCAAGCTGGAGTTGCTCCCCCTCCGCCTGCGCCGTCACCCGGATATTGTTCGCCTCCGCATCCGCCATCAAATTGCGCCGCTCGAGTTCCGCTTTACCGTCAATCACTTTGGCCTGCGCCGCAGCCTCCGCATTCTTCACCGTCAAAACGTTCTGCGTTTCCGACCGCAACTTGCTGCTCTCGTCTTCCGCTTTGCCGTTAATCACTTTCGCCTGCGCCTGAGCTTCAGCGTCCTGAATCGTTGTTTCCTTGCGTGCTTCCGCTTCCAGCCGCGACTGCTCGATCAGTTTCTGTTTCAACGGCAGCGTGTATTGCATCGAGTCCGACTCCGCCTTAGCCATCAGCACCCGCGTCTGCGCGTCGCCTTCGGCATGTTTGATCTGCCTCACTTTCTGCGCCTCGGCCTGCGACTCCGCAATCTTCACTTTCTTCTGCTCGATGCTCTGATCCACCGACACGCGGTCGTCCTCCTGCTCCTTCAGCAGCAGTCCTTGCAGCCCGGCCGCGTATTCCTCCGGAAGCTGAATTTTGCGCAACAACACTTCTTTCACCTCGATCGCATCGTTATTAAGGCGCGTAGTAATGATTTGCGTAGCTCGCTGCCGAAATTCCTCGCGCTTGATGGCGAAAATATCCCGCACCACATAATTCGGCGCCACTTCGCGAAACACGCTCGTCACCACCGGAGCCACAATCTCCTGATCGATCGGTTGCGGCAGATTCGCCTGCACGTAATCCAGCCTCCGGGGATCGATCCGATACCGCACGGTCACCGCCAGCCCAACTTCCAGCCCCTCTCGCGTCTCCACATTCAACACTTCCACTTTCTCGCGCGTCCCTTCTGCGGACGACGTCGAGAACACTTTGTCTCGCACATCGTAAAGTTGCGCGCGGTCAATCAGCGGCAGGATGAAGTGCGTCCCGGCGTAAAGCGTTCCAGGCCGCACTCCAGAAATCTGGCTGATCCGCACCGCCGCCTCGCCATCCGGCACGACTAAAATGCTCGACGCAGCCAGCGATAGCACCGCGGCCACCGCCACAAGCTTGGCCGCCGCAGCCCACCGAACCGTCCGCCGCGTCCTCGCAATCCGCACCGGAGCTTGAATCGGACCCCGTTCCGCCACCGCCGCGGCCCCTAAATCGGGAGTCTCACTCGGTTGCGCAGTCTCATCCTTCAGCGATGCACTCTCGCCCGGCCGCAACAACCTCCCAAGTTCAAACGCAAGAAACACGTCGTAGATCATCAACCCAGCAGCAACGACAACAAACGAAACGCTAACGACGAAAAGCAAAAACCTAAGAAACAGCATAACGCCTCCTTTTTACTCGAATTTCCTAGGACCTTCCGAACGAGACGGAAGGGCGGGGATTTAACCCCGCCCGCAAACCCCGATTTCTTCAGGGGTTTTGACCCCTGAAGCCTCATTCAGCGCTACGAGAACCTCACGCCGCGTTCTTCCGTCCCCGCGCCACCAGCGACAGCCCAACCACTTTTCCCTGTGACGCATGTCCTGCCCTCTCCGCCGTCACCGCCTCCACCTCGCGCGCCGGCATCAAACGCATCAGCCAAACCAGCCCGATCCATTCAAGCGTCAGCGCCACCGCAAAAGAGAAAAACACCGCTACTACCACCTCGCCAAATCCAATCACGCTTTCCATGGCTGCCTCCAATTTCATCGCCGGGCACAAACGTGAAAAGCACGGACGTGGCCAAGGAACGGTTCATTCATTTCAGGGGGGTTAACGCGCTTAACGAATTGCCAAAACAGTGGCGCCACACACACGCCGTGGAAAACCGCACGCAACGATCCGCCAGAGCGCGAACCATCCACGTCCAGAAAACGACCAGCAGTTCCGTCCTACGCGGCTCGTAAGCGGAAAATGGAAAGTGTTGATATCTTTTGCCATCGTATGTAACCTGCTCGCCGGCAATCACCTAACTCAACAGAGGTTCTCATGCGACTTCTCCATCTCGGTCTAGCAGCAATGCTCTGCGCCTCCTCGCTCTTCGCCCAGGACAAGCCTTTGCACGGCATCAACATAAGTGACATGGACCGCAAAGCGAGTCCCTGCCAGGACTTCTACGACTTTGCAAACGGTACTTGGCGGACGAATAATCCCATTCCTCCTTCCATGGTCATGTGGAGCAGGCGCTGGGCTGCCGGCGAGTCCACCAAAGACGTACTGCGCGGTATCCTCGAAGAAGCAGCCGCGAGCTCCTCCGCTGCCCCGCCAAAATCCACGGAGCGCCTGATCGGCGATTATTACGCCGCTTGCATGGACGAGAAGCGCATAGACGCTTTGGGAGTGAAGGCGCTAAAGCAAGAACTCGATCTCATCCAGTCCATCAGCTCAGTTGCCGACCTGCAACGCGCCATCATTCATTTGCACGAGGAAGCTCTTTTTGCCCCGTTCTCTTTCGGCTCAACGCAAGATCCCCATCACCCCCAGCAAGTAATCGCGGATGCAGGCGCCGCTGGGCTCGGCCTTCCCGACCGTGACTACTATTTCAAGGACGACGACAAATCCAAAGAGACCCGCCAAAAATATGTAGAGCATGTTGCCGCGATGTTCGTCCTGGCCGGTTCTGACAAAGCGGCCGCTTCCGCCTCCGCCCAAGTTGTGATGCGCGTCGAAACCGCGCTTGCCGGCGCAACGCTGACAAATGTCGAGTTGCGAGATCCCTACGCCACGGATCACAAGATGACCCTGGATGACGTGCAGAAAATCACCCCCGATTTCAACTGGGCGGAGTATCTCAAAGCATTGAAGGTCGATCCCAGCGTCGCCATCAACGTGGACCAGCCCAAATTCATGCAGGAGTTCCAGCGCCAATTGCAACAAACGTCTATCGCCGACTGGAAAACTTACCTAACCTGGCAGGTGCTCAACGCCGCAGCTTCTTCTCTTTCTGCTCCTTTCGTCCAGGAGGACTTCGCTTTCTACCAGCAGTATTTGGAAGGTGCTACAGAACTGAAACCGCGCTGGAAGCGCTGCGTGGAAGCGACCGACGGAGCTTTGGGCGAGGCCTTGGGAAAAAAGTACGTCGAAAAGACATTTTCTCCCGTAGCAAAAGCCCGCATGCAGGAAATGGTTAAGAACATCCTCCTGGCTTTGCACGACGACATCTTGACCGTCACCTGGATGAGCGACGCAACCAAGCAGAAAGCCCTGGAGAAACTTTCCACCTTCAATCCTAAAGTCGGCTACCCGGACAAATGGAAAGACTACAGCAGCGTGGAAATCACACGAGACTCTTATTGGAACGACGTGGTTGAGACGTTGCGCTTTGCCATCCGCGACGACGCGCAACTGATCGGCAAGCCCGTCGATCGCGGCCGTTGGGGTATGACCACTCCCACTTCAAACGCTTACTACAATCCTCTCCTGAACGAAATCGTCTTCCCCGCCGGGATTCTCTTGCCACCCATGTTCGACGTGAACGCCACCGACGCAGTGAACTACGGCGGCATCGGCCCGGTCATCGGACACGAAATTTCGCACGGCTTCGACGATCAAGGCGCGAAGTATGACAGCACCGGCGAACTCAAGAGCTGGTGGACTCCCGCGGACTACAAAGAATTCCAGAACCGTGGACAGTGTGTCGTCGACCAGTTTTCCAGCTATACCGTGGAAGGCGGCTTGCACGAAAACGGCAAATTGGTTTTGGGCGAAAGTATCGGCGACCTTGGCGGCGTAAAGCTTGCTTATCTCGCCTTCGAAAAATCAATGGAAGGCAAGCCTCGTCCCGCCGACCAGGACGGTTTCACGCCCGAACAACAGTTCTTCATTTCCTGGGGACAAGCGCGCGGTGACGAAATTCGTCCCGATGCGCAGCGCCAGTTCGTGCTCACCAATCCTCATCCCGTCAGCAAATATCGCGTCATCGGCCCGCTTTCCAATTTGCCTGAATTCTGCAAGGCTTTCGGTTGCAAGCCCGGTGACGCCATGGTGCGTGCCCCCGAACTGCGATGCTCAGTCTGGTAGCCCCGGGAACGCCAATCTCCCGATTGGCGTAGTTTCCGACTCGACTTGACCGATTCTCGGTCGGCCTCGAACCGAATTGCACCCGCGTGCCCTGACGCCGCGCGATCCTTCAACGCAAACTCGCAAGGGATCGAGCCTATCCTAACCGTGCAATGCGCACGTAGGCTCTGTTAGAATCGCGGCGATGGCACAAGAGCCCCAGTCCCCTCCGGCATCCGACCTCGCATCCCCGAGCGGCCCGCCGCCGGTTACCGCCCGCGATTCCGCTCCCGCTACCGGCTTTCGCATCGGACGTGTTTTCGGCATTCCTATCTATCTGCACGCCAGCTGGTTCATCATTTTCTTTCTTATCACGCTTTCCCTCCGAACCCAATTCACCTCTCAACACGCGGACTGGTCTCCCGCGCAGCATTGGGCTTTGGGTATCATCACCAGCATTCTTTTTTTCGCTTCCGTGGTCTTTCACGAGCTGAGCCACAGCGTAATCGCGAAGCACTACCGCATCCCGGTCGCGTCCATCACGCTTTTCGTTTTCGGCGGCTTGGCGCGCATCACGCGCGAGCCCGATAACGCCAAGCAGGAATTCAACATCGCCATCGCCGGCCCCCTTTCCAGCATATTTCTGTCCGGCTGCTTCTGGCTGGTAGCGCACTACCTGCACGGCAACGATATGGTGCAGGCCGCGGCCACTTGGCTATGGGAAATTAACCTCGCTCTGGCCATCTTCAATCTTGTCCCGGGATTCCCTCTCGATGGCGGACGCATCCTGCGCGGCATCGCCTGGGGCCTTACCGGAAATTTCACGCGCGCAACTAAAATCGCCTCTACCGCCGGAAAGATCTTCGCTTACGTAATGATCATCCTCGGCGTGGTGCAAGCGCTATACGGAAACTGGGTGGGCGGCCTGTGGACCGCCTTTATCGGATGGTTCCTCCTAAGCGCCGCGCAGGAAAGTTTGATGCAAGTGGCCATGCGCCACACGCTCACGGACATCCGCGCCGCCGACATTATGACTCGCGATATTCCCACCGTCGCGCGTGACATGTCGGTGGAAGACTATGTCCACGAAGTCTTGCGCACCGGCCGCCGTTGCCACATCGTCACCGGCGCGGGAAGACCGGTAGGACTCGTCACCCTGCACGCCGCGCGCACGCTCCCGCGGGAAGAATGGGCTAACACTTCGATCCAAGCCGTAATGATGCCGGTCGAGCGCGTTCATTCAGCTTCACCAACCGAACCCGCGCTGGCCATCCTGCAGCGCATGCAGAGCGAAGACATCAACCAGATGCCCGTAATCTCCGACGAGCACATCGTCGGTATGATCGATCGCGACACCATCTTGCGCATGCTGCAAACACGCTTGCAAGTTGGCCACATTGCCGGGCAATAGCTTGCGGTTTCATCGAGAATCTCAACAAGCTGAGGTGCCGTCATAGCTCCGCCGAGCGTCTCAACCGAGTCAGACAGACCCGGTCGCCCCGGCCCCAGCCGGTTTTTTCTGATTTTGCTCGCCTTCTGGGCGCTGGCCATGATCAGTCCGGCTCTGCAACGAGTGATCGATTCGATGGGCTCGTTCGGTCTGTCCTTGGACAATGACGGGATCGTCACCAGCGTTGTTGCCCCGTTTCAGTCGGCTGCGGACTCTCCAGCCGCTGCCGCCGGCATCTTCCCAGGCGACCGCGTAGACTTAAAAGCCATGCGCTGTATTCCCCTCGATACTCCCCAATGCGCCAGCTTGGTCACTGTTCTCGGCGGGCTGGGCATAACGCAGTCAGTAGTGTTGCATCGTCATGTCACTCTAACCATCCTGCCGCGCTCCGGTGCCCCGTCTAAAACCGTGGAGCTCCAATCCGTTCCCGCCCCATTAAAACCGGCTGAGAGAGCTGTGCTTCTTGCCGACACCGTCGTGGCCGTCGTCGTCATCGTCATCGCATTCTGGCTGGTTTGGACCCGCCCCAGCTGGATGACTTGGGGTTTGTTCCTCTACGTGATCTGGATGAATCCGGGCCAGGCGTTCACCTATTACGCTTTGCTGCAGCGTTGGCCGCTCGCCCTGCTCGCTCAGGAATTTGTGGAATCGTTGGCGCAAGGCGCCGCTTTTGGCGGTCTTATGTTATTCGCGCTTCGCTTCCCTGACGACCGAACCGAACCGCGCTGGCAAAAAGTGCAGTGGGCTGTCCCGCTGCTCGCGATCGCCATGGCCGTAGTCACGCTGCTGTGCTTTGTCAACGTCTTCGGTTTTCACACCGAGAGGATCACCGAAGCCAGCTTCCTGGCCGGCTATGCCATCGACGCTGTCGTCCTGCTCATTCTGCTGGATCGTCGTCGCTCGCTGCCTCTGCAAGAACAGCAGCGCATGAGTTGGGTGATCTGGGGCTGTGCCATCGGACTTCCGGCCTACATTTTGGCCGAGCTCTTTCAGTCGTCTGATCTGATTCTTCGTCTGTTCGGCTTCACACCCTCGCCGGCTCTTATCGGTATTCTCTATCTGCCAAACGGAGTGCTCGCCTATTTCGCGTCGCAAGCAGTGTGGCAGCGCCGTGTCGTGAGTGTATCGATTCCCCTCCGCCACGGTACCACCCTGGTTGCATTGACCTTGCTCATAGGTGTTCCAATTTTCCAGCTCGAGCAGAAAGTCGACATCGTTAAGGAGGCTATTCCCCTCCCTGCTTGGATCTGGCCGCTGTTGGTCGCTCCTGTTGTCTTGCTTCTCGTGAATCGCTTGCACGAGTCCGCTGTCGAGCTGGTCGACCGCGTCTTCAACCGCCGTTTCCATTCCGCGAAACGGCAGCTCAAGGACGCCTGTAATGCCATCGCAAAAGCCGAATCTCTCGCTGAGATCGACCGCCTCGTGGTCGATTGCACGGTCAGCACGCTTTGCTTGTCATCCGGCGCGGTTTTCCGAAGCGAGGGCAATGCGTTTCGCCGGGAACAGAACACCAAGGGCTGGAACGATTCGATGAAGAAAGAGTTGAACCCGAAATCCGACGCGATCGTGTTGCGCAGTTTGGAACTCGGCGCGCCCGTTCGTCTCACTCACGAAGACTGCGATTCGCTCAGATTCCCAACCGGCATGGAAGCCCCTTCCCTTTCCCTCCCCGTCCGCAGCGGCATTCCCGAAGCCACTGCGGTTGTTCTGCTCGGGCCCCACGACACCGGCAATGACATTGACGCCGACGAGCGCGAAATGCTCGACCAATTCGCCGAGCGCGCCGCCGCAGCCTACGAACGCGTAGTCACCACCCACCTCCGCCAAGAGGTAGCGCAACTGAAGGCTCAAGTCCTCGAACTGCAAAGCGGCGACCGAACCGCGCGCGCAAGCTCGTAACCATCGGCCCCGAGACCTTTCGTGCCCAGGAGAATTCTCATCGAAACTAATGACAACCAGCAAGTCCCCCGGCGCCAGTTCGGAAAATATCTGACCGCCGCCGGCCTCGTCGCGGCTTTCGGCGGCCTCGTGATCTTCATCCGCGCGCGAAAGAGTTCCTACCCGGTCAAAGTTGTCGCGCAAGTGGCAGACATCCCCGTCGGCGCCGTGAAAATCATCTCGTACCCGAATGACGAGCACCCTTGCTTCCTGCTGCATCCCTCGCAAGGAATCTTCCTTGCGTTCAGCCGCCTCTGCACTCATGCAGCCTGCCCCATATTTTACCGGCCGGAGCAAAATGTGTTCGCCTGTCCATGCCACGGCGGAGTTTTCTCGGCAGCCGACGGTTCCGTCCTCGCCGGCCCGCCCCCGAAGCCGCTTCCGCGCGTAGTCCTGGAACTGCGTGGAGAAGATTTGACCGCCACAGGAATGTTTCCGAGTTAAAGATTTGGACGTAGCATTAACGCAATGCTGGGTATCAGAATCCGCCGTTCGTCCCCGGACTACTGGCTCAGCAGGTTATCGAAAAACTGCTTCAGAATCGCCCAGCTCGCACCTCCGGGCTGCGCCGGGAAATTTTGCCCCTTGTAATGAATCACAAACGTGGGCGTCCCTTTCACCGGAAGCTGGTAGCCCAGCACGATGTCCTTCACAATGTATTCATCCACCGGACAGCCGCGGTCAGCCTCCGGCACAGCGCTCGCCGGCTTCGTCATAGGCGCCGGTGACGTGCATCCCTTCATGATCGCCTGCACTCGTTTGACATCACGCGGGCTCATTGCTCCCGCCACGAATTTTTCGATGTCGCCGTCAGCTGCCCATTTGGCCTGGCTGTCGTAGAGCGCGGCATCCACTTCCTGAAATTTCCCGATTTTCGCCGCCGCATTGGCCCAGCGTGCAGCTTGACCCGAATAGGGGTGCTTCTGAAGCGGAAAATCGTGATGCACCAGGTACACTTTGCCCCAGGCCACGTAAGTGTCGATCATCGGCCGCAGCGTATTTTCAAAAAATCCGCCGCAGGACGGGCACTGGTAGTCGCTGTAAAGCTCCATGGTGATCGGCGCATTCTTGTTGCCGATAGTTTTTTGCGGCGCAGCGGAAGCCGCCGGTTCGGTAGCCGCACCAGCATGCGCGCGCGACTTGCTGGCACTCTGGTCCGGAGCCTGCGCCACAATCGTGCCGGAAAGAATTGCCCCAGTCGCCAACACGACGAAAATCTGCAGCGCTCGTGAAGCCATCCCGTGCGAAAAACAACGACCCAGTCCCAAAATCAATTCTTCCTCCCGTCTCTATCTCTTCGCGTGTCGCTGCGCATACCGCACAGCCTTCGCCGCCGGATTGCCTTCCTCCACCGTGACGAAATAGTCCGCGGCAAGATCGTGCAACACGTCCACATTTCCGCTCGGCCAGCGAATTTCCAGCGTATCCACGCGCTCGTGTTTTCCCAACCCGAAAAAAATTCGAGGATCCTGTGCCGAACAATAACTCATCCCGCCTTTCACCTGGTCGTAGCTCCTAAAATCTCCGGCAGTCAATTTCAGATACGCCCCATTCCCGTCGCGATTGCTTTTCGTTCCGATCAACCGCACCGCGAGCCAGTGATTTCCCGCCGCAGCCGGCTGGCTCGCTCCATCGTTGTGAAACAACTGCGCGTCTTCTCCATTGTTGCTCACCAGAAAATCCTGCCACCCGTCGTTATCGTAATCGCCCACCGCCAGCCCGCGCCCTACCCGCGGCGCACGAAACCCCGCGTTCTGCGTTTTTGTCGCATCCACAAACACCGCATCGCCGACGTTTCGGTAAAGCACTTTTTCTTCCGCGTACTTCACCTCGGGATGGTACAGCGGAATATTGTCTAGAATGTGCCCGTTCACCACCAGCAGATCGCGCCACCCGTCATTATCAAAATCGAACATGCGCGCCCCGAACGCGCTGTTCAAAATATTTGTCTGCCCCAGCCCGGAAGCCACCGTATCGTCCGTGAACGTGCCATCCCCATTGTTGCGGTACAGCCTGTTCAACTCGAAATCCAGGTGGCTGACGAACAGATATAACAAGCCATTGTTCATCACGTCGGCGGCATCGGCGCTCATCCCCGCCTCCGGACGCCCCTCCTCGCTGAATCCCGCACCGGATTTGTACGTCGCATCTCGAAATGTGCCGTCGCCATTATTCAAATACAGAAAATTCCGCTGCGTATCATTCGCAACGAAAATGTCCGGCCAGCCGTCGCCGTTAAAATCCGCTAATACCACCGCCAGACTCTTCCCATCGGTGTTGATCAGCCCGGCCTTCGCCGTCATATCTGTGAACGTTCCGTCTCCATTGTTGTGATACAGCCGCATCGACGTCCCGTGAAAACTGTCCGGGTGGCAATACGCTTGGTACCCCGGTTTTTTTTCGCCGCACGCTACCGGGTGGTCTTCGTCATAGTCCACGTAATTCGTCACCAGCAGGTCCAGCAATCCGTCGTGGTCGTAGTCAAACCACCCCGCCGCCGTTCCCCAGTTCCCGTCGTCTCCCACTCCTGCCTTGGCCGTCACATCGGTAAACGTGCCGTCTCCGTTGTTGTGCAGCAAAACAGAATGCCGGTATCCCGTCATATATATGTCCGGATACCCGTCATTATCGTAATCTCCCACCGCCACGCCGAAAAAAAACGTCCCGTCCGTGTGGATCTTGCTCGCCGCCGTCACATCCGTGAACGTGCCGTCGCGATTGTTGCGATACAACGCGGGCTGTGGCGGGTGCTCCGGGTGAAAAAATGGAGTGTAACCGCTATTCACAAAGAATGCGTCCAGATACCCGTCCTGGTTGTAATCGATCCACGCAACACCCGCCCCCATGGTCTCCAAATACAGTTTCTCCGGCGAAGCCGCTCGCTCGTGGTGGAAATGAATCCCTGCCTCCCGTGTAACGTCCTGAAATTGCACGTGGAACGGGTTAGTCACTTCCGTGCGCCTGCGGAGTATCTCGCCTTGCGTTTCTTGCACCAACGGCTGCGCCACTAAATCCCAGGTCGCCACCAGTAAAATGCCCGCGGCAACCAGCGCCAATCGTCCGCTGTAAAGTTCTCTCCGTTTCATTTCGGCACTAATTCTAACAGCATGCGCCTTTAGCTACACAGCCGCTACTACCACAAAAGCACACGCGGTTTTACTCGACTTTTTAATTCCTGCGGTCGCGCTGTGGAAATCTTTGCGCGTAACGCCAGTTTTTCGTTGACTCCACGCGGCACGAGCGTTAGCCTACCGCCCATCTTGGGTGGCGTTCACGTCCTAAAAGCGCATGATGGGGCTCGCGAGCATTTCCGGGCGACGCATTGCCAAGTAACGTCTGTTCTCCCCTTCTTCAGATTCCTCAATCGCAACGCGCATAGCAGTTTTTACAAAGAGTCGTCTCGTTTGAAATATCGTCTCGCATCGGGAGAGTCGCGATGAAAACCTGGAAGACCGTGTTCCTGGCTGTGCTGCTCGGATGCTCTTTGTTCGTAGCTGCGGCTGCGTTCGCGCAAAACACGCAGAACGGCGCCATTCGCGGAACCGTGTTTGACACTTCTCACGCCTCCGTCGCCACTGCCAAATTGACGCTCACGAATCCCTCCACTGGCATTCGCCGCGAATTGCCTGTCGAGGCGGACGGCACCTACTCCTTCGATAACGTTGCTCCCGGCGAATACACCATCGTCGCCGCCGCCGACGGCTTTGCCGTAACCACCGTGAAGCAGATCGTCGTCAACGTCGGCGCATCCCTGCAGCTCGACATCACCATGCCCCTGAAAACGCAGTCTCAAAGCATCGAAGTCACCGCCAGCAGCGGAGCAGTCGTTGATACCACCACCGCCGGCGTCACCCAGTTGCTCAACTCCACCAGCGTCGAGAATCTTCCCTTCCCCGGCCGCGATTATCGCGACATGGCTCTTCTCTCCCCATCCGCCCAGGTTGTTCCTGGATTGCGCGGCGGCATCCGCCTCGGCGGCCAGCAGAGCGACTACAGCGGCCTGGTAATCGACGGCGCCGACTCCACCAATAATTACTTCGGCGAAAATTTCGGCTCGCTCGAAACCAAAAACCTCACCGTTCCTCTCGAAGCCGTGCAGGAATTTCAAGTAGTCACCAACGGCTTCGCCCCCGAATTCGGCCGCGCCACCGGCGGCTTGCTCAACGTGGTCACCAAGTCCGGCACTAACTCAATTCACGGCGAAGCCCACGAATATTATCGCGGCGGCAGCCTTACCGCGAATGACGGCCTCGGCGAACCTTCCAACATCGAAAATCAAAATCAATTCGGCGGCTCCATCGGCATGCCCATTCACAAAGACCGCCAGTTCCTATTCCTCGCCACCGACATTCAACGTGAAAACGGCCCGCTCGACACCGTCTTCTGCACCGCGTCCGTTCCCGGATGCTCGGCGTTCCTGGCATCAGCAGGTCCGATAATCGGTCCGCCAACGGCCGGTACTTCTAACATCCTACCCCCCGGCTGCGCCGCTGGTGCCGTCGGCGAAGCCCTCCTGCCCGCGTGTTACGGAGTTCCGACCATCGGAGCACTCAACGGATCGCACAATCAATATCAGAATTTCTTTACGTTACTGGGCCACTACGATTATCAATTCAGCCCCGCCAATCACTTCAGTATCCGCGGCCTCGGTAGCCGCAACCATACCAACGGGTTCACCGGAGGCCAGGGTCAGACCGAAACTCCTTATTCCATCGGCAGTGCCGAAAATTTCGTAAATCAGGGCATCGGCGGCGTGTTCGCCCTCACCTCCGTCCTCGGACGCAAAGTGAACGAACTTCGCGTCGAAGTCAGCGGCGAAACCCGCAAACGGCACGCAATTTTCAATGGCGCGCCTCAGATCCTGATCAACCAAACCGGCATGTCATTCGGACAGCGTTTTTATCTTCCCGGCAACAACGATGCCGGCAAGCTCCAAGCAGCGGACAACTTCTCGTACTCCTTCGGCAGGCACGACATGAAGTTCGGCGGTGATGTGGATAGCTTTACTGACCGCAAGGATATTTTTGCCGGATGGAGCGCTGGTGAGTACGAGTTCAACACCCTTTGCGACTTCGAACCGGGCCCCCTCGCCACAAACCCGTGGTGTGCAGTTAACTCCGGGGGCGTTCCGACTACCGTCGGTCCTCCCACCCCATTCTTCTTCGTGCAAGGACTTGCCCTAAACGGACAAACCGGTACCACCCAACAACAGCAGCTTGCCGAGCTTTTCAAGGCCAACACGCTTTACAACAACTATCAGACCGGCACCGGCCTCTATTGGCAGGATAAGTGGCAGGTAACCTCGCGCATCACCTTGACCTACGGTCTTCGTTGGGACGGCACCTGGAACCCCCAACCGCAATCCGCGATTCCCGGAAACACGGTTTGGATCGGCGAGGGCAACTCCAGCAAGCAGGTCTCTCCGCCCCAGCGCGTTCCTGACGATTTCAATCAGTGGGGCCCGCGGGTTGGCCTGGCCTGGAACGTTGGCGGCACCGAACATCCCACCGTTGTCCGCGCTGCCTGGGGCCTCTACTACGCCCAAACGCCGCTCATCTTCTTCCCCACGATCGGCACTTCGAAGCAAACGACTGTTTTTTGTCCTTCCGCGTTCGCCCAATTCTGCGCACCTCCCAGCGCGAACCCGGAAAATCCGCAATTCCCTTATCTTTTCCCCTCAAGCCTTCCCATCGGAGCCAGTGACCTGTGCTCCAGCGTCGCCGGATGCCCCGGAATCAGCTACGTGGACCCCTCTTTCCGCAACCCGCGGGTTTCGAACCTCACCGTCGGTGTTGAGCATTCGTTCACCAATACATGGACCGTCTCAGCGAACTATGTGTACGTACACTCTTGGGACTTGCGCACCGGCGGCTTCAGTACCACCCAATGGTTCCGAAACTATATTCCGGAAGGTAAGGACTCGTTCGGCCGCACTCTTCTTGCCGGCAACGTATGTCCACCCGCCTGCCCCAACGGCGAAACTCCGAATCCAAACGGTACCTTAAGCCAATTTATAACTCCCCTTGATCCCACGCTGTTTAGCTCCAGCGAGCTTGGCAGCTTTGGCCGTGGGAACTACAACGAATTTGTCCTGGGTGTGAACAAACGCTTCGCACAGCGCTATCAATTCTTCGCCAATTACACTTGGTCGCGAAACTATGCCAACGCTTCCAGCGAGCGCGACACCGAAACTTTCTTCGGCCCCCAGGATCCATTCAATCTCAACTTGGACTATGGGCGCGATGGCCTCGATATCACGCACCAGTTCAAAGGCGGCATGGTCCTCGATCTCCCCTGGGCCTTCAATTTCAGCACGAACTTCATCCTTCACAGCGGCCTCGCCTACCCTGCCTATTCAAATGTGGACATCAACGGGGATGGAGTCATCAACCAGTTCGCCAACAATGATCGGCCTACGGTCCAGATCGGCGGTGGAAAACCATTTCTCCTGCCCGAATATCCCGGACGCCAGCCTGCCTTCTATAACTGGGACGTTCGCATCGCCAGGGACTTCAGAATCAACGAGCGCTATTCGGTCCGCCTGAGTGCCGATCTATTCAACCTCACAAATTCCAGTAACCTGTACTCCGACCCCGATGTTTATGGCTTCGTCGGCCCTTCTAGCAATATCAACTGCGTTCCTGTCAATGCCGCGCTGTATTCAAACATCGTCTGCCCTTCACTCACGGCCATACCGAATCCTCACAACACGCCCGGATACCGTACTGTTGACGAACTCGCTCCCGGTGCCACCGCGTTCGCCGCTCAATTCGGCGCCCGCTTCCAGTTCTAGCCAGTTCACCGGCTCTTTTTTCGTAGCGCCGGTTTACCCTGAGCGTCGAAGGGCGTCTCGCCAGCTTTTGGCACTCGATCCAACGGGCGGAGCTTGCTGCCTACGGCACAGCTCTCGCACTCGTCCAGACCTAACCGTAGGGGCGCAGCATGCTGCGCCCGCTGATGTGCGACCCAGGCGCTCCGTGCATGCCATCGATCTTAGCGCACGCTGACTTTGACTTTCGTTCTTGAGTCCTCTGCGAAGGGCCGGCTCCTTTGACTCTCTCGACCGCATTTCATCTCCGAACCAAAGTGTCCACAGGCTCTAGGTCCTTTGAAACTGCGCCTCCTCGTGCTAGCGTTATTCCGGAGCGATGATGACGATGGAGTGCAGACGAACGGCAGGTTGGCAGGGCGCGACGAAATTTCGCGCTGCCCACCGGCTAGGTGTGTGGGAGGCCCGCTCTGCTATTGCTCTGGGCCTCAAAGCCAGCTCTTTAGGGGGTCGGATGTTTAGCTCCGACATGACGCTCGCTTGTTCATCTGACGCTCAGCCGGCGTTCCACCGCGCCTCAAATCTTGCAGTTTCTAATCGAGAACATCATTTATTAGAACACCTCCTAACTCATAGAAAACAAACAACAGCACCCCGTTCTAATCGAGAACTTTCAACCATTCGGCGTTACCACATTTCGCCGCCAGCTGTCTCGCGAAAACGCTCTTTTCCACTCACCACTTTCTCAAAGTGTGTCCTCTTCGCGCTCCTGATTTTTGCCTTTGTCGCCGCCCCATCTCCCCTCGCGGCCCAGGAAAAACGCAAAATTATCATCGACGAAGACTGCTCCGGCCCTGGCGGCACCAACACCCAAGCCATCCTAGCTCTCATCCAGTCGCCCGACACCGATGTCCTCGGCATCACCATCCCCACCGGTGACGCTTGGCGCGACGAAGAAGTCCTGCACGCTCTCCGCCTCCTCGAAATTATCGGCCGCACCGATATTCCCGTCGTTCCGGGCGCTGCCTTTCCGCTGG
Organism: Candidatus Acidiferrales bacterium; assembly: GCA_050012235.1. Taxonomy (GTDB): domain Bacteria; phylum Acidobacteriota; class Terriglobia; order Acidiferrales; family UBA7541; genus Palsa-295. The sequence goes on along the minus strand of JBEKHP010000004.1, from coordinate 40,786 downwards.
TGAACAGCAAGGAGTACATCGCCCGGTGGGAAACTCTCTACGGCAAAGTCCTCTATCAAGGCGCGTGGAATTTTGCCAAAGGCCACCCGGTTCACGGCCCATCGGAAATCCCACCCATGCCCGAAGGCGCGCCCACAACAAAAGCTTCCACGGAAGACGTCGCGCATTTTCTGCTCCGCATGGTTCACCAATATCCGCACCAGGTCACAATTTACGAAGGCGCCCCTTTGACCAATCTCGCCCTCGCACAGGCCGCCGATCCGCAGTTCGCCTCCCTCGCCAAGGAACTCGTTCTGATGGGCGGCAGTTTGAATCCCCACACCGACGACCCCGAATTCACCATGACGCCCCGCCGCGAATTCAATCTGTGGATGGACCCCGAAGCCTCGCGCATCGTTCTCCACGCGCCTTGGCCGCGCGTCGTCGTCACCACCGTCGATATTTCGCTGAAAACTAAAATGGACCAGGACCTGATTTCGCAGATCCGCAAAGGTTCCTTCCCCGCAGCGCAGTACACCGCCAAATACGCCGAGAACAATTATCTTTGGGACGAGCTGGCGTCCGTCGCTTGGCTCGACCCTTCCATCATTACCAAATGGAAAAAACTCTACCTCGACGTTTCGATTGACCACGGCGCATCCTACGGCGACACCCTCGTCTGGTCCGAAGACACCCGCCCCCACCTGGGCGAACGCGAAGTAGAAATACAGGACGACCTCGACAAGCCAAAATTCTACAAAGAATTCGCAGACCTCTCAACCCGCCCCACGCCCCCAGCCACAACCCATCCGGACCACTAAAATGACTCTCAACTCGACCCTCTCCCCCGCCTGTCGTTCCGCTTGCCCTGACGAAGGAAGGGAGCGCAGCGAGGAATCTGCTCTTGCCTTTTTTGAGCGCGACACGAAGCAAGCCGGTCAGCCGCTGCTCCGCATTGGCAATGCAATCATGGCTTCGCGGCGCGTCCGGCAAGCCCTTCTAGGGCGCGCTGGTACTCCTGATCGTCCGGCGAAATCGTCACAGCCTTCCTATACGCCGCCAGTGCACGTTCCCTTTCTCCGCGCTGTTCGTAAATCGCGCCCATTTCGAAGAACGCGTCCGATTCCTTCGGATTCACAATCGTGGTCCGTTGGAAAGCGGAAAGCGCTTCATCCAGCCTTCCCTGCTTCTCAAAAATCTTTCCCTGGACATACAGAAAATCCGGCTGGTAAGCATCGCGTTCCAGCGCTTGCGAAATCGCCTCGCTCGCTTTATCGATATCTCTCGCCGAGTAATACAGTTTTGCCAGCTGCGAATACGCCGCGCCATACGTTGCGTCCTTCGCAATCGCCTGCTGCAACAGATCGAGCGACCCGGCGAAATCGTTCTTCAGCGCCAGCTCATTCGCCTGCTGCACCAGATGCTTCGCTTGCGTCTGGTTTTCTTTCGTCTCGCGATCGTTTTTCGAAGAAGCTTCAAACGCCGCCAGTGTTTTCTGTGCCTGCTCGGTTGCCCCAGCGCATTCGTACGCGCGCGAGAGCAAAAACAGCGTCTCCGAATCCTGCGCCGGCATTTCAAGCAGAGGCTCGAGCGTGGCAACCGCTCGCCCGCAGCGCTCCTTGGCCTGCTCGGAACTTTCGCCTTGCGGCGGGCGCAAAAGTATCTTGCCCAGCAGCAATCGCCCGCGCGGATTCTGCGGCTGCAGCTCGACAACTTTCATCGCGTCCGGCAGCGCCGCCTCATCCTGGTTCCGGTCGGAATAAATTTTCGCCCGCGTGTAATGAGCAAGGGCGTTCTTGGGATCGCGCGCCAGTACTCTCGCTATTTGCGCCAAGGCGCTGTCCAAATCTCCCTTCGCCTGGTAAGCAACGGCCAGCCGGTTCCGCGACTCGACATCGGAAGGCGCGATCGCGAGGGCCGCGCGCAAATGTGCTATCGCTGCGTCATATGTCTGCAGTTCGATTTCGAGATCGCCGAGAGCCGCGAGCGGTTTCTCGCTCTGCGGATGCTCCGCGCGGGCGCGCTCCAACACTCGTTTCGCCTCATCGTAGTTGTGCACGCCGCGGTAGGCCTGCGCGAGCCCGATCTCTGCCCCCAGGTTGCGCGGCGAGATTCGCAACGCCTCGTCGTAGCTCGCGATCGCTGCAGCCCAATCGCCTGCAGACGCTTTCGCGTGCGCTTGCCTCTCCAGCTCCCGCTGTTGTTGTGCAGGCGCCTGCGCGCTTGCTGAGATTCCGACCGCCAGGAGAAGAGCGCAAAAAAGAAATCGACGAAACATCGGCGAAGTATAGCATTCGCCGTTTGCCTTTTCGCTTGACGCGCGTAGCGCCAGAGAACTATAAGCAGCGCCTGCGCTGCGCATCCATCACGCTCTTGCGCCGTCAAAAGGAACTCGATGTTTACGCCGCATGACGCTACCCTGGCCTTGATCATGATGATAACCAGCGCCATCTGCTGGGGTTCCTGGGCCAATACCTTCAAAGGCGTGAAGAACTACCGCTTCGAATTGTTCTACTGGGACTACGCTGTCGGAATTTTCGTTACCTCGTTGATTTTTGCCTTCACGCTGGGAAGCAGTAGAAACGATCCTTCAAGCTTTCTAAACAATGTCCACGCGGCCGACGCCTCCAATATCGCCTGGGCCTTACTTGCCGGAGTGATCTTCAACCTCGCGAACCTTTTATTGGTCGCTGGAATCGATATGGCAGGACTCGCCACCGCTTTTCCCGTCGCAATCGGCATCGCCCTGGTGGTCGGCGTGGCCCTGAGTTACGTTCAGCAACAGAAGGGCGATGTCAGGATCCTGGCGGCCGGAGTGCTATGCGCCGTCATCGCGGTAATTCTCGACGGCAAAGCGTATGGCGAGGTGAGCAAGGGGAAGGAAGTCTCGCGCAAGAGCATCCTCACCTGCGTCGTTTCCGGAGTGTTGATGGGGTTGTGGGCTCCGTTTTCCACTCGCGCTCTCACGCACGGAAACACTCTCGGCCCTTACAGCATCGCCGTGTTCCTTACCGGCGGCGCGCTGCTCTCCTGCTTCGTCTGGAATGTTTATTTCATGAAGAAACCCCTGGTGGGCGCGCCGGTAAGCTTCGGCGGATTTTTTCGCGGTCCAACCAGCGGACATGTGCTCGGCCTGATTGGCGGGGCGATTTGGACCACCGGCACCGTCTTCAATCTGGTGGCCGCAAACTTCACCGGCGTCGCAATTTCCTACGCCATCGGCCAATCCGCTCCAATGGTCGCTGCACTCTGGGGCATCTTCGTGTGGAAAGAATTCGCCGGCGCCAACAAAAAGGCCAAAGCCTTCCTCGCACTGATGTTCATCTTTTATATCCTCGCGATCCTGCTCATCGCCCGCGCCAACACCGCAAGCTGACGATGGATCCTCGCCCTTGCATGTTAGATCGGTGGCCGACGGAAGCCGCCGCATGCTTCTTCAATCTTTGCGGCGACGGCGAGCACGGCCTCTTCTTCCCACGGCCGGCCAACGACCTGCACGCCAATTGGCAATCCTTCGGGAGAGCGTCCTGCCGGCACGACCGCCGCCGGATTCCCCAGCAAATTGAACCACTGCGAATAGCTCATCGCTTTCAAATATTCCACTTTGTGCCCTTGCACCGTCCATTCGCGCTCGCCGTGCCGAACCGCCGGCACAGCGCAGACCGGGCAAATGAGGATGGGAAACTCCTCCATCTTCGCCAGCAGGTTGCCGCGCAGCACGTCGCGAGCGAGAAGTGTGTTCAGAAGTTCCTGTGCGGTGAGCGGCGGTGCTTCGGCAACTTCGGCGCGGAACGCGCACAGGATCGGGCTCAGCTCCGCTTCGCGACCTTCAATTGTCGGCGCAAAGGCCATCTGGCCCGCGCGCCCAAACAGATTCCACCAGAGTTGCCATACGCGGTCGAGATTCTGCGGCCGCCACTCCGCGACGTGAAATCCTTGGGCGCCCAAAGCCTCAGCCGCAGTGCGCACCGCCGCCGCGGTTTCAGAAGTGACGGGCGTAACGCCGTCATCCACGAAATACGCAACGCCAAGCTTTCGAATTTCCTGCTCGCTCCAGCTCCGCAACGGAACCGGAGCAGACGCCGGATCGCCGGGATCCGGCCCAGCCATCACCTCAAACAGTCTCGCGACATCTCGTATCGTGCGCGCCATGGGACCGACCACTCCGAGTTGCGCAAAGGGACCTGCGGACCCGGGAAAATGCCCTGTAGAAGGAATGCGCCCGGGCGTAGGTTTCAGCCCGCAAATTCCGGAGTAATGCGCGGGTATGCGAATCGATCCGCCACCGTCGCTGCCTATTCCTCCGGCGGAACACCCGGACGCAATCGCCGCTGCTTCGCCGCCACTGGAGCCGCCCGGCGTGCAGGAAAGATCCCAAGGATTGTTCGTCCGCCCATACAACAGGTTGTCCGTTTCATAAGCCATCAGAAATTCCGGCACGTTTGTGTTTCCCAGAATGATGGCGCCCGCCGCGCGCAGCCTTTTCACCAATGGCGCATCTTCGGAAGGGACATTGCCTTTTCGCAGAACGCTGCCGCATTCACAAGGCAGCCCTGCAACATCGATAGAACTCTTAATGGAAATCGGCACGCCGTGAAGAACGCCGACAGATTTGGATTTTTCGCTCGAACTCATCGCGTCCTCTGCGAGCCGTGCTTGATCGCGCGCCCGGTCGCTATCGACCGCGACGAATGCGTTGAGTTTTGGATTCAGCTCATGGATGCGCGACAGATGGGAGTCAGTCAATTCGACAGGCGACAATTTCTTAGTGCGGACGCCTTCGGCCATGTCAATGAGCGAGCTATTAAAAATATCGTCCAATTCGACCTCTCGATGATTTCATGAGCCGCCGAGTCTAACACGCGAACGATGCAAACGACCTGCGACAGGAACCGCGATTGACACGCCTCCAACTTAGGGTGAGAATTTCGCATTCAACAGGACGCTGAATTCTTGCAAATTTCATTCATCTGTTTCACCGGCCCATCGTGGCTCACGCGATGAGGCGTCCCATTACTATCCTGCTCTCCGTTTTGTTTGCGACGGCGGTGTATCTTTTCGTATGGCCTGCGGCGAACATCCCATATTTTGCAGCAGTAATAGTTCACCTGCTGGCGGGCATAGCACTTCTGATTTTTCTGGCATTCGCACTGCGCGGAATCTTACGTGGCGGTTCGACGACATCCCGGATCGGCTGGATTTTAATTGCGATCGGAGGTGTCCTCGGAGCCGTGCTGATAAAAACCGGCGCGCGCCGCGACGAATGGGCGCTGCTTTACACGCATATCGGGGCGTGCGTAGCTGGCGGAGCATTGCTTGCGTCCGCGTGGGTCGGAAAGCACGGTTTTCTTGAGAGGAGACCAACGGCGGGATTGGTCCGCAGCGCGAGTTTCCTTCTCGCGGGAGGTCTTTTCGTTCTCGGCGCGCGCTGGATTCGGACTACTTCCTGGGAACGCGGGCACCGCATCGAAAACCCTGCGATCGCTCCGGCGTCGATGGACAGCGAAGGCGATGGGCCGATCGGGCCGTTTTTCCCGAGTTCCGCGCAAACAGCCCACGGCCGCGAGATTCCTGCGAATTATTTCACGGAGTCTGATTCCTGCCAGCGTTGCCACGCGGACATTTACAAGGAGTGGCAGGGCTCCGCGCATCATTTTTCTTCCTTCAACAATGCTTGGTATCGCAAGAGCATTGAATACATGCAGGACAAGGTAGGAGTAAAACCGTCGAAGTGGTGCGCGGGCTGCCACGATCCCGCGTTGCTGTACAGCGGCATGTTTAACCGTCCGATTCGCGAAGTCGAAAATACTCCCGCGGGCCAAGCTGGGCTCGGCTGCATGATGTGCCATTCGATCGCAAAAGTGAAAAGCACGATGGGGCAGGGAGATTTCCGACTCGAGTATCCCGCGCTGCATCGCATGGCGGCCAGCACAAATGCACTGGTCCGGCGGCTGCACGATTTTCTGACCGAGTTGAATCCCGAGCCGCACCGGCGCGTTTTTCTGAAGCCGTTCATGCGCACACAAACGGCGGAATTTTGCTCCACGTGCCACAAAGTGCATCTCGACGTTCCGGTGAATCACTACCGCTGGGTGCGCGGCTTCAATGAATACGATAACTGGCAGGCGAGCGGCGTTTCCGGGGAAGGAGCGCGGTCGTTTTATTACCCCGTCAAATCGCAGTCGTGCGCGGACTGCCATATGCCAATGACGCGTTCGACGGATGCGGGGAACATCGCGGGGAATGTTCATTCCCATCGCTTCCCTGCGGCAAACACGGCACTACCCTATGTGAATGACGACGCGCAGCAATTGAATGACACGGAGAAATTCCTCACTGATCGCGAAGTGAGCGTGGATGTCTTTGCAATCTCGCCGGAAACAGCGGCGCATACCGAGGGCGCCGCTCCCGTAATGGCCGCCGCCAAATCCGCCTCGCCCAATTTGGAAACGATGTTTGCGCAAGGCGAAGAGGCCGAAACGATCGTACCCACCAACGCTTCGCCGGAATCGGCAACACCGACTGCTCTGTTGACGGCGCCTCTGAATCGCAGCGCCGCATCCGTGCGCCAAAGCGGAACCTATCGCGTTGACGTGGTGGTGCGCACGCGCAAGCTGGGCCACTTTTTTCCGGGCGGCACAGTGGACGCTTACGATTGTTGGCTCGAATTGAAAGCGGTGGACGACAAAGGCGAGACAATTTTCTGGAGTGGCCGCGCCAGCGATGATGGAAAAGGCCCAGTCGATCCGGGCGCACATTTCTACCGGTCGCTTCAGATCGACGCACATGGCAACCCCATCAATAAGCGCAACGCATGGGCGACACGCGCAGTGGTTTATGTGCGGTTGATTCCGCCCGGTGCTGCCGACACGGTTCACTATCGCATGCAGATTCCGCCGACCGCGGGCAGCCATATTCATCTGACCGCGCGAGTGAATTACCGCAAGTTCGCGTGGTGGGGCACGCAGTTCGCTTTCGCGGGCGCCCGCGATCCGAAGGAACCAAGCGCTGAGCCATCTCCGAATTTTGACGACGCTCATTATGTTTTCACCGGCGATCCGACAAAATTGCCGGGCGGAGGCAAAGGGATACCGTCGCTGCCGATCGTCGCCATGGCAGAAAATGCTGTGGATTTGAAAGTGTTGCCTGCGGACGCAGCCGAGCCTGAACCGAAGATGGTGCTGAATCGCGATGACTGGACGCGCTGGAATGACTACGGCATCGGATTGTTTTTGCAGGGAGACCTTTCAGGGGCGGCGGGCGCGTTTGAAAAAATCACGGAAATCGATCCGAATAATCCCGACGGATGGGTAAATGTGGGGCGGGTCCGCGTGCAGGAAGGAAATTTATCGGCTGCTCGCACGGCGCTCGAGCATGCATTGTCCCTGGATCCGCATCTTGCCCGCGCTCATTTTTTCTACGCGAAGATGCTGCGCAACGAGGGTCATTATGACGAAGCTGCCGAGCACCTGCGAGAAGTGCTGGCGCAATACCCGCGCGACAGAGTAGTCCACGACGATCTCGGCCGCATCTATTTCCTGCAGCGGCGATACTCCGATGCAGTGAATGAGTTCAAAGCCACGCTGGCGATCGATCCCGAAGATTTGGAAGCGAATTACAATCTTATGCTGTGCCACACGGGACTCGGGCGCCCGGACGTTGCGAGCGAGTTTCAAAAACGCTATTTGCGGTTCAAGGCTGACGAGTCAGCGCAAACGCTGACAGGCCCATATTTGCGAACGCACGCGGACGACAACGTGGAGCGCCAACCGATACACGAACACGTTTCGTCGGTGGACACGAAGCGCAAATCCAGCGCGGCGAAATACGACGGCGCTTCAGGCCTCGCGAAGGACTCGGATTGACAAGCCAATGGCCGCGGCGCAAATGGATCATTGCGGCGTGTGCTGCGAGCGCATTCGTGATTTTACTCGCAACCACACACACAATTCCCGTGGTGGGCGCGTCACAAACGAGCGCGCCGCCTTCCGCTAGCGCATCCCCAACACAGTTTGAAGACGTGACGCGCACGGCGGGAATTCATTTCGTCCACAATAACGGCGCTTTCGGCAAAAAGTGGCTGCCCGAAACGATGGGCCCGGGCGTGGCGTTTCTGGATTACGACAACGACGGCTGGCAAGACATCCTCTTTGTAAACGGCACTGCTTGGCCGGGACACCCGGGACGGCATTCCACTCTCGCGCTGTATCACAACAATCACGACGGAACTTTCACTGATGTGACGCAGAAAGCCGGGCTGGCGGTAGAAATGTACGGCATGGGCGTTGCGATCGGCGATTTCGACAACGACGGCTACGATGATATTTTCGTCACGGCGTTAGGCCAGAATCACCTGTTCCACAATAACGGCGATGGAACGTTCACGGATGTGACGAAGAAGGCCGGGCTGTGGGGTCCGAACGAGTTCAGCACCAGCGCCGCATGGGTGGATTACGACCGCGACGGCCATCTGGATTTGGTGGTCGCGAATTACGTGCAATGGTCGCCGGAGAACGATATTTATTGCGCGCTGGACGGAAAAACAAAGTCGTACTGCACTCCGGAACCTTACAAGGGCACTTCCGTGCGTCTCTGGCACAATCACGGGGATGGAACCTTTGAGGATGTGACGCAGAAAGCCGGGTTGTACGATCCAACTTCAAAAAGCCTTGGTGTTGCGGTGCTCGACGCGAATCAAGACGGATGGCCAGACCTTCTTATAAGCAACGATACACAGCCGAACAAGCTGTACATAAACAACGCCGACGGAACTTTTTCGGAAAAAGGTGTTTCGGCGGGGGTTGCGTACAGCGAGGATGGAATCGCGCGCGCCGGAATGGGAGTGGACGCGGGAGATTACGACCGCTCTGGATATCCCAGCGTGCTCATCACAAATTTCTCGAATCAGATGCTCGCGCTTTATCACAATGAGCGCAACGGGCTGTTCGTGGACGAAGCGCCGCGATCGGACGTGGGCCGCGCGAGTTTGCTGACGCTGGGCTTCGGTTGCTTCTTTTTCGACTACGACTTGGACGGCTGGCTGGACATTTACATTGCGAACGGACACATTGAAAACGCCATCGAGCGAGTGCAGCCTCGCGTTCGCTACGCGGAACCTCCGCACCTTTTTCATAATCTCGGCGACGGAAAGTTCAAAGAGGTCACATCGTCCGTCGGGGCGTCTTTTGCAGCGCCTCGCGTGGCACGGGGCGCAGCCTATGGCGATATCAACAACGACGGCGCGCTTGACCTGCTGGTCGCGACGAATGGCGGGCCAGCTGCTTTGTTCCGAAACACGGGCACCAAGAATCACAGTTTGCGTATCAAGTTAATCGGGACGAAATCGAATCGTGACGGCATCGGCGCGGTCGTGCGCGTGAGCGCCGTAAGCGACGTGCAATCGCAGATGTTGCACAGCGGGTCGAGCTATTTGTCTTCGAGGGAGCTGATTTTGACATTCGGGCTGGGCACGCATACACAAGCTGACGCGATCGAAATCCGCTGGCCAAGCGGGCAAGCGGATCATTTGACAAATGTGGCGGCGGATCAGATCGTAACCATAAAGGAGAATCAAGGCGCAATTGCGGCAAAGCCGCTCGCGAAACGTTAGAATGGTGCGGCAAATTCCTTTGAGGATTGCATGGCGCCATTGAACTCTCGGGTGTGGACAATCCGCGCAATTCTTCTTTTCCTCGGGCTGGCGAGCGCGCTTATCGGCGTCCTGGCCGACGCCGGGCAACAAACCAAGCGCGCTCGCGCCCCGAAATCCGCTGACACAACCCCTTCTGATCGGGAAGCCGCACGAGCGGCTGCGCACGCGCAAATCGTACGCGAAAATAATTTCGGTGTGGCGCTGATGAACCGGCAACAGTTCGAGCAAGCGCTGGGAAAGTTTCAGCGCGCTTGTATTCTGGAACCGCAATCCGATATTGGCTGCGTGAACGCGGGAATCGCGCTGCTGAATATGCAGCGCTTCGATGAAGCGAGGACAATCCTGGCGAAATCCGCCGAGCGCGACCCTCGAAATCCGCGCGCTTGGTTCAACTTGGGCCTACTTGAAAAAGCTGTGGACAAATCGGACGATGCCATCGAGGATTTCGCAAAGGTTGCCCAGTTGGATCCATCCGATGCCGACACACAATACTTTATGGGCTTGGTCTATTCTCAAGCACGCGAATATGACAAGGCAATCGCTGCATTCAAGCACGCCATAGAATTGAATCCGTTTCAAGTTTCGGCGGAATTCGGTTTGGCCCAAGCTCTGCAGCGGAAGAACGACACCGCAAACGCTAAAGAACATTTCGACCGTTTCCAGCATCTGGTTTCAGACAAACTCGGCAAGCCGGTAAGTTTCATTTATGGCGAGCAAGGAAAATATTCGCTCGCGGAATCGATGTCTCCTGCGCCGGAGCCGGTGCCCCCAGTTGTTCCCGTGCATTTTGTGAACGTCACTTCTCTTTCCGGGTTGCCGACGCGGGTGGGAGCTACTCGGATGGAACCCGGGACGCCTTCGAGTGTGACTGACCGGAGTGGAAAGGCGGTTAGCGAAGAAGCCGCGCCCGAATCGCTGGCACATTTTCTGGGCAGCGGAGCGTGCATCATTGATTACGACGGCGATGGGCGACCGGATATTTTCCTTGTGGACGGAGACGGCAACGGAAATGCGGCCCTGTACAAAAATGAAGGCAACGGAAGATTCATTAACGTCACGAGAGAGGCGAAGCTGGAAATTCACGGCGAGGGCATGGGTTGCGCCGTCGGTGATTATGATAACGACGGAAGGCCCGATCTCGCGGTCAGTATGAATGGCGGCGTTTTGCTATTTCATAATGAAGGCAAAGGCACGTTCAAGGACGTCACCAAAGAAGCTGGGATTGAAATGGATGGGCTCGCCATGGGCGTGACGTTCATCGATTACGACCACGACGGCGACCTCGACCTATACGTGACACGATTCAATGATTTTCCGCTGACGAATTCCGCGGAGCCATTCTCGTTTCCGATGGATGCGGCGACCGCGGGAAATGTTCTGTGGCGAAATAACGGCAATGGCACGTTCACGAATTGGACGGCAGAGACGGGACTAGCCGGCAACGCGCCTTCGATTGGCGCGATCGGAAGCGATCTGAACAACGATCGCGCCATCGATTTCGTGGTCACCGGGTGGCAGAAGGCCCCGGTCTCGTTCCTGAACCAGCGCGAAGGAATTTTTCGAGCCTCGACTCCATGGGCCAGCGATATGCCCGCTCCGACTGCGGGCGTCACGGCTCTTGATTTCGACAAAGATGGCTGGATGGATCTTGCGTTTACACATTGGGGAACGCCGGGACTGAGTTTGTGGCGCAACGTCCCAGGAAAACCATTTGAGCGCGTGCAGCTGCCGGATTTGGGATGGATGCGCGGCTGGGGCGTGGCCGCGCTGGATTACGACGATGACGGATGGATGGACCTTGTCGCGGTAGGCGAGAATTTTTCGAACGAAGGCCAAATCGTTTTGCTGCGAAATGAAGGCGAGAAGGGATTTCGTGACGTAACTTCCGAAGTGGGGCTGGACAAAATTGTGCTGCACAATCCGCGCGGAGTGATTGCGTTTGACTTCGACGGCGACGGCTCTACCGATTTGCTGATCACGCAGAATCATTTGCCGCCCGTGCTGCTGAAGAACGAAGGTGGCAACCGGTACAACTGGCTGCGAATGGAATTCACAGGCACGAACGACAACAAGACCGGGATTGGCACGAAGGTTGAGATGAGTGCCGGTGCGCTGCAACAGAAATGGGAGATCGCCGGCGCTTCAGGCTATCTGGGGCAGGGTTCCACAGATATTTTCGCGGGGCTAGGACCCGAGCGCGGCGCGGATGTGGTTCGGCTGCTTTGGCCTACTGGCGTTTTGCAAGACGAAATAGAAATTCCCGCGCTGAAGACAGACAAGATCACTGAAATTGACCGGCGCGGCAGTTCTTGCCCGATTGTCTTCGTTTGGAATGGCCAGAAATTTGAATTCCTTGCGGACATGCTTGGCCCGGGAATCGTGGGCCATTGGATCGCACCGAATCAGCGCAACACTCCTGACCCGGAGGAATATTTAAAAGTTGCAGGCTCGCAGGTGCAAGCGAAAGACGGCCTCATTCAGTTTCGCATGGTCGAGCCGATGGAAGAGTTGGACTATCTCGATCAGGCGCGTCTTATCGCTGTAGATCATCCTTCGGACGTTGAGGTTTATCCCAACGAACATTTCGCGACCAGTCCGCCGTTCCCGAAATTCAAAGTGATTGCGAGTTTTGAAGCGCACCCGCCGCTGGGCGCGTGGGACGACCGCGGGCACGACCTGTTGCCGTTGCTCGTCGAGCGAGACCATAAATATGTGACCAGCTTTGGCGATGCGCCATACGCCGGCTTCGCTGCGATGCACACGATTGAGCTCGATATCGGGCCGTGGGATCCATCGCGGCCGTTGCGCCTGCTGTTGGACGGCTTTACCGATTATTTCAGCGCTAGCTCGATGTACGCGGCGTGGCAGGCAGGCATTCAGCCCGTGCCGCCCTACGTTGAGATGCTTGACGATTCAGCGCGTTGGGTTCGCGTGGTGGACGACATGGGGTTTCCGGCCGGCCTTTCGCGAACCATGGTCGCGGACCTAACTGGAAAGCTGCCGCCGGGCACGCGATTTATTCGCATCACGACGAACCTGAAAATTTACTGGGACCGCATTCGCGTGGATAATTCCGCGGAGGATACGCCGTTCAAGACGACAGAAGTTCCGCTGGCCAAGGTGTATCTGCAGTTTCTCGGCTACCCGCGCGTGGTAGAAGGAAATCCGCGCGACGATTTGAGCTACATCTACGAGGACGTCAGCGAAACCGGGCCGTATACGCGGCAGACTGGGAATTACACGCGGTACGGCGACGTCACGGATTTGGTTCGCGCGCCGGACGACGAATACGTGATTTTTGGTTCCGGCGACGAAGTGGTGGTCAACTTCGACCCCACTCATTTGCCCGACCTGCCCGACGGCTGGACGCGCGACTATTTCTTTTACGCCAACGGATTCGCGAAGGACATGGACTTTTATGCGGCGCACGGCGACACCGTCTCTCCGCTTCCCTTTCACACGCCGATGCCTTATCCATATCCCGAAGGCGTCGGCTATCCTGAGGACGAGCGCCATCTGAAATATATGCTGGAGTACAACACGCGCGGAGTCGCAGGCCCGGTAGGTGACACTTTTCGCTTCGAATATCCCGAAAAGCAGCCTTGATCTTAAAGGAATGATCCTTCAGTCGTGAATCGGAAACTGCGCCCGCACTAAGGTCTGCTTTGCTTGATTGCAGGCGGGTGGCGTGATAATTTTGTATCTTCATTCGGATTTGCAGCAAACCACTCACGATGTTGCCGTCGAAGCCAAACGAACACATTTCGAATATTTCGCAGGGCGGGGAAGAAGCCTCGGCTGCGGGTGCGCGTGAACGCGTGTTCTGGCGCGTGGAAGGGAGCCTGCTGAATCTGACGGCAGTGCGGCCGGTGGGTTTTTTCGCATGGAACTCGCAGAGCTTTTTGCAGCGATGGACGCGCCGGGGAGGGATGGCTTTTCTCGCGATTGCGCGGCCTTTTCTTTACTGCACGAATCGCGTGTTTGCGACACGGCTGTTGCACAGCGTTTTGCGCGGAGTTAGCCGCGACCGGCTGGATCTGCTGGGTGAAGAATTCTTCGAATATTTCCTGAAGCCGCGGCTGAAGAAGGAAGGCGTTGAACGACTCGCGAAAACGCTCGCTTCGGGAGCGCCGGTGGTTCTGGTAAGCCAAGGGCTGGACCACGTCATGCGGCCGCTCGCCAAACATCTCGGCGTGCGGCAAATTGTCTGCAATCGCCTGGATTTCCGCGATGGCATGGCCACGGGACGTCTGCTCGATCCGGTGATTCGCCCGCGCGGCGCGTTTGCGAAAATCACGGGAAGGCAGCCGGACGGCAGGGTTTCGCGCAAAGCGCTGATCCGCATTTTGGGCTTTACCAAGCGTCCGGACGTGCTGGACGAAGCAATCCAGACAGACGAGCGCGCTGCACCGAAAGTTCATTTGCCGGTTGTTCATTTTGATTCTGCGAATGGCCGAGGGCCTTTTTCGGTACGCGAGACGCTGCGTGGAAAAAATATTCTGCTGATCGGCGCGACGGGATTCATTGGCAAGGTTTGGCTGTCAAATCTACTGACCGACTTGCCCGATATCGGTCGAATTTACCTGCTGGTTCGCCACAATCGCACGGTAACGGCCCTGCAGCGATTCCAGCGCGCGCTCGAGGAATCTCCTGTCTTCGAGCCGCTGGCCGAGCGATACGGAAGCGGCTTTGCGGAATTTTTGCGCGAACGGATTGAAGTGGTGGACGGTGACGTCAGCAAACCAGACCTGGGATTTGCGCCGGAAGTGCGCCAACGGCTCGCGCGTTCCGTGGATGTAATCGTCAACAGCTCCGGGCTGACCGATTTCAATCCGGACTTGCGCGATGCGCTGGCGATGAACGTTCGCTCGACGGTTCACGTGCTGAATTTCCTGCGCGAATGCGATCATGCTTCCCTGCTGCATCTCTCCACGTGTTACGTGATCGGACGGCGCGACGGACGAATCCTCGAGGAACTTCCGAAGAATTACACCCCCGTGGGTCTCCGCGATTATGACGCGGAAAAGGAATGGCAATCGCTGGAAGCGCTAGTCCGCGAGACGGAAAAGCGTGCCGAATCCGAGGAAGTAGCCGAAGAACTTCGCCACGCCGCGCTGAAAAAAGAGCACGCCGCAAAAGACCTCCACGGCGCGGCGCTGGAAAATCAAATTCGCAAAAACCGCGTCCGATGGCTCCGCGATACTTTGACGGACGCAGGCTCGCGGCGCGCGAATGAACTTGGATGGCCGAACACTTACACGTTTACGAAGAGCATGTCGGAATCGCTAATTCGGAATTTCCTGGACCAGAATCCCGGCGCCGCGATTGCGGTGGTGCGGCCGGCCATCGTGGAATCGTCCATCGAAAGACCTTTTCAGGGCTGGAATGAGGGCATCAATACGTCCGCTTCCCTTTCCTATTTGCTCGGAACTTTTTTCCGCCAGCTTCCGACCAATGAAAGCAAATCTCTCGACCTCATTCCGGTGGACCTGGTATGCCGGGGCATGACGCTCATTGCTGCTGCGCTTATCGCGCGCCGTCACGCGGGCGTCTATCAACTTGCAACCTCCATCGCGAATCCGTGCGACATGCGCCGATCGATCGAGCTGACCGGCCTGGGACATCGAAAATTCTATCGCGCGCAGACGGGATTGAATCACCGGCTGCGCCTGAAATTCGATGCCATTCCCGTATCCAAGGCGCGGTACGAGCAATTGTCTGCTCCCGCTCAAAAAGCCGTGGTGCAGGCGATCAATCGCGCCGTAGAGCCCTTTGCTTCGCGTCCGCCGCTTGCTAAGCGGGAGCGGGATTTGGAGAAAGTAGTGAAACTGGTTTCGCTCTTCGAGCCATTCATATTGCACAACGATCACAATTTCGAAGCTCTGAACGTCGAACTGCTAAGCTCTGCCCTGCCCGAAGACGAACAAGCCGATTTCGGTTATGACGCGCGCTCGCTCGATTGGTGGGACTACTGGATCAACGTGCACATTCCGGCGCTGCGAAAGTGGTGCTATCCTCTCATCGAAGGACGCCAACTGGAGCCTCGTCCCCGGCGCTCCGTGCCACTTGCCGGACAAGCTGAGACGAATGCCGCGGAAGCGGCGAGTTCGGCTTCCACTGCGGCGTCCTGACACACAACGTGGCCATCCTCCTGACCGGATCCACCGGCTATATCGGCGCGCACATCGCAGCGAACCTGCTTGCGGACCATTCCGAGCCGCTGAACCTGCTGGTGCGCGCGCACAGCGAGCAAGAAGCGCGGGAACGTCTCTGGCGCTCGCTGCAACTGCATTTGGAATTCGCGCGTTTCGAAGAATATTTGAATTCGCGCGTCAATTTATTCCGCGGCGATCTGACCGATGCGCACTTCGGCCTTGCTGACGACGATTACACGCGCATGGTCCGCACCACTGATTCGGTCATTCATTGTGCTGCGTCACTGAATCGCAAATCCGAGAAAAGCTGCCTCAACGTAAACCTGCGAGGCACGCTGGAAGTGATTCAGCTCGCCACGCGCGCACGCGATCATCATGGGCTTCGGAGGTTCAGCCACGTGAGCACGGTGGCTGTCGCCGGGCAGCGGTTGGACGAAGTGGTCCAGGAAGACACGGCCATAGATTGGAACCGCTCGGACTACGATCCCTATGCTCGCACGAAGAAATTCTGCGAACACATGGTCCGGCAGTTGCTGCCCGACGTTCAGCGCACGATTTTCCGGCCAAGCATCGTGCTGGGGGATAGCCGCCGCCCGGAGACGAATCAATTCGACATGGTTCGCGCTTTCGTTTTTCTCGCCGGGCTTCCGGCTCTTCCCTTCCGGCCCACAGCGCGCATCGATATTGTGCCGGTAGACTTCGTGGCTGATGCGGTTGCTACCTTGCACCAGAAAGAGCGGCCGGCGCACGAGATCTATCATCTGTCCTCGGGCAAAGACTCAGAGACGTTCGTGGAATTGACGGACGCGCTGTCCAAAGCGCAGGGAAAACGCGGGCCGGTGTTCGCACCGAGCCTCGAAGGGCCGTCGTCCAAAATGGTGAACGCGCTCGCGGGCCGCGCCGGAAAAATCGGCGGACTGGCGACGCTGATGAAAGTATTTCTTCCCTACCTGGTGTGGAACACCGTTTTTGACAATAGCCGCGTGGTTGAAGAAATGGGCCGCCGTCCCGCGCCATTTTCGCAATATTGTTTTCCCCTGCTGAAATTCACCCGGGAGAATAATTTTCTATATAAATACCGTGATTGGCCCGTTACAACTTCCTCACAAAGTACACCACTAGAGGCCAGCGCGCCGCGGGATCCGAGATGACGGATCTTCTTCTGGAGGCCTGGGTCAGCGGCCTGATTGAATTAAACAAATTTGAATGGATGCTGGGCGCGGGTGAATCGTGGAAGCCCGGCGCGAAGCTAAGGCTGCTCTTCGCAACCTATAACGGTACGCGCAACACCGGTTCGGACGTGCGTGTGGAAGAAATTCTGCGGCAGGTGCGGCGCATACTCGGCTCGGAAAACGTAGCTCTTAGCGTGATGTCGCAGAATTTCGATCTTACGCGCGGTTATTTTGGCGACGCGAAACAAGTGCACCTTCCCGACGTCTTTCCTCCGTTTCTGCATTCCGAGGTGAGAAAAAATGACGGTGTAGTGGCGTGCGAAGGTTCCATGTTCAAAAGCAAATTCGCCAATGCGCTGACGACGATGATGATTGGAGCGCTGGGCATTGCCTCCGCTCAAAACAAATTGAGCATGGCATATGGCGCCGAAGCGGGCGAAATGGATCCGCTCTTACAGAAAATGTGCAGGCGATTTTGCCGCGATTCGCTGGTAATCACTCGCAACATCGAATCACAAAGCGTGCTAGGGAAGCTCGGCGTTCGCACGGAGCTCGGAACCGACACCGCTTGGACCTTCGAGCCGCTGGGTCCGGAGTACGGACGCAAAGCCCTGCTCGATGCCGGCTGGGACGGGAAATTGCCCGTGCTCGCCGTCTGTCCTATAAATCCCTTTTGGTGGCCGGTGAAAGCAGCGCTCGGAAAATGGATCGCCCACTCCGTCGCCGGAGCTTACAAGGATAGCTATTACCGCACGATTTATTTCCACCGCTCGGGGCGCGAAGTGGATGCGGCGTATGAAAAATATTTGACCGCTATGGCCGGCGGAGTGAGGCGCTATAAAGAATCGCGCCCGGTGTTTCCGGTTTTGATCGCGATGGAGATGCTCGACCGCGACGCTTGCGTGCGTGTGGCGCAAAAGCTTGGCGGAGTCCCCATTTTTTCCTCAGACCGATATACCATGTACGAACTTGTGAGCATCTTGCGGGCGTGCGATCGGATGCTGTCTTCGCGTTACCATGCCATTGTCACGTCGATGCCCGCGGGAGTCCCTTCGGCGGGAGTGACCATGGACGAACGCATACGTAACCTGATGCGTGAGCGCGGGCACGATCATCTTCTCATGCGGGTGGACGAGCCGGATTTAGAAGATAAGATCGTCGCGTCGCTGCATATCCTTGATTCGCAAACTGAAGAAATTCGAGACGCCATCGGGCGGACCGTCGCGCGCAATCTGCAATTGATGGCGCGCATGGGCGTCTATTTTGAAGAGCAGGTTGCGCGCCGGTATCCGGAGTTCCCCATCCGTCGCGGTGTTCTCGGATGGCAGGATTATCTTCCGCCGCTCAGCGCGGGTCTGTGCAAACTACTCGAAGAACACAGCGGCGTAACAGCGTGTTGAAAGCCTTTTAGCATGACTTTTCTAGAGAACATTTTCGAAAAACTTCACCAAGCCGGCGGCGCGCCGGTTCTTCGCGAAATACGCCACGGCAAATTGAATTCCGTATCAGGAGACGAGTTGCTGAGCATGGTGCAGGAGGCCAGAAACTTCCTGATCGCGCGCGGCGTGAAAAAAGGCGATCGCTGCGCTCTGCTCGCTTCGAACAGTATTCGCTGGGTCGCGCTTGACCTCGCAATGACGTCCGAAGGGGTCGTCGTCGTGCCGCTGTATTCACGGCAAGCCCCGGCGGAACTGGCCGCCATGATGAAAGATTCGTCGCCGGCGAGAGTCTTTTGTTCCACCGCCGCGCGTTCCACGGAAATCAAGAACCACTGGGCTGCCGCGCCGCACATTACATTGCTTAGTAGCATCTTCGCCGGCGAGACTCAGAAACCCACGCCGCCGAAACATCTCGAGGATTCGGATATTGTCACGATTATTTACACCTCGGGGACATCCGGCGAGCCGAAAGGGGTTGTGCTGACCGCCGGCAACGTTAGTTACATGCTCGGTTGCACCAACGCGCGGCTCGATCAGCTGATGGCGCAGCACACGGCCACCCAGGAGCCGGACGAAATCTTTCACTACCTGCCGTTCTGCTTCGCGGCGTCCTGGATCCTGTTGCTCACCGCCCTATCGCGCAAAAGTACGCTGACGCTTTCGACCGACGTTTCCAAACTGTCCGATGATTTGAAACTCTGCAGCCCTGATTATTTTCTGAACGTTCCCACGCTTCTTGAGCGCGTGCGAGCGAAAATCACGGAGACGATTCAGAAACGCGGGGGCTTTGCGGAGTCTGTGTTCTCACGAGCGCAGCAGGCATATCTGCGCCAACGGAATCGCGAGTCGCGTTCGTTCGACTGGTTATGGCTATCGCTCGCAAAGCGGCTAATGTTTCCAGAGATTCGCAAGAGCATTGGGCCGAAATTAAAGGCGCTGATTTGCGGTTCGGCTCCGCTCTCAATCGAGACACAACTTTTTTTTATGATGCTGGGAATTCCCGTGCTGCAAGCATACGGGCTCACGGAAACCACGGCGATCTGCACGCTGGACGATCCGCTCCACGCCGTTCCCGGACGCGTTGGACCCGCAATCCCCGGAGTCGAAATGAAGCTGGCAGAAAACGGCGAGATTCTGGTGCGCGGCCCGAATGTATTTCCGGGCTACTGGCAGCGGCCTGATGCTACGGCGAAGGCGCTCGTGGATGGATGGTTTCATACAGGCGATCAAGGCGATGTGGACGAAACGGGAAACTGGCGCATCACCGGCCGCTTGAAAAATCTGATTATTCTAAATTCGGGCCACAATGTCGCTCCAGAGCCGCTTGAAGAGGAATTGGCACGCCACGTACCGCAGGCTCAACGGGTCATCCTGGTCGGAAATCAGAGAAGTTTTCTCGGGGCGCTGGTGACTGCCACTTCTTCGAATGGCGTGACAGACGCGGACGTGCAATTTGCAATTGAACATGTAAATGGCGATTTACCACACTATAAACAGGTCCGGGCGTTTGTAATTCTTCCGGAGCCGCTGAGCGTGGAGAATGGGCTGTTGACGACCAATGGAAAGATTAAGCGCGAAGCCATCGCAGCGCGTTTCGCGGCCGAGATCGAGCAGCTCTACCAGAAGAAGCCGGCATGAAAACATTTCAAGGAAAAACACTTTCCTGGCGCATCGCGGATGGAGCAATTGAACTTACGCTCGATCATGCTCCGTGCAACGAAATCGGCTTGGCCATGCTGGCTGACCTCGAACACTTTGTCGCGGCGCTGGGAACGCTGAAAGACGAGGCGCACGCACTAATCATCGCAAGCGCCCGCAGCGAGGGCTTTTGCGCCGGCGGCGACCTTCGCGAGCTTTTCCGGCTATCGCAAGAGGTTACTGGCGCCGAGAAGCTCAATGGCTTGCGCGATTTTATCGAACGCATTCATCGCGTGATGAACGCCCTGGATGAAGCGCCTTTCACCACAATTGCGGCGGTCAACGGACTCACGTTTGGCGGAGGCTTCGAACTAGCGCTTACATGCGATCTGATCATCGCGGACAAAATGGCGCGATTTTGTTTTCCGGAGCTGCGTCTAGGGCTGATACCCGGATTCGGCGGTATTCCTCGCCTCAAACGAGACTTGGGGAACGCCGTCGTGCGTGACTTGGTTCTCACCGGTCGCAGCATCAACGCCGCCAAAGCCCAAGCAATCGGTATCGTCAGCCAAGTGACGGCCGAAGGAGATGCGCTTCGCGTCGCGCGAGAAACGGCTGCCCAATTGAAAAAGTTTGACCGAAGCACGGGTTTGGCTGCGAAACGCTTTATCAAGCCGATTCCCTACGACGAATTGCGCCGCGAAATTGATATCTTCTGCGAGCTTTTCATGCGGCCGGCTGTGGAGAAGGGATTGCGAAGATTTGTGGAAAGCAAGGACGCGCTGCCCTATCTTCCGTAGCCCTGAGTTGGAACGCCGCCACATCGCAGCCCCATTTGTGGCAACATAGAAGCTATGGGGTCCTTACAGAACACAACCGACGAAGTATTGCGGCTCGCAGCCGAACATTTCAAAGTGCCTCGAGAACAACTGACTCCCGACGACGATTTCTTCAAGAAACTCGGCATCAACAGCCTGCAGGCGCTCGATTTGCTCACGCGAATCGAACACCACTTCAAGATCGAGCTTCCAGACTACGAACTTCAGGGCGTCAGCGATTTCCGCACGCTGGCCGAGCGCATCCAGTTGCGTCTCTGATGCTCGACCTTCGCGAATATCAATCGTTGGGCGAAGCTTTGCGCGCTGCGCTGGAGCGCTGGCCCGACGAGGTTTGCCTGATCGAAGCGGACCGCGAACGCGAAAACGCTCGCTTAACCTATAGTCAATTCAAGCATGCTGCGTTGCCGCTCGCAGGCGCGCTGCAACACGCGGGTTTTCAGAGCGGCACGCGTGCGGCGATTATCATGACCAATCAGTCGAAATGGTTGGTCTCCGCTTACGCGATTTTCTTCTGCGGCGGCGTGCTGGTTCCGCTTGATTACAAACTTACGGTCGCTGAACAACTCCAGCTACTCGCGCATTCGAAAGCTGAATTTCTAATCGTGGAATATCATCTCTGGCGCGCGATCACGCAGGCCGAAGGCTTCAAGCGCCTTGCCGCTCGCATCGTGCTCGTCACCGAAGCGCCCGCGAATGCCGACCTTGCCGGCGCAAAACGGTGGGAAGAATTCGTCGACGCTCGCGAACCGGTTTTCGTCCCGCGAAATCGCCAAGATCCGGCCTGCATTGTCTATTCCTCGGGCACGGGAGGCCGGCCAAAGGGTTGCGTATTAAGACATGAAAATTATCTGGAACAGTGCATGGCTCTGACCTCGCTGTATCCCTTCTCGCCGGGCGTGCGCTATCTGAGCATCTTGCCGACGAATCATGCCATCGATTTCATGATCGGTTTTATCGGGCCTTTCACCTGCGGGGCGGCAGTTGTTCATTTGCGCACTCTGCGCCCGGAATATATTCGCGAGGCTTTCACTCGCTACAAAATCACGTACATGACTTTGGTCCCCATGGTCCTGAAGAATCTGGAACGCGGACTCCGGCAGCGATTCGCCGATCTGCCAAAGGGGCGTCGCAGAATGCTCAACGCCCTCATTTCGACGAATCGCGCGCTCACCCGCCGGCGGCCAAATCTAAAGTTAAGCCGCACTCTGCTTGGCCAGGTGCACGAAGCTTTCGGCGGAGAGTTGCGCGCATTTTTCGTTGGCGGAGCGTTCACTGAGCCTTCAACACTTCAATTTTTTTACGATCTCGGGATTCCGGTCGGCAACGGGTATGGCTGCACCGAAGCCGGGACCGTTATAACCGTGAACGATTTCAAGCCGTTTCGCGCCGACACCGTCGGCAAGCCTCTCCCTGGCATGGAAGTTAAGATTCTCGCGCCTGATGCTGAAGGGATCGGCGAAGTGGCCGTGCGCGGCAAAACGATTATGTCGAAATATATCGACGACCCTGAAATGACCGCGCAAACGATCGTTGACGGCTGGCTGATGACCGGCGATTTGGGCCGCATCGACGCAACGGGCCACTTGCAACTTTTCGGCCGCAAGAAAAACATGATCGTCACGGAAGAGGGCAAGAATATCTACCCCGAAGATATTGAGAACGCGTTCGAGGGCCTCGCGGTGAAAGAATTCTGCGTGTTCGCGGCAAATTATCTGTGGCCCGCGCGTTCGCTGGTGGGCGAACAATTAGTCATCGTGCTGCATCCTGAAGCGGGGCAAGCAATCAGCCAGGAATTGATTGGCAACGTCGCCGATCGAAATCGCCGCTTGCTGAATTACAAACGCATCAGCGGCTACCTGAGCTGGGACCGCGATTTCCCATTGACGGCATCGCTGAAAATTAAGCGCGGCGAATTGGCGGAACAGATCCGCGCAAGCGTCGAACGATCTGCGGTGGTGCCTCTGTGACAAGCAATTCTGTACTTGCTATGGAGCCTGTGCGTTGAGCGAACAACACTTTCTCGCGATCGTGAATCCGGCCGCAGGCGGCGGACGATGCGGTAGATTTTCGCGAGCTACTCTCGGCCGTGTTCGGCGAGCAGGGATAGAAATCGAAGTAGCGGAAACTTCGCGCCGCGGTGAAGCCGTAGAGATCGCCCGCAAGGCTTACGATAAAGGGATTCGCAAATTTTTGGCTGTGGGTGGAGACGGCACTTCCTTCGAAATCCTAAATGGGCTTTTCCCGGCAGCGCAGAATTCAACTGAAAGGATAGCGCTCGGGTTCTTACCGCTGGGCACGGGAAACTCGTTCCTCAGGGACTTCACCGCGGATGGTGTTGAATATTCGATTGAAGCATTGAAGGCCGGAAAACGCCGTCCCTGTGACGTGGTTCACCTGCGACATTCGGAGGGCGAGCTTTATTTTATGAATCTGCTCACTTTGGGCTTTCCAGCGGAGGTGGGCGAGACGGCTAACCGGCGATTCAAACGTTGGGGCGAGCTCGGTTATGTTCTTGCGGTTTTCGCGCGCTTGGCTTCGCTGAAGCATTCTGCGTTTCCTCACCGCCTGGATAACCCGGGGGATTGGAATTGCGATCCTGCGCTATTTCTCTCCTTCAGTAACAGCAAATTTACCGGCGGAAAAATGATGATCGCTCCGAAGGCGGATCCGACCGACGGTTCGATCGAATACGTTCGCTGGGGACCCATCGGGCGGCTCGGCTTGCTCAAGGCGCTTCCTACGCTCTTTAGCGGAACTCACATCGAGCATCCGCTTGCATTTCGCGCCGGTGCCAAGCACATCGATTTTCGCCTCGAGGAGCCAGCCAACGTGATGATCGATGGTGAGATTCTCCGCCTCCAATGCCGCTCAATCGAAATTCTGCCGGGCGCATTCGACGCGATCGTATGAGGAGGATTTATCTTACGATTCGCTCGCTCTTTTTGTGGGCCGTCAGCGGGATTCACTTTGCCGTGGTCTGTACGCTGCTTATTTTCCTCGCCATTTTCATCGATCCGCGAAAAAATGACTGGCCCCAGCGCCTTTTTTTCCGCAACATTCTGCGACTCATCGGGGTGCGGTTTGAAGTTCACCGCTCGGCGGGCTTTGATCCCCAGCGAACGAGCATTTTCGTCAGCAATCACGTCAACATTTTTGATCCGTTCGTGGTTTACTCGGCCATTCCTCAATTTTTCCGCGGCTTCGAACTTGAATCGCATTTCAAAATTCCAATATATGGCTCGTTGATGGGCAGGTTCGGAAATATCCCCGTCCCGGACGTGCCCAGCCGCGAAAGCCTGGAAGCCATGACGAAACGCGCTAAAGCCGCGCTGGATTCGGGGATCAGCTTGATCGTTTTCCCCGAGGGCGCGCGGACGCGCGATGGCCACGTCCATAATTTCAAAAAGGGGATTTTCAATCTCGCACACAAATTCGGAATTCCCATCGTTCCGGTGAGCATCGCCGGCTCCTACCAATGTTTTCAAACTGGAAACTGGATGTTGTATCCGGGGAAGATCACTGTGTACGTGCACGACACGATTGAAACAGCGGGGGTCGAACGAAGTGAGGTGGACGCCTTGCGGCAGCGAGTGCAAGAGATTGTTTCGATGCCGGTAGAAAAATCGTTACAAGACAATCCGCCCGAGGTCTAAGTGGCGTTGATGTCGGGAAGCGCGCGCCCGGCGCGCAATTCTTGCCAGGTATAAACCACGCGGTGAATCACCGTTATTGTCGAGATGGTCGCGATGACCCACAGCACTTGCGCCATGCGATTGAACGCGCCTCCGATGATCAGCAGGACGAGCCGCTCGGGCCGCTCCATGAAACCCACTTTGCATAACGGGATGATCGACTCCGCGCGCGCCCTTGAATAACTCACCATAAACGAGCTGGCCATCGCCACGGCCGCCAGCGCCATGTAGAAAGACCGGCCGATCAGTGTGTAGTAAACGACGAGTCCCAGGTACAGAGCCAGGTCTGAATAGCGGTCGAGCGTGGAGTCCAGGAAGGCGCCAAACGCCGTAACGCGGCCCACGCGGCGTGCCACTTGTCCATCAGCCATGTCGAGAAATCCGGCGAGAAAAAGCACTGCTGAAGCTTGGCGGAATCTTCCCAGGGCAAAGAGAACGGCCGCCCAAGAATTCACGGCCAGCCCCAAAAAGGTGAACATATTGGGAGTGATGCCGGTTGCGGCCAGTCCGCTGACAACGTGGCGCAATAGCCATCCGCCACCTTCGCCGACCCAATATGTGATTGGGCGTTTTCGCCGGGGCTGCTCCGTCGCCATCGTGTGAAAATAATACACTGGAAAGGCGCCTACGGATACGCTTGCGCCGAGTCACGGTTAGTGTCGGATTGACGGCGGGCCAAACTCAGCGATGCTGCAAGCGCATTTCCGGAACCTTCGTGGAATAGCGCAGTTTCGGTTCCGTGAACGTTTGCACTTCTTCGGGAGTGAATCCGGGTGCAACTTCACGGAGCAGCAGGCCTTCCGGCGTCACATCAATTACCGCGAGGTCGGTGATAATCGTATCCACGCAATCAATAGCGGTGAGCGGATAGCTGCACGTCCTCACAATTTTAGGCGAGCCGTCTTTTGCGGTGTGTTCCATGGTAACGATGAGCTTTTGAGCGCCAACCGAAATGTCCATCGCGCCGCCGATTCCGCCGGCACCTTTCGCGCCTGGAACTCGCCAATTTGCAAGGTCTCCATGTTCTGAAACTTGAAGGCCGCCGAGAATGCAGATATCGAGATGGCCTCCGCGAGTCATCACGTGTGCATCGTCCTGTGAAAAATAGGACCCGCCGGGAAGTAGCGTGACGGGAACTTTCATGGCATCGACTAAATCGAAGTCTTCTTCGCCAGGCTTCGCGCGCGGTCCCATTCCGAGGATTCCATTTTCGCTGTGAAAATAGACGGTTACGTGCGACGGAACGTAAGCCGCGATCAAATTCGGAATGCCCCAGCCCAAATTCACGTACGCGCCGTCGGGCAATTCCAAGGCAGCGCGTTCGGCGATCTGCTCTCGCGTGAGCCGTGCTTTAGGCATATCGCTTCCCTTCAGCCTGAACGATGCGATCGACAAATATGGAAGGCGTAACGATCGTTTCCGGATCGAGCTCGCCCGTAGCAACTACCTCTTCCACTTCGACGATCGTAGATTTCGCAGCAGTGGCCATAATAGGATTGAAATTCCGCGCAGCCTTGCGATAAACCAGGTTTCCCATGCGGTCCGCGCGATATGCGCGGATAAACGCATAATCAGCGCCGAGCGCCTGCTCCAGGATGTAGCGCTTGCCTCGAATCACTCGCTCCTCTTTGCCGCGCCCGATCTCGGTTCCCACACCAACCGGCGAGAAAAACGCGGGGATTCCCGCGCCGAACGCGCGCATGCGTTCGCACAAAATTCCTTGCGGCACAAGTTCAAGCTCGATTTCCCCCGCATCGAATTGTTCCTGAAAATATTTCGCGCCAGGCCCGGGAAACGCCGCGATAACTCTGCGAATCTGCCGGTTCTTAAACAGAAGCCCAAGTTCCCCTTCGCCCGTGCCGCAATTATTGCTGATCACTCCCAGATTTCGGGCACCCTGCCGCGCGAGGCCCTGGATCAGATTGTTGGGAAAGCCCGCGCCGCCGAAGCCGCCGAACATAATCGTTGCGCTGTCGGGTATATCCGCAACCGCAGCATCTACTGTGGGGTAAACCTTCTCTTTTGAAGTCATCTTGGCGACGTTTGAATACCCATGGAGAGTTCCGTGTACTGCGATGATACGGTAAGTCGCGTGATTTTTAAAATGCTCGGACCATTTCATCTCGAAGAGCAAACCGTCCGAGCCGCGCGCGAAGAATAATACAGATTTGCAGAGCGAGTGCAACTTTCTGACGCTCAACAGAGGCGCCACGAGGAAGCTCCTCACGTGTCTATTTCATATTGTTCCCGCCGAGAGGATGTGCCATAAAGCTGGGCCAATGGCGTTTACGCTGCTCGATTGGTCGGCGATTATCGCTTATCTCGCGATAACTCTTGTGCTGGGCCTCTATTTTCGCCGAACGTCGACGAAAAGTTCGGAAGATTACTTCGTGTCAGGACGGAAAACGTCCTGGTGGCTGGCCGGCACTTCCATGGTGGCCACGACGTTCGCCGCCGATACGCCGCTTCTCGTGGCGGGCCTAGTTTACACGCAAGGAATCGCGGGAAACTGGATCTGGTGGGCGTTTTTGCCCTCCGGAATGATGACTGTGTTTCTGTTTGCCCGCTTGTGGCGCCGCTCGGGATTGATGACCGACGTGCAGTTCGCCGAGATGCGATATTCCGGAAAGCCTGCCGCGTTTCTTCGCGGATTCCGCGCCATTTATCTTGGGCTGTTGATGAACTGCCTCATTCTCGGCTGGGTCACCAAAGCCATGATCAACATTGTTGGAACCACCCTGGGTCCGACGATGCAAGGTTGGCATCCGCTCGGTATTTTTTCCGTCGCCCTCAGCCGCGTTTTCGGGCCGGTATTCTCCGGGACCGACGGCCAGGCGCTGATCATCTGCATTTTCTTCCTGATCCCGTTTACTGGCCTTTACGTTTCTCTGGGCGGCCTTTCCGGCGTGTTGTGGACCGACATGTTCCAGTTCGTCCTGAAAATGGGGATCGTGATTGCCATTGCGTATTATGCCGTTCGTGCGGTCGGGGGCATGCGCTCGATGATCGTTCAAATCGGCGCACTCCGCGCGGCGAATGGAGCAGCCGACCCGCTGGCGTTTCTGCCGGACTTTTCGAAAGGTTTTGCGAGCGAAACTTTATGGACGCTGCCCGTCATTACTTTCGCCGTGTACCTCTGCGTCCAGTGGTGGGCGTTCTGGTATCCCGGAGCGGAACCAGGCGGCGGTGGATACATCGCGCAGCGCATTTTCAGCGCGCGTGACGAGCGCCAGGGGCTGTTTTCAGTCCTGTGGTTTAATATCGCGCACTACGCACTGCGCCCGTGGCCTTGGATCCTGACGGCTCTTGCGGCCATTGTTCTCTACCCAGGCCTTCAGCATCCCGAGACCAGCTACATGATGATCGTGAACGACCATGTGCCGCACGCACTGCGAGGCATCATCGTCGCGGGCTTCCTGGCCGCGTTCATGTCCACAATCGCGACACAGTTGAATTGGGGAGCTTCCTACATCGTTGAGGATTTTTACCGTCGATTTCTGGTTCGGCACGCTTCCGAGCGCCACTACGTTCATATTTCGCAATTCGTGACGGTGCTGTTGGTAGTTTTAACCGGCTACGTTTCGGCGCAGCTGGCTTCGATCCGTTCGGGGTGGCAGGTCGTGCTACAAGTGGGCGCGGGCACCGGCAGCGTGTATATGCTGCGCTGGTATTGGTGGCGCATCAATGCCTGGAGTGAGATTTCGGCGATGATCACGGCGCTGATGTTGACGCTTGCTTTGCACTGGGAAGCATTAGCGAACGCTTTGGTTGCGCGTCCGACAATCTTCACCGGCTCCGACACAGTGTTATTCGCGAAGAATGTTCTATTCACAACGCTCGTGACGACAATCGTATGGGTTGTAGTCACCTTTTTGACAAAAAGAGAGCCCGACAGCATTCTGCTGTCTTTCTACAGAAAAGTACGTCCGGACGTGACCGGCTGGAATGCTATTGCTGCACTGGCTCCAGAAATTCCAAGAACGCGCGACATAGGCCGGAATCTTTGGTGCTGGATTTTAGGTTGCGTGATGGTTTACAGCGCTCTATTTGGCGTTGGTAAGTTGCTGCTGCAGCATTGGCTGTTGGGAATATTTCTGGTCCTGGTTGCGTCCGTATGCGCCTGGCGAATGGCCAAAGAATTAAGCCACGGCCAGGGCGCGCTACCTTGTTGAAGGGAAGGAAATTCGAGATACTAAGCCGCTCTTGGCTCCATGAAGTTTCCCATTGGTCCGCAACCCTGAACGCATATCGTCCATCCGAAGGAGAAAACTTGCCCTGCCACTCGAAATGTATTTCTGATTTCTGCGCTGACGCGCGACATGGCTTTGGGTCGGATTAGGTCGCCGGACCCAAACGAGGTACTCTGTCTAACGATCGCTTGAAACTCGAATGCAGAACATGTCCATAAGTCGGCGGGGCCTTTTAAAACTGGCTGTGAGCGGGATGGCGGCCGGTTATTCACCTACGCCGGAGTTTGCTTCGACCAACGAAACGAAGACTGGCCAACAAGTGGCAGTCGCGAGCAGGAAACCCATTCATCTGGACCGGAACGAAAACGCCTACGGCCCCTCCCCCAAAGCCCTGGCGGAGGTTCTGAAAAACGCAAACTTGGCCAACCGATTTCCCGGTTCCACCGATGCGCTCGTGTCTTCGCTCGCTCGCTTTCACAGCGTTAAGCCGGAACAGCTAATGCTGGGCGCAGGATCGACGGCGATCATGAAGATGGCTATGAACGCTTTTTTGCGTAACACCCACAGGTTGATTCTTGCCTCTCCAACTTTCGAACTGATCCAGGACTACGCCATATCCACGGGCGCACACATCAACGCCGTGCCCCTGCGGCACGACTATGGCCACGATCTGGAAGCCATGCTCGCAGCAGTTAGTTCCACCACGGGACTCGTTTACATCTGTAACCCCAATAATCCCACCGGAACTCTGACGGACAGGCGGGAGATTGATCGGTTTCTCGAGAAGCTCCCGGAACGGGTTCCCGTCATCATTGACGAGGCTTATCACGAGTACGCGGGCGGCTCTGGAGCCTACGTCTCGTTTCTCGATCGCCCCGCGCATCATCCCGGCGTGATCGTCACTCGCACTTTTTCAGAACTCTACGGACTGGCGGGCTTGCGGCTCGGTTACGCATTTGCCCAGCCACAAATCCTCAATGCTCTGGCCAAAGATAAACCAGAAACGGAAATAGGGTCCTTGACCCTCGCGGCGGGACTAGCTGCCTTGGCCGACACGGAATTCACGGCAACCTGTGTGCTGCGAAACCAAAACGATCGGCAAGAATTTGTGAACCAAGTGAATGCCAGGATGCTCCGGGTCCTCGATTCGCACACCAATTTCAGCTGCTTGAATGCCATGCGCCCTGCCAAGGAAGTCATTGAGCATTATCAAAAAAACGATATCCTCCTGGGTCCTGAGATTCCCGGCATGCCGAACTACGTGCGAGTGTCCCTCGGCGTTCCCGAAGAGATGAGGGAATTCTGGGCGGTCTGGGATCTTCTAGGCGAGCACCCCATGGCGATGTGAATTGTCGAAATTACGGCGTGCTCACTGCAGCTTCCTGGCCCGGTTCACATCCGTCCGCTGGCGCGAGCGAGCCTCGCGATTTGAACTTTACGGAGAAGTTTTTCCACTTTTCGGCCCTGAATTACCAAAAGTCTGCGGCGGCTGTTGCAAACAAAGTGCTTGGCAAGGTTATCAAAATGAGATAGGTAGTTAGCCGCAAAGTCTGGGTCTACTTTAGGTAACGGGGCTTGGCCGAAAGAATGAACGGTTTTTATCCGGCTGACGATTGAAGTCTGTTTAGCATGCTTGGGGAGGCGTCACCTATGTTGGTTTTTAACCCGGCCGATGGCTTACGGGATAGCACCCGCCGAAGCCAGAAATACGCTGAAAGCGCGAAACTTGGTTCCCGCGGATCAAACCGTGGTGTTTGTGTCTGTGTCCTCCTCGCTCTGGCAGTTCTGCTATTCCCGGGAGCGGTGGGTGTCTACGGCCAGGCAAATGTCGAAGGGCAGTGGCAGACAGTGCCCACGCTCATGCCCATCAATCCTATTCACGTGAGCTTATTGCATAACGGCAAAATACTGATCGTCTCAGGCTCGGGAAACTATCCTCCGGACACCAGTTACGAGGCAGCGATATGGGATCCTTCCAATAATTCAGTCACAACACAGCCGCTCGGATGGGACATGTTCTGCAACGGCATGGCTACCCTACCCGACGGTCGCGAGATGATTTTCGGTGGAACCCTGCGATACGACCCATTCTATGGTTGGCAGCGTACCTCCATCTACGATCCTGCCACCGGCCAGTTTGCGGACATGCAGGACATGGCGCATGGACGCTGGTATCCGACGGCCACAGAGCTGGGCGACGGCAGGCTTCTCGTTTTCTCCGGCTTGGATGAAAACGGAAATACGAATTCACAGGTCGAGATTTACAAAGTTCAGTCAGGCTGGAGCACTCCGTACACTGCCCCTTGGGTCCCTCCTCTTTATCCACGAATGCATCTTCTTCCGAACGGCAACGTCTTTTATTCAGGCTGGACCACGCAGTCCCGGTATTTTTTTACCTCCACCAACACTTGGTCGGCAACGATCGCCACGACGAATTACGGCGGCAACCGGACCTACGGCTCGTCCGTGCTGCTCCCGCTGACTCCAGCGAACGGGTATGCGCCAAAGGTAATGATCTTTGGCGGGGGTAATCCCGCAACGGCCACGACTGAGATCATCGATCTTTCTGTTCCTTCACCAGCGTGGGTAGATGGACCTTCGATGTCGGAGCCCCGCGTCGAGATGAACGCGACGATGCTGCCTAACGGCAATATCGTGACGCTCGGCGGTTCTTTGAATGATGAAGACACGACCACTGCAAGTTTCGCCGCCGATCTTTTTAACACCAGCGGGACTATTACCGTCGGGCCTGCCGGAACGGAAACCTACGAGCGGCTCTATCATTCCGTCTCGCTTCTTCTTCCTGACGGGACCGTTTGGGTCGCTGGCGGCAATCCGGTCCGTGGTACCTACGTACCTCAGGTAGAGATCTACTCACCACCCTATCTCTTCAATCCAGATGGATCAGCCGCCACACGTCCCACCATTTCGAGTGTATCGACAGGAGTGCTCGGCTACGGCACGTCCTTTCAGGTACAGACTCCCAACGCCGCAAACATCTCATCCGTGGTTCTGATGAAGCTCGCATCTACAACACATGCTTTCAACATGGACCAGCGCTTGGTGGGCTTGAGTTTCACGGCCGGTTCAGGAGCGCTGACCGTCACGGGTCCGCCGAACGGCAATATCGCGCCTCCCGGTTATTACATGCTCTTTCTCCTGAATACTTCCGGAGTACCCTCGATCGCGCAATTCGTCCAAGTTTCCGCAACTCCCACGGACACTCCGCCCAAGGGCACGATCACCAGCCCCGCGGGCAACATCGCCATCGAACCCGGCCAATCAGTTGTTTTCGCCGGCTCGGGTACTGCATCAAGCGGGACGATCGCTTCCTATTCTTGGTCTCTTCGGGGAGGCACTCCCAATTCGAGCGCGCTCGCCAGTCCTGGATCAGTTACCTACTCAACTCCCGGAACGTATACCGCCTCACTGACTGTCGCCGATTCGGCGGGAAACTGGGATCCAAGCCCGCCAATTCGCACTATCCAGGTGAGACAACCAGCTCCTGTAATTTCCAGCGTCGTCCCGAATTCCGGTAGCCAGGGCCAGACCAACATCACTGCCACCATAACAGGAAGCAATTTTCAACCTGGAGTCACATGCAGCTTCGGACCCAGCATTACCGTTTCGTCCTGCACGGAAAATTCCAGCACTCAAGTCACCGCGATTATCTCGGTTCAATACAACGCTGCGGTCGGTACCACCAATATCACGGTCACCAACCCAGACGGAGGTTCTGGGACTTTACCGAACGCTTTCACTGTCGTCACCGGCATCCCCAGCCCCGCTCCCACCCTGACAAGTGTGAGTCCGAACTCCGGTGAGCAAAATTCCAGCGGTCTGTTGATTAGCCTCGGAGGCACTAACTTCCTCCCGAACCCCATCTGCACCTTTGGCGAAGGGATCATAGTCAACACCTGTGTCTACAACTCTTCCACGCTATTGATCGCGAACATAACGATCCCGGTCAACACGTTCGTCGCCCCGAGCAATGTGAGCGTGAGCAATGCGGACGGGCAGAGCACCACACTTGTCAATGGATTCACCATTATTTCCAGCGCCAACGGCTTCACGCCCATTCTTCTGCGCGGAGGGACAACCGCGGCGTACACCGACACTCAGGGAATCGTCTGGAACGCCGATGAGGACTTTTCTGGCGGAAACGTAGCTGCGACTACGCACGCTATTGCGGGCGCCATCGATCCGGTTGTGTACCAGTCCGAGCGTTATGGTGCTTCCACTTATCAGTTCTCCGTACCGAACGGGCCGTACAACGTCACTCTAAAATTCGCAGAAATCTACTGGACTTCCCCCGGCCAACGCCAGTTCAATGTCGCTATCAATGGTACGCAAGTTCTTCACAATTTTGACATCATTGCGGCAGCAGGAGCTCCGTTCACTGCTGTTGATAAGATATTCGACGCCACGGCGAGCGGCGGAAAAATTACCATCCAGTTCACCAGCGGTTTGGCGGATTTGCCGAAAATTTCTGCTATCGAGATCACGAACTCCTCCGGCATTTCAGTGCAGCTTAACCCGCCGGCCACCAGTTTGTTCGCCTCCCAGACACAACAATTCACCACGCTAGTGACCGGAACCACCGCAACGGGCGTCACCTGGTCGTTCAGCCCGCCGTATGGCACTCTCTCAAATACGGGTCTCTATACCGCGCCTGCATCTATCGCGGCCGAAACAACAACGAATGTGGTGGCTACCAGCGTCGCCGACCCCATGCAATCCACCGCCGCCGTCGTCACCCTGCTACCGCCCGTGCCTCCGTTTGTTCCGACCTTTGTGCACTCCGGCGGCAATGCCTACACAGACACGCTGGGTAATTCTTGGGCCGCCGACAATAGCTTTACCGGCGGCAGTACATCCTCCACCACACACGCGATTGCCAACACGCCGGACCCCGCCCTTTACCAGACCGAGCGCTGGGGTGATTTCAGCTACCAGTTCGCGGTTCCGAACGGTTCCTACAGCGTGAGGCTAAAGTTCGCGGAGATCTACTGGAGCGCACCGAAACAGCGCGTTTTCAATGTTCTAATCAACGGCACGACGGTGCTGAGCGACTTTGACATCGTGGCGGCTGCCGGTGCTCCCAATACGGCCATCGATGAGGTTTTCCCGGTAACCGTCGCGGGCAATTTGATCACGATTCAATTCACTACCGGCACGGCCGATTTGCCCAAGGTTAGCGCCATCGAGATCACTTCTGCCTCCGGAGTTTCTATTCACGTGAGCCCGACCACCGCGAGCTTATATGCCTCGCAGGCACAGCAATTCACAGCCAGCGTTACAGGAAGCAGCAATACTGCCGTGAACTGGACCTTCAATCCTCCAATCGGTACGCTGACAGCGACTGGGCTCTACACTGCCCCGGCTTCCATCATTGCGGCGCAGACTGTCAGCGTGACTGCCACCAGCCAGGCTGACACCACGCAATCGGCGGTTGCAACTGTGAGCCTTTTACCACCCGTGGGTTCGTTTGCGCCGATCTTTGTGCACTCGGGTGGCAATGCCTACACAGATA
This sequence comes from Candidatus Acidiferrales bacterium, assembly GCA_050012235.1. Classification (GTDB taxonomy): domain Bacteria; phylum Acidobacteriota; class Terriglobia; order Acidiferrales; family UBA7541; genus Palsa-295. The sequence continues at coordinate 6,497 of JBEKHP010000004.1, read as the reverse complement.
CGCTGGGCAATTCTTGGGCCGCCGACAATAGTTTTACCGGCGGTAAGACGTCTTCCACCACCCACGCCATCGCCAACACGCCGGATCCCACTCTTTACCAGAGCGAGCGCTATGGTGATTTCAGCTATCAGTTCACGGTCCCGAACGGTATCTACGGCGTCACGCTGAAGTTTGCCGAGATCTACTGGAGCGGCGTGGGACAGCGCGTTTTCAATGTAGCGATCAATGGCACAGCAGTGCTGAGCGACTTTGACATCGTGGCGGCTGCAGGTGCTGCGGACACGGCCATCGATGAAACGTTCCCGGTGACCGTCTCGGGCGGTACGATCACGATTCAATTCACCTCCGGCACAGCCGATTTGCCAAAGGTCAGCGCCATCGAGATCAAGACCTCTTCGGGCATAGGCATTCAGATCAGCCCGACCAGCGCATCGCTGCTTTCCGCGCAGAGCCAACAGTTCGGCGCCACGGTTACAGGAACCACCAATCTGGGAGTCAATTGGACATTCAACCCGCAAGTTGGATCGCTTGTTACTTCTGGAGCGACAGCGGGCCTCTACTCTGCTCCGGCGTCCGTCACCACGGCACAGAAAATATCCGTCACTGCTACCAGCGTGGCAGATCCGACTCAGCTTTCCAGCGCCACCGTATCGCTGGTGCCTCCGTTTAGTCCCATCCTCGTTAATTCGGGCGGTGCAACTTACACGGACTCTCTCGCGCAGGTCTGGAGTGCGGACAAGGATTTCATTGGCGGAAACCCCGCAAACACTACAAGCGCCATCGCAAATACGGCCGACCCCACTCTCTACCAGACGGAGCGCTACGGCGATTTCTCGTATCAGTTCATTGTGGCAAATGGAAGCTACAACGTGGTCCTAAAGTTTGCAGAAATCTATTGGACCAAGACCGGACAACGCATCTTCAATGTCGCCATCAACGGCACGCCTGTGCTCACTAACTTCGACATTGTTGCAGCAGCGGGAGCGCCTTTATCGGCTATTGACAAAACTTTCCCGGTCACCGTGACCGGCAATCAGATCACCATTCAATTTACTTCTGGATCCGCCGACCTGCCCAAGGTCAGCGCCATTCAGATTCACTAGAACCGGCTAAGAAGAGTGCCCGGGGTGGGGGTCGAACCCACACGTCCCGTTAAGGACAAAGGATTTTAAGTCCTCCGCGTATGCCATTCCGCCACCCGGGCTTTACTGCGGCAAACTATCCTACCAAAAGTCTCCCAACAGCATAGCCGATTCCCTACCGTGCCGGCTGGTTTGCATGCTCGTTCTCTGACGCTGGCCGTCGTCCAGATAATGAAAGTCGCTCGGTCGTTGCCATTCCCGTGGTTGAGCGCCCCGCGCCATTTTCAGTGTTGTAGGCGGATGTTGTATGCTCGCATTGCCAATTATGTGGACGTCGACTGGAGAAGAGCCTTCCATGCATGTTTTATCACGAGCGATTCCGCGTTTTTTGATTGGGTTGGCAGTTGCGATCGCAGCTTTCCAGCTTGTACCGCCAATTTCCTCGGCGCAACAGTTTCCCTCAAATCTTTATTCCGGCTTGCACTGGCGATCGATCGGGCCCTTCCGAGGAGGCCGTTCGAATGCTGTTAGCGGCGTGCCGGGCCAGCCAGATACGTTCTATTTCGGTTCGGTCGGCGGCGGCGTATGGAAATCCGAAAATTCGGGCCGCACGTGGACTCCTATTTTCGACTCGCAGCCGGTCCCATCGATCGGCGCAATTGCCGTGGCTCCGTCAAATCCGAACGTACTTTACGTGGGAACGGGCGAGTCCGATATGCGCTCGCAGATCTCGTTTGGCAATGGTATGTACAAATCCACAGACGCGGGCAAAACCTGGGCTCACATTGGCCTCGAAAATACGCGGCAGATAGGCCGCATTCTTGTGGACCCGCAAAATCCGGACGTCGTTTTCGTCGCGGCGCTGGGCCACGCTTACGGCGCGAACCCGGAACGTGGCGTATATCGCTCCACGGATGGCGGCGCAAGTTGGAAGCGGATTCTGTTCAAGAGCGATGACGTCGGCGCTATCGACCTCGCATTTGATCCGCACAACTCGCGCACGATTTACGCCACGCTTTGGAATACGCGTCGCCCGCCGTGGAGTGTTTATCCTCCGTCCTACGGCCCCGGCAGCGGAATATTCAAATCCATGAACGGCGGTGATACCTGGCAACAACTCACCGGAGGCCTGCCCACCGAACGTGTTGGCCGGATTGGAATCGCCGTCGCTCCGACAGACTCGAATCTGGTCTACGCAATTATCGACGCCAAAGCAGGCGGCATTTATCGCTCGAACGACGCCGGCGCTTCCTGGCAAAAAATGTCAGACGAGAAACGCATCTGGGGCCGCGGCTGGTACTTCGGCAATGTAGTCGTGGACCCGGCTAATCCGGAAACGCTTTACGTCTCGAACACTTCGTTCTACCGCTCCACTGATGGCGGCAAGAATTGGACGTCCATTAGAGGCGCGCCGGGCGGCGATGATTATCACCAGCTCTGGATTTATCCCGGCGACCCGAAACGCATGGTTCTCGCCAGCGATCAGGGCACCATTGTCACCGAAGACGGCGCGGCCACATGGAGTTCGTGGTACAACCAAGCGACCGCTCAGCTCTACCACGTCGCCGCCGATTATCGCTTTCCTTACTGGGCCACCGGTGCGCAACAGGACAGCGGCGCTGTCAGCGTTCCCGCGCGCAGCAGCCACTCAGAGATTTCCATGCACGATTGGACCGGCATCTGCGCGGGCGACGAAGCGGGCTACACCGCTCCCGATCCGCTCCATCCGGAAATACTCTTTGGCGACAATGTGACGAAATGCAATGTGATCACCGGAGAACTCCGCAATGTTTCACCGGAACTAAGCCGCCAAGGCCCATTCCGCAGAACGTGGACTCTCCCGCTTGTCTTTTCCGAAGCCGACCCTCACGCCCTGTACTTCAGCAATCAATTTTTGTTCAAGACTTTGGATGGCGGCAATAACTGGGCGCAGATTAGCCCCGATTTGACGCGCGAAGATCCCGGCGTGCCAAATAACCTCGACGAGGCGACGACCGCCGATGCGCCTTCGAGCAGGCGCCGAGGCGTCATCTACACCATTGCGCCCTCGCCGATTCCTGCGAGCGCGGACTTGCTCTGGGTCGGCACCGACGACGGATACATTCAGAAGACCCCGGATGGAGGAAAAACGTGGCAAAACGTGACGCCTCCCGAGCTCACGGCGTGGAGCAAGATCGTGATGATGCAGGCTTCGCATTTCGACGCGGATGAAGCATACGCAGCGGTAGATCGCCACCGTCTGGAAGACAACGATCCTTACATTTACCGCACGCGCGACGCCGGCAAAACCTGGGAGCGCATCACGAAAGGACTGCCTGCGGGCGTGTACATGCAGACCGTAAAAGAAGACTCAAAGCGCAAGGGGCTGTTGTTCGCAGGCACCGAGCTTGGCGTGTACGTTTCTTTCAACGACGGCGACGAATGGCAATCGTTGCAACTGAATCTGCCTCCGGTCTCCATGCGCGACCTTGCCATTCACGACGATGACTTGATTGTCGCCACGCATGGACGCGGCTTCTGGGTGCTCGACAACATTACGGCGCTGCGCCAGATCACTGACAAAGTGACGCAGTCGGAGTCCTATTTGTTCCGGCCGGCGGAGGCGATCCGCATGCACCCGGGCACTGACTACGCTTCCCCCATGCCGCGCGACGAAGCGCTCGCCGAAAATCCCCCGCTCGGCGCGATGATTGATTATTATTTGAAATCCAGTGCGCCAGGTCCAGTGGTGATTGAAATCCTGGATGCAGCGGGTCAAGTTATTCGCCGGTATTCAAGCGAAGATCAGGCGCCGCCAGTGAAACCCGAAACGCTTCAGTTCCCGGCTTCTTGGAGACCCGCCCCCCAGCCCCCTTCGATTGCTGCCGGCATGCATCGCTGGATTTGGGATCTTCATTACACCGCAGTTCCTGGCAGCACACATCTCGTCGGCGACGAATTTGTTGTCGCCCCACGCGGAGTAACCGCGCTGCCCGGCGCCTACACCGTGAAATTAACCGTCGCAGGCCAAAACTACTCGCAGCCGCTGACAGTCAAATTGGACCCGCGCATCAAAACTCCCGCGGCGGACTTGCAACAACAGTTCGAACTCGCTACCGAAATCTCAGGCCGGCAATCTGAAATCAGCGAAGCGCAGCGTAACGTCAAACAGCTCCTCTCGCAGGCCCGCCAGCTTCGCACGCAAGTTCAGAATAACGCCGCGCTCGTCTCGGCCCTGGATTCGCTCATTCAGAAGGCGGAAGACATCGGCGGAGCTCCGCCGGCTCCCTTCGGCCTCATTCCCTCGAAACCTCCGAAAGAGCAGCCGGACTTTGCATCTCTAAGCAGCAAGTTCGCAGCAATTTTCTCCGCCGTGAACAGCGGTGACGAACCCCCGACCGCCGAGGCGAGAAAGGCATTCTCCTCAACCCAGCAGAGCCTCACGACGGTGATGGCAAATTGGACTGCGCTGATCGCAAAAGATCTGCCCGCGATGAACACCCAACTGAAACAGGGGGGTCTCGCTCCGATTATCATCGGCCCCGATGGGCCGGCGCCGGCGGAAAAACCACCCAGTGAATCGGATGACAATTAGGCGAGCAATTTACGGTCGGAAGCGCGGTTCACTCCTGAGCGCCTATAAAGGAGCGTAGTGCGAAAATGCCCAAGCCTATCGTCGTTGTTGGGAGCATAAATCTGGATCTGGTCGCGACGGCGGAACGAGTGCCTCTGCCGGGCGAAACCCTTACCGGCCGGACTTTTTCAACTTTCCACGGCGGAAAGGGAGCCAACCAAGCCGTCGCGATAGGCAGACTCGGCTATCCCGTCAGCATGGTGGGCAAAGTGGGCGATGATTCATTCGGCCCGACGCTGAAAACTGCTCTGCGCAAAGCCGGCGTGGATGTAAGAGCAGTCGGAACGGCGAAGGGTTCCTCGGGTGTGGCATTGATCAACATCGGCGACGACGGTCAGAATAATATTGTCGTCATTCCCGGCGCGAATGGAAAGTTGCTGCCGAAGGACATAATGCAGTCCGCCGCTATTTTGCGTAAGGCTGGAATGCTCTTAACGCAACTCGAAATTCCGCTCATCACCATGGAGACGATCGCTGTCTTTGCGCACAAGAACAAAATTCCGCTGATGCTGGACCCCGCTCCCGCGCGCGAGCTCCCCCAGGGACTGCTGCAATGCGCAACGTGGATCACGCCCAACGAAAGCGAAACTCGCATTCTCTGCGGCCTTGACGCCAACGAACCCGTGACACCCGCGACCGCGGAGCGTTGTGCCACTCTGCTTTTGGCCCGCGGCCCCAAGAATGTTGTGATTAAGATGGGATCGCAAGGCGCTTTTCTGGCTACTGCCGCGGGAACTCGGGAGATGATTCCGCCGTTCGCGGTGAAAGCTGTGGACAGCACCGCTGCGGGGGACGCCTTCAACGCCGGCTTCGCCGTGAGTCTCCTCTCAGGTGCGGCGCCGGTGCAGGCGGCGCGGTATGCCGCGGCCGTTGCAGCTATCTCCGTCACGCGAATGGGAGCGCAGCCTTCGATGCCGTCCGAGCGCGATGTAAGTCGGTTTCTGAAATCGCATTAGCGCGACGCACGTAGCAGCGGTGCGGCCTTCCCTTCCTTGTCGGCGCGTTGCCGAGGACGTTCGCGGGGCTGCCGTCGTGTGTCGGGTAGCTGAACGAAGATAAGTGCAGGACGAAGCGCGTTTTTCGCTTGACATGCGACAGGGTCTGTATATTAATCCGTTTTAATAAATTTAATAAAAGGCATTCGGGGTGCACACATCATTTTCCGTATTTTGGCACCTGCAAATAAAGGACGGCGACAGGGTGCGGAACTAGCTGCCGCGGTAATACCATTCCCACTAGGGGGCTTCGTAATGAGGATTCTTCAGCGGTTTCTTCCGGCCTTGCTTGTCGTCTTCTGTCTCGGATCTGTTGTCGTCTGGGCCGGCATAACCGGCAGCATCTCAGGCATCGTGACCGACTCCTCTGGCTCCGTCGTCCCCAAGGTATCGGTAACTGCCACTGAGACCGGTACGGGAGTGCGGTCCGTCATCCAGACAGACGGCGCAGGCTTCTATAGTTTCCCCGATCTGCCGATAGGCAACTACGATGTCGTGATCCGGCAGCCCGGATTCAAGACCTATACAAAAACCGGCGTTCACATCGATGCCAATTCGGCCATCCGCTTGGACGTGAAGCTGGAACTCGGAGAAGTCACTGAAAAAGTCACAGTGACGACCGACGCAGTCCAAGTAGAGACGCAGAGCACTCAGATGGGTGAGGTGATCAACAGCCAGAAAATCACCGCTGTCCCGCTCAACGGCCGTGACTTTACCGACCTGTTGAGTCTTCAACCCGGCGTCGTGCCGTCTCAGTACGCAGCCCAGTCCACGGGCCTTAATGACCGTACGGTTTCCGGCAGCAAT
>JBEKHP010000003.1:0-184124 GCA_050012235.1 Candidatus Acidiferrales bacterium | reverse complement strand
CAAGCTGCTGGACGAAGGGATTGCGGGAGACAACGTCGGGTTGCTGCTGCGCGGCACGGAAAAAGATGAAGTGGAGCGCGGGCAAGTGTTGGCCAAGCCGGGCTCGATTACGCCGCACACGAAGTTCAAGGCGGAAGCGTACGTGTTGACGAAGGAAGAAGGCGGGCGGCACACGCCATTTTTTACCGGCTACCGGCCGCAATTCTACTTCCGCACGACGGATGTGACCGGAGATGTGAAGCTGCCGCAAGGTGTGGAGATGGTGATGCCGGGAGATAACGTGTCGGCGGAGATCACGCTGATTACACCGGTGGCTTTGGAGAAGGGGTTGCGGTTCGCGATTCGCGAAGGCGGCCACACGGTGGGAGCCGGCGCGGTTGCCGAGATCATCGAGTAAATATGCCCAACGGAGAAAAAATTCGGATTCGTTTGAAGGCGTACGATCATCGCATTCTCGATCAATCGACGCGGGAGATTGTCGAAACCGCGAAGCGTACCGGCGCAGATGTAGCCGGTCCGATTCCGCTGCCGACAGTCATCAACCGCTGGACAGTTTTGCGCTCGCCGCACGTGGACAAAAAATCGCGCGAGCAATTTGAAATGCGCACGCACAAACGGCTAATCGACATTCTCGATCCGACTCCGGACACGGTGGACGCGCTGATGAAGCTGGATCTTCCTCCGGGAGTGGACGTCGAGATCAAAGCTTTTGGACGAGAGCACACAGGCAAGTAACGCACGCGATTTAAAAACGCGAAGGAAAGAGCGAACGAAATGGCGGTCAACGGCATACTCGGAATAAAACTTGGCATGACGCAGGTCTTCGCCGAAGACGGTACCGCGGTTCCCTGCACGGTTCTGCAAGCAGGCCCGTGTGTGGTGGTCCAGCGGCGAACGAAGGACAAAGATGGCTACGACGCGGTGCAGTTGGGCCTGGTCGAATTCATCAAGCCGCAGCGCGTGAACAAAGCCCTGACTGGCCATTTCAAAAAGGCCGGCGTCGCGCCGCTGCGATACGTTGGCGAATTTCGAATCGACGATTCGAAGGATGAAGCCAAGCCCGGCGACCGCGTCTTGGTGGATCATTTCAAAATCGGCGAGTTCGTGGACGTTACCGGCGTCAGCAAAGGCAAAGGGTTTCAAGGCGGCGTGAAACGCTGGCACTTCCGCGGCGGCGATGCTTCGCACGGTTCGATGTTTCATCGCGCACCCGGCGGCATTGGCGCCAGTTCGTTTCCATCGCGCGTGTGGCCCGGGCAGCATTTTCCGGGACACATGGGAAACGAGCGCAAGACTTCCAAGAATTTGCGCGTGGTAAAAGTTGATTCAGAAGAAAACTTGCTGCTCGTTTGTGGCGCCGTTCCTGGCCCGGCGGGCAGATACATTTTCATTCGCAAGGCCAAAGCGGCCCTGTAGAGAGACGACGATGCCTGTAGCGGACGTAAAAAATCTTGAAGGCAAGAAGATCGGCACGATTGACTTGGCCGATGACGTGTTTGGCGTGAAGGTAAACGCGCACCTGCTGCACGAAGCGGTGCGGCACTATCTCGCGGGCAAGCACGCCGGAACGCACAAAACCAAGGACAAGAGCGAAGTCAGCGGTTCGGGTAAAAAACTCTGGAAGCAAAAGGGAACCGGCCGCGCGCGCGTTGGCTCGATCCGCTCTCCACTCTGGCGCCACGGCGGCACGGTACATGGTCCGACGCCGCGCAGCTATTCGTACGCGTTGCCGAAAAAAATGATTATCGGCGCGTTGCGTTCGGCGCTTTCGTCAAAACTGGCTGAACAGAAGATGACCATTGTCGATGCGTGGGAGCTCGAAACGCACAAGACCAAATCATTTCGAGAGACGCTGACGCGGCTCGATAAGGAAACGCCTTCGATCCTGCTTGTGGACAACAGCTCGAACGTCAACCTCGAGCGCGCCAGCCGCAATATCGATGGCTTGACGCTGGTTCCGACGAATGCTCTCGAAGCCTACGATTTGCTGCGGCACGATCATTTGATGATGTCGCGCGAGGCAGCTGTGAAGCTCAGCCGCGCGCTTTCCGCCGCTCCGCTGGAAGAGCCGATACAGATTCAGCCGGCACCGTCTTCGCCGGCAAAGCATGAAGTCGCCGAAAAGAGCGAGCACGCCAAGACTCCGGCAAAGGCGCACGCGAAAGCTCATGCCGCGCCGAAAGCCGCCAAGAAGCATGCGGCTGAAAAGAAAGAAAAGCCGAAGGCCAAAGCCAAGCCTAAGTCGAAAAAGGACAAGTAATGGATACCAGGCTCTATCAAGTGATCAAGCGGCCCATCATCACCGAGAAGGGTCTCGGCGTGAAAGAGACGCAGCACACCGTGGTATTCGAAGTCGCGTCGGATGCCACCAAAACTGAAATCAAAGAAGCGGTACAGCGCGTTTTCAAAGTGAAAGTGGATCACGTTCGCACCGCGAATTTTCACGGCAAGTTTCGGCGCCGCGGACGCGCGGAAGGGTTTCGCAGCGATTGGAAGAAAGCGTACGTGCGGTTGGCTGAAGGCGAAAAAATGATCGAGTACGCCGACAACATTTAGTTTCGGCGAGGTTTGGGAGCGAATCCGCTCCGGAGCAGGCAAGAGGCAACGATGGCACTGAAGACATTTAAACCATATACACCGTCAAGACGTTTTCTCACCATGCTCGATAAGAGCGAGGTGACCAAACAAACGCCGGAAAAATCGCTGGTGGAATCCAAGAAACGCTCCGGCGGACGCAATGCTCAAGGCGAAATCACTTCCTGGCATCGTGGCGGCGGTCACGCGCGGAAGTATCGCAACATCGATTTCCGCCGCGACAAGACGGGCATCCCGGCGAAGGTTGCCTCGATCGAATACGACCCCAACCGTTCGTCGCGAATTGCATTGCTACACTACGCGGACGGCGAGAAGCGTTACATTTTGCAGCCGGTGGGGCTGGAAGTCGGCATGACGGTGCAGAACGGCGAAGGCGCGGACATTCTTCCGGGCAACGCCATGAAGTTCCGAAACATTCCGCCCGGCACCATGGTCCACAATCTTGAGCTTTTTCCCGGCAAGGGCGGCCAAGTGGTTCGCGCGGCCGGCGGAGCAGCGCAGCTTTTGAGCAAAGAAGGCGACCTCGCGCTGGTGAAGCTGCCTTCGGGCGAAGTCAGGCGATTTAGCGTCGAGTGCATGGCCACCATCGGACAGCTTGGAAATCTGGATCACGAAAACGTGACCTACGGAAAAGCAGGCCGCACGCGTTGGCATGGCAAACGGCCCACCGTGCGCGGCGTGGCGATGAACCCGGTGGATCACCCGCACGGCGGTGGTGAAGGCCGCGTGAAGGGAAACCATCCGCAGACTCCGTGGGGTTTTCCGACCCTTGGCGCGAAGACGCGCAAGAAGCGCAAGAGCAGCAGGATGATCGAACAACGGCGCAAGCCGTAGTTTCGAAAACAGAGAGCAACCTAATGACAGCCACTCGAACATCACGACGGTCAGCAAGGCGGACGCCACGGCGAACCGCGCGAGCGCGGAAATCCACTCCCCGGCGCGCAGCGAAGCCGGCAGCGAAATTGGTTTCGAAACTTACGCCCGCCCCGCAAGTGCAGCTCCGATTGTGCAAGTCGGGCTGGGCCGTGATTGTGGAAAAGATTCCCAACGCGCAAGGGACCCGTTTCGTGTGTCCCTTCTGTCCGTTGTCGCACCGAGTCTCCGGCCCGGTGCGTGGATTCAAAAAAGTTCGCCGCGCGCAGTGGATTAAGCTGCGCCGTGTGGAGGAGTAAGAAGCCCGATGCCGCGTTCGCTCAAGAAAGGTCCCTTCATCGATGACCACCTGCGTATTAAGGTGGAAGCGCTGAATACCAGGAATGAAAAGAAAGTTCTGAAGACGTGGTCGCGCCGGTCAACGATTCTGCCGGACATGATCGGCCACACCATCGCGGTTCACAACGGAAAGAAATTTATTCCGGTTTACATCACCGAGCAGATGGTGGGACACAAACTCGGCGAATTTTCGCCCACGCGCACCTTTAAGGGCCACGCCGTGAAAGCGGCGCTCGAAAGGGCGGCGGCGGCAGCTCCAGCTGGAGCGCCTACCGGTGCCGGAGCGGCTGGTAGCGGCGCAGCAGCGGCGCCAAAGGCATAAATGATGGCAACGGCGACTCAAGTTTCAACGCAAATTGAAGGGATAGCGAAGGCCCGCTACATTCGCGTCTCGCCGCAAAAGGCGAGGCTGGTGATTGACTTGATCCGTGGTGAGCGCGCGGAAGCGGCTTTGCACACTCTGCGATTCACGAAAAAGCGTGTAGCCAAGGAAATCGAGAAAACGCTGCGCAGCGCGATCGCCAATGCTGAGCGCAAAGCGGAAGACGCAGGCGAATCGCTGGACGTGGACGCGCTGTTCGTCACCCGCTGCTACGTGAACGAAGGCCCGCGCTGGAAGCGTATGCGTCCCGCGCCGATGGGCCGCGGCTTTCGTTATCAGAAGCGCACCGCTCATATCGTTGTGGAAGTAGCGGAACACCACCGCGCCGCAGCAGAGCGAATGACTGCAGCCGCCGAGGAAGCGCAAGCATCCAAGGGCGTGCGCGGAGCAGTGCGCAAGGCTCGCAAGGCTTTTGAGAAGCGCGCAAAACAGCAAGGACCGAAAAAGAAGAAGTAGGAGGACAGTTTGGGGCAGAAAACACATCCGTACGGTTTTCGGTTGGGCTACAACAAAGTCTGGAAGTCACGCTGGTTTGCCAAGCGCGATTACGCCGACTTGTTGCATGAAGACGTTCAGCTTCGCAAAGTGCTGAAGGAGAAGTTGAAGTCAGCCGGCATCAGCGGGATTGACGTGGAGCGTGCTGCGAACAAGCTGGTCGTCCGAATCTACACCGCGCGTCCTGGAATCATCATCGGGCGCAAGGGTTCGGAAATTGACAAGCTGAAGAGCGACGTGCAGAAGCGCACCAAGCGCGAAGTGCACATCGACATTCAGGAAGTGCACCGCCCCGAACTCGATGCGCAACTGGTGGCCGAGTCGATTGCGTTGCAGCTTGAAAAGCGCGTCGCATTCAGACGGGCCATGCGCAAAGCGGTAGATTCCGCGTTGCGATTCGGGTGCAAAGGCATCAAGGTGCGTGTCGCGGGCCGCTTGAACGGCGCCGAAATCGCGCGCAAAGAATGGTACTTGCAAGGGCGCTTGCCGCTTCAGACTTTGCGGGCGGACATTGATTACGGCACAGCCGAGGCGCACACAACCTACGGCGTGATTGGCGTGAAGTGCTGGGTTTATCAGGGCGAGAAAATCCCGCAACGCGGCGGGAAAACCGGAACAACCTCGGAAGTTTAGAAGTTTAAGGAAACGGGTCCAATACCATGTTGATGCCGAAAAAAGTTAAGTACCGCAAGCAACAGCGCGGGCGCCGTACCGGAAAAGCCTGGCGCGGCGGTTCGCTCGCTTTCGGCGAGTACGGATTGAAAGCGATGGAGCCGGCATGGATCACCGACCGGCAAATCGAAGCGGCTCGCGTTGCAATCACGCGGTTCATCAAGCGCGGCGGAAAACTTTGGATCCGCATTTTTCCGGACAAACCCTTCACCAAGAAGCCCGCTGAGACTCGAATGGGTAAGGGCAAAGGGCCACCGGAGCATTGGGTTGCGGTGGTAAAGCCCGGCCGTGTGATGTTCGAAATGGCCGGCGTGGATCTTGCCGCAGCAACCGAAGCGATGGCGCTTGCCTCGCACAAGTTGCCGATACGAACGAAGTTTGTAAGCCGCGCGGAGGAACTGTAATGGCAGGGCGTACTGCAAAGTTGCGTGAGATGAATCACGGCGAGCTCGAAGTGCAGCAGCAGGAACTGGCCGAGCAGATTTTTCGCCTGCGGTTCCAGCTCTCCACCGGGCAAGCGGAAGGTTTGAAGAAATTGCGGGAAGCGAAGCGCGATCTAGCGCGAATCAAAACTCTTCTGCGCGAAGCTGAATTGAGGAAAGCGTAATGGCGAACGAAACAGCAACGAAAACCGCGGCGAGTCAGGAAGGCGCTCACGTTCGCGGCGTGCGTCAGGAACTGACCGGCGTGGTGAGCAGCGCGAAGATGCAGAAAACGATTGTGGTGAAGGTCGTTCGCGCGGTTCAGCATCCGCTCTACCACCGAGTCGTGCGGCACACCAAGAAATATTACGCGCACGACGAAACCGGAGAAGCGCGCGTCGGCGACACCGTACGAATTGTTTCCACCCGGCCGCTTTCGAAATTGAAGCGCTGGCGGCTTGAAGAAGTGGTGGCGCGCTCAACGCGAGCGTAACTTGAAACTGTAGCGGAACTAAGGGAGCAAGACCATGGTTCAGATGCGGACATGGCTGACGGTGGCCGACAATTCCGGCGCGCGCCAATTGACCTGCATCCTCCCGGTGGGAGGAGATGCGGGATTGGTGGCCGGATTGGGCGACGTAATTACCGCCGCCGTGAAGGAGGCGACGCCTGACAGCCAGGTGAAAAAGGGCAAAGTCGTGCGCGCAGTGGTTGTGCGCACCAGGAAAGAGCACCGGCGGAGGGATGGCACCTACATCCGTTTTGACGACAACGCTGCGGTGCTAATCAACGATGCGGGCGAGCCCATTGGTACGCGCGTCTTCGGGCCGGTAGCCCGCGAGCTGCGCGAAAAGAAGTTCACCAAAATTATCTCGCTGGCCCCGGAAGTGTGGTAGCGATGAGAGAACCTAAAGTAAAACCCGACGCGCACGGCATTCGCCACGGCGACATGGTGAAAGTGATGGCAGGCCGCTCGAAAGGCAAGAGCGGAAAAGTGCTGTCCGTGAATCTGTGGAAGGACACAGTCACGGTCGAGCACACGAACATGATCAAGCGGCACACGCGCCCCAATCCGTCGAAGAACATCAAAGGTGGCATCCTGGAAAAGGAAGGGCCGATTCACGTTTCCAACGTAATGCTGCTCTGCCCGGGATGCGGAAAACATACCCGCGCCGGACATACTACGCTGCCGGATGGCACCAAAGTGCGCACTTGCCGCCGCTGCGATACCACTTTTGAGAGCTAGAGGCCGAGAGAAGAAATGATCACGCGTCTACATGAAAAGTATCGCAAAGAAGCCATCCCGGCGCTTTCGAAGCGTTTCGGATACACCAATACGATGGCCGTCCCTCGCGTTTCGAAAGTGACGGTAAACATCGGCATGGGCGAGGCCAGCGCGAACGTGAAGCTGCTCGACACAGCCGTAGCCGAGCTCGGGCAAATCGCCGGACAGAAGCCCGTGATTACCCGCGCCAAAAAGTCCATCGCGAATTTCAAGATTCGCAAAGGCATGCCCATCGGCTGCATGGTCACCTTGCGCGGCGAAAGAATGTACGAATTTCTCGACCGCCTCTCGGCGATCGTTCTGCCGCGCGTTCGCGACTTTAAAGGGCTGCCGCCGAATTCGTTCGACGGCCGCGGCAATTACACCATCGGCATTAAGGACCAACTTGTTTTCCCGGAGATCGATTACACCCGGGTAGACAAAATCAAGGGCATGAACGTCACCATAACCACCACCGCACGCAACGACGAAGAAGGGCGCGAGCTGCTGAAGCTGCTCGGCGTTCCTTTCCGGGCGTAAGGAGAACTACAAAGCATGGCGCGTACCAGTCAGTTCGCGAAGATGAAGAAGAAGCTGAAATACAAAATCCGTAACCGGAACCGTTGCCGAATCTGCGGACGTCCGCGCGGGTTTCTCCGTAAATTTGAAATGTGCCGCATCTGTTTCCGCGGACACGCGCTCAAGGGAGAAATTCCCGGCGTGGTGAAGGCTAGCTGGTAAGGAAGGAAGAATGACCACTGATCCCATTGCCGATTTGTTGACGCGAATTCGAAACGGTTCGCGGGCGAAGCATTCGCGAGTCGATATGCCTTCGTCGAAGTTGAAGATTGAATTCGCCCGTATTTTGAAGGACGAGGGTTACCTCGCGAATTACAAAGTGGTGGAAGAACAAAAGGGAAAGAAAACGCTGCGCTGTTTTCTGCGCTACACGCCGGATCGCCGCAGCGTGATCACCGACTTGAAGCGCATCTCGCGGCCGGGATCCAGGCGCTACATTCCTAAGACCGGAATTCGTCCGGTAGTCGGCGGAATGGGTATTTCAATACTGTCCACGCCCCGCGGATTGATGACCGGGCAGTCGGCGCGCAAGGCCGGCGTCGGCGGCGAAATAATGTGCGAAGTTTGGTAGGAATTTCTTAACCAAGAGGATTTCAGAGAGCTATGTCGCGAATTGGAAACAAAATAATTCCGGTACCCTCCGGCGTAAAAGTGCAGATCAAGGACGACTCCGTCGATGTGCAGGGCCCCAAGGGCAAAATGCACGTGCCGGTGCCGCGGGGGATCTCCTTCGAACAGAAGGACGGCATTCTCGTCGCCAAGCGCGAGTCTGACCAACAGCGCGCCTTGCACGGACTGGCGCGCGCTCTAGTCGCCAACGCCGTCACCGGCGTCACCACTGGTTTCAAGAAGGATCTCGACATCGTAGGCGTCGGGTACCGCGCCGAAGTGAAAGGCAAGAATGTGGTGCTGGCGCTTGGGTACTCGCATCCAATTGAGTTCCCGATCCCGGAAGGAATTTTGATCGCGGTGGAAAAGCAGACGCACATGTCGGTTTCCGGTGCGGATAAGAATCAAGTCGGACAAGTAGCCGCGAATCTTCGCGCGTTGCGTCCGCCCGACCCGTACAAGCAGAAGGGCATTCGCATCACGGGCGAGCGGTTGAAGAAAAAAGCAGGCAAGGCAGGCGCGAAGTCGGCGTCCGCTTAGCCCTCAGGGAGAACGAGAATGGCAGCACCTGTTCGAAGATTATCGCGGGAAGCGCACCGTCGCCGGATTCACGTGCGTACGCGCCAAACGCTTTCAGGGACGCCCGAGCGGCCGCGCCTTTGCGTGCATCGCTCTACCAAGCATATTCGCGCACAGGTTGTGGACGATCAAACCGGCCGGACGCTTGCCTCCGCGAGCTCGCTCGACGGAGAAGTGAAAAAGCTCATCAAAGGTGGCGGAAACATCGCCGCCGCCAAAATCGTCGGCAAAGCGATTGCCGAGCGCGCACGCGACAAAGGCGTCGAAAAAGTTGTCTACGATCGCGGCGGTTATCAATATCACGGCCGCGTGAAAGCGCTTGCCGAAGCAGCCCGAGAGGCGGGCCTGAAGTTCTAACAATTATGCCGAAACAAGAGCTCAAAGATACGCTTTCAGTTCGCCGGCTGGTAGAAACCAATCAGGCGAACCTCAAAGACCAAGTGGTTTCGATTAACCGCTGCACGAAAGTGGTGAAGGGCGGCAAGAATCTAAGCTTCTCCGCGCTCGTGGTGGTGGGCGATCAGGGCGGCCACGCCGGCTTTGGCATGGGCAAGGCGCGCGAAGTCCCCATGGCCATCCGCAAAGCCATTGAAGCAGCGAAGAAAAATATGGTGAAGCTGAATCTGAAGGGCACCACGATTCCGCACCAGGTTCTCGGAAGTTACGGTTCCGGCCAGGTTCTATTGAAGCCCGCTCCCGAAGGAACCGGCGTGATCGCGGGCGGTCCGGTGCGTGCAGTGATGGAGGTTGCGGGGATCCAGAATGTGTTGACCAAGTCCTTGGGCACTTCGAATCCGCATAACGTGATTAAAGCGACGTTTGACGCGCTTTTGCACCTGAAGGACGCTGCGAAAGTAGCCGAAAATCGCGGCAAGGGAGCGGAAGAGCCGGCGTCTTAGCCGCTGCTCCCGAAAAATACAATGACACCGACCAAGAAAAAATCAGCAGGCAAGTCCGGTAAACAGCCGGGCACTCTGAAGATCAAGTGGGTCGTAAGCTTCATCGGTTGCCCTCGCGGCATGCGGCAAACCATTCGCGGTCTGGGTTTCCGCCGGATGCAGCAAGTGGTTGAGCATCCCGACAACCCTTCGATTCGCGGCATGATCGCGAAAGTCCATCATTTGGTTAGGATTGAGGAATAGGCATGGCTATTAAACCGACACTCTCTAATCTGAAACCTCCGCGCGGCTCGCGTCATCGAAAGGTGCGCGTGGGACGCGGCATGGGATCGAAGATGGGCAAGACTTCCGGCGCAGGCAACAAAGGCCAGCAATCCCGCCGAGGCTATTCCCGGCGCGCCGGTTTTGAAGGCGGCCAAATGCCCTTACACCGGCGCTTGCCGAAGCGCGGTTTTTCAAGCCCGTTTCGGAAGGCGTATGCGGTGGTCAATGTCGAAAGCCTGAACGTGTTTGAAGCCGGCGAAACAATTTCACCCGATCTGTTGTTCGGCCGCGGCATCGTCCGCGTCGAGCGTGAAGCACTGAAAATTTTGGGCAGTGGAGATTTGAAAGTGGCGCTGACGGTACAAGCGCACGCGTTCAGCAAATCGGCGGAAGAAAAGATTACAGCCGCCGGAGGAAAAGTCGAAGTCTTAAAATGAACCCGTTAAGAAAGCTCGTCGAGGCATTTCGAAATATTTTCAGCACGCCGGACCTGCGTAATCGAGTCTTGTTTACGCTGGCGTTGCTGGGGGTGTATCGCCTCGGCGCTTTCATTCCTACGCCGGGAATCAATACCGCTTTGCTGCAACAGCTTTTCGAGCAGGGCCGCGGTTCGGTGCTCGGTATCATTGATCTTTTCAGCGGCGGCAATTTCCGCCGGCTCACGATTTTCGCTCTGGGCATCATGCCCTACATCACCGCATCCATCATTTTGCAGTTGATGGTGGTGGTGTGGCCTTACCTCGAGCGCTTGCAAAAAGAAGGCGAGCTCGGGCGCCGCAAGATTACGCAATACACGCGCTATTTGACCATCGTGCTGAGCGCGTTTCAGTCTTTTACCATCGCCGAAACGTTGACGCGCCAGAACATGGCCGGCCAGGCGCTCGTTTATCATCCTGGCCCGCGCTTTATCATGATGACCATGCTTACCCTCACCACGGGTTCCGCATTCATCATGTGGCTGGGTGAGCAGATTAGCGATCGCGGAATCGGCAACGGAATGTCGCTCATTATTTTTGCCGGAATCGTAGTGGGATTGCCGCGCGCAGTCGGCGATCTCTGGGACAAAGCCAAGACGCAGCAGTGGGGTTCGTTCACGCCCATTGCCTTGCTCGGTCTAATAGCTCTGATGTTAGCGGTCGTCGCCTTTATTGTGTTCGTCGAAGGTGGCCAGCGGCGCATTCCTGTGCAGTACGCTAAACGCGTGATGGGGCGCAAGGTGATGGGCGGGCAGATGACTTACCTGCCTTTGCGCGTGAATTCCGGCGGCGTGATTCCGCCGATCTTCGCGAGTTCGTTGCTGACCTTCCCGCAGACGATTGCGCTGTTTTTTCAGAGTAAATCGCCTTTTTTGGGAAAGCTGGCGAATCAGATCAAGTGGGGCGAGCCGCTGTACACATTGATTTACGTGACGCTCATCATTTTCTTCGCATTTTTTTACGTGGGCATCATTTTCAATCCCACCGAGCTTGCGGACAATATGCGTAAGTACGGCGGGTTCATACCCGGAATTCGGCCGGGGCGGAACACGTCGGAATATATCAATCGCATTTTGACGCGCTTGACGTTTGTGGGCGGCGTTTACTTGGCCATCGTTTGCTTGCTGCCCGAATGGATGATTTCCGGCATTCACTTGCAGCATTTGTGGCTCGTCGGTAATTGGTTCGATCAGCACATGTGGCGTTTTGTGCTCGACGGGCTGAACGTGCAGTTCTATTTTGGCGGCACTTCGCTGCTGATCGTCGTCGGCGTGGCCATGGACACGGTGCAACAGCTCGAAGCCCAGCTCGTCATGCGAAATTATGATGGGTTTGTCCGCAAGGGTCGAGTGCGAGGCCGTCGCAATTAATGACGGCTCGGCGGCGGTGTGTATGACGCTCAAACGGGCGTTTATTTTTCTGGGCCCGCCAGGAGCCGGTAAAGGCACGCAAGCCACGCGTGCCGCGAAACGCTGGGGTCTGCCGCATCTTTCTACCGGCGACATGCTGCGCGACGCCGTAACGCGCGGAACGGAACTGGGCCGGCTGGCCAAGCCGATCATGGAACGCGGCGAGCTGGTGCCCGATAATATTGTGATGGGCATGGTCGAAGAAAGGCTGGCCCAGCAGGATTGCGCCGAGGGATTTATCTTCGACGGCTTTCCGCGCACTGTTCCGCAAGCGGAACAGCTTGATTTGATTCTCAAGCGGCGCGGTTTCGGGAAGCCGCTGGTGGTCGAGTTTCACGTGAATTACGACATGCTCGTGCGTCGCGTGGCCGGTCGTTGGACGTGCAGTGTCGGCGGCGAGACTTACAATATTTACGAGCATCCGCCGAAAGTGCCGGGGATTTGCGACGTGGACGGCGGAAAATTAATTCAGCGGTCGGATGACACCGCGGAGACGGTGAAAGAGCGCTTGGCAGCCTACGAGCGCAAGACGAAACCGCTGGGGGATTACTATCGCAAGAACGGTGTTTTGGAAACCGTGGATGGCTCGAAGAGTGTGGAAGAAGTTAGTCGTGCACTGAGTGAAATTTTTGCGCGCGCGGCGGGGCGAGATGGTCATCTGTAAATCGCCGAAAGAACTCGAAAAGATGTACCAGGCCGGCCAGATCGTCTGGGGTGCGCTCGAAAAGATGCGCGCCATCGTTCGGCCGGGCATCTCGACCAAGGAACTCGACGAGTTTGCAGAAGCTTTCACCGCGGAGCATCATGCGCGGCCGGCTTTCAAAGGGTATCGCGGATATCCGGGTTCGGTGTGCACTTCGATCAACCAGGAAGTGGTGCACGGCATTCCTTCATCAACGCGGAAAGTTCGCGAAGGTGACATTTTGTCCATGGATTTCGGCGTCGAGCTGGACGGTTATTTTGCCGACGCGGCGCTGACGGTTCCGGTAGGAAAAGTTGCACCGGAACGCCAGAAGCTGCTGCGAGTGACGCGCGAATCGCTCGAGCAGGGAATTGAAAAGATTCGGGCTGGCAATCGCCTCGGTGATGTTTCGGCCGCGGTGCAACAGTGGGTCGAAAAGAACGGTTTCTCCGTGGTGCGTGAGTTTGTGGGCCACGGTATCGGTACCAAGATGCACGAAGACCCGCAAGTTCCGAATTATGGTTCTGCGGGACAAGGCGCCAGGCTTCAAGAGGGCATGGTGCTGGCCATCGAACCGATGGTGAACACCGGCGGCCCGGGCGTGCGAATCCTGGAAGACGACTGGACCGCGGTCACGACGGATGGCAGCGATTCAGCGCATTTTGAGCATACCGTCGCTGTTACGGCCAAAGGTCCTTGGATTTTAACGCGGCCGCGGGAAGCGAGCGGCCCGTGTTGGTAACGCGAACAGCTACTCTATCGAGTTTGAAATAGGAGCACATGATTAGAAGGCCAGAGCCGGAAAAAAAGAAATCGACCGAAGGCAGCGGTAAAGAAGACGCCATCGAAGTGATGGCCACTGTCGTCGAGCCGCTTCCCAACGCAATGTTTCGCGTGGAGCTGGAGAACAAGCATCAGGTCCTGGCTCACATTTCGGGAAAGATGCGCAAAAATTTTATCCGCATCCTGCCCGGAGATCGCGTAGCGGTCGAGCTTTCGCCCTACGACCTCACGCGCGGCCGAATCGTGTACCGATATAAGTAGAAAGCGTCAAACGCAAAAAGGAAAAGAAAATGAAAGTAAGGGCCTCTGTAAAGAAAATCTGTATGAAGTGCAAAGTCGTCCATCGGCGCGGCGTGGTGCGCGTCATTTGTGTAAACGCGAAGCACCGCCAGCGCCAGGGTTAGGAACAGGGAGAACACGAAATGGCTCGCATTGCAGGTGTTGATTTACCGCCGAACAAGAGACTGTGGGTTGGGCTGACTGCCATCTATGGTATCGGCCAGCAGCGCGCTCGTTCGCTCGCAGCACAAGCGAAAGTGGATCCCACGAAGAAGATCAAGGATCTTACGGAAGAGGAAGTAACCCATCTGCGCGCCGCCATCGAAGCCGAAGGCCGCGTGGAAGGCGATCTCCGTAAAGAAACTCAGATGAACGTTCGCCGGCTGATTGAAATTCAGTGTTACCGCGGGCTTCGTCATCGCCGCAACTTGCCGGTGCGCGGCCAAAGAACGCACACGAATGCCCGCACGCGCAAAGGCCCGCGGAAGGGTGCAGTAGCGGCTAAGAAGAAAACAATGGCGCGCAAGTAAAGTTTGAAGGCGTAGGGAAAATAGGAGAGACACCAGCGTGGCAAAAGAACCTAAAGACGCAGCAGCCGCTCCAGATGCAGCAGCGGCGAAAAGTTCGAAGCGCAAGAAGGAATTTCGCAAGAAGAAGGAAAAGCGCATCGTTCCGCACGGAGTGGTCTGCATTCAGGCGACCTTCAACAACACCATCATCACCTTGACCGATCCGGACGGCCGCGCGGTGAGCTGGTCTTCGGCCGGTTCCGTGGGTTTCAAGGGTTCGCGCAAAGGCACGCCGTACGCCGCGCAACAGGCCGCAATGACTGCCGCCGGCGTAGCGCGCGACCAATACGGAATGAAATCCGTGGAAGTACGCGTGAAGGGTCCGGGCGCCGGACGCGAATCAGCCGTTCGAGCGCTGGCGTCTTCGGGATTGCACATCAACGCGATTAAAGATGTCACGCCGGTGCCGCACAACGGCTGCCGTCCGCCGAAGCGCCGCCGCGTATAGCACGCGATCAGATTTGGAAGTTTCAGAAAAGGAGACAAAGCTTTGGCAAGACATCGTGAAGCAGTTTGCCGCTTGTGCCGCCGGGAAGGGATGAAACTCTTCCTGAAGGGTCTGCGGTGTTTTACTGAAAAATGCGCCATCGAGAAGCGCAATTTCGTTCCGGGCCAGCACGGCCAGTCCCGCCGTCCCAAAATGGTGGGCTACGGAATCCAATTGCGCGAAAAGCAGAAGGTAAAGCGCACCTACGGGTTGCTCGAGCGCCAGTTCCGCACCTATTTCGAGAAGGCGGAACGGACCAAGGGCCCCACCGGCTCAAACCTGATGGTTACACTCGAACGCCGTCTCGACAATGTGGTCTACCGCATGGGCCTTGCGGGTTCGCGTTCGCAAGCGCGCCAGCTCGTGCTGCACGGCCACATTCGCGTGAAGGGACACAAGGTCAACATTCCTAGCTACCTCGTCCAGGTGGGCGAAGATATCGCGCTCAAGGAAAAGATGCACCAGAACACCATGGTGCTCGAAGCCCGCAACCTGGCGAATAGTCAGGGCGTGGCTCCGTGGCTGGATATTGACCGTGAAAATTTCAAAGCGCGTGTCGTGGCCATGCCTCGCCGCGAAGACGTGCAGACGCCGCCGATGAATGAGCAGCTCATCGTCGAGTTGTATTCGAAGTAGCGCGTAAAAGATCACCAACGTTGAACAGTTTGCAGGTTCGCTGCGGGCGGACCAGGAGGAACGTCGCATATGTGGAAGGGATTCCAGAAACCAAAGCGGTTGGCAGCAGAACCGGAAACACTTACGGACAAATTCGGAAAATTTTCCGCACAGCCTTTCGAGCGCGGGTGGGGAACCACGGTCGGCAATTCGTTGCGTCGCGCACTTCTCAGCTCGATTGAAGGCGCGGCCATCACCGCCGTCAGGATTGAAGGCGTGCTGCACGAATTCTCGCCGATTCCAGGCGTGGTGGAAGACGCCACGGACATCATTCTCAACCTGAAGCAGGTGCCGCTGAAATTAAATACGGACCAGCCCAAGACCATCACGCTCATCGTCGATACCCCGGGACCGGTAACTTCTGCGAAAATCGAAGAAGACGCGGACATCGCCGTTCTCGATAAGAATGTTTACATCGCCACGGTCAGCGAAGGCGGCAAGCTCGAACTCGAATTGCGCGTGAAGAATGGCCGCGGCTACGTCGCTGCGGATCGCAACTTTGACGAGGATTTGCCGATCGGCTACATCCCGATTGATTCGGTTCACTCTCCGGTGCGCAAGGTGAATTACGCCGTCGAGGCCGCTCGTTTGGGTCAAATGACCGATTACGAAAAGCTGACCCTCGAAGTTTGGACCAACGCTGCGATTACTCCGCAGGACGCCATCGGACTCGCCGCGAAACTGATGAAAGATCACATGAGCATCTTCATCAATTTCGAAGAGCAGCCCGACCTGCCGGAAGAAGTAGTCGAAAATTACAGCGATCCGCGCCTCGAATACCTCGATCGTTCGGTGGAAGAGCTCGAGCTTTCGGTGCGTTCCTATAATTGCCTGAAGAACGCAAATATTCAGAATCTGCGCGAACTGGTACAGAAGACTGAATCCGAAATGCTCAAGACCAAGAATTTCGGCCGCAAGTCGCTGAACGAGATCAAGGACATCCTGGTGAAGATGGGCTTGAGTCTCGGCATGAAATTTGACGAGCACGGACGCATCATCTGGCCGCCGTTGCCTAGCCAGACTGCTCCGCCGCCGTCCGAAGAAGGGGAACACGGGGCGCTGTAGGCCGCGGAATAAATCATGAGACACCTCGTTTCAGGGCACAAACTCGGAAAGCAGCCGGCTCATCGTCGCGCGGTATTGCGGAATCTCGTGACCAATCTCATCGAGAAGGAACGCATCCAGACCACGATTCTGCGCGCCAGAGCAGCTCGTCCGCTCGCCGAGCGCATGATCACGCTGGGTAAGCGCGATTCGCTCCACGCACGCCGTCAGGCAGCTGCCTTCTTGACCACACCCGGCGCCACTCAGAAACTCTTTTCTGATTTGGCTCCCCGTTTTGCGGATCGCCCGGGCGGTTACACGCGCATCGTTCGCGTCGGCTGGCGCATCGGCGACGGCGCTGAACTCGCGATCCTAGAGTTCATCGGCTCAGAGTTGAAGAAAAAAGAAAAGAAGCCAAGGCGCGAAGTAGCCGAAGAAGTGCCCGAAGAAAAAGAAGTCGCTGCTTCTAAGAAGTAATCCGCGCTAAATCAATCACGAACGGCCCGCGACGCACTCGAAGCGGGCCGTTCGTATTTTCCGCGGATCAAAAGCCCCTCACTTGATTCCCATCCAGCTGTTGAAGATCGCCTTCTGCTGGTCCGTAGGATTTTCCATAGGTTTCAGCTTGTAGCTGGGATATGGGCTCGCAATCAACGTCACCGGAATTTCCTTTATCTCTCCCAGTCTGACCACCGTGAAGTGCAGCGTGTCGCCGGGTTTGTGCTCTAGGATGGTATCGTTAAACCCGTCTTCATCCACGATCCTTCCATCGATTCCCATAACGACGTCGTCGCGGTCCAATCCCGCCGTGTCAGCGGAGCTGCCCGGAATTACGTTGGTGATTTTCGCGCGGCTATCGTCGGTCTTGGTATGGCTTACGCCCAGCCACGGCTTTTCAGCATCGAGCTTCTTCTCCACATCGATTCCCGCGTAAGCAAAATACTGTTCGTACGGAATCGGCTCTTTCCCGCTGATATACTTGCCGAAGATTTCTCTCACATCCGCTCCGGCCACTTCCGACGCCGCTTTCACCGCATCATCGGGCAGGAATCCGGGCTTGGGAAGCGCGTAGCGCGAGTACAGCAAACGCATCCAATCATCGAGCGATTTCTGATTCTTTGTGTCCTGCCGGATGGCGAAATCCAGAATGTGCCCCATGATCTGCCCGCCGTCGTAGTACGAATAATTTGTATTCTTCAGATTGTTGGGCTGGCTCACCGTATCGCCGTTAAACCAAGTGTCCCAGCTCGTGTCTTCAATACTCCGCTCCCGTCTCCCGGGGTTCTGCTCGAAATTTGTGATCATGTTGCTTATCGCGTCCAGGTATTGCTGCGGCGTCACGAGTCCGGCACGTTCCAACGCCAGCGCGCCGTAGTAGCTCGTGATCCCTTCGGAAATCCACAGCGATGGCGTATGCACCATTTGCGAATAATCAAACGGTCCGAGCGGCAGTGGCCGCAGACGCTTCACGTTCCATGCATGGAAAAATTCGTGCGCCGTCACATATAGTTTCAGGTTGTAATGGTTGCCGTACCCCGGAACCGGATCCTGCGAGTCCCAGTCTTTGGAAAAATTGATTTGCGTCGAATTCAAATGCTCCAGCCCGCCTCCGGTATTCGGCCAAACGTGAAACAGGAACCAATAATCCTTGAACGGAGCGGCTTGTTCGGCGCCCGTAACCGAGCTGAACATCGGCACGATCGTTTCAACAAATTTCTGAGTGTCCTGCGCGAATTTCGCAAAATCTTTCTTCCCTTCCACGTCGTGAACGATCACGTGGTACGTCGTTCCGAGCACCTGAAAATCCTTCTCCGCAAAATCTGAAATCTCCAGAGGCGCATCAGCAAACCAGTCGTAGTCTGCCGCGCGGAACGTATGATCGGAAGTGCGCTCCATCCCCGTCGCCACTTTCCATCCCGCCGGCACCGAAATTGTAAGGTCCACCGGCCGCTCTTTCCCGCCCACCAGATACATCCACACGGACGGTCCGCCGATGAAGACGTGTCGCTCGTCATATTGAGCCTGATTGTTGCGCAACATATCGCCGAACACCTGGTAGGAAACCGTGACCGCGTTCGCTCCTGCAAGCTCGATGCGCCACGTCTGACTATCGGTCTTGCTCCATTTCAATTCTTTTCCCTCGGAGCCAACCGCGCGAAATCCCTGCACATTCGCGGCATAATTCTGAAGATAGTAAGAGCCGGGTGCCCAATCCGGCATGGCGAATTCCACGCTCGGCCCTTTCAAGTCCCCGGCGTGTATCGTCACGTTCATCAGATGCGTGCTCGGCCGCTCGAAACGCAATTCGTAATGCAGCGGATCGGCGGCGTGCAAGGCAGAGCAACTCAGAGACACGAATATTGCAAGCCTCACTAACTTTCTCAGAACCCGACGAGACATAGAGTATCCTTTCAAGAAAACCGAATATTTAGCGGGAGCCATTACGCTCGACTAAGCCGGGCGCAGAGTATTGTCTCTCCGTTTCTTGCGAACATCCCCAAGAAGTATCATAAGTCCTACGACCACCTGCGCGGCGATTCCTCCCGCAGTATCGAGCAGCACATCAGAAACTGCCGCGGTTCTGCCGGGCACAAATGACTGGTGAAACTCATCGAGCGCCGCGTAGCATCCTACCACTGCAATCGCAGCGAGCGCCCACCCGAGACGCACGCCTCGTTTCCCCGCGCGGATTCCGCGCAAAATCAGCAAACTCAATATGAAATATTCAGTGACGTGACCCATCTTGCGAATGAGGTGGTGAAGAAAGAATAGCGTCTCCTGCGACACGTGCGGAAGAAACCATCTCAGAATCGGAATGATAATCCGGCTGGTGTTATCCGAAGTAAACACGCCGGTCGAGAACGTGGAGATTACCAAGGCCCATAATAGTGCAGGCCACCAGCGCTGCAGCCAATGCATGCTAGCGAACCAGCGCCGCGGCGCATCGCGAACGTCTGGCTGGATGGGCTTGCCCAGTCCGTCGCATTACTCCAACCGGTAATTCGGCGCTTCGCGCGTGATGATCACGTCATGCACGTGGCTCTCGCGCAATCCGGCCTGTGAAATTCGGATGAACTTGCTGCGCTCACGCAGCTCCTCAAGATTCGCCGTGCCGCAATACCCCATGCCGCTTCGCAATCCGCCCACAAGCTGCTCCACAAGCGCTGAGAGCGATCCTTTATACGGCACCTGGCCTTCGATGCCTTCCGGCACCGTCTTACCTCTCGCCGCGCCTTCCTGCGCGTATCGGTCCGCCGAGCCTGCTTCCATCGCGCCAATCGAGCCCATTCCGCGATAGGACTTGAACGTTCGGCCCTGATACAGAATCGTCTCGCCCGGAGATTCCTCCGTGCCCGCAAAAAGTCCGCCGATCATCACAGAAGAAGCTCCCGCAGCCAAAGCCTTGCTGATGTCTCCCGAAAATTTAATCCCTCCGTCGGCAATCAGCGGCACTCCCGTTCCTTTTGCCGCCCGCGCGCATTCCAGTATCGCCGTGATCTGCGGCACGCCGGCTCCGGTGACTACGCGCGTGGTGCAAATCGATCCCGGCCCGATTCCAACTTTCAAACCGTCCACGCCCAACGCAATCAACTCGCTTGTTCCCTCCGCCGTAGCGACGTTTCCAGCTACCACCTGCATCTGCGGCAGCTTGGACTTTACCGCGCGGATAGCGTCCATCACGCGCGTCGTGTGCCCGTGAGCCGTGTCGATAGCCAGCACATCCGCACCCGCCCGCGTTAGCTCCTGTGCCCGCTCCAGGAAATCTCCCGTGGCGCCGATCGCCGCGCCCACACGCAGCCGTCCATGCTCATCCTTCGTTGCGCTGGGAAACTCGATCTTTTTCTGGATGTCTTTTACCGTAATCAGGCCTTTCAAATTGAAATCCGAATCTACCACCAGAAGTTTTTCGATGCGATGCCGCTGCAGGATTTTCTCCGCTTCTTCCAGCGTAGTGCCCACCGGAACGGTAACCAGATTATCCTTGGTCATGATTCCGCTGACCGGTTGATCCAGATTCCTTTCAAACCGCAAATCCCTGTTCGTCAAAATTCCCAGCAGGTGCGCCCCGCGCGTCACCGGGAGGCCCGAAACCTTATACTTGTTCATGATGTCCAAAGCCTGCCGCACAGAAAGCTCCGGCGCAATCGTCACCGGATCCACGATCATTCCGCTTTCGGACCGCTTTACCTTGTCCACTTCCTCCGCCTGGCGATCGATCGACATGTTTCTGTGAACGAAACCAATGCCGCCTTGCCGCGAGATGGCGATGGCGAGACGCCCGTCGGTAACCGTGTCCATCGCGGCCGACACAATCGGAATATTCAGCGAAATCGTGCGTGTAAGACACGTGCGCGTGTCAGCCTGCGCGGGAAGCACCGACGACTTTCCGGGCAAAAGCAGCACGTCGTCGAATGTAAGCCCTTCAGGAATAGCTCCTTCAATCATCTTTGCTCCTGTGCCTGCAAATCAGCCGTAAACAACAAAGCCCAGCAAGGTTCGCTGGGCTGCGGAGAGACTCATTTGTCGCGAAAGACCTTCATTAGTGAATTTCTGATTCTAGACTTAACGCCCGCCGAAATCAAGACGCTGAACTCGCGTCCCGAATTGGCGAACTCTTCGCCATCGGCTCCTCTTTCGAGCTGATTGGAATTCGAAGCGAATCGCCGAAGCCTTATTGTTCCAGAAGTCCTGCGAACTGGCGAATCTCGGCGATATTCAAATCCGAGGCGGCGCAGAAATGCATCCCGTCGTGCGACCACGAAACCAGATTGTAGCCCTGGATAGTCTGAACGTCCGCCAACTTCGCGCCTTTCGATTCTTCCGGCCAGATGAACACGTTGATGAAATGCTTCCGCCGCTGATAGACCAGCGCGGCAACGTTTCGATGATCAACGTAATCCAGGCGCCCTCCAACGAGCGGAAAACCCTGTTCCTTAAGATCGACGACCGGCGGCGCAAAGTCCAATTTGCCGTCAAACCACGGCTTCACCGTGTGCTGGTCAGTGGATTCCACATCGTACAAATGACCCGGCTGCATCGAGCGGATGTGGCTCGCCACGATTTCCTCGGCAACCAAGTCCTCCCTCTGGCCGCCGATATTCGGCAGCACTTTCGCGCCCAGAAAAACGGCGATCAGGATGGCAGCAGCAACCGCAAGCCACTCAAGCACCGGACGCCGCGGCATGGGAATGGGTTGCGGACGCGCCCCCGCCGGCAGCGAGGCTCGGATGCGAGCCCTCAGGCCTTCCGGCGCGCGTTCGTAGAGATTAGCCGCCCGCAATGAGTCGCGCATGGATTTCTTGTCGGCGAGCTCTCCCGCGCAATCCGGACAGGTCTTCACATGCTCCTCGAATTCGAGGTTGCGAACGAGGTCGAGCTCGCCGTCGAAGTATCCGTCCAGCAATAGCTGGTTATTTTCGCAAGCCACGTTGCTCCTCCTTCGCGCGCGTACGCAGTAGGCGTTCGCGCAATTGAGTGCGAGCTCGAGCCAATCCAGACATCACCGTCCCGATGGGCACGCTCGTCACCTCGGCGATTTCCTTGTACGACATGCCCTCGAGTTCGCGCAGCACTAAAACCTCGCGAAAATTCACCGGCAATTCGTCAAGCGCCTCGCGAAGCATGCGGCTATCGGCCGATTTCAAGAGCGTCGCTTCCGCGCCGGGCTCCTCCGTAGTGCTAGCCGTATGAACTTTTTCGTCGAATTCCTCCGCCAATTCAGCAGGGCGATTCTTCTCGAAGAACGAATAGCTCGTGTTGCGCACGATCTTCAGCACCCAAGCGCGAGCGTCGCCTCCCTGGTAGCCGCCAAAAAACTTGAACGCGCGAAGATACGCCTCCTGGACGATGTCCTCCGCGTCGTGCGGGTTGCGGACGAGCCAGCGCGCAAGGTTGTAGGCCGCATCTAGGTGCGGCAGTACAACCTGCTCAAAACTCCCCACTTGCCCTGACCCGCGTTTCTCTTCCATGCGCGCATTACATTCTCAGTCTTCCAGACTGGATATCAACCTAATTTATTCCCACAAAGTAGTCGCCAAAGCAGTTTCGTTGTCCTCGGGCATTGATCACAAATGCCGGGAATATTTGGCGCACTAAGCGAGTCTAGATAGCTGAACGCAGCGCAAAAAGGCCTCTCGGGCCGACTCCGCTGCGCAACCGGAGGAGAGCAAATGTCGGACTACATCGAGAAGAATCAAGATAACGATGGTGTGGATCGTCGCGGTTTCCTGAAGTGCATGGCCTGGGCTGGCACCGGTACTCTTTGTGTCCTCCAGGGCGGCGTTTTGAAATCCTTTGCCCTGACTGACGTATTGCAAAAGAACGTCGGCAATCTGAAAGGCGATCTGAGCTTCGTTCAGATCAGCGACAGCCATATCGGCTTCAACAAGCCGGCGAACCCGGACGTGACCGGAACGCTCCGCGAAGCCATTGCCAAGGTCAACGCGCTGTCCACTCCTCCTTCGTTCGTTCTTCATACGGGCGATTTGACGCATCTCTCAAAGCCTGAGGAATTCGACACGCTGTCCGAATCCCTGAAGAGCCTCAAGACCGACCGCATCTTTTACGTTCCCGGCGAGCACGATGTGCTCAACGACAACGGCGCGATGTTCCACGAGCGCTTCGGCCGAGGGACGCAAGGCGACGGCTGGTACAGCTTCGATCAGAAAGGCGCGCATTTTATCGGCTTGGTCAACGTGCTGAACCTGAAGGCCGGCGGTCTCGGCACTCTTGGCCACGAACAACTCGAATGGCTCGAAAAGGATGTTGCTAAATTGAAGAGCAGCACGCCCATCGTAGTCTTCGCGCACATCCCGCTCTGGTCCGTTTACCCGCAATGGGGCTGGGGCACCGATGACAGCGAACAGGCGCTTTCCTACTTGAAGCGATTTGGCTCCGTAACCATTCTTAACGGACACATTCACCAGACCATGCAGAAAATCGAAGGAAACATCACATTTCACACCGCGTGCTCGACTGCCTTCCCCCAACCGCAACCGGGCGAAGCGGATTCTCCGGGCCCTATGAAAGTGCCGGCCGAAAAACTGCGCGGCTTGCTGGGTATCACCGACGTGAACTTTGTTCGCGGCAAACACACTTTGGCAATCGTGGATTCAACACTTTAAGGACAAGGAGGCATCACATGCAACGCACGAAAACGCAACAAAACAGGACTGCACGGATTCTCGGAACCGCGATTCTCGGAGCGGTCGCTGTTCTTTCGCTATCGCTCGCGAGCGGCGCTTTGCGGCCGCGCTCCGTCATCGCAGCTCAGGAAAAACCCGGCACCACCACGGTGACCATCGATAACTTCAGCTTCGCGCCCATGCAACTCGAAATAAAAGCGGGCGCGGAAGTTACGTGGATCAACAAGGACGACGTGCCGCACACCGTTGTGAGCGACGATCACAAGTTGTTCAAATCGCGTGCGCTTGATACCGACGAAAAGTTCTCGTTCACCTTCAAGGATCCCGGCACATACGAATACTTCTGCTCGGTCCATCCGAAGATGGTCGGCAAGATCATCGTGAAGTGAGACCCAGCCATGCACCCATTCAACATTCGCGAAGCGCTGCTGGCCAAACACGCGCAACACGTAGTGTTAATCCACTTCCCGATCGCTCTGTGCATGGCCGGTGTGGCATTTGATTTCATCGCGTACTGGACGAAGCGCAGCGCTCTCGCCACCGCAGCCTATTACAATTTCACCGTGGCTGCGGTTTTCACCTTGCCGGTAATCGCCACCGGCCTCCTCGCCTGGCAGTTTCAGCTTGAGGGGCAAAAGCTCAAGGGGATATTGCTGCAGCATCTGATTCTCGGCGTCGTCTCAAGCGTGATGATCTGCTTAGTCTGGTACCTGCACTTCCGAGCTCGCCGTGCGCCTGATCAAACGTTGCCCCGCTATTGCTTCGCCATCGAACTTGCGGCCATAGGCCTTGTCGCCATGACCGCACATTTAGGCGGATATCTCAGCGGCGTCAACATTTCGGGTTAGCCTCGGGGTCCGGCGCGTAGCTTGCATGGTGCGCCCCTAGTCCCTACGATAAGAGTTGTGAAGGAATTCGTCCCGCACAAAACATTTCGCAATCCTCACCTCATGACCATCGCGGCGAATTTCTGGCCTCGCAAATTCCCGCGTCTGAGCAAAGGCGTTTCGCGCTTGTTCGAAGTTGAGCCGGGCACGCAGGTTCGCGGAGAATGTCATTGGCAGGAAAATCCTCAGACTCATACGACCTTGGTTCTGCTTCACGGCCTGGAAGGATCGAGCGAATCCGGCTACATGCTCGGCAGCGCGGAAAAAGCTTTCATTGCCGGATTCAACGTGGTTCGGCTGAACCAGCGAAATTGCGGCGGCACCGAAAAACTGACGCAAACCCTCTACCATTCCGGGTTGAGCGGAGATATCAAAGCCGTCCTGCTCGAACTCATCGAGCGCGATGGCTTACCTGAAATTTTCGCCGCGGGCTTTTCCATGGGCGGCAATCTGGTTCTGAAGATGGCAGGAGAATTTGGCGACGCCGCGCCTCCGCCGTTGCGCGCATTTATAGCCATCGCCCCCGCTCTTGATTTGGCCGCTTGCGCCGACGCTCTTGCCGAGCCGCAGAATTTTCTCTACAACCGTCATTTTGTGAAAAGGCTCAAGAAGCGCATGCGTTACAAAGCCTGCTTGTTCCCCGATCTTTTTCCGCTCGACCCGGCGTCCTTTCGCCGCATCGGGACTGTCCGAAATTTTGATGACGTGGTCACGGCGCGTTTCTGCGGCTTCCAGGACGCGGCCGAGTATTACGCTCGTTCGAGCGCAAGGAACGTTATCGCAGCCATCAGGCGGCCTACTCTGATATTAACCGCGCAAGACGATCCCTTCGTTCCGTTTAGGCCATTCCAAAATTCCGCGATTCAAGCGAATCCGCACATCACTTTGGTCGCGCCTCCTCACGGAGGGCATTGCGCGTTCATCTCCCAAGAGGCAGGTCCGGGCCGCTTCTGGGCCGAATCCCAGATAGTAGATTTCTGCTTGAGCAAATCCTCTCTCAATGTACCGTAGGGGCGTTCGGGGCTTTTCGCTCTGAGCTTCAAACAGCGATCACGCAACGGGAGTTTCAAGAGAAGGCTGAAATCCGCGAGTCAGTAGATGTGCGGCGCCGGAATCAGCGATCACCATGTCATCCTCGCATCGCATCCCGTAATCTCCCACGACGTAAATTCCCGGCTCGTTCGAAAATGTCATTCCGGGCTTGAGAATCGTGCGGTTGCCACGAACAAGATAAGGAGCCTCGTGCCCGTCCATTCCAATTCCGTGCCCGAGCCGGTGGGAAAAATATTTATAGTCCGGACCGAAACCGGCGTCCGTAATCACTTTGCGTGCCGCGTCGTCCACGGAACCACACTCATGGCCGGCAGTTGCCGCGGCCAGCGCGGCGTCTTGCGCGTGTCGCACGATTTCGAACGCGCGCTGCAGCTTTTCAGGTGCCTTACCGATCACTCCCATTCGCGTCACGTCCGACTGATAGCCCTCCACCGTGGTTCCGTCGTCGATCATCACGCCCACGCCCTCGCGCAGAACTTGCTCCTCGCGCGAACCGTGGGGAAGCGCGGACGAAGGCCCGAAGAATACGGACGCCTCGCCTCTAAGCCCCATCCTGGCGTAGCCTCTCATAACCAGATCAGCGACCTCTCCCTGCGTCATGCCTTCTCGCAACGACGCAAACGTGGCCTTATACACGTCGAGTGTTGCACCGCAAGCAAGTCGCATCAGATCCAGCTCATGCTCGCTCTTCTGCGCGCGGCACCCAACGGTAATAGGATCGCCACTCGTGTATTCGAACGAAGAAGCTGCACGCCGCAGTCCATCGTAAAAAACGTAACGCGTTGTCTCTTCCACGCCGACATTCCCCGTACGCACTCCACGCTCGCCGAACCACTTTGCTGCAATCGCGTACGGGCTTTCGTCCTCCTGCCACACACGTATTTCAATCGGCAGGCGGAGCTGTTCACGCAACCTTCCTTCTTCAAATGCCGGGCAGACGATCACCGGGTCGCCGCTGCGCGGGATCAGTAGAGCGAGGATGCGCTCGCTCGGCCACCAGTGGATGCCCGAGTAATACAGGAGCGTCGTTCCAGGCGTGACGTACAGAGTCTCAAACCGCGGCCTCACATCGCTCATCAATTGCTGTGCATGTGCGATGCGTCGCTGCAATTCCGGGGTGCTGATCGGCTTCACGCGATCGCCCAACGGTTGCAGCTTGTCGAACGCCGGTGGCAGTTGTTCTATCCCGCGCGCCGCGCCGGCATCCTGAGCTTCAGCGAAGCCACCTAAGAGCGCGCCACCCAGAGCCGCTCCGGACGTCACCGAGGCAGTCTTGAATAAATCGCGCCGCGAGATTTTCATTTCTTGCTCCGCTGGGATGCGAGCATTAGTGGAAGTGCGAGATCAGAACCGCGTCGGTGAGTACGCGGCCGTGCGCATAGATCATTTGCTTTCCGTCAGGAGACAAAGCATAAGATCCCCACCCAAAATCCGGCCCCAGACTCATTACCTGCTTTGCGGGAGTTGGTGACGCGACGGGTTGGGCCCAAATGCTAACAAGCCCGCTCTTGTTTACAGGATAAATGACCGCACGCCCGTCATTCGTCCAGACGAGTTTCTGTCCGCCGTCGCCGTTGAGAGCTACTTCCTGCGGAAAGTCATACGTGCTGCGGATTTCCCCTCCGTTCAGTCCGATAACGGCGAGCTTTGGGGGTTTGCTGAGATCCGGCGTATACGTCACCGCGACGGAGTTGGCGTCCGGCGAAATCGCCGGGCTCTGCACTTCAACCTTGCTGATCTCGGACGGAGTCCCCCCATCGATGCTCACTCTCATTAGGCGATTTACGATATTGCTGACGTCAACGTAAACCACGAACTTGCCGTCCGGAGAGCAAGAGGGTTGGACATCCAACTTATCCTTCGAAAGTAGTGTCACGTTCGTCCCGTCGATATCCGCCCGCCAAATCGAGCTGCCTCCCTCCAAGCCTCTCGTGCTAAACACGAAATGCTTTCCGTCTCCGCAACCCGAAAGCCAGCCTGTGGATTCGACGCCGGGCAAAATGTCGTGCACGTTCGTGCCGTCGGGCGCTGCGCTGGCAACCCGAAGAATGCCCGAAGTGTAGTAACCGTAGATGATCTTGTCTCCAGGAGTCCAAATGATTCCTGAAATACCATCGGCACGGCTGATGCCGCTGGTAATTTGTCGCGGCGCCGAAAGCGCAGCGCTGCTGCCGAAGTTTGTGAGCCACAGGTTTCCCACGAGTTCGACCTGTACGGTGGCGAGAGTCGAGCCATCCGAAGTAAGGCTAGCCCCCACGTAAAAATTCAAATCGTTTGTGATTCTCCGTGATTCGGCTCCCGGATAACTCAGCTCGAATAGCTGGGAGTTCAAAGAGCTCTTGCTCACGCGTGCTCCGAAAAGAATGGCAGACCCGTCGGGCAACCAAGCCATTTGGTCCGGCGCAATCCAGTCACCGGCGCCGAGCGGGGTTTTGGCTTTGGTGTCCAAGTCCACCATCTCAATGGCAAACTTGTTGAACTCTCCGTCCGGATTGTCTGCAATTGCGATTCGCTTTCCATCTGGAGACCATGCGGGACCTGAGCCGGAAAAAAAGCTCGGCCTGTTTAGAGTAAAAAGATTCTGCTCCCCCGTCCCATCGGCATTCGCAACGAGCAGGTTGGATGTGTTTAGTTTGCTGGAAAACCTCACGAAAACGAACCGCTTGCCATCCGGGGAAAAGCTGATGGGACTGTCCACGTCAACGATGATTTGATGAGGAGAACCCCCCAGGGAGGGCACTTGAAAGAGAGTCCCGAGACCAACGGATTCGTCTCTTTTTACAAAATAGAGATAGTTTCCATCCGGCGAAAATGTAAGTCCCTCAATCTCGCCGGGCGAGCCTATCTCAACTTGCGCTGTGCTTCCCGTGGCCAACTGTCGGATCCAAATCCCGTGAGATCCTTTCTCGTCCGAGACGTAGCAAAGCCATTTGCCGTCAATCGAGATTGCGGCCGAGTGAATGTTTCCGGTGGAAGTCACCGGCGTGATAGTCATTTGCGAAAACGAGGACGGCGTTTCGTGGTGCGCGTTCCGGTAATGCAGGAACAGAGCCACCATCGCAGCGAGCCCGAAAATCACAGGGACAATTTTCCCAAAAGTGCTCCACCCTGATTTCGCCGGCGCCGTTGCAACGGCCGCTGGCTGTGTCGCTGTGGAAGCAATTTGAGAAGAGCGCGGCGCTGCGTAACTTCCTGATCCCGGTCCTGCGCTCCCGCCGGACCACGCCGCGGGAATGCCGCTGCCCGCGCGCCCCGAATCCGAATCGCGTTTCAGCCGCTTCAAATCCCCGCGAAGCTCCGCGGCTGTTTGATATCGCAGGTCGCGGTCCTTCTCCAGCGACTTCCCGATAATTTCTTCCAGCTTCGGCGCAACGTTGGGATTCAAAGAAGACGGTGCCACCGGCGTCCGGTTCAAAATTGCATCGAAGATCACCGCCGAAGTATTTCCGTTGAACGCCGCCTGCCCGGTAGCCATCTCATACAGCACTGCCCCCAGGCTGAAAAGATCGGTGCGGGCATCCAGTTCTTCGCCGCGAGCTTGTTCGGGTGACATATATGCAATCGTGCCGATCGCAGAACCCGGGCTTGTGAGCAAAAGATTGTCCGAAGTAAGTTCCGACGCCGTGGCTCCGCCGCCCACCGGCTCCGCGATACGCCGCGACGCCGCTTGTTTTGCCAGCCCGAAATCCAGAATCTTCGCCTGCGAACGCGTGGTGATAAAAATGTTGGCGGGCTTGATGTCGCGATGCACGATTCCTCGCGCATGCGCCGCATCCAACGCATCCGCGATTTGTGTGCCGAAATCCAGCAATGCATCCGCCGCAAGAGGCCGCCCGCCGATTCGTTCCCGCAGCGTTTGTCCCTCGAGCAGTTCCATCACGAGAAACGGCCGCCCGTTGTGTGAGCCTACGTCGTAAATTGTGCAGATGCCGGGATGGTTTAGCGAGGATGCGGATCGTGCTTCGCGCTGGAATCGTTCGAGCGACGCGGAATCGCGCGCCAAGTCCTCGGAGAGAAACTTCAGCGCTACCTGACGGCCGAGCCGCGTGTCTTCTGCGCGGTACACCTGGCCCATGCCCCCGCTGCCGAGAGGCTCAATGATGCGGTAATGCGATATTGTTTCGCCTAGCATTCGCGCAATCATCCTAAACAACTCGCGACGAGCGCGCAAGCGGCGAGCCGCCGTTCACCGCACGAGTGCGCGGCGTAGTCACGCTCAATACTTTCCGAAAACGCCATAAATTGTCGCGTGCCAAAATGTGTCTGCCCCTCAAAAAAACTTTCCGTAGCAGAAACTTTTTTTGGTTGCCTGGGTTTCACATTCAGCAGCCGATTAGGGCCTTGGCCCTCGGCAATTATCGAATACCTAAAATTAGGAGAAAATTAATGTTGAATCGCAAAGGTATGGGTGTGTTCGCTTCATTGTTTGCAGCGGTTTTGCTTTCCAGTTGTGGCGGTACGAGCAGTTCTTCTCCGGCCCCCAGCGCCCAAGCTTCAGTATTTACCGTGGGTACGGACGCTCCGCTTCCGAGCGTCGTGTCGTGCCAACTTATGGTGACGGGCATTACGATTTTCAACGGCACCACAAATGTAAGCGTCCTCAGCACTCCGCAGGTTGTGGACTTCGCTCAATTCAACGGCCTGCACCAGCTTCTCGATCTCAATGCCGTGCCCAATGGCACGTACACTTCGGCCACCGTAACGCTTGCATCTCCCGTGATTGGCTATATCAACGTCGATCCTCCGAATGCGCCTACGGCATCCACAATCAATGGGACTCTCTCGGTGTCATCTGTGACGGTGAATTTCCCGCAGCCTTTCGTTCTGCAGGCCGGCGATCTCGTTGGACTTCGCATGGAGTTCGACCTGCGCCAATCTCTGCAACTCGACGGCAACGGCCAGGTGACTGGTGTTGTCAACCCTGTCTTCGAAATGAATCTTCTCAACGCGACCGACGCCAACGTTTCGATTGACGATTTCCACGCTGGCGTCATCGGCG
Organism: Candidatus Acidiferrales bacterium; assembly: GCA_050012235.1. GTDB lineage: Bacteria > Acidobacteriota > Terriglobia > Acidiferrales > UBA7541 > Palsa-295. The sequence continues at coordinate 153,664 of JBEKHP010000003.1, read as the reverse complement.
TCACTGGCGCCAACACCTTCACAGTCCAGGGTCCTCATGGACGGCAATGGCAGGTGACCACCGACGACAGCACTATCTTCGACGATCCGGATATCCCGCTGAGCTCCTTCACAACGAACACGATCGTCTCGCTCACCGGGACGATCGATCCTGTATCGCATGCGATCGATGCCTCGGAAGTCGAAGTAATCTCCAATGACAAGTTCTTCCTCGGCGGTTTGCTAACATTCGTCAGTCCCGCGTCGCCTCAGCCGGCTACGCAAGCAGACATTTACATCCGCGAAGAACTGCCTGCTATTTCCGGAATTGCAGACGGCCAGATTGAATCTCTCAGCTTAAACGGGAGCGAGCGTTACAGAATCGGAAACATCACTCTTCCGCTGACTACGCTCCTCTTCAATAACACTCTGCTGGCTCCCGGGCAGCGCGTTGATATCGGCGGCGCACTTACGACGTCCAGCGGCACGGAAACTCTAACCGTCCATCGCGTCATTTTGCGGCGTCAAGGCCAGTCGGGATCGTGGGTGGTGGGCAGCACCGTCGTGCAGTCCGGCAACGCGGGAAGCTTCCAGTTAACTGACGACTGGACCGCCGGAATTCTTTTGCCGGCTCCGCTCACCGTGCTCACAACCAACGACACAAACTTCATAAATCTGACCGGTCTCGGCGCGCTTTCCGGCGCAGGTCCCATTCAGATTCGTGTGGTCGGATTCATACTCATCAATCAGGCGAACGGTCAGCCAGTAATGGTGGCTCGCTCGGTTGAGCAACTCGTTTCATAACTGGCTCGGAATTCCGCGTCAGCGCCAATGTCCCGCCTCCGTTTCGCCGGAGCGGGACATTGGCATTTTTGTTTTCGGCCTTGCAGCATCGAAGTGTTGAGTTAGAATCGCGGCGTGCATAACCCGCGCACATTCACGGAATTTTGGCCTTCTTACGTCTTAGCGCATCGTCAACCGCTCACGCGGGTTTTTCATTCCGTAGGAACTCTGATCGGCTGGGCATTCGTCCTCGCGGCCATTGTTTTCCGGCAGCCGTGGTTCATTCTCGCGGGCTTGCTGGTTCCGTATGCTTTTGCTTGGATTTCGCACTTCTTCGTCGAACACAATCGTCCAGCATCATTTGATCACCCGTTGTGGTCCTGGCTTGCCGATCAAAAAATGGTTGCGCTGGTTCTGACGGGACGTATGAATCAGGAAGTGCAGCGGTTTTCAGTTTCCGAAGGTTCGGCAACGTCACGCTGAATCTTTTTCCAACCTAAGACTCGCGGTAAATCACTCCATCCGGCCCGCTACCACCTGCTTGCCGCTTGTGTGAACTTCGATTGCCAGCGGCGGGCGAATGGCCGACCCTTGCGCCACCTGCCCTCGCACCAGCCTTCCCGCCGTGTTCGTTCCGTATCGCGTCATGTCGAAAACGGTGCGATTGCACGGATCGCCGACCATAGGATGCTCTGCTCTGTAGTGATACTGTTTCTGGAGTTTCTGAAGATCCGTAACATACTCCAGATCGCAAGTGCCGTATGGCTCCCGTAACAAGAATCCCCAAAGGTTTCCGCCCGGCATTCGTATCACGATCGCCTTGGTTTGCTCGCCCGTCGATGGGTCTCGATATATAAATCGCTTTGACGACCACACTTTTTCAAGTTCATCGGTTGTGGCGATTTCCCCCGGGCCGGTCGGCAGTTGCTCTACAGGTGCGGCGGCTTCTACGGGAACCGGCGCGCTTGTTCGCACGGGATCAGTCGCCGCATTCTCCGAGGGCCGGTCGCGGCCCAACCACGCGACTCCGACGCCAACCACGATTGCAGCAACGATTGTGACCGTGAGCCACATCGGCGGCATTCGCATTTCAGGCAGTCTAAATTTCGAGGGCCCCGTCTTGCCTCCCGGCCCTGCCGTAGTCGGGACGCCCGGGATATTCGGTTGCGTCGGCTTAAAAGGATCGTACGGCTTGTTTTCGTCGGACATAGTGGGCTGGAATGGGACTCTCAGATTGAATCGTCGCGCATAGAAATGCAAGAAGGGAACGTTCGTTGCGTTTACTTTTTCGCATGCCGTTCTACGCCGCAACGCTGCAGGCGCAATTCCTGAGAATCAATCCGCGCTAAGCGGGGAGTTTGATTCGAACCGACTGGTTCGCGACGTATTCGTGCACATTCGATAGAACCAGCAGCAACTCGAGCATGCGGTCTCGCTGTTCTGGGTTCGGCTCGTCCGCCCCTTCCTCCAGATTATTCACCACCGCCAATGCATCCGAGAGCAGCCGCTGAAGGCCATCCGAATCCATCGCGCGACCTTCGCGGCAACGGCCCAGCGCCTCATCCGTGCGCACAAACGCTTCATCCACAAAATGGTCCAGACACAGTTGCGCGCTGCTCAGCGCCGCTGGAATCGGACTCGCACACCCAGCCCTCTGGCAACTTCCGGGTACGGTGGCATTCATCACATACACCCCAAATTCTCGAGTAGTTGTTACCTCAAGGTACGGCGAGAGTAGCACATTTTTTTGGCAGCGGGCACTCATGCGCCGAAAAGCACAATATCGTATCGAAACATGGTCACGCAGGAGAAAGCCACGTGAAAAAAGCGGAAGTCGAGGGGCGCTCGCACACGCCCCTCCGATTCTGGTTTTGTTAGTGGATTTCAATTCGTCCTGAACTCGTGCTCAGTTCCACCACCGGGCCGCCTACTCCGACTTTGCCTTGCAGTTCGCGAGGACTGATTTTGCCCTGCACGCTTATGGTGTGAGTCGTCTCGATGTTTCCCGAACTGGTTCGCGCTACAACGTTGAACGCAGCCTGCGGCGGAAAATCCACGCTAACGTTTCCCGATCCGCTGTGCAGCCGCCAATCTCCTGTCGGATCTCCCTGAGCAGTGATGTTGCCGCTGCCCGTGGTCACCTTCGCTGCGCCTTTCACGCCCTTCATCTCGACGTCGCCTGACCCCGTGCTGATCTCCACGTCTCCGGCGGCCGTCTGCTCGAGTTTCACGTCGCCGCTTCCGCTGGATGCTGTCAGTCCGCCGCCAATCCCAATCGCGCGAATCGTTCCGCTGCCGGCAGAAGCATGAGCGCTTCCGTGGATGCCATCCAGTTCTATGTCGCCCGACCCGGTTCGCACGCGCGCTTCTCCGCCGATATTCTTCGCGTGCAATCCGCCCGAGCCGCTGTTCATGTCCACCGGTCCGCCAATTCCATCGGCGATTTGGTCTCCCGAACCTGATTCAGATCGCAACTTGGTTTGAGCCGGCACAATTAATTCGTAGCTAATCGAGATATTGTGTTTCCACTCGCGGTTCTCAATGTGTCCCACGCGTATGGTATTGCCGTTTTGCTCGATAGGAGGATTGTTTTCGATTTCGTGGACGCGTTGCTCCGCGTCTCCCCAGCCGCTCGCGTGAATCTTGGCGTGGATTTCCACCTTCGCGGAATCGCCGGTTCTCACCGTAATGTTCCCGGCACCGGTTTGCACATCCAAATCCACCGGCCCGGTCACACCCAACGTGCGATCGAAATGTCCCTGGCTGTCTCCCGCCAATGCGGGAAGCGCCGTCAAACTGCCGGCCAGCGCCACCAGCAAGAGCAATCTCGGAACTGCGCGCAGACGAACTCTCATCTGTATTCCTCCTATGCGAATTGAACCCGCCCAAGCAAAAGGTACGCAATACGTCGCTGAAAAGTTCAGACGCAGCACTGCGTTTCAGGTGAGCACGAAACGGCGGCCTATTCCGCTCGCGCCGTCCACTTTATCCGCTCCGCGTTTTTTGGAGAATGAAACTAGGATAGCTGAGAATCGATCAGCAGGAAGTCTTAAGCCGCCGCGCCATGGCACTTCTTGTACTTTTTTCCCGAGCCGCAAGGGCAGGGATCGTTGCGCCCAACCTTAGCGCCGGTGCGAACCGGCTTCGGGGCAGTTTCCGCCTGTGCTGGCCCGGCTTGAAACTGTAAATCCCGCTGCTGGCGCTGCTGCCGTTGTTCGATTTTTTTTGCTTCATCTTCAGGCCTGGCAGGCTGCATCAGGAACAGGAAGCGCACAGCTTCCGTGTCGATGCGGTCCATCAATTCATCAAACAGCACGAACGCTTCTTTCTTGAACTCGACCAGCGGATCTTTCTGGCCGTAGCCGCGCAGCCCGATTCCTTCTTTCAAGTGGTCGAGCGTAAGCAGGTGGTCTTTCCATTGCCCGTCCACCACGTCGAGCAGGATGTGGCGCTCCAGCCAGCGCAGCGTCTGTGCGCTGAATAGAACTTCCTTTTCTTCGTATCGTGCCTTCACCTTCTCGGTCATCGCTTCCGCAAGCGTATCGTGATTCAGCGCGGCAAAGTCCAAGCCCGCTGCTTTCGGGTCGAAGCCGAACTGATTCAACACCTCATTGCTGAACTGCGTCACGTTCCATTGGTCCGGATGCTGCTCGCGCGGGCAGTACGTTTCCACCAGCTCGTTTGCAATCGCTTCGGCGCGCTCGAGAATAAAATCCTTCTGATCGCGGCCCTCCAGGAACGAGCGGCGCAGCCCATAAATCGTCTCGCGCTGCTTGTTCATCACATCGTCGTATTCCAACAAATGTTTGCGCGCTTCAAAGTTCTGCGCTTCCACCGTCTTCTGCGCGTTCTCAATCCGCCGGCTGATCAACTTGGACTCGATCGGCACACCCTCGGTCATCCCCAGCCGGAACATCAGCGCCTTCATGCGGTCGCCGCCAAAAATACGAAGCAAATCGTCTTCCAGTGACAGGAAAAAACGCGAAGCTCCCGGATCTCCCTGGCGGCCAGCGCGGCCGCGTAGCTGATTGTCAATCCGCCGTGCTTCGTGCCGTTCCGTTCCCAGGATGTGCAGACCACCCATCGCCACCACTTCATCGTGTTCCGCTTTGCACTGCTCTGCAAATTGATCGAAGATCGGCTTCCATTGATCCAGCGGCACCTGATAAATCTTGCCTTCCTGTTGGAACAGCACCATCGCGCTGGCCATGGCACTGGAGCCATTCGATGAACTCGCAGAAGTTGAAGTAGAAGTGCTGGTCGCTGTCGCCGTCGCAGTTGACGTCGCCACCGCCCCGCTGGTAGCCGCGGCATCCGCCTGCCCCGGTGTCTCCGTTCCCGGAGCCGCCCCGATCACCGCGCTCGCCGGAGCGTACGGCATCGCCAGTTTATTTTTCAGCGCATACTCGCGGGTCATCGCTTCGGGATTTCCGCCCAGCAGAATGTCCGTCCCGCGCCCGGCCATGTTCGTGGAAACTGTTACCGCGCCTTTGCGCCCCGCCTGCGCGATAATCTTTGCTTCGCGCTCGTGCTGCTTCGCGTTCAACACCTGGTAAGGTATGCCCGTCTTCTTCAAAATCTCCGCGATCTTCTCCGATTTCTCGATCGAGATGCTGCCCACCAGTACGGGCTGGCCGCTCTCGTAATACTGCCGGATGCCGCCCGCGCGTGTGCCGTCTTCCTGAATGATGCCATTCACCGCCGCTTCAAATTTTTCACCCTCGGTGCGGTAAACCACATCCGGATTCTCGATTCGAATCAGCGGCACGTTCGTGGGAATCGCAACCACTTCCAATTTGTAAATTTTATCGAACTCCGCCGCTTCCGTATCCGCCGTGCCGGTCATGCCCGAAAGCTTCTTGTACATGCGAAAATAATTCTGGAACGTAATCGTCGCGAGCGTCTGATTTTCGCGCTCGATTTTAACGCCTTCCTTCGCTTCCACCGCCTGGTGCAGCCCGTCGGACCATCTTCGTCCCGGCATTTGCCGTCCGGTAAACTCATCCACGATCACGATCTCGTTGTCTTTAATTACGTAATCCACGTCCTTCTTGAAAAGCGCGTGCGCGCGCAACGACTGGTAGACGTGGTGAATGATCTCCATGTTCGCGGGATCGTACAGGTTTCCCAAGTTCAGCAAACGTTCGCACTTCGACACGCCTTCTTCCGTCAGCGTGGATGTGCGGTGCTTTTCATCCAGCGTGTAATCGATGTCCAGGATCAGCTTCGGAATGATTTTGTCGATGCGGTAATATTTGTCCGTGGATTCTTCCGCCGGCCCGGAAATAATCAGCGGCGTGCGCGCCTCGTCAATCAGGATCGAGTCCACTTCGTCCACCACCGCGAACTGGTGCCCCCGCTGGACGCAGTCCTTCAAATCGTACTTCATGTTGTCGCGCAGATAATCGAACCCGAACTCGTTGTTGGTTCCAAAAGTGATATCCGCGCCATACGCTGCTCGCCGCTGCACGTCGTCCAGATCGTGAACGATCACGCCTACGGTCAGCCCCAACATTTTGTAAATCGGCCCCATCCATTCCGCGTCGCGACGCGCCAAATAATCGTTCACCGTCACGATGTGCACGCCCTGTCCCGTCAGCGCGTTCAAGTACGCCGGCAGCGTCGCCACCAGCGTCTTGCCTTCACCCGTTTTCATCTCCGCGATTTTGCCCTGATGCAGAACGATGCCGCCAATCAGCTGAACGTCGAAATGCCGCATGCCCAGCGTCCGCCGACCGGCTTCCCGCACCAATGCGAACGCCGGAATCAACGCAGGCTCAACCGCCTCTTGCAGCCTCCGCTTGTAGTCCGGATCATCGCGCTCAAGCCCTTCCAGTCGGCCTTGCACCTCGGCCTTCAACACCGCAGTCCGCGCCGTGATCTGCTCGTCCGAGAGTCTCTTCATCTCCGGCTCAAGCTCGTTGATCGCGGCCACCGTAGGCAGGATGGCCTTCACGTCGCGCTCGTGCTTCGTCCCGATAAACCGCGCGACTACCTTATTTATGACTTTCTCGACGTCCATAACTTCGTTTTGGTCCCTTTTGGTGTTGCGTTTTGAAATGCGGCAGGCTTGCCTTTACCTAAATCTTGCAAAACCCCACTATCCATTGTAGCCGCTCGCGCGCTTTCGTGCAAAGCGCCTGCCTGAGCTCCTAGGCGTCGTATCTAGTCATACCAACGCCCGGGATCTGTGCATTGCGTCCTCTTTTTCAGCGTTTTTTCCAGCCCCAAATCGGTCCGCAAGCCCGCTTTTTCAACCGCACCTGTACCGCCGTTTTTTGTCTCATTTTCCCTGTCTTTCCGTACATGTCCAAAAGTACCGCCGCGCTAGAACCTTTGACCAGCATCTTTCCGCGCGCCCGTCCGCTAACCTTTCAATAGGCAAACAAGCGGTTTAAGGCCTTTTCCAAGGGAGTTCTAATATGTTGCAGTTCACACGCATCTTCGCACTGCTCGCCGCCATCCTTCTAATGGCTTCTGGGGCCTTGTTTGCCGCCGAGCCGCAGATCACCACCCCGGAAGGCCAACTCTTTAGCTCCCTGAACCGTGAACGCGCCTCCCAGGGCCTCTCCGCCCTCCAGTGGGACGATGCCCTCGCCTCTGCCGCTCGTCAGCATGCCGTTCGCATGGCGCAACTCGACCAAATGTCTCACCAGCTTCCCGGTGAGCCCAACTTGCTCGCGCGCGCGAGCGAGGCAGGCGCGCGTTTCAGCGTGATCGCCGAAAACGTCGCCATCGGCCCGGCCCCCGCCGTCATACACACGATGTGGATGCACTCCCCCGGCCACCGCGCGAACATTCTCAGCCCCCAGCTGAATGCCGTGGGCATCGCCGTAGTTCAGGGCAACTCCGGCCTCTTCGCCGCGCAGGACTTTTCGCAAAAGGTCGTAACCTCGAATCCCGACCAGCAGGTCCAGCAAGTAATTTCGCTCCTCGCCGCGCGCGGGTTGCAAGCCACCGTCGCGGGCGATGTAGCTGCGTCCTGCGATGGAAACCGCAAATTCGCGCCCAACACCGCAGCCACGCTGGTACGTTACGAAACCCCTAACTTGGACAAGCTCCCCGACCTCCTCGATCAGCAGCTCCAGACCCACAAGTTTCGCGCCGCAACCGTAGCCGCATGCACCGCCAATGCCACACCAGGCTTCTCCCGCTACCGCGTCGCCGTCCTCCTTTTCTGAGCCTCTCGCCGTTCGAACTCCCCTCCATCTCCCTGGAATGAGCCTCCGCGCTCGCTTGCTGCTATCGGTTCACAGGTCTATTATTGGAGCCTAAGCAAAATCATTTAAAGTCGCGTGTAACTCGCACTCATTCGAAAGGAAACCATGGCAAGCGGACCAGCAGGACCAGCGGCAGGAAAGCGTTTGCAGGACAAAGCGCCGATCACCGGAGTGAAGAATCTCGTCGCGGTCGCCAGCGGCAAGGGCGGAGTAGGGAAGACTACCGTCGCCGTAAACCTCGCCATCGCGCTAAAAAATATGGGCCATTCGGTCGGCCTTCTCGACGCCGACGTTTACGGCCCCAACGTCCCGGTAATGCTCGGCACCAACGAGCAGCCGCGCGCAGTGGACGAGCGCACCATCGTTCCCGTCGAAGCCTACGGCCTGAAAATGATTTCCATGGGCTTGCTCAATCCCGGCGACAAGCCGCTCGTCTGGCGTGGCCCCATGCTCCACAGCGTGATCCAACAGTTCCTGCGCAGCACGCAATGGGGCGAACTCGACTACCTCATCGTAGATCTGCCCCCGGGTACGGGTGACGTTCAGCTCACGCTGATTCAGAGCGTCTCGGTCAGCGGTGCCGTCGTGGTCACCACGCCTTCCATCGTCGCGCTGGCCGACGTGCGCAAAGCCATCGAAATGTTTCGCCAGGTAAACGTGGAAATTCTCGGCGTGGTCGAGAACATGAGCTATTTCAATTGCCCGCATTGCAACGGCCGCATCGACGTCTTCGGCCACGGCGAAGGCCAGCACATGGCCAAAACTTTCGGTGTGCCGTTCCTCGGCGAGATTGAAATCGATCCGCAGATTCGTATCGGGGGAGACACCGGCAAGCCCGTCGCATCGCTCGGCGAAGACGCGCCCGGCAGCAAAAGCATCTACGCCATGGCTCGCAACGTCGTCGCGCGCCTTGAAGTGGTCAACCAATCCGTCGGCGCCCCGGTCGTTCAGATCCTGTAGCGCAATCGGCTCGGGCGCGCTTATTAGGTCGCTTTACTCGCGCTCGCGTTTGCGTTGCCGTTTGCCAGCATCACCACCAGCCGCGCCACTTCCTCCGGCTCCATCGCCGTACTATCCACCACCACGGCGTCGCGAGCGCGCACCAGCGGGGAAGTAGCACGCTCGAGGTCGCGCCGGTCGCGTTCGCGGATTTCTTCCAGCGTTTTCTTCAGGTCGATGGCGTCGCCCTTTTGTTCGTGCTCGCGCCATCGACGCTCCGCTCGCACTTCCGGTGACGCCGTAAGGAAAATTTTCAATCCCGCGTCGGGAAAAACTACGCTTCCGATGTCGCGCCCCTCCATCACCACTCCGCCTTGCTGGCCCGCACGCCGCTGCTCGGCCACCAGCACCTGCCGTACGCCCGCGTTCACTGCAATCTTGGACGCCGCCTGTGAAACCTCCGGCGTGCGAATCTCCATGGTCACATCTTCGCCATCCAAGAATACTCGCTGGCCGCTCTCTTCCGCGCGCAAGTCAATGCGTGTACCATGCGCGAGCGCGACGAGCGCCTCGGCAGCTTCGGGCGAAATCTTATGGCGCACCGCTTTCAGCGCGAGAGCGCGATACATGGCTCCCGTATCCACGTACACGTATCCCAGCATTTCGGCCACGCGCCGCGCGAGCGTGCTCTTGCCCGAACCTACGGGCCCGTCAATCGCGATAACCAATTTTTTCAGCGGCGCGGTCATTTCAAATGGAGTGATCTCAGATTCTCTTAAACGCTCTTTCGATTTCGCGCACGGAGTAGCGCAGCACGATCGGCCGCCCGTGCGGGCAGCTCATCGGGTACTCGGTTTTTGCCAGTTCGCCGAGCAGCCATTCCATTTTGGTGAGGTCCAGCGGAGTGTTCACTTTGATCGCCGCATGGCAGGAAGTGGAAGCAGCGATCTTCGCTTGCAGCGAGTCGATCGAAATCGCCTGATTCTCCCGCGCAATCCCATCGAGAATTTCGTACAGCAGTTTTTCCGCGTCGCCGCTGGTGATGCCCGCAGGCGCAGCCTGAATCGCGACGCTCCTTGCCCCCATCAATTCCGCTTCAAATCCGTTCGCGTGAAGTTCATCTCCGATTTGTTCGAAAATAACCAATTGTCGCGGGTTCAGCTCCACGATCAGCGGCACCAGCATCCGCTGGCCCCCAAGTTCTCCTTCGCGCCGCGCGCGCAAATGTTGCTCGAACAGAACGCGTTCGTGCGCCACATGCTGATCGATGATCCACAGGCCTTCGCTGTTCACCGCCACGATGAAGCTGCTGTTCACCTGCCCCAGCGGCTTCAGGTCAACAATCTGGTCCGGCCTCGGCAGCGTGCCGGGAGCGTTTGCCGGCGCGACAGACGCGCCTTCGGCTTCGGCGCCGAGCGCCTCTCGCGTTGGATCCGCAAAATCACTGCCGTTTCCGCTTCCAAACTGCAAGCGTTGAGGCACCGGCCGGTCAGGCGCGCCGGAAAGCTCGAAGCCCTCCGCGATGCCAGCTGCTGAGCTGCCAAGCGAATTAGGAATCTCCGCGCGTGGCGGCCCTGGAAATGTGCTCGCGTCAGGCATCGGCGCATAACCTCGCATGTTTCCGACGGCCGACGAGGAGGATAAGCCGCCAGCACTCTGTTCACCTGCCGCAGCCGCGCGCGCCGCGGGAAATCCCGGAATCGGCCGCGCATGCGAGAGCGCTAGTCGCAGCGCGTCGCGCGTGAAATCGTGAACGAATTGCGGATGCCGAAAGCGCACCTCGATTTTCGCCGGATGCACATTCACGTCCACTTCCTCGTACGGCAAATCGAGGAAAAGCAAAACAAACGGGAAAACTCCTGGCGGCATGATGTTGCGATACGCCTCGCCAATCGCGTGCAGCAGCAGCCGGTCGCGGACCAGACGGCGATTCACGAAAATATAGATCCCGTTGCGGTTCGTGCGCTGCACTTCCGGCCGCGAAGTGAACCCGCTCACTCGCAGCGTAGCCGCTCGTTCTTCCGTTTCCATCGGCGGTTCCGTGATCGCGCTGCGCACGGGCCCCTCGGTTGGCGTAATTTCCGTCAGCTCGTCGAGCGCCTGGCGACCGAAAATCTGGTAAACGCGCTCGGAAAGTTTTCCGACCGGCGTGCAATTCAGAATTTCCTGTGTCGGCGTTTTCAGTAGGAATTGGCAATCGGGATGCGCCACAGCGTAGTGCGTGACAAGCGAAGCAATGTGTCCCAGCTCGGTAGTCTCGGATTTCAAGAATTTCCGCCGCGCAGGCACGCAATAAAAAATGTCCGCTACGCTGATTGAAGTGCCCGCAGGCAAGCCCGCCGGCTTGACGCCAATCAGTTTTCCACCCGCAAACTCCACGCGCGTCCCTTGTTCGTCTTCAGCCGAGCGCGTTTCAAGCAGCAACCGTGAAATAGAAGCAATCGAAGGCAGCGCTTCGCCGCGAAACCCCAGCGTAGAAATGGAAAGCAAATCATCCGCGGTGCGCAATTTCGAAGTAGCATGCCGCTCGAACGCCAGCAGGGCATCGTCATGGTTCATTCCCGTGCCGTCGTCAATCACCCGAATCATGCGCTTGCCGCCCGATTCCGTTTCGATGCGAATCGACCGCGCCTCCGCGTCCAGCGCGTTTTCAAGCAGCTCCTTCACCACCGACGCAGGCCTCTCCACCACTTCGCCCGCAGCGATCTTGTTCGCCACATTCTCCGCAAGTATGCGTATCCGGCTCATAGGGTGTGGTTGGTATGCTTTATGTGCGGAAATCCGGAATCTGCTGGAGTGCGCAGATCCTCTTTGCGTATCTGTTCATCCTCTTCCTTTTCATCTTGGGCAACGCTTCGGAGAAAAATGCGCGTGCCGAATAAACTGGCGATGAACACTACAAGAAGAAGCGAAACGCCGAGCCATTCCGGAAATTCAGGCATCTGCACCATGATCAAGAAAATAAACCCGATCGAGACAGCCAAAATCAGCAGCACCATGAACTGCGCCCTCAGCCTCAGCCTGCGCATGCTTCGGATTAGCAGACTTACGCCTACTGCCGCGGCGATCGGTATCAGCACTAGCGCCCGATAGGAAATCATGCTCTGGCTGGTATCAAAGTTCATTTTTCCGCTCGCTTGATTGCGATGCCCAATTCGTCGAGCTGGTCGGTGCCCACTTCTGAAGGCGAGTCAGCCATCAAATCGACCGCAGCAGTTGTCTTCGGGAAGGCGATCACCTCGCGAATCGACTTTTCGCCGGCCAGCAGCATGACGACGCGGTCGATCCCCAGCGCGATGCCGCCATGCGGCGGAGTACCATACGTGAGCGCGTCGAGAAAGAAACCAAAACGCTGCCGCGCTTGTTCGTCAGTCAGCCCGAGCGCTTTGAACATCCGCGCCTGCACATCCTGGCGATGAATTCGAATGCTTCCCGAGCCGAGCTCGTTGCCATTCAGCACGAGATCGTATCCTTTCGAGCGGCACTCCCACGGCGCAGTTTCGAGTTTGTCGAGATCTTCCTCGAAGATTCCGGTGAACGGATGCTGCGCGCTGACCCACCGCTTATCCGTCGCACTCCATTCGAAGAGCGCGAAGCCCGTGATCCACGCAAATTCCCATTTGCTGCGGTCGATCAAGTTGAGCTTGTCTCCCAGATATAGGCGAATCTGGCCGGCGACGTTGAGCGACGTGTCATTGTGCTCAATTTGTTCCTTGGCTGCCGCGGCGACGATCAAATCTCCCGGCCTTGCGCTCACCGCTTCAGCGAGCTTCTTCAGCATTTCCGGCCCAAGAGTCTTCTCCAGCGGCGAAGTGATTCCTTCGGCCGCAACTTTCACGGTATAAACACCGCGCGCGCCCGACGATTTCGCGAACTCGCCCAGTTCGTCGAGCTGCTTTCGCGACCATGCAGCCCCGCCCGGCGCGACGAGTGCTTGCACGTTGCCCTCAATCTGCAGTTTTCCTCGTCCGCTCTCGAAAAATTTCGTCACGTCGTGCAATTCCATTCCAAAACGCAAGTCCGGCTTGTCCGAGCCGTAGCGCCGCAGTGCGTCCTTGTAATCGAGATGCCGAAACGGTCCTTTCGCCTGCACGCCTACGACCGCGCAGGTGCGTTCCATCACGCGCTCGATTACTTCAAAAATATCCTGCTGGCGCGGGAACGACATTTCCAGGTCGAGCTGCGTGAACTCAAGCTGGCGATCGGCGCGAAAGTCTTCATCGCGAAAACAGCGCACGATTTGGAAATAGCGGTCCATGCCGGAAATCATCAATATTTGCTTGAAGATTTGCGGCGATTGCGGCAGCGCGTAAAACTTTCCGTGATGGATGCGGCTCGGCACCAGGCAGTCGCGCGCGCCCTCCGGAGTTGAGCGCGTAAGCATCGGCGTTTCTATTTCGAAAAATCCTTGCTCGTCGAGCGACTTGCGAATTTCCAATATGATGCGGTGGCGCAGCTCAAGATTGCGGTGCGGTTTCGGCCGGCGCAAATCGAGATAGCGGTAGCGCAAGCGCGTTTCTTCGCTCGCCGTCACTTCTTCTTCGATCTGAAACGGCGGCGTTTTAGAATTGTTCAAGATGTGCAGCCGCGTGGCCATCACTTCCACTTCGCCCGATGCAATGTCCGGGTTCGCCTTTTGCCGTCGCAGGACGCGTCCTTCCACCGCAACCACAAATTCCGAACGCAGTTGCTCCGCCTTCGCATGCGCCTCAGGATGCAGCTCCTTGTTGAAAACTATTTGCGCGATTCCGGCGCGGTCGCGCAGGTCGATGAAAATCAGTTGCCCCAGATCGCGCCGCCGGTGGACCCAGCCCATCAGCACGACGTCTTTATCAGCGTCGGATGCGCGCAGGTCTCCGCAATACATTGTGCGTTTCAGATTTCCGAGCGCTTCAAGCACGAGCTTTCCTTCCCGTTAACCTTATCATTAGCCGCGGCCTCTTCGTTCCGACTCAAGATATTCAATCAACTCCAACTCTGAAAGCTTTTTCTGCTCCGAATCGACGAGGCGCTTCAGGGTGAAAGTGCCGGCAGCGACTTCGTCTTCGCCGATGATCAGCGCGTAGCGCGCGCCGAGCTTATCCGCGAGGCCCAGCGATTTTTTGAATTTCATTTCTTCCGGCGGCAGCTCGACGGCTAGCCCTGCCGTGCGGAGCTTTCGCGTGATGTTCACTGCCGTAGGATACGCGGCCTGGCCCATCCACGCGACGAACACGGCAAGCCCAGGCAGATGCGGCAATTTTCCGCCTTCTTGTATGGACAAAATCGCGCGGTCGCTGCCGATGGCGAAGCCGATGCCTTTCGTCGGCGGGCCGCCGAGCAGCTCGACCAAGCCGTCGTAGCGCCCGCCGCCGCACACCGCGTTCTGCGAGCCCAGCCCTTCTGCCGTGACTTCGAACGTGGTCCGCGTGTAGTAATCGAGACCGCGAACGAGTCGCCAGTTTTCTTCGTAAGCAACACCGCGCATGTTTAATTCTTCTTTCAGTTTCGCGAAATGCTCGCGGCATTCGGCGCAAAGATGATCGGAGATGCGCGGCAGCTTCGCAATGATGGGCTGCTCCTCGGGCAATTTCGAATCGAGCACGCGCAGCGGGTTGGTGTCGATACGCCGCTGCGAGTCCGGGCCAAGCTGGTCTTTCACTTCGCGCAGCTTTTCGCGCAAAACCTCGACATATTGCGGCCGGCAATCTTTGCAGCCAATCGAATTCACATACAGCGTCGTGCGCGTCAGCCCCACGCGCTTGAAAAACACGACCAGCATTTCCAGCACTTCCGCGTCAATCGCGGGCGCATCGGACTGCCCCAGCACTTCTGCACCGATCTGGTAGAACTGCCGGTAGCGCCCTTTCTGCGGCCGCTCCCGCCGAAACATCGGCCCGGTGTAGTACAGCTTGACGTTGCCCGGCAGCGTTTGCATCCCATTTTCGATGTATGCCCGCGCGACACTCGCCGTCGCTTCGGGCCGCAACGAATAAGTTCGGTCCGCGGCGCTGTCTTCGATCGAATCCGAATCGTGGCCGCTGCTGAATGTAAACATTTCCTTGTTCACGACATCCGTTTCAGCCCCTATTGAGCGAGCGAATAGTTCGGTCTCCTCAAAAATGGGCAGTCGGATGTCGCGGAAATTGTAGGATTCGAAGACGTCGCGCGCAGTCTGCTCGAACCAATTCCACAAGGCGGAATCCGGCGGCAAGATGTCGCGAGTGCCTTTGATAGCGCGAAATTGGCGTCTATGATCCGTCATAGGCGGGCGTGCGCGTGACATTCGCAAACGGTTCAAAGTTCTCGATTAGACGCACACCCCCTCCTTTGTTTGCAATAGCTTACGATGGATTCTAATAAATCGAGTTCTCGATTAAAAAAATTGTAGATTTTCTCGCGACGCCCGGGAGCCATTCCTCCGGGGCCGCCGCTCTGCCGAGAATCCGGCGCTCTGCCCATCACGCTATTTTACAACACGCACGCAAGTGTTTTTCGGCGTGCGGGGAATTCGGCGCGTTGAATGGTCAATTTCCGGACTCGGACTTATAGGTATCCTTGTACTCGACGTAGCGCTGCGCGTAGCGGTCGATGGATTCGAGGTCCTCGGAGGTAAGCGCGCGGCGAAGTTTGCCGGGCTGGCCCATGAAGAGGCTCCCGGGCGCGACAATAGTGCGTTCAGGGACGAGCGTGCCCGCGGCGATGATGCTGCCCGCGCCGATTTTCGCGCCGTTAAGAATGATGCTGCCCATCCCGATCAGGCAGCGCGACTCAATAGTGCAGCCGTGCAGAACTACAGCGTGGCCCACCGTAACGTTGTCGCCTAGAATCAACGGGTTCGTATCGCGCATCACGTGCAGCACGGAACCGTCTTGAATGTTCGTGCGCGAGCCGATGCGCATGAAGTTCACATCACCGCGAAGCACCGCGCACGGCCACACGCTGGAATGTTCGCCGATGACGACGTCACCTATAACCACAGCTTGCGGATCGATATAAGCGGTTGCAGCAATTTGCGGCGCGTGGCCAAGATAAGTGCGAATCATTTGCTCGCCTCCCAATCAAATCCGAAGCGCAGTTTACTGGATTCCGGGCCACTTTGACGGAAAAGCCTGCAAAAGATGATTTCTGACTTTATGGGCCAAGAAGGGAATCGCATCTTCTTCGGCAGCTTCGACAGCGAAACAAATACGAAAATGCCTTCGAGGCTTGGCTCGTTTACTCCCATCCCCTAGTACTCGCGAACAGGTGTACTAATCTGGACTTCTCGCCAGTTGCACCATACGCCACAGCCATTTAGGCTCCCTTTTACGCGCCGTGTCGTTAAATTGCGAATTATAAAAAAATAATGGAACTTTTTCCGCAGGGCAGGGTTTTGGGAGTCAATTCGCAATCTTGAAGGAACTGAGAGGGAACCTTGCGTCGCTCAAAATGGCTCGCAGCCGCAGTCGTTGTTCTAGCGTTAATGACTTCAAGTTGTGCTCTTACACCACCGGGCTCGACCACTTCCGACACTCTAACGATATCCCCAAGCACCGCGGACGTACGCGCCGGCTCGACCCAGCAATTTACCGCTTCTCTGGTTGACAAGACCTTTACCTGGTCGGTGAACGGAGTGGTGGGCGGAAGCGCAGCCACCGGAACCATTAGCGCGACTGGAAATTATACCGCGCCTGCAACGCTCCCTTCACCGAACACCGTAACGATTGAAGTGGCGGAAACCAAAAAGCCTTCGGTTAACAGCACAAGCGCCGTCACGCTCTGGAATCCCGTGCCACAGATTTCCGGCATTTCGCCTGCGCAGGTAAACGTCGGCGCGATTACCCTGACGATATCCGGAACCAACTTTGTCAGCGGCGCCACGGCATCGTTCGGCGGCGCCAACTTAACGATCATGTCGGTCTCCAGCACGCAAATAGTCGCAACGGGAACGGCTACCGTTTCTCAAGCAGGTTTGACGGAAGCTGTGGTGGTGACCAACCCCGACCCCGGTTCGAGTAATTCAAACAGCGTGAATGCGCAAGTAGTCGGAGCGGCCGCGATCAGCGCTACCGCTGCGGCGCGCTTCCTCGATCAGACCAGCTTTGGCCCTACGGCAACCACGATCGTGCATGTCCAGCAGATCGGTTTGCAGGCGGCGCTGACCGAACAGTTCAATCAGCCCACCACGCAATTCAGCGAGCCGCCGTCGCCTGACACCGCGGTGTGCGGTTTCACAAACTGGCGCTGCACGCAGTCAGAATTCCTGAACGTCGCGGTCTGGGGAAACGATCAGTTCCGTCAGCGCGTGGCCATGGCTCTGAGTGAAATATTCGTGGCGCCGATCCAACAGGACAACGCCATGCCTTTCTATCTGAATACTCTGGCCAACGACGCCTTTACCAATTACCGCACCATCATGCAGGATGCGGCGCTTTCGCCCGCCATGGGCGACTACCTGAATATGGTGAACAGTGGAAAGCCTCCCACCGGTCAAATCGCGAATGAGAATTTCGGCCGCGAGAATATGCAGCTCTTCACCCTGGGAGTAAATCTCTTGAATTCGGACGGCACCCTGCAGACCGATGGCAGCGGCAATCCTATTCCCACCTACACCGAGCTTCAGGTGGAAGCTTTTGCGCGTGCCTATACGGGTTGGACCTTCGCAAATACGGATGGCAGCACTCCGTCCAGTTTCAATTACACGAAAAATTGGCTCACCTTCATGGTACCGGTCGAAAGCGAGCATGATGAGACTTCAAAAATCCTCTTGAATGGAACCACGCTTTCCGCCGGCCAGTCGGCCGAGCAGGACCTGAAAGGCGCCCTCGACAACATATTTGCGCACCCGAATGTCGGCCCGTTTGTCTGCAGGCAGCTCATACAGCATCTGGTGAGCGGCGATCCAAGCCCCGCCTACGTGTCGCGCGTGGCTGCGGTCTTCGCGAATAACGGCAGCGGCGTGCGCGGCGACATGAAGGCCGTCCTGACCGCGATTATTATGGATCCGGAAGCACGTGCGGGAGACACGCAAACTGGGGATCAGGCTGACATGTCTCCGGCGGTCGATGGCGGGCACCTGCGCGAGCCGCTCCTTTGGACCATGAATCTGCTTCGCGGATTAAATGCGGCTCAGACTCCGGCTACTTCCTATTTGTACGTCAACTTCATGTCCGGGACGTTGACCTCCGTAGGAGAAGCACCCATCGACCAGTCCAGCGTGTTTAACTACTTCCCGCCCAGTTACGTCATTCCGCAAACCACGTTGAACGCTCCTGAGTTTTCTCTGGAGAACACCGGCTCGGTCATTCCGCGCATGAGCCTTGCCGACAAGATTATTCACAACGAAGATTCAGCGCCGGTCATAGACCTGAGCGCGACCAGCGTCATCGGACAACAAGCGAGCAATCCGGCGCAACTGGTGGATTATCTGGGCATGCTTTTCATGCACAGCCAGATGCCCAGCGATATGCGAACCGCTTTAATCGAGACCATCACCGCCATTCCCGCGACCGACCTTCAGAGCCGCGCGGAAGTGGCCGTGTTCCTGGTGGTCACTTCTTCGCAGTACAAGATCATGCACTAATCGCAGGAAGACGGGCCAAAAAGGAGTTTTATGTCACACAGTCGACGAAGTTTCTTAACCAATGCTTCCTTGCTCGCAGCCGGCAATCTTCTGGGCTTCCGCCCTTTCGGAATGCTCAACGCTCTGGCCCAAACGTCTTCGGATTACAAGGCGCTGGTCTGCATCTTTATGTTCGGCGGTAACGACGCGAATAATATGCTCATCCCGTTCGACACCACCGGGTACGCCAACTACGCCACCATTCGCGGCCCGATAGCGCTGGCGCAAAACACGCTGCTGCCGCTTACGCCGGCGCCCAACTTTGCGCTGCATCCCAGCCTGCCGGAAGTGCAGTCTTTGTTTAACAGCGGCAACCTGGCGTTCCTGGCGAATGTCGGCACACTCCTGCAGCCGACCACCCGCGCGCAATACCAGGCCAATTCGATCGTGCCGCCCAGCAACCTCTTCTCTCATCCCGACCAGCAACTGGAGTGGCAGAACCAGATGGACAGCTCCGGGGGCAGCACGGGTTGGGCAGGCCGCATCGCGGACAAGATGAATACGCAATACAATCCAGGCGCGCTGGTACCGATGATCGCTTCGATCAGCGGCGATACTCTGTTCTGCAATGGAATGGGAACTTCACCCGTTGCCGTCGGGTCCGGAGGGCCGGGCACCCCAAGCTGCAGCGATCAATCCTACTGCTCTTCGCGCCAGACCACAGCGCAACAGTTCGCAAACATGAGCAGCGGCGTTTCGTTGATTCAGGAAGACAACGACATCACCAACAATGCTTTCACCTATAACACAGTGCTGGCCGGCGCGTTAAATGCTGCAACGCCGCTGACAACTGTTTTTCCGACTACCACTCCCTTCGGCGCTCAGTTGGCGGAGGTTGCAAAACTCATCAACGTGCGCGCGGCTTTGGGAGTCAAGCGGCAGATTTTCTTCGTGGGTGCAGGCAACTTCGATACCCACGCGGCCCAGTTGGCCACTCAGGCAACACTTCTGGCCGAAGTGAGCCCGGCATTACTGGCGTTCTACCAGGCATTGCAGGAAATGAATTTGGCGAATCAGGTTACCGCCTTCACCTGCTCGGACTTTGCGCGTACCTTGCAGCCAAATTCGGCCGGCGGAACGGACCACGCCTGGGGCAGCCACCACATCATTCTTGGCGGCGCGGTGAAAGGCGGGCAGATTTACGGAACGTTTCCAACTCTGGCGCTCGGCGGTCCCGACGATGTTGCTTCCAACGGCCGGTGGATCCCCAGCACTTCTTCGGCGCAGTACGCAGCGACGTTGGCCCAATGGTTCGGTCTGTCCACTACGGATCTCCCGTACGTGCTGCCGTACATCGGCAATTTCAGCAGCAACAATCTGGGGTTCCTCGGCTAATCCAGAAAAAATCAGCACAGCCCGCCTAAGAACTGACCATCGCGCCCCTTGAGGCGCTCGCCGCGCTGTGCTCCATACTCCCTCGTGTTGTCCCAGTAAAAGAAACGGGCGGGCCTTCCGCTGCATCAAAAGGGAAGTGCGACGCCGTAATTCAACACCAGGTTTTTCCCGGGCGCTGACGCTTGTCGTCTCACTCCTGCTTTGCTCCTTAGGCGCGCAGGCGGCCGGAACGCCCATCCCCCACGGCACTCTAGATCTCGTCGCCGAGAATCAATGGATCACAGAGGGGCATGATTTCAATCTCGGTTTGCATTTTCAGCTCGAGAAGGGCTGGCACATCTATTGGCTCAATCCAGGCGATTCGGGCGAGCCGCCGCGCGTCAAGTGGCAATTGCCGGCGGGACTCGCCGCAGGGCCAATTGAGTGGCCTACACCGCGGCGTCTGGGAACGCCGAGCATCGTCGATTTTGGCTATGAGGATGAAGTGACGCTGATCGTGCCGATGCACGCGGATGCCAGGTTGACGCCGCAGGGGCCGGCGCAGTTCGGCGCCGAAGTTAAAGTGCTGGTCTGCCGCGAAATATGCATTCCGGGCAAGGCCCAGCTCTGGCTCACGCTCCCCGTCAAATCGCAGGCGCCTGTTCCGGACGCTCGGACTCGCGATTTATTCGCCGCCGCGCGAAAATCATTGCCACAGCCCGCGCCGCGGAACTGGAAATTTAGTGTGGGCGACGCGAAGGACTCCCTGGTGCTCAGCGCGAACGTGGGCCATCAAATCACGCAGGCCGTTTTCTTCCCGCTCGCCGAATCGCAGATTGACAACACAGCCCCGCAGAAGCTCGCCCCAACCGCCGCCGGCTTCCGGCTGACGCTGCGCAAGTCAGCCCAGCTTCTCAAACCAATCGAGCGCCTAAAAGGCGTGCTCGTACTCTCTGCCGATCGGGCCTACTTGGTTGACGCGCCTCTCAGCAAGCCTGGCGCAGCGAAAAACATTCGCGACGTTGGAATTTACGCGGCACAATCCTTGAAGGAGGGACAACAAAAATGAAGCGTTCGACTCTGTACCCGATACTCATAGCTTTGTTGCTCTGCACAGCTCTGCCACTGATTTTGTCCGGCAAAACCGGCGAAGCGGCGCCGGAGTTCACCGCCACGGCGAGCAACGGCAAGACCGTTCACCTGTCGGATTATCGCGGAAAGTATGTGGTCCTCGAGTGGCACAACAACGGCTGCCCCTACGTAGGGAAGCACTACAACAGCGGCAACATGCAGAAACTGCAAAAGCAGTGGACCGGCCGCGGTGTTATTTGGTTCACGATTCTCTCCTCCGCGCCAGGCAACCAGGGATACATGACTGCGAGCGAAGAGAATGCCTATCTCACGAAAGTTCAGGCTGCTCCGACCGCCGCATTGCTCGACCCCACCGGCCAGATCGGCCATCTTTACGACGCGAAGACCTCGCCGCAAATGGTCGTCATCAACCCCCAGGGCGTCGTGATTTACGATGGTGCGATTGACGACAAACCGACCACCGACCTGGAGGACGTGCCCACCGCGACGAATTACGTCAACCTCGCGCTGGAGCAGGCCCTCGCCGGCAAGCAAGTGGAGACGCCCACCACGCGCCCCTACGGCTGTTCGGTGAAATACGCGGACTCGACGCACTAACAGAATTTCCCGGAACAGGGAGCAAGCATAAAAGACTTCGTATGTGAGCTTAGCGCGCGGTTGGCCAACGCGAAAGTTAGGCTGGGCTGGACATCGAGGACAGAAATTCCCCGTTCGTCTTCGTCTTTGAGAGGCGGCCCAACAGAAGTTCCATAGCTTCCACGGTCGAAAGGGGACTCAGCACTTTGCGCAGCACCCAGATGCGGTTCAACTCGTCCGGCGGCAAAAGCAATTCGTCCTTACGCGTTCCGGAGCGGTTGATATCGATGGTGGGGAACACGCGCTTGTCCACCAGGCGCCGGTCCAGATTGATTTCCATGTTGCCGGTGCCTTTGAACTCCTCGAAGATCACGTCGTCCATGCGGCTGCCGGTATCAATCAGCGCGGTAGCGATGATGGTGAGCGAACCGCCTTCCTCGACATTCCTCGCCGCAGCGAAAAAGCGGCGCGGGCGCTGCAAAGCGTTGGCGTCAATACCGCCGGAAAGAACTTTTCCGGAGGGAGGCGTCACGGCATTGTAAGCGCGGCCCAGACGCGTCAGCGAGTCGAGCAAGATCACCACGTCGCGCTTGTGTTCCACCAAACGCTTGGCCTTTTCCAGAACCATTTCCGCCACTTGAATGTGGCGTTGGGGCGGCTCGTCGAACGTGGAGCTGATCACTTCGCCCTTCACCGTGCGTTGCATATCTGTAACTTCTTCCGGCCGCTCGTCAATCAGCAGCACGATCAGCGCGACTTCCGGATGATTCGTGGTAACGGAATTGGCGATGGATTGCAGCATCATGGTCTTGCCGGTGCGCGGAGGAGCAACGATTAATCCGCGCTGGCCTTTCCCCACGGGGCAAAGCATGTCCAGCACCCGCCCGGTAAGGTTTTCCTTGGTAGTCTCCAGGCGTATGCGTTCCTGCGGATAGAGCGGCGTCAGGTTATCGAAGAAAATTTTGCTGCGCGCAACCTCGGGATCTTCGAAGTTGACCGCTTCCACCTTAATCAGCGCGAAGTAGCGCTCGCCGTCCTTGGGCGGACGCACCTGGCCGGAAACCGTGTCGCCCGTGCGCAGATCAAATTTGCGGATCTGCGAAGGCGAGACGTAGATGTCGTCCGGGCCGGGCAGGTAGTTGTATTCCGGAGCGCGCAGGAAGCCGAAGCCGTCCGGCAGGCATTCCAACACCCCTTCGGAGAAAATCAACCCGTTCTTTTCGGTCTGCGCGCGGAGGATTTGAAAGATCAACTCCTGCTTGCGCATTCCAGAAGCGCCGGGGATGTTCAGTTCCTTGGCAATCTTCGCCAAGTCGGTAATGTTTTTATCTTTTAGTTCTGCAAGGCTAATACTCATCGAGTTCGTTCCTTCTCTAGCCTGGTTTTCAGGCATGATTGATTTTCTGAATGGACTACGGGCGGGCACAAATTCGAACCTGCCGCTTTTTCTAAACTACTTCATCACTTATGGGCTGAACTACAGACAATCTGAATCCCCCGGTTGCGGGCCGAACCTGCTTAGCAGGATGGGAGAGAGCCGGAGGGTTTCAATTGGTTAATTCGCTGTCTTGTGCAACATCTGAAACAAACTTGGGCTCCACATCGGCGGCCGGCGGAAGGCCGGGTATCGGAAGCGGATGTTCGAGCGCGATTTGCAGCACTTCGTCCATGTTCTCGACAAAATGGACAGACATCTGAGACACGATTTCCGGCGGAATTTCCGCCAAATCCTTTTCGTTGTCTTTCGGCAGAATCACCGTGCGGAAGCCGAGCCGGTGCGCTGCAAGAAGCTTTTCCTTCACCCCGCCGATGGGCAGCACTTTGCCGCGCAGCGTGATTTCCCCGGTCATGCATATGTCGCAACGAACCGGAATGCGGGTCAGCGCGCTCACGATGGAAGTGCACAGCGTGATACCCGCCGACGGGCCGTCCTTCGGGATGGCGCCTTCGGGAACGTGCACGTGAATATCGAGGTGGCGATAGAAATCTTTCGGCAATCCGAATTGATGCGTGCGCGAGCGCACGTAGCTCATGCCCGCTTGCGCCGACTCCTGCATCACATCGCCCAATTTTCCGGTCAGCGTCAGCCGGCCCTTGCCCTGCATCAACATCGCTTCGGTGGAAAGTACTTGGCCGCCCACTTCGGTCCAGGCCAGGCCGGTGGTCAAGCCGATTTCGTTTTTCTTCTCAGCCAGGAAATCGCGATACTTCAGGATGCCGAGATAATCGTTGACGTTCGTGTTCGTGACTTCAATTTCCACGCCTTTTCCGTCGGCCACCACTTTGCGCGCGATCTTCCTGCAAACGTTGGCAACTTCCCGGCTCAGGTTGCGCACGCCCGCTTCGTGGGTGTAGTGCCGAATGATGTGCGTGACGGCTTCATCCGTAAATTTCAGGTTCGCTTTGGTCAGCCCGGTCGCTGCGATTTCCTTGGGCACCAGAAAGCGTTGCGCGATCTGATGTTTTTCGTGTTCCGTGTAGCCCGGGATGCGCAGAACTTCCATGCGATCCTGCAGCGGCTGCGGAATCGTGTGCAGCACGTTGGCGGTGCAGATGAACATTACCTTCGAAAGATCGTATTCCACGTCGAGATAATGATCGGTGAACGCGTGATTCAGCTCGGGATCCAGCACTTCCATCAGCGCCGCGGAAGGATCGCCGCGAAAATCCATCGACATTTTGTCCACTTCGTCGAGGACGAACACCGGATTCACGGTTCCGGCCTTGCGCATCATCTGGATAATTTGTCCGGGCAACGCGCCGATGTAGGTGCGTCGGTGGCCGCGAATCTCGGCTTCGTCGCGAACGCCGCCCAGGGACACGCGCACGAATTTTCTGCCCGTGGCGCGGCCGATGGACATCGCCAGCGAAGTCTTTCCCACTCCCGGAGGCCCCACGAAGCAGAGAATCGAACCTTTCGGGTTCTTCACCAACTGGCGAACGGCCAGGTATTCCAGGATGCGCTCTTTAATCTTTTCCAGGCCGTAGTGATCTTCGGAAAGAATCGTTTCGGCGCGCTTGATGTCGCGAATTTCCTTGGAACGCTTCTTCCACGGCACCGCCAGCAGCCAGTCCAGATAGTTGCGTGAAACAGTGGATTCCGCCGACATCGGCGGCATCATTTCCAGCCGCTTCAGCTCCTGCATGGCCTTTTCCTGCGGCCCTTCGGGCATGCCGGACGTTTCGATTTTCTTCTTGAGCTGCTCGATTTCGTTCGCTTCGCCGCGGCCCAGCTCTTTCTGGATGGCCTTCAATTTTTCGTTGAGGTAATACTCTTTCTGGGCGCGCTCCATCTGGCGTTTCACGCGCGTATTGATCGAACGATCGACGTTCAGCTTTTCGGTTTCCACTTCCAGGATATCCGCGATGCGGTTCAGGCGCTCGAGCGGATCGAACAGTTCCAGCAATTCCTGCTTTTCTTCCACAGGAATTTGCAAGTTCGCGGCGATAGCGTCAGAAAGCTTGCCGGCGTCTTCCACACGCACAGCCGCAATCATGGTGTCGTAGTTCAGGCTCTGCGAAAGCTTCACGTACTGTTCGAAAAGCGCAGTCACGCGGCTGGAAGCTTCCTGAAGCTGCGGAGTGGACTCGACCGTGGTTGTAACCACGCGAATCGAGGCGCGGAAAAAGCCTTCGTCGCTGGTCACCTGAATGATTTTCGCGCGCGTGGTGCCTTCCACCAGAACTTTGATGTTTCCGTCCGGCAGTTTCACGCTCTGCACGATGTTGGCGAGCGTTCCGACCTGATAAATCTCTTCGGGCTTGGGATCGTCAACCGAAGCGTCGTGCTGCGTAACCAGAAAAATCTTCTTGTCCCCGGCCAGCGCGTCTTCCAGCGCGCGCACGGAAGCTTCGCGCCCCACGATAAAGGGATGCATCATCTCCGGGAAAATAACCATTTCCCGCACCGGCATCATAGGCACGCGTTTTACTTCAGTCTTTTCGCGGTTGAACATCGGTTCCTTTTGGGCCAAAAGTCTAACCAGCCTTCTCGAGCAAGCTCCAGTTGATCTCGCGGCCTTTCACCATATCGCCGGTGACGACAAAGTCGCGAAGTTTCCGCTGAGCGGGCAGGTGATACATCATCTCCAGCATCAAATCTTCCAGAATCATGCGCAACCCGCGCGCTCCCACTTTGCGTTGCAGCGCCAATTCCGCCACGGTCTCCAGCGCGTCGTCCGTAAACCGCAACCGAACGTTTTCGAATTCAAACAGCCTCTGATACTGGCGCACCAGCGCGTTCTTTGGTTCGGTCAGGATGCGCACGAGCGCTGACTTGTCCAAGTCGGCCAAAATGCCCATCACCGGCAAGCGTCCCACAAATTCGGGGATCAGCCCGTAGCGAATCAGATCGGTCGGCTGCGCCTGTTCGAGCACCTCTATATTGCGGCGCGACGCGGTGGTCGGCTGCACGTCCGCATTAAACCCGAGCGACTTCTGTCCCACGCGGCGCTCGATAATCTTTTCCATGCCCACGAAAGCTCCGCCGCAAATAAACAGGATATTCGTGGTATCCACCGGCGTGAATTCCTGGTGCGGATGCTTGCGCCCCCCTTGCGGTGGAACGTTCGCCACCGTGCCTTCCAAAATCTTCAGCAAAGCCTGCTGCACGCCCTCGCCCGAAACGTCGCGGGTAATCGAGGGGTTTTCGTCCTTCTTCGAAATCTTGTCAATCTCGTCTATATATATGATGCCTTGCTGGGCCCGCGCGACGTCGCCATCGGCGGCCTGCAGCAGCTTCAGAATAATGTTTTCGACGTCCTCGCCCACGTAGCCCGCTTCGGTAAGCGTGGTCGCGTCAACGATCGCGAACGGCACATCCAGCATGCGCGAAAGCGTCTGCGCCAAAAGCGTCTTGCCCGTCCCCGTGGGACCGATCAGCAAGATGTTGGACTTCGCCAGTTCCACATCGCCCGGCTGCTTGTTCAGAAAAATGCGCTTGTAGTGGTTGTACACCGCTACCGCGAGTTTCTTTTTGGTCTTGTCCTGCCCAATCACGTAGCCGTCGAGGAAAGCTTTAATCTCGGGCGGCCGCGGCAGCCGGCGATTAACCGGGCTGGCCTGCTCGCGCTTCTCGTCTTCTAGAATCTGCTGGCAAACGCCCACGCACTCGTTGCAAATGTAGGAGCGCGGATACTCATTCGGAGAGCTGATGAGCTTCTCCACCTGCTCCTGCGTTTTATGGCAGAAGGAACAACGCAACGGCTCTTCTGGAGTGAACCGCTTCACAAAGTGAAACCTCGCCTTTTGGAAGCTGCAACGCCGACAACGAATCTATTCCTTATTGTAAGACGAAGGGCGGGCCGGAAGCAGAGAATCATCGCTTTAGATACTAACCCTTTGGAACTCACTAGCGATACTTCGTAATGATCTCGTCAACGATTCCGTACGCCTTGGCCTGCTCTGCGGTCATGATGAAATCGCGTTCCACGTCCCGCTCGATCTTTTCCAGGCTCTGCCCCGTATGTCCGGCGAGAAGTTTGTTCAGCGCTTCGCGTGTGCGAAGGATTTCCTTGGCGTGAATATCGATATCAGTGGCCTGCCCGGACAAGCCGGACATCCACGGCTGATGAATCAGCACGCGCGAGTTCGGCAGGGCGTAGCGCTTCTTGGGCGTGCCGGAAGCCAGCAGCACAGCCGCGATCGAAGCAGACTGCCCGATGCAATACGTCACCACATCAGGGCGCACGAACTGCATAGTGTCATAAATTGCCATCCCTGCCGAAATCGAGCCGCCCGGTGAATTGATGTACACCGAAATGTCTTTCTCCGGGTCTTCGGACGCCAGGAACAGCAACTGTGCGGTCACCAGGTTTGCGACGTGATCGTCGATCGGCGTGCCGATGAAGATGATGTGGTCCTTCAGCAGCCGGGAATAAATGTCGTACGCTCGCTCGCCCCGGTTCGTCTGTTCGACCACCATGGGTACGAGGGTTGTTGCACGCGGATAGGCTTCGTCGTTGTGTGTCATAGGGAGAACTTTTGTGCGCTGAGGAACCCGAACCTACTTTTCACTTTTGGCCGTCGTCTCGATCCGGGCGTTGCGGTAGAGCCACTCGATTGTTTTGTCACTTCGCAACTTCGATTTCATCCTATCGAGCACTCCTTGCTTTGTCAAGCGAGCCCGCATCGCCGTTGCCGATTCGCCACTGCGTTCCGCCAGCGAGTTTATCTCTTTTTCCACTTCTTCGTCCGTCGCGTCGATCTTTTCCGCGTCCGCGATGCGGTCAATCAGAAGCTCCGCCTTCACGTCGTCCACCGCGCGCTCGCGTTGGTGGTTCCGCAGCGCCACCCAATCAATATTGACAGCGCGTGGATCAACTCCTTGAGCGGTTAGTGAACGCACGCTGCGCTCAAGCCGTACATTCATCTGATGCTCCACCAGCGCTTCCGGCACCGGAAAATCGTGCTGCTTCACCAGTGCTTCGAGCAGCTTTTCGTGAGCCTGCGCCTTCTGCTGATCTTCCTTCGCCGCTTCCAAATCCTTCGAGATCAGCTTGCGCATTTCTTCTAGCGTCGAAAACGAGCCCTTTTCGCCCGCGGCGTCCTTCGCGAACTCATCATTTAGCTCAGGCAGCTTTTTTTCCTTGATGCCCTGAACTTCCACGGTGTAATCGTAGGCTTTTCCCGCCAGTTTCTGGTCCGGATAATCGTCCGGATACTGCGAACGGAACTTTTTCGTGTCGCCGCTGTTTGCTCCGCGCAAATTTTCCGTAAAACTCTCCAGCGTTTCTTCCGCCCCGATGTGGCAAAGAATGTTGTCAGCTTGCACCGGCTCGCCTTCGCCCACCGGCACGCCCGCGAGCTTGATCAGGACGTAGTCGCCGTCCTTGGCCGCTCGTCCCTCGACCGGAACGAAGGTAGCCACGCGCTCGCGAATGTTCTCAATCGTCTTGTCCACCTGCGCGTCGCCGGTTTCGATGGCGTCCACATTGATTGCCAGGTTTTTGTAATCGCCCAACTCGAATTCAGGCAGCACTTCGAACACCGCGCGGAATCGCAGCGGCTCGCCTTCCTTGAAATCAACTTGGTCCACCGCCGGACGCGTTATGGGAACCAGCTTTTTCTCTTCCAGAGCTTTCTCGATATATTCAGGCACCAGCGATTGCAGCACTTCGCCCTGTATATCTTCAGCGAAGCGCCGCCGTATCAGCGTAACGGGAGCTTTACCCGGGCGAAATCCCGGAACGCGCGCCACACGCGCAAGATCCCGCGCCACTTTTTCCGTCGCTTTGGTTACGTTCTCGGCCGGAATCTCCAGCTCAAGTTCGCGTTTACATGTTGCTTCTGTCATCGAAGTTTTTCAGGGAATTTTTACAATAGACCCTGACCCAATCTGCCTTTCACTTGTTCCGAATCCGAGAAATCTGGCAGGGAAGTGCGGCTGGCATCCACCGCGGTTGAATTTCTAGTATAGGGAAGACGCTCGCTCGCGTCAACCACGCGCACCTCGTGGCACGGCGTTTCAGTGAGTCGAAAGTGCCCGACTCGTCGTTTCCACCCTCTGCTTGTTCGGCGAAACCGGGAGGTCCGGATCCGAGTCGCAGTCCCTTTCGCTGCCTTCTCTCTTTGTTAACTATAAATGTACTATAAAAAGATAATAAATGGTACGATAGTGAATCGACAACCTCCCAACAACGCACTATCGAGCCTGCCTCTAAAGGGGAATTAATGAAAATAGCTTCAAAGCAGTTCATCACAATGTTGCTCGCGATTGGCTTGCTTTTCGTGCCCGCGCTACAAGCACAACAGAAAAGCCAGTCGGCTACTCCTCAAGCCGGTACGCCCGCACCAGTGTTGGGAAACGGCCCACCCCCGCCCAACTCTGGCGGATACCCGCTGGCAGGTGGGCCAATTGCCCCTTCAAGCTTCAGCACTGCGGTCGCTAACTCTACTGTTAGCGTTGCAGTGACGGCGCAGCAACATCTCGTCTCAAGTGGAACACTTCTCGCTAGCGACTACACGGCATTGGCTACATCGCTTCAGACGTTTTTCGCCGAAATGGACAGCACCGGGCTGACAGCGACAATGCAAAGCTGAATTCTTAAAAATTCTACGTTGTTCACAACGGATCCCAGCACGAGCGTCGTGCAGGCGGCATATAGCGCGCTGGAAGCGAAAGGCGCGGTCGCGTTATCGGAATCTCAATTTGTGTCGGCAATTCAGAGCGTTCCGCTAGCTACCCGGCAGCAGTTCTACTCTATCGTCAATACTAACGGGTTGGCGTACTACCATGCCCAGATGATTGTAAATCTACAGACGCTGGCAACTGAGGTGGCCTCGATGCATAATGGTGCAATCTACTTAACGGCGGGTTGTCATGTTCCGATCGTGGCAATCGGAGCTGCCTATTTCGGGATCGTGGCGCTGGCCGTCACCGGGCCCGTGGGATGGGCGATAGGCGCGATAGCTGCTGTTAGTGGAAGGGCGTCGCTGTTTGGCCTCTTGGGAGGTTGCTGAAAAATGAATTCCTCCATAACGACAACGACTGCTTACAAATCGGGTAACGTTCAGCTGGCTTCTTTCACGATTATGACGTTGGGCGAACTTGCTTGCTTCATTTGGATTGGTCTCCACTTTTACACCCGCTTGCCATTTATTTCCGTCATGTGGCTTGTGATAGGCGCGGCGGGAGTCTCGATTGCATGGTATGCGTTTTTGGAAAACCGCTCCAGCCTTACTCGGGAAGTCGAAGGGATAATCTTGAAGTTGCACGTCACGATTGTCGCGATTCTCTTTGCTTTCGGATGGGCACTGAAATAGCAGAATTGGGATGGCTCGCTGAGCACTGCTCGACTGAGCCATCCCAAAAAAACTGCTCCACATATCACCTTGTGGCATCTTCGACTTTTCAAAGCCCTGAAAATTAAGCACACTCTGGATATTTCCTGCGCCTGGAAATAGGTCTGCGGAAGAAGGGACTCGAACCCCTACGGCCTTTCGGCCACCAGCTCCTAAGGCTGGCGCGTCTGCCAATTCCGCCACTTCCGCGTCGGCTGGCTCGTTCGATTATACAGGCGACTCGGATTCACAGCACAGCCAAACGCTGCCGAGAGCTCGCCGCCCGTAATTTGTTTTCCTAAACATTTACAACATCGTCATCCGCATCGCCGCAGCTCATTCACTCGGCCGGGCGAATGCTCTTGCAGCCCTCAACCTGTTTTGCTAGGCTTCCGGCCCAACAAGCCTTAACTAATCCCGGGAGGATCGTCCATGCCTCACTGTACGAAATGCGGAGCCGCTATAGCAGATAACGCTGGTTTCTGCCCAAGTTGTGGCGCCGCGCAGGGAGCGGCGGCCTCCTCACCTTCTGGCGCTTCCACGCAATCCGGTTTGGCTGAAAACGTCGCTGGATTGCTCTGCTACGTTCTCGGTTGGATCACCGGCCTAATCTTTTACCTCACGGACAAGAGGCCCTACGTTCGTTTCCACGCGGCGCAGTCCATCGTAGTTTTCGGCGCGCTCACCATCATCCGGATTATCGTCGGCATGTTGTTCGTCACCGGAGGTCTCGCCGGAATCACCACCGGACTCTCGCTGGGAATCCTGCTCTTCTGGCTCATTTCTCTTGTGGGCCTGATTCTTTGGGTCCTCCTCATGGTTAAGGCTTACCAGGGCGAGCGGTACCGCGTACCCGTCGCTGCCGACTTGGCAGATAAGATCTTCGGGAAATCCTAACTCGAGAGCTACCCGTCGTCTCTAATCTGTTCCTTTCGAAGTCGTGGCGCTGACGTCCGCCGCCTTATACGCACGCGAAATCGTCGTCCCGGCGCCGCCTGCTCTCTGTCTTGGTTAACCCTTGACATCCGTCAGTCCAGCGTCCATCTTTATTGACTTTCCTTTATGGTACGCAGTATCCGCAGTGCTGGGAGACAGAAGTGAAGGTTCGCCTTTGTTTTCACGATAAATGCTTCGACGGAGCCGCCTCCGCCGCCGTCTTCACCCGCTTCTATCGCGAACGCATCCATCCCGACACCCAGTTTATGTACACCGGGATGACGCACAAAGCCTCGCAACCATTCGAAGACGGCATTTTCGACGGCGATGAAAACGCCATCGTGGATTTCAAATATTCCAGCTCACCTCTGCTCACCTGGTGGTTCGACCACCACCAGAGCGCCTTCCTCACTCCTCAGGACGCCGAGCACTTTCGCCACGACCATTCCGGCAAGAAGTTTTACGACCCTGCGTTCAAGTCCTGCACGAAATTTTTGGCCACCATCGCCGCCGAAAAATTCGGATTCGACGCCAGCCCGCTCGCGGAACTGATCCACTGGGGAAATATTATCGATGGCGCGCAATTTGACACGCCCGCCATCGCCGTCGGCCTCGCGGAGCCGGCTATGCAACTAGCGCTCGTAATCGAAGCCGCTCCCGAGCCCGATCTCGTGCCGAAATTAATTCCGCATATGGCCGAGCTTTCTCTGGCTGAAATGGTGAAGCTGCCTATCGTTCAAAAATATCTGGGCAGCCTGCTCGAACGCCACCGGCGCTCGCTCGATATTTTGCGCGAGCGCACCGATTCGCGCGGCGGCGTAATCTATTTCGACGTCAGCGACCTGGACCTCGAAGGCTACAATAAATTCATTCCCTATTTTTTGCATCCCGACGCGATCTTTTCCGTAGGCGTGAGCGCGTCGCCCATACGCACGAAAATTTCCGTGGGCACCAGTCCCTGGAAAGATGTATCCGCCGACGTGAATCTCGCGTCTCTGTGCGAAAAATACGGCGGCGGAGGCCACGCGCGCGTCGCAGCCATTTCCCTCGGCCCCGGTGAATTGGTTCGCGCCCGCCAAGTAGCCCAGGAAATCGCCGCAACCCTCCGCCATTCGTCTTGATTTTTCGCTATGGCCTGCGGCTTTCTAGCTTCGTTGGGGACACCATTTTATCGTGTTACAATACTTCTCTTTTGTTGGGCCGGTAGCTCAATGGTAGAGCAGCTGACTCTTAATCAGCGGGTTGCAGGTTCGAGTCCTGCCCGGCTCACCACTGCTTTCAATTCGTTCGCGGACACGCTGGAAAATTTCGCAACCCCAGCGCTGCTCTACGCGTGCGCATATTCTTCGCGGATTTGCCGTCTCGGGAGTCCTCCGCAGTTTCTGAGCGTTTATCCTACGACCACCTTGTCCACTGGGCTGGCCGCTGTCGCCTGCTCGCGCTCAAACCTGTGATTTGACTTCAAAAACGCCCCTGCCGCTGCACTATCCAAAGGTTTCGAGAAGAAATAACCTTGCGCAAACTCGCAGCCAAGCGACTTCAAATAGCCTATCTCGTCCAGTGTTTCAGTTCCTTCAGCCACCACATCCATTCCCAGATTCCGAGCCAGACCGATTATGGTCCGTATGATTTCCCGGTTTTCCGGATTCATTTTCAGGTCACTCACAAATGAGCGGTCGATTTTGAGCGTGTCGATGGGAAATCGCCGAAGGTGGCTGAGCGATGAAAAGCCGGTCCCGAAGTCATCAATGCTGATTCGCACGCCTAATTTCTTCAATTCCTTTACCACTTTAATTGTTCGCTCCGCGTCGCCCATCGCTACGCTTTCTGTAATTTCCAGCTTCACCGCTGCGGCTTCCACTCCGGTTTCCCGCAATATCCTTTCCACCTGCGCGACGAGGTTGCTTTGGGCGAACTGGCGTCCGGAAACATTTACGCTCATCGTCAGCATTTCCGCTCTGGGGAAATCCATGTTCCAGCGGCGAACTTGCTCGCAGGATTTTCGAAACGCCCATTCTCCGATGGGCACGATCAATCCCATCTCTTCGGTTACCGTGATGAATTCTCCGGGCGCAACCACTCCCACGCCGGGACGCTGCCAGCGCAGCAAGGCCTCAAACCCCGCAATGGTTCCGGTTTTCAAAGAAATAATCGGTTGGTAATACACCAGAAACTCTTCGCGCTCAAAAGCGCGCCGCAGATCAGTTTCCAGCCGAAGCCTGTCGATCGCCTGCCCGTGCATGGCCTTATCGAAAACTTCACATCGCGCCCGGCCTCGAGATTTCGCCCGGTACATCGCAGCGTCCGCGTCACGCACCAGATCAGCCGCCCTGGAGTAAGTAGTATTCATGGCGATTCCTATGCTGACGGAGGTAAAAATTTCTTGCCCGCTGATTAGAAACGGTTCTGAAAAGGAAGACTGAATACGTTCGGCTACCCGCACACTGTCGCTTGGATTGCGGATATCGTCCAGAAGCACGGTAAATTCGTCGCCCCCGATGCGCGCCAAGGTGTCATCTTTCGTGTTCCACTCCGGGCTGGCCGCGAGCACCGGTCTGCAAACCACATCCTCCAGGCGCAGACAATGCACGATGCGCTTGGACACCTGAATAATTAGTTCATCTCCGCCGGAATGTCCCAGACTGTCGTTCACGATTTTAAACCGGTCGATATCTACAAAAAGCACCGCAAACCGGTAGTTCTTGTGGCGTTTCGATCGAACCAAGGCTCGTTCCAAACGATCCATAAATGGTGCGCGGTTCGGAAGATTTGTGAGCGAATCATGGAAGGCGCCGTGCACCAGCTCATCTTGCGCTTGCATCAACGACTGCTCGGCATTCTTCAAATCCGTAATATCGAAACCGACTCCGTGAATGGCCCAAGGCTGCCCGTCCGGAGTGCGGATCATTTTAGCTTCGCATTGAAACCACACCACGCGGCCATCTTTCGCGATCACACGATACGCGGACTTGAGGGGTTTGCCCGAAACAAACATCTCTGCCGCTTCGGCGCTCCATCGCGATTTATCATCGGGGTGTATATGCTGGTACCAGCGGATCGGATCTTCTAGCCATTCGCTCTGCGAAAATCCCAGAGCCGCCTCGATCTGCGGACTGACGTACGCATCGCCTATGCCTTTATCCAGAGAAGCCATGAAAACAACCGCAGGAATTTGCTCCACCAGCGACCGATATCTCAGTTCATCCGTGAGCGGTTTGGAAGTCTCAGATGGACTCGCGGGCGATTGGTTCAGCGACCTGTTCTGAAGGAATACATCCGCCAGTGTTTTGAGAGTGGCCTCTGCGGCCGCAAGATCGGGATTTGATTCATCCGGAAGCGAGGGGGAGGCCATTTCAGCTAGAGGCGCAGTGTCGCGGTCCGTGTGATCTCTGGCCAATCGGGCCCTCTTCCTTTTCTTCGCGAAATCTTAGTCCCTTCGCAGCAACATTGTGGCCAAAGAAAACCGCGGTGGCCTTCTCTCTTGCGGGACTGGAAGCACTTACGTCTGCACGGTCGGGCTGAAAAGGCGCCAAATCAATCGGCACCGAACCAAGGTGTTCCGTTTCTTGCAATCTCGTCCCACTTTGGGGCTTCCCGACCGGAAGGTGATTTCGACTTCCTTCGTCACCGGCGTGGAACCACTCTCACAAACGATCGGGAACCTGAACTAGAGCGCGCTCCCGGCTATTTCTTCTTTAAAGTGTAGAACTTCTGAAGGCATGGTTATTGTAAAGGCCTGCTTGAGGGTGTACCGTAAACTCAAAATAGCGAGGCAGTTACAATGGAATGCCCCCAATGCGGATTGACGAATCCGCCCGGCGTCCTCATTTGCACCTCATGTAGCACCCCTCTGCCCGCTAGCGACCGCACGCTTACGATTACTCCGAGCACCACACCCGGCACCCCGAGAGCTTCCGGTCGCAAAGTCGATGGCATGAGCGGATGGTCGGCTCCGGCCGCTCCGGACGGCGCTGGCTCGTCTGCTCCTATAGAGCTGGGCCGCGTGCTGGGCCACCGCTACGAAATTCTCCAAATGCTCGGAGAGGGAGGCATGGGCACGGTTTACAAAGCGCGCGACCGGGAAGTCGATCGCCTGGTAGCGCTGAAGGTAATCCGTCCCGAACTGGCACAGAACGCGGACGCCCTGCATCGGTTCAAGCAGGAGCTGGTTCTGGCCCGCCAGGTGACCCATCGTAATGTGATCCGAATTTTCGATCTCGGTGAAGCGGATGGCTTGAAGTTCATCACCATGGAGTTCATCGATGGGCGCGATCTAAAAAGCCTGATCCGCGAAAAAGGAAAATTCACGCCGAAAGAAGCTGTCCAGATCGTCGTGCAGGTCTGCAAGGCTCTCGAAGCTTCGCATGCGGAAGGCGTAATTCACCGCGACCTTAAACCCCAAAACATCATGTTCGATGAGCACGGAAAAGTTTCGGTGATGGATTTCGGGATCGCCCGCAGTATGGAAGTGGGCGGCGGAATGACTCAGACTGGCGCGCTCGTTGGCACCCCCGAGTACATGTCACCGGAACAAGCCAAGGGACAGCACTTGGACGCGCGCTCGGATTTGTTTTCGCTAGGGATTATCTTCTACGAATTGTTGACCGGATATTCTCCCTACAAAGCCGACACTGCCATGGCCACGCTCTGGAAGCGGACACACGAAGCCGCACGTCCGCCGATTGAGCTCGAGCCTGGAATCCCCGGGGCTGTTAGCGACATGGTGGTGAAGTGCCTCGAAATCGAACGGGGTCGGCGCTATCAAAGCGTCGCGGAATTCGCGAAAGATTTGGAAGCGTGGCAGGCGGGAACCGCGACTTCCGCGGCGACCCCAATGCAACGCCGGCTACGCAAAGCGGCGCCCTTCGGAAAATGGTTGGCCGCCGGAGCGGCTGTGATTCTGTTGATAGCGCTAGGT
Organism: Candidatus Acidiferrales bacterium; assembly: GCA_050012235.1. Taxonomy (GTDB): domain Bacteria; phylum Acidobacteriota; class Terriglobia; order Acidiferrales; family UBA7541; genus Palsa-295. Next base: position 117,544 of record JBEKHP010000003.1, on the reverse strand, counting down.
ATCACCTTCCGTAACAAATTGACGAACAAATCCACGTCGAGTCCTGTAACCACGGCGGCCCCGGTAACACTGGCGATTCTTCCGTTTCGAAACGCGTCGGGCGATCCATCGCTCGACTGGCTGGGGGCAAGTCTCGCGGACATGCTGAGCACAGACGTGGGTCAATCCGCTCACTTGCATCCCGTATCTTCCGACCGGCTACGTCAAGTGCTGCACGATTTGCAGATCGCGCCCGACGCTACCTCGGATGCCGCGACGCTGCGCCAGATCACATCGCTGATAAATGCGGATACGGTGGTGTCGGGACAATATGCAAAATTCGGAGATCAAATCCGTATCGACGCCAGTTTGCGAAATTTGAAGCAGGATCGCACCGTCGCTTTCAAGACGCAGGCGCCGGGCGAAAAAGATTTGCTGGCCGCTGTCGATGACCTCGCACAGAAGATTCGCGAAAACTTGGCTCTATCGCCGCAACTTGTGGACGAACTCAAAGCGCAATCCTTTAAACCCTCTTCGAAATCCCTGGACGCGATTCGGCTCTACAGCCAAGGCGTGGACCTCGTGGGCAAGGGCAATAATCTCGAAGGCCTGAAACGTTTTCAGGCGTCCACCCAGGCCGATCCCGAATTTGCTCTCGCTTACGCAAAGCTGGGGCAGACGTATGCAAATCTGGGGCAGGACAACGAAGCGGAGCAGGCCTCCCGGAAGGCCGTTGAATTAGCTGAGAATCTTCCGGTTCGGGAGAAATACGAGATCGACGCCAGCCATGCGCGAATCATGAAGGACTACCCAAAGGCTATCCAGGCTTATGAGAATTTGGCAAAGGCCTCGCCGGACGACACCGACGTGCAATTTGCTCTCGGTTCGATTTACCAGGACACCGGCGAGTTCCAAAAAGCCCGCGTGCACTTTGCGGCGGTGCTGAAATCCGACCCACAATCCATAGAGGGGCTCTGGGCCATGGGAGTGCTGGAGATTAAGAGCGGCAATCCGCAGGGCAGTTTTGAATATTTGAACAACGCCCTCACTCTTTCCATCAAAAACGGAAACGACGAGAAGAAAGCGCTGATTTTGCAAAATATGGGTATTGCCTACAGGCTGATGAATAAGCCGGAGGAAGCGTTGCGCAACTATCAAGAGTCGCTTGCCATCCAGCGCCGCATCGGCCACAAGCGTGGCGTGGCCGCCAGCCTTAACGAAATGGGCCAGGTCTATTCGCTCCTGGGCAAGCCGCAGCTGGCCCTGGCCAGCCTCAACGAGGCCATGCAAGTGCGAAAAGAGATCGGAGCGAAGAAGGAGGTAGGCGATACTCTGATCGATCTGGGCAACTTCTATGCCGGCCTGGACCAGCACGACAAGGCCTTGCAGATGTACAAGGAGTCCCTGCAGATCCAGCGCGACTCCGGCGATGAAAGCTACCAGGCGCTGTGCCTCAACAACATCGGCGGTGTGTACTTTACAAACGGGCAGTACGATGACGCGCTAACGTATTTCCAGCAAGCCCTCGAATTGCGCCAGAAATTGAAAGTCCAGGGCGAAATCGCCGAGACCACTTACAATTTGGCCGAGACTGAATCTCGGCTGGGGCAATATGACCAGGCACTCAGCCAGTATCATCGCGCCCTCGATCTCTTCCGGAGTACCGACGACAAGCGAAATGCGGCCATCGATTCCTACAGCATGGGCACTCTGTTCGGCATCCAGGGCCGCTACGGCGCGGCACTCAGTTCCAAGGAAGATGCGGTTAAGGCCTTTCAGGAATTACAGGACCGCAGCTCCATGATGGCGGAAATCTTGAGCGGCTACGGCGGCGCGCTTGCCGATGCAGGACACTGGGACGATGCTCAGAAAACTCTGGGTGAAGCATTGAGCCTGGCACGCGAGCTCAAAGCTCAAGCGCTCGTCGCTCAGACGCTCAACTTTCAGGGAGACGTCGCGTTCTACCAGGGTGAGACCAAGTCAGCACGAGCACTTTACGAGCAAGCCCTGCGAGCAGCATCTCAAAGTAAGGATCGGGAGAAGATCCTGGAGTCCAAAATCCGGTTGGCGAAAGCAAGCGCCGGCGAAGGGCATTCGGGCGAGGCAGTCAGTTCCTTAAAAGCTTTGGCTCGGGAGTCCGACAGCCTGGGTTTGAAGTACTTATCGGTTGAGTGCTCGATTGATTTGGCGGAGGCACAGGTGAACGCCAAGGATTATTCGCCCGCGCGGGAAGAACTCGGTCGCACCCTGAACCAAAGCGAAAAATTAGGGTTGCGAACCTTGTTGGCCAGAACACACTATCTGCTGGCTACCGTCTTCCGCCTTACCGGCGATGTTTCGGAGGCTTCTGGCCACTACCGCGAGGCTCTTCGCTATCTCGATGAAATCGAAAAAGACACGGGAAGCGATGCAGTTCTCAAACGCTCCGACCTGAACGTGATTTACACCGAATCCAACCGTTGGTCTCAAGGCGAAACAAAATAAAAAGGCTGTGACCGGGTCGAGATCAAACCCGGTCACAGCCTTTCGATGCAGACTTTTCTCCTACAACTACTTCTTTTTAGGCAGTACGACGGTAGCAGACAACGGCACGATTAGCTGAGGGCCGGCGGGCGCGCTGCTGCCGGGCACGCTGTCGGTGATGTTCAACGTGGCCGATTGCGGGTTGAAATCATCCGGATCTGCAAAGAAACTAACAAGGATGAAGCAACTCTTCGTAGGCTGTAACGGTATCAGACACAAGCTTAAGGCATTGAAGTCGTCCGAGTCTCCGCCCGGTACCGCCGCGCGTTTGGCCGTAATGTTCAGGGCTGTGCTTCCGGTGTTTGTAACGGTAACGACGGCGACGGAGAACCCGAAGACCGGAACGTTGCCGAAGTTCACACTCGCCGCCGACGGAGTCACCGGGCCTCCCAGGTTAACGATCACGGTATCTTCCTGGCAGCTCTTGGTGCCCCCTACCATGATCGGATCGTTCACGTTAAATGCGCTCGCGTTATATCCGATGAGGATGTTCGCCCAATTGTTCTCGCCGTCGTCGGCGATCAGGAATCCCGGCGTCGGCTGCGGGAACGGCGTCTCATACGAAGTAGTCAGTGTAATAAGAGTCGTCGTGGCCGTTATGGCGCATGTGGGAAGCGCAACGTGACTCGCATTGAAGCACTGAGCTTCCATGACCATACAATTGCTGTTTTCAACCGTGCCCGTGATTACCGTGCAGGTTGTCGGTGGGGAAATGAACGGACCTTGGTTGCCGCCCGAAAATGTATTGCCCTCCACCCCTGTGAGCCTGGTTGCATTAAACACGGCCGGCGACATTTGGATGAAGCTCATCTGCATGTAGGCGACGCCGTTCATGTTCGCATCGGGAGGAATAGTTATTTTTTGGTTGATGAACGTCCCGTCGATGAAGTTGACTGTGGTGCCTGGAGCGACCGCGTACGGCCCCACGATGACTGTATTTGAGGGGGTGCCAATCGCCACCCCGATCGCTTGATCCGAGTTAACGGCCTCATCGTTGAACGCTGTAACGAGGTCCAGAACCAATGTTCCAGTGGCCACCCCACCGGCGCCGACGGGCGGGTCAATCCTCCATAGCTGCCCGCAATTTCCGGCCGCATTGATCGCCGTCACAACAAAAAGGTGGCCCGTGCTGTCGAACTGCATGTAGAGAGGCAATTCCGGAACGGATTGGCCCTCGGCACAATTCGCATTGCTGGCAGTAAAGCCGCTAAAGTAAGGAGTCGCCGATCCGACCGGTAGGATTGTGCCGGACGTAGTATTTGCGACATACACGATGTCGGTTGCAGGGTTTAAAGCTAGGCCGGTTGGATTGTTCAGCCCGGTCGCCAGAGACGTGGGATTGGCGCCGGAGGTGTAAGGCGGAGGAACGCTCAGGACCGAATTCGGGTTAGATGCTCCGCCGATCGCCGCTTGCTGATCGAATAACAAGTGGTCGGCGCTATCGAACGTGGTACCTGCGCCGTCACCCGGGAAGAAGCAAGGCGGGACACTGCAGGCGCCCGGCGCAATTATCACGGGCGCGGGGAACGTTCCACCGAAGGGCACGCTCCCAGCGCCAGTGATCACCCACACACCGTTGCCAGTAGCATTGGCGTACTCGGTGTTGAAGTATAGGTCGCCGGTCGAGCTGGGGTTGAAACTCGGGCCCTGCGGACTAGTGGGACAATCGCTGTCACAGTCAAAACGGTAGGGAATCTCCGGCTGGGAGCCGTCCTGGTTCATCCGGACGATCAGATCATCCGTCGGATCGGCCGCGTAAATTTTCCCGTCGGGTCCGATTGCCATCGCTTCGGGGACAAAATTCGGTATCACGCCCGGAAGGGGGTTCCCGCTGGAGATCACTGTGAACGTTCCGGTCTGCCCGTTAACACTCAGGATTTGGTTTCCTTGCCCCGTCGAGACATAAACGGTCTGCGCACTCAAATCCTTGCTCACAGCACCAAGGCACAAAACAAACAAGATCAGCAAAATTCCCTTACGCATCTTTAATCTCCTTTATCATTAGCCGCCGGAATTAAGAACCACTTCGTGGCCCGCGAAAATGCAGTCCTTACGTAGGTCTGCGATCGCCTGTCTCGGAGCGAACGGCATTCGGTAAAACCGAGAAACTGAGCCCGCGTTTCGCATCGTTTTAGCAAACACGCACAGACCGTCAATCTGCCATTAAATGACCCGGAAGTACTGGAACTTACAGAACCGCTGTGTTCTCACCACGAGGCTGGGCGCCCGCGGCATAAAAAATCGAGTGAGTGCCCGCAGGTTTACGCCTCGCTAACAATAGTGTCAAGCGAAAATCGCATGATTCCTTGGATCGAACTCCCGGTCCGGCCCGAAATCTCCCAGATTCTGTTCAAGGAATCAATACAGCGCTGGTGAACTGATGGTGAGATTTAGGTGAGCCTCCAAGCAGTTCATTACATGCGCTATAGAAGGTTCAAACGCCGCACAGCGCTTTCGACTTCCGTTATCAAGGGCGACCGCATGAGGCCCTGGTGTATACTCCCCGCACTCTCAGAAGGAGGACGCCCCTCGTTCACATGCCCCGCTCCGTTGGCGCCCGCGCGTTTCTCGACAGGCAGTTGCTGTTCCTCATGGTGGCCGTCGCATTGTTTGCGCTTCTATGGGTCACCAACGTGCGCGGACAGGGCACCGGCTTCGTTCCTGTTCTTCTCTACACTCTCTTCATCGGAAATTTCACCATGCCGGTGATGAACGCTCTCGTCCCCGTGTGTTCGCGTCTCCGCTTTCCGTTCGACTGGGTCGTTTACATCTTATTTTTGTTCCTCACCGCGGTTGCCAGCGTGGTGCTGGTCGTGGCGTCCATGATGCTGGTGTTTCGCGCCCCCTTTAACACATTTTTCACCCAGCTATGGGACACCGGCAAGCTTATCGTCATCGTTATCTTGATCGTCGGCATCATTCGCCGCATCTATAACGAAACGCGGGCGCGCCTGGAAGACAAAAATCTCGCACTTCAGCGCACTCTCGAGATCGGAAACACCCGGTCGCAAAGCCAAGATCTGGACCTGGACAAGGCGCGGGAAATTCAGCAAGGTCTCCTACCCAAAAAGATTCCCCAGGTCAGGGGATTGGAAGTGGCGGGAGCCTGGCAGCCCGCAAACCTCGTGGGCGGAGATTATTTTGATGTCCTCAAGTTCAGCGACAAAAAGATCGGCGTTTGCATCGGTGACGTCGCCGGTAAAGGAATCAGCGCAGCGTTGTTGATGGCCAACCTGCAGGCCAGCTTTCGAGCCTTCGCTTCCGAAGCGGTCTCACCCGGCACTCTGGTGGGCAAGTTGGACGAGGTGATATCCAACAACATCGCTCCCGATAGATTCATCACCTTCTGCTACTGCACCATCGATTCCACCGATAACCGGCTGACTTTCGCCAGCGCCGGTCACATGCCGCCCATTCTCTTCCGCAGATCGGGCGACGCAATCCCTCTGAAAGACGGCGGCCCTCCTCTGGGAATTTTTCCGAACCAGAATTATCAAGATATAGTTCTTCCATTGGAGTCCGGCGACCGCTTGATTCTTTACACCGACGGTCTGACCGAAGCCACCAACTCCGAAGAACAGGAATTTGGGGAGCGAAGATTGGTGGATCTAGGCCGTCGCAACATGACTCTAAGCGCCTCTGATCTGCTCGCCGAAATTAAAAAAGAGGTAGTCTCTTTTTGCCACGGAAGCTTCCACGATGATTTCACGCTCGTCGTCGTCGCCGTAAAATAATCAGCTCCGGGCGCAACCCTGCCGCGCTGCTGCGGCATCTGTACGCTCGGCCGCTCTTCGCTTTTTCTTACCCGGTGCCCAATACAAGAACAAAATCAAAATCCCGGATAGGCGTCGGATAGCTGTGTTAGACTCCCGGCATTGTAATTCCCCCTGGGTCAGTACTAACCTTTAGGAGGTACGCCGCCATGTCGAACTCCGGAGCTGTTCCTTCCCCTGAATTCAAGCTCGAAGTCGAAAAGACGCCTGAGGCTACAACCGTTCGCTGCACCGGCCGGATCACCTCCGGCACGAGCGAGCAGCTCAAGAGCACCGTCCGTCCTCTGATTCCCGACACCAAACGAATTGTGCTCGACCTTACGAATGTAAGTTTTCTGGACAGTTCCGGGCTGGGGACCATCGTCGGATTGTGGGTGACCGCGAAGCAGGCAAAGCACGAACTGAAAATCGTCAACGCCAATCAAAGAATCATCGACCTTTTTCTGATGTCCAATCTGGCGCCGATCTTCGGTGGCCACGACGAATATCTCGGAGTCACACCCGATTAGTGGATCGTCGGATGGATTTTTGGGAATCGAGCGGTACCGTTACCGGCGTTAGTTAGCTCGCATTCAAGCGAACTCGATGGTGATTGCGGCGACTGCATGAGGCGGCAGCGAGACGGTCAGATTTATGTTCTGCTGTTCGTGCTTCCACGGCTGAGGTTGTTTCTCCAGGCAGGATGCGGCCTTCAACTGCTCCACTTGCGGCGCATTCAAGTGAAGCGGTTCGCCCATCGCCTGCCACAGCTGTCGCGGGTTCGCATGATCCTCATCGATTCTCTCTATGTAAGCGGCGCGCGGTTCCGGCGCGTTTGCAATGTGCAGATTCAACAATTCCGTCCGAATGGGATGGCGCGGCATGGCGTGATTCGTCAGCAGGATTGTCGCCGCGTTTTGCTTCCGAACAACCCACGCGTTCACGGTCTCATGGCTTCCTTCGACCGCAAGTGATTCGGTGCCGAGACGATGCAGCAGCTCGAATGCCCGGTACACCGGCTTCGGGATTCCGTGAATGGTCAGCAAACCAAAACCGCCCTGAAATGGAACGGACGGGAAATAGTTCTCGGCGAAAATATCGCTGAAGGTCCAGAAGCTGTAACCCAAAACCAGACCCGACGCTTCCATGATGATCTTGGAGGCCAGCGCGGCAGTGAAGGGCTCGTCATGCAGCGGGTCGCGCGGATTCGATGAGATATTCCATTCCGTGTAATAGACCGGCAAGCCGCAAGCCTGGTCCCGAACTTTGGCCGCGTCCTCGCGCATGATGCCGCGGGGCGCGTTCTGCAATTGAGTGAGCGTGTCCGCCCCAATTTTTCCGAAGGCATCCGTCGGGTAGTGATGGGTGCTGACGAAATCAACGGGCACTTTGTTCTGCTTGCAGAAATCAACAAACTCGGGAATCCAGGCATTCTTCGCGCTGACGGGTCCGCCCACTTTCAGCAAAGGATCGACGCTCTTAATGGCTTCGGCGGTCACGCGGTAGAGATTGAAATAGTCCTGCTGCGTGCCGGTCCAAAATGCTTTCAAGTTGGGCTCGTTCCACACCTCAAAGAACCACTCGCGCACTTCCTTCGCGCCGTAGCGTTCTACCCAATGAGCCGTCAGCTTGCCGATTAATACCGCCCACTGGTTATAATCCTTTGGCGGTGTCACGTTGGCTTTGTACCGGAACACGGTGGTCTCACCTGAGGCCAGCGTTGCGGGCATGAAGCTCAGTTCCACAAACGGCCTCATCCCGATGGAGAGCAGAAAATCCATTATTTGATCGGCGTTAAAAAATGAATAAAGCAGTTTGTTTTCCTCGCAAATAAGCGTTTCCATCTCCCCCGATAGCAGCGCATGAAAACGCACGTGCTGAAACCCCAAATCCTTGTGGCACTGGATCAGTTGCGCCTGCCAGTCGGCTCGCAATGCGAGCGGCGCATGCCCGCTCCCGACCGTATGCTCCCAGAAATGCGCAAAGGGTTTGCTCGCCTGCGAAAAATTGCACGTGAAGTCCTGCATTCGTTCTCCCTACTGCTTCTCGATTCTGCCGACAGATGCTTCCACCGGGACCAACCCTTCTTTTCGCGAGCCTCTCAGGACCACTCGATGACTTCTTTAATGGCATCAGGCGGATGCTGCTCCACCAATTTCGCGAACTGGCTGAACGGATAACGGTTTGTTATCAAGGCTCCGATGTGAGAAGCGCCCCAGCGAAGCTGCGCCTGCGCCAAATCATCCACGCCCATTTGAAAATGTCCCCGTGCGGCATTGACGCTGCCCACCATCATTTGATTATCCAATACCAACTGCCGGACAAGTTCCGCGCCCGCAATTTGCAACGGATGGTCACCGCCGGGGATGCCTGTGATCACATAAGCCCCGTTCCGGCCCAAGGCATCCAGCAGATTAAATTCGAGCGAAGCGATTCCACTGGCGTCGAGAACCAAATCCATCGGGCCGATTTTTTTCTCCACCTGGTCCGCGGGGACCGCGCGGCCGTCCACATAATGTCCCCCAATTACTTCAAGCCACTTCGGTCGAGCGCTCGTGGCATCCACCACATCCAGTCCGTAAACTTCAGCCCCTCGAAGCCGCAAGACCATGGAGGCTAGCAGGCCTACCGGCCCCAGCCCGGCTACCAGGCACCGGCGCCCGACAATCCAGTCGGGAGTAGTCGCTGCTTCCGGGACACGCACAATCTGCAATCGAATCGCTTCATCAATCCCTTTCTCCACGATCGAGAGCGGCTCCATCAATACGCCCACGGCTTCCAGTTCGGTCGGCACGCGCACCACGTATTGCTCCTTGTCCACTACGAATTCCGTTTGATAGCCGTCCAACCGATGCAGCCCTCGCTCTTTATATTTTCCGGTCTGGCACATATCCGAGCGGCCCATTAAGCAGGACAGGCACTCGCCGCACCCGCGCCTCACCGTGAATACGGCGAAGTCTCCTACTTTCACGCGCGTGACGGACGATCCCACTCCCACCACTTTGCCGAACATTTCGTGGCCGATGACGAGTTCTTTCTGACCCTCCGGAGCATCCGCGCGACCGCCGGACACTTCTTTCCTATCCGTACCGCAAATCCCTACGCGAATGATCTTCACCTTTATTTCATCCTGCGCGGTAACGGAGGGCTCGGCCCGGTCCACGATGCGTGAGCCCGGCGTGCCCGGAATGATCGCTATGGCTTTCATGAAGTTTTCCTTTTGATTTGCGCCTTCTTAAATCCCGAAGAGAGCAAGGGTCATTGTTCTCTGCTCTGTTGATTCGCTAATTCCATTGCTGAGTATCTCACCTACAATCATAAGACTACTCGAGCCGGCAACGGGTTACTGCCGTGTGGGATCTACCGAGGAACCAGAACCTATTTCGTGGGGCTGTCCGGCGGAGAAAGCACCCCCATTCGCTCGCGATTGGCCACGGTGACGACCCTTTGGCAACTCCCTTGGTCGCCCAGACGATCGATACCGAGGTCGCCCGCTGGAGCCGAGCCGCTCAGCGGCGCCTCCCTCACCGGGTTCAAGTGGTGGAATCTAACACTCCCGACCGACGTAAATAGCGGCTCGACCGCGATTTCGCTGTTTGAGTCAGCAACGGACGGCTCGGCAACCTTCGGCGGAATGCTTGGTCCGACTCCAGCGCTCACCCGGATCCCCGTGCGAACGGCGCAAATTTTAAATTTTTGAAGTAGCGTTCATTGTCATCCCGCTTGCCCTGAGCTCGCGAAGGGAACCCAGCCGCGTTTCTTGCGGATGCAAGCGAGAGATCTGCTGTTGCCTTCTCTCGCCTTTCGTAGCGCCGTAGGCGCGCCACAAGCTAGCCCAGCGTGCAAACGCTGGGTACGCGAAAAAAAAAGCCCTAGCGCCGTAGGTGCGACACAAGTCTCGGGGCGCAGCACCGGTTTTCGTAGTGCCGGGCCCGTCTCGTGAATCCCTTAGGGATTCATCCTCAGAGCATTTGCGAAGGGCCGGCTCTTTTGGGGCGCTATTGTGTTATCCCGAACCGCACCGTGTGCGCGCCCCCGTGTTACCATCCGCCCATGCCCTCGCCAAAAAAATCCGCCATCCCCGCCGATAAACTCACTTTGTATGAAGCCCTAATCAAATCCGTCCCTCAGATCCAACGCAAAGGCGCCGTCCATCCCCACACCTCGCTCAACGGCCACATGTTCACCTACCTCGACCAAACCGGCACCCTAGGCCTCCGCCTCCCTCCCGACGCACTCGCCGCCTTCCTAAAAAAATACAAAACCAACCTCTTCCGCTCCTACGGCGTCATCAAAAAAGACCGGGCCACCGTCCCCGCCTCCTTATTGAAAAACACAAAAGAACTAAAGAAGCACCTCGAAGTAAGCTACGACTACGTCAAGACCCTAAAACCCAAATAATCGAGAATTACGATAAGGCCAGCCCCTGGAGGGTGATTCGCACCGGCCGTCTCACGGAACACGGGTCGCAGCCCGCGGGTCACGTGTCTCTACGTCGTCTCACCGCATCTAACTAACTGTAGATTGAATAGGTTGCAACTTTTTCCGCCAGCCGGTGTTTGTACTAGGAGCCATCTGCAGCAGATCAGCTCCGCGCCGCTAACGTCGGCGAGAGGCATTCGGAGGCTTCATTTGTCGTTGAATAAACGCGCTCTAGCAATCTTCGGTTTTGCGGGGGCCTTGGTGTGCGCGCTCGCGTCCTCCGCCTTTGCCGATGCCGGAATAATCCTGAACGAATCGCTCGACACCAGCGTCGCCCGCATCACCGGCTCCGGCCATAGCGACGTCTATCTCTCGAATATCTGCCCTGATGACTCGCCCGTGAAAATGCGCCTGTGCCGCCCCGGCGAGCAAGGTTCGGTCATCAGCAATTACACTACTTTGGGCGAAGACCAGTCCTACGAATGGAACATCGTTCCGCTCAGCGTCTATTTGTACGGCGTCGAAGACCCCAGCGACCGCCCGCTGATCAGCTCGCGGGAAATCAAGACCGCGCTCGAAGAGCGCTACCGCGAAAAATATCTTGCAGCCGTCTGCACCAACGCGCGCTGCCGTTACAGCAACGGCGCCGAGTGGCGCGAAATGGTCGGCGCCACGCTCGAACGCAGCATGTATATGTTCGTAGTGAACACTTCCGTCGAGCAGGATCGCGCGCTCATCGCCGAAGTTAATTCTCAGCCGAACGTGAACCATTTCCACGGCCTCACGCGAAATTGCGCCGATTTCACGCGCCGCGTCATGAATTTTTATTTCCCCAAATCAGTAAAGCCCGACTACATGAACGACTTTCTCATCACCACTCCGAAAGCCGTCGCGCACTCCCTGACGAAATACGCGCAGGACAATCCCGAGCTCGATTTCCGCGTTCTGCATTTCGCGCAAATCCCCGGAACCATTAAGCGCAGCAGCGAATGCCGCAGCGGAACCGAGCAGTTATATCACTCGAAAAAACTGCTGATTCCGCTGGCCGTGTTTGCCTGGCAGGGAATTCCTGCCGTCGCCGCTTCCTACGCCCTCACCGGCCGCTTCAATCCCGAGCACGTGTTCGAAGCGCATCCGTCTACGCAAGCACTCGGCGCGGACGACTATCTCAGCGCTCCTGCGCGCGGATACACAGTTAGCGTCCAGCAGCTAGCAGCGGAAGAAAAGCTCAAGCGCGATGAAATTGTCGGCTCCAAGGACGAATGGCTGCAGTATCGCGCCAACCTGGATGTTGCCGTGGAACAGGCTATCCACGACGAAATCATTCCCAACCGCAATTATTTGAAACGCGTCTTCAAGATCCTCGGTGAAGGAAATTCGATTTCCGTCGATGAACGCGGAGATCTCTGGATGGCTTTGCCGGAGCAGGAGACGCCCGTCCGCGTAGGCCTGAGCGCCGGCAATATTTTGGCGCCGGACTCCGATACGCAGTTCGCCTACCAGATTATTCTCGCGCGCATGGAAAGTGAATTGAACAGCCCCAAGCACAGCCGCGAAACACGGCTAGAATTCAGGCAGGATTGGGCCCGCGTGGAAGACACCCGCTTCAGGCGCCAGATCTTCGCCGCCGGCGAACAAATGCTCTCCGGCGTGTCATTCGCTCCTGGTCATCCGGCTTTGACGCCGATTGCGGCGCAAGGCTCGCCGACCGCAGTCGCATCGGGCACTTTTATTTTCGCCGCCGCAAACGGCATGCTCGAAAATCTTCCATAGCCGTTCGCTTTTGTTTTACTATCTGCCTGGGGGACCGAATGAGCTCACCTGAGGAATTTCAAAAAGAGTTCAACACCGTGCGCAACAAGCAGCTTGAGATTTTTGACCGCCTCGGCCACCTGGAAACCCAGATCACGCAGTTCAACGAACGCATCCGCAAACTCGAAGAAATCGTCGCCAAGCTGGAAAGCACTGCCCAACGCAGGACCCCCTACCAGCGCTAGCCCCCCGCTGGCGTGTCTGACGGACCTAACTGTGGCCCGCTCCGCCAAGTTCGCGAACGATGTCTCCCACGAAAGATTTTGCGTCACCGAAGAGCATCAGCGTTTGGTCCAGGTAGTAAAGCGGATTATCGATTCCCGCGAAGCCGGGACTCATACCGCGTTTGATGACCATTACGGTGCGGGCTTTATCGACGTCGAGAATGGGCATGCCGTAAATCGGGCTGCTGGAATCGGTGCGAGCTGCGGGATTGGTGACGTCATTTGCGCCGATCACCAGCGCAACATCCGTTTGCGGGAATTCGCCGTTAATTTCATCCAAGTCGAACAGCTTGTCGTAGGGGATATCCGCTTCCGCCAGCAAAACATTCATGTGACCCGGCATGCGTCCCGCAACCGGATGAATGCCGAACTTCACGTCAACGCCTCGCTTGGTTAAAGCGTCGTAAAGCTCGCGCACTTTGTGTTGCGCTTGCGCCACTGCCAGACCGTAGCCGGGAACAATCACAACTCTGTTCGCCGCGGAAAGAATCGCGGCAGCTTCTTCGGCGGTGGCGCTTCGCACGTTTCGGGTTTCTTGCCCGGCGGCACCGGCTGGCTGTTCCTGCCCGAACGCCCCAAACAACACATTCGAAAACGAGCGGTTCATGGCCTTGGACATGTTCAAAGAAAGAATGAAGCCGGAAGCGCCATCGAGCGCGCCAGCCACGATCAAGAGTTTGCTATCGAGAACGAATCCCATTGCCGCCGCGGAAAGCCCGGCGTAGGAATTCAGCAGAGAAATCACCGTAGGCATGTCCGCTCCGCCGATCGGAATGATCATCAGCACGCCAAACAAAAGAGGAATTCCAACGATGAAAGGGAAGACATGCGTATGGCCCGGATGGATCACGACGAAAACCGCTAGTCCGATCGCGATCGCCAGAACGCCGAGGTTGACGATGTTCTGTCCCTTATACGTGATGGGACGCTGCGGCAAAACTTCCTGAAGCTTTCCCGCGGCCATCAGGCTGCCGGTAAACGTGAGCGAGCCGAGGATAACTTCCATGCAGAGGACCGACATGGTGAATCGCGAAACATCGCTGCCGCGCAGATAAAATTCGGAAGTACCGACGAGCGTAACGCAAAGCGCTCCAAACGCGTGGCTGAGCGCGGTTCGCTGCGGCACGGCTGTCATTTGCACCATGCCCAAAGGAACGCCGATGATCGTACCGAGCACCAGAGCGATGGCGACCCATTTGTAGTCCACGATCCCGTGATTCAGCAGCGTCCCCGCAATGGCCAGAACCATTCCCAACTCGCCGGCCCATACGCCGTGCCGCGCAGTGCTCGGCGAGCTCATCCACTTCAGCGACAGAATGAAAAGCGCCGTCGCGACGAGGTAGGTGATTTCGATAATGTTTTGGGAGACCTGCATCTAGTTCACGATTTCTTGGCGCGGCTGGATTTGAACATCTTGAGCATGCGGTCGGTGATCAGAAAGCCGCCGACCACGTTGCTGGTGGCTGCAACAATCGCGATCGTACCAAGTACGGTCGAGAGAGTGCTCTTATGCGCCCCGACGAGAAGGATGGCGCCGACCACGGCAATTGCGTCCAACGCGTTCGTCAACGACATGAGCGGAGTGTGCAGCAGGGGCGACACCCGCCGGATCACTTCAAATCCGATGAATGCTGCGAGCATGAAGACGTACAGGTCAGTCATCAAATCGAATTTCATCTGTTTATTGTCCTCCTTGTTTCACGGTGAGGGCCGGCAACGCGTGAAACTCTCTAACCCGAGGATTGACGATTTGGCCTTCGCGGGTGACCAGCGTGCTGTGAATAATTTCGTCTTCGAGATTCAGCCGCAGCTTTCCGTCCTGCACCAAATGCAGGAGAAACGCGCTCAGGTTGCGGCCGTAGAGTTGGCTGGCATGATAAGGCACGCGGCCGGCGATGTTGATCCAGCCGATTATGCTGACGCCGTGTTCGATCACTACCTCACCCGTTTTGGTGAGTTCGCAGTTTCCTCCGCGTTCTGAAGCTAGATCGACTATCACCGAGCCCGGCGCCATGCGAGCGACCATTTCTCCAGTAACGAGCACGGGCGACTTCTGGCCGGGAATTACAGCGGCAGTGATCACCACATCGCTCTCGGCTACCACGCGCGCGAGGAGTTCGCGCTGGCGGCGGTAAAAATCTTCGCCTTGCGCCCGCGCGTATCCGCCGGCATCCTGCGCGTCTGTTGCTTCGATCGGAAGCTCCACGAATCTTGCGCCAAGGCTGTGGACCTGCTCTTTGGCAACCGGCCGCATATCGTAAGCGGACGTAACAGCTCCGAGCCTGCGCGCGGTGGCGATGGCTTGCAGTCCAGTGACGCCGGCGCCGATTATGAAAACGCGTCCCGGCGTAATCGTTCCGGCCGCAGTCGTCAGCATAGGAAAAATTCTGGGCAGAGTGTCGGCGGCGATCAAAACGGCTTTGTAACCGCATATAGTGCCCATGGACGAAAGCGCGTCCATGCTTTGCGCGCGCGTGGTTCGCGGCATTAGCTCCAAAGAGAAAGCAGCGACGTCCGCGGCAGCAATTTCCTGCACCGTTTCCAGGCTGCCAAGAGGCCGCAGAAATCCAATCAGAACCTGATCGCGGCGTAAAAGAGGAAGGTCGTCCTTTCCGGATATATCATTCGAGCCGTAGCACAGCACTTGGACGATGATGTCGGCGGCGCGGAAGACTTCGGCTCGTTGGGCAAGAATTTTGGCGCCCTTCGAGACGTAGTCGGCGTCCGGATAGCCGGCTCGCACGCCCGCGCCAGCCTCTACCACGACTTCGAGGCCCGCTTTTGTGAGGCTCGGAATCACCGCAGGCGTCAGCGCTACGCGCAGCTCCCCAGGAAAACTTTCACGGGGAACACCGACGATCATTATCGAGCCTCCGGGAATAGCGGTTTAAGTTTGGCCGAGAGAAGTGGCCAGGGCAAGAGTCTCTTGATGTAGGATGCGGAAGAATCCATTCGATTGAACTTCAGGCTAAGCGCCGTTCAGAAGGCACATTCTATCTGCAAAGCTGCTAAAGTCCACCGACAATTGGCAGCGATTTTTGTGTCGATTCTGAAACCTCAGTAAGTGCAAAATCAGAAGCCGACATTTGTGAGGGGACGAATGAACCCGAAAGACCAGGCCTGGCGCAATTGGCCGCTTGTGCGGATCGAGAAGGAATATTCACCGAGTAGCTGCGTGCCTTCGATCGAGCCGTTTCTGGCGGAGTATGCGCTCCGGAGCCGCAAGGCGGAGCAGGCGCTCGTTTGCCAAAAAGATTTGCAGTGGGGTGACAAGCCGGACGAAACCTTGGATTTTTTTCCCGCTGCTTCGCGTGAGGCGCCGCTGCTCGTTTTCATTCATGGCGGTTATTGGCAGGAATTGTCGAAGAATGAATCGCTTTTTGCGGCGGCTGATTGTGTGGCGAACGGAATCGCGTTTGCGGCTATCAATTACACGCTGGCGCCGAAAGCCGGCGTCGAGACGATCGTCGATCAATGCCGCCGAGCAGTTGCGTGGCTTCACGGACAGGCCGGCGCGCTCGGGTTCCATCGCGACCGGTTGTATCTTTCAGGGAGTTCGGCCGGCGCTCATCTGGCCGCGATGATGCTTTTGAAAGGGTGGCAACACACCGCCGGTGTGACTGACGATGCGATCGCGGGCGCGATTCTGCTGAGCGGCGTCTACGATATCGAACCTTTAGTGGGAACTCGCGTTGCCGCGCCGTTGAATTTGACGACGGCGGATGCCGCTGGGTTAAGTCCGATGCGCTTGGGACTTGGACGGCCCGTGCCGACGATCGTCGCGTGGGGCGAGAACGAGACAAGCGAATTCAAACGCCAGAGCAGAAGTTATGCTGCGCGATTGCAGGCTGCAGACTTCCCGGTTCTGGTTTTTGAAGTCGCGGGAGCGAACCATTTCGACATTGTTTTGGGCCTAGCCGATCGGGAAACCGTTTTAGGGCGCGCAACGCTGGAATTGATTGGAGGCTCGGCGCCAAAATGAAGATGATGCTAGCGCTGCGTCGCACCGAGGAATTTTTCGGCGAAGGTGTAGACGTCTAGAAATGTGTTGTAAAGCGGCACGGGGGCAACGCGCAGGATGTCTGGCTCGCGCCAATCGCAGATAATTCCTTCTTTCGCGAGAGCGTCGCAAATCGCGCGGCCGTTTTCATTTACGCGCAGCGAGAGTTGCGCTCCGCGGTGCGCGCTATCGCGCGGAGTGATGATGGAAAACTTCTTCGAAGGCTTCTGATCCAGCAGGAACTCCAAGTAGCTTGTGAGCGACTCACTCTTCGCGCGCAGGCGCTCGATTTTCGCTTCGTCGAAAACATCCAGGGAAGCACGCAAAGCGGCTGCGGACAAAATCGATGGATTGCTGAGTTGCCAGCCGTCGGCTCCAGGTATCGCGTGAAAATCCGGCTGCATGCGAAATCGCTTCTCCTTGTCGTGACCCCACCATCCGGCGAAACGCGGCAATTTGGGATCGCGCGTGTGGCGTTCGTGCACGAAACAGCCGGCTATCGCGCCAGGGCCGGCGTTGAGATATTTGTAGCTGCACCAGACCGCGAAATCGACGTTCCAGTGGTGTAGCTTCAGCGGAAGATTTCCTATGGCGTGGGCCAAGTCGAAACCCACGACGCATCCTTTTGCGTGCGCGGCTTCTATAATGCGCGAAAAATCAAAAGCCTGCCCTGAATAGTAATTCACGCCGCCGAACATCACCAGCGCGATCTTTTCTCCTTCCGCGACGATCAGTTTTTCGATGTCTTCGGTACGAATCCAAGTTTCGCCTGCGCGGGGCGCGACTTCAATCAACGAAGTTGCCGGATCGTAGCCGTGATACTGAATCTGCGATTTCACCGCGTACTGATCAGAAGGGAAGGCATTGGCCTCGATCAGGATTTTATGGCGCTGCTGAGTGGGCCGGTAAAACGAAACCATCATGAGGTGCAGATTCACGGTGAGCGAATTCATTGCCACTACTTCTATCGGAAGCGCACCGACCAGCCGGGAAATCGGCGCGGTGAGAAGTTCGTGATACGGCATCCACGGATGGCGCGCTTGTAGATGCGCATCGACACCAAGCCGCGCCCAGTCTTGCAGTTCCTGTTCGACGTACTCGCGCGCGGATTTTGGCTGCAAGCCGAGTGACTGGCCGCAAAGATAAATGCAATCGGAGCCGTCCGGCATTTTAGGAATGTGGAAGCGTTCGCGGAAGTGTGCTAGAGGATCGCGAGCGGTTTGCGCCGCGGCAAATTCCTTCGTGGCCTTGAACTCGACGCCGGGCACTTAGAGTTGCTCCAAGGGAGTGAGCTGGCCATGAATCATCGATTCCGCTTTTGCCCAGTCAAGATCCTCGATGCGATCGATTGAGCCGCACAATTCCGCAAGCATAGCATCCTGGACGAGTCCTCGAGAAAACGCCAAGGAATAGGGCACACGGTGAAAAGTGACCATCGCATATTTTGGAACGAAACGGTGTGGAAATTTAGCTTCGAGGGCGAGTTCCACTTTTTTCTTGAACAGGAAGCGAGGATCACCAACGCGGTCGCGCATTTCGACAAAATTCTCGAGAGCAAGATCCGCGATGGCATCGGTATTTGCCTTGCGCGAGCGCTCAAACTCCGGAAGGACCTTCGGCCAGTCCGCGCCGTGGCGATCGAGAAGCTCGAGCAAACAGGTGCAATCTTCGAAGGCGCAGTTCATACCTTGTCCGAAGAAGGGAACGATGGCGTGAGCGGCGTCACCGATCAAAAGCGATTTCGCGTCCACATGCCACGGAGAGCATTTAATCGTGACCATCGAGCCCGTGGGGTTATCGCGAAAATTTTCGCGGAGCTGCGGCATCAACGGCAACGCGTCAGCGAAGTTTGCCTGGAAGAATTCCAGGAACTTTGCTTCTGAATCCAGGCTGGCAAAACTCACTTCGCCTTCAAACGGCAGGAACAGGATGCAGGCAAAAGTGCCGTCAACATTGGGCAAGGCGATCAGCATGTGCGAGCCGCGCGGCCAGATGTGCAGTGCGTTCGTTTCCAGAACATGCTTGGCATTCGGTCCCGCTGCGATGGTCAGCTCTTTGTAGCCATAATCGAGATATTGCTGCGAAAGATTGAACCCGCCGCGCTTGACCATCGCGAGACGAATCGCAGAGGACGCGCCGTCCGCGGCAATGACGATTCCGGATTCGACCGCTGATTCGCGGCCCGTCTCTTCGTTACGAAAGCGCGCGGTACCGGAATGCAGATCGAATCCGAGGCAGCGTTCGTTAAAATGAATATTGACGCCCCGCTTTTCGGCTTCATTCATCAGCGCGGCGTTCAAGTCCGCGCGAGAAATCGAATTGATGACTTCGGTTTCGTCTTTGCCGTACGGCTGAAACGTAAGCTCTCCGGCGAGCGAGTGCATCATGCGGCCTTTCATCGGAATGATGATGTCGCGCATGGATTCCCACAGGCCGGCTTCGCGCAGCGCGTGAATCCCGCGAACGGAAATGGCGAGATTGATCGAACGTCCAGCCGACAACTGAACGCGGCGCATGTCCGGACGCCGTTCGTAAATCGCGACGCCGAAACCGCGTTGAACCAGAGAAATCGCAAGCAGGGGGCCGGTGAGGCCGGCGCCGACGAGTGTGATTGTATCGGATGGACTTGGCATGTATTGCCGGGACCTGACGGCCTGAGACTACCGATGGAAGATTCAATCTCCCAGACGCGACCGCGCTTCCCACAACTCCGGAAAGAATTTTTTCTCCAACGTCAGTTTTAGATAGGAGGAGCCAGTGCTGCCGCCGGTGCCCATGCGCACGCCGATGGTGCGCTCGACCATTTGAATGTGACGCAGCCGCCAGCTCACGACGAGCTCGTCGAATTCCGTCAAGCGCTCGCAAACATCGATCCAGTCGCGATGATTGCGCTCGTCCTCATACAGCGCTTGAACGGCCCTTGCGCGCGTTTCGAATCGCTCGCGGTCAGTGGCGCCGGCGCTCATTTCCGGGAGCTTTCCCAGCGATTTCAGGGCTTGAAAGAAAACATCGTGGAGCGAATCCTCACTTAGGCGGCGGTGAAGGATGGCGTGTGTTTCGGGAGTGAGTTGGTGGTAGAGCAGCATTTTTTCGTCTTTCAAGCCGCAAAGGAATTCGATCTCTCGAAACTGCTCCGATTGAAAACCGCTGGCGGGATTCAGCTTGCCGCGAAAGGCGAGAAAGTGAGAGGGAAGCATCGTTTCCAAAATAGTGAACTGCTCCACCAGGACGCGCATGATTTCCGTGCAGCGTCGAAGCAAGCGCGCGGCTTCGTAGACATCGTCACGCGAAGATGGATCAGCACCCGCGGCGCGAAGGTTGGCAACAACCGCGTCCAAATCGTGCAGCAATTCCTTGAACCACAGCTCGTAGGTCTGATGAATGATGATGAAGAGCAATTCGTCGTGATGTACCGGAGAGGAGACGGGATGATGAAGCGCGAGGAGTTCCGGGATGCGAAGATAAGAGCTATATGTCAATCGATTTTCGGGCTCGCCTGATTCGGCGCTGGATGACGTCGGCTTGTCGTATGGAGGCGCGGCGCTTCCAAATGGGCAGCCGGCCGAAGTTTCTGATTTTGGCGCACTTGATGATGTGGACGACGCCGCTGGCTTCGCCGCCGTACTTACGCTGGGCAAATTCAGAAATTTCTCGGCGTTGCCGCCGAGCAATTTTGCCTTTACTTCGGGCGAAGAACGGCTTTCGCGAATTAACGCGCCGGCGCGCGCTTCCCCCAACGGAAAAGGATAGTCGGAACCGAGAAGCACGCGATCCGTTCCCATGACCTCGACCAGAAATTGCAGCGTGCGCTGCTCGAAGACTGCGGAATCGACGCGAATGCGTTCCAGATAATGGCTTGGCGCAAACTGCGAAGCGCCGCGCGCGATTTCGTGATTTTTCCACGCGTTTTCCAGCCGGCCCAGGAGAAAAGCAAAGCTTCCGCCGCCATGCGCGAAGCAGATTCGCAGGCTGGGGGGCAAGCGGTCGAAAGCTCCGCTTAAAATCATGGAGACGAGCGATAGCTGCGTTTCGGCCGGCATGGCCACGGTCCAAGGCATCATGTAATTCGGCATGCGATCGCCGGCCATCATGTCCCAGGGATGAACGAAGACTGCGGCTCCTTCGTCAGCGCAATGCTGCAAAAATTTCAGGATGCCGGGATCGTCCAGATTTTTTTGTCCGACGTGATTGCCGATCTGAACGCCGAGGTGGCCGTCGCGCATGCAGCGGGAAAGTTCCGCGCTAGCAGCATCGATATCCTGCAAGGGAACCTGGCAGAAAGATTTCAAGCGACCTTTCGAGCGCTGACACATTTCAAGAGCAACGTCATTGAACAAGCGCGCGCAATCGAGTGCGTGTTTGGCCTCGCGGGCGTAGGCAAAGAGAACGGGCGTGGCGGAGATGATTTGCATGTCCACGCCGTTGCGGTCCATGTTTTCGAGACGCACGTTCACGTCCCAGCAACCCGAAGTGACGTGGCGGAACATGCGATCGCCGAGCATGATGTCTGCTTTGCCCGGGCCGGTATGTTTGATCGACGGCCAGTCGGGAGTGCCGTAGCGCTTGGCGAGATCGGGCCAGGATTCCGGGAAAAAATGTGTGTGTATATCTATGACTGGCATGTCGTCCCTGTGCCGCTATTTCTGCGGAGCCGGTTTGCCCGGGTGAACTTCGCCGCAGTTTTTGCATTTCCGTAGTTCCGGACTTTGTTGAAACTTTTCAAAGAGCGGCGGCAAATCGCGCACGATGCTTTTCAAAAGAACTTCCGCGCGATGCACACGGTGATTGCATTTCGCGCAATACCATTCGAAGCCGTCCATCACTCCTTCGGGCCGCGGCATTTCGACAACCAATCCGATGGTGCCGGCAGCGAGGCGCTGCGGCGAATGCGGCACGTGTTTGGGCAGAAGAAAAATCTCGCCTTCCTTGATGGGAACTTCTACCGGCGGTTTGCCTGGTTCCGGCATCAAGCGCAGAAAAATATCTCCCTTCAACTGGTAGAAAAATTCCTCTGTGGGGTCGTCGTGATAATCATTGCGATTGTTGGGCCCTCCCACGACAGTGACCATCAAGTCGCCATCTTCCCAAATCTGGGCGTTTCCAACGGGCGGCTTCAGCTTGTCGCGATTCGCGTCGATCCATCCTTGGAAGTTAAAAGCTTTCAGCGTTTTGATCGATGGCATTACTCTGTCCTCCCGGCTCCGGCTTGCGTTTCCGAGTGCGCGACGGGCTTGTACGCGATCGCTTTCATTTCAATCAGCAGATACGCATGCGGCAATTGGCGCACGGCAACGGTAGTTCTCGCGGGGCCTTGTTCGTCGAAGAATTGCGAGTAAACCTCGTTATAAGCGTCGAAGTCTTCCATCTTTACCAGATAGGTCGAAATCTCGACCAGGTCTTTGAGGCCGGCATCCATGCTCGCGAGAATGCCGCGAATATTTTCTATCACGGCTTGTGTTTGCTCGCGAATATCAAGATGCGTCGTGCCGAACTTGTCGGTTTCCGCACCGGCAATGGAATCGTCAGCGCGACGCGAACTGGTGCCGGACACGAAGAGAAAATCGCCCGCACGTTTTATGTGCGGAAACTTGCCGCGCGGCTTGGCTTTGCCTTCGACGACTTTGCTTTCCATTTCAGATCACCTCGAATTCACGAGATTCCGGTCACAACTTGACACAAATATTGTTCAGTTCGGAATAAAAATTCAGCGAGTGCAGACCGCCTTCGCGTCCAATGCCTGAGAGGCCCGCGCCGCCGAACGGCGTGCGCAGGTCGCGCAGGAACCAACAATTCACCCAGGTGATGCCGGCGCGCAATTGTTCGGCGACGCAGTGTCCGCGTTTTAGATTCGTGGTCCACACGGAAGCGGCCAGGCCATATTTTGTGTCGTTTGCCATGGCAATGGCTTCTTCTTCAGTATCGAAAGGCGCGATGTGGCACACCGGCCCGAAGATTTCTTCCTTCACGCAGCGCGCTGACTCGGGAAGGCCGGTGAAAATAGTCGGTTGAATATAGAAGCCGTTGTCTCGAGCGTCGCCGAATTTGGGTATGCCACCGCCTGTCACGACTGTAGCGCCTTCCTCTTTCGCGAGTTCGTAGTAGGAAAGAACCTTTGCACGGTGCTCTTTCGAAATCAGCGGACCTGTCGTCGTTTTGCTGTCGGCTGGCCAACCGAGCGACAAGCCTTCCGCTTTTTGTTTTAGCGCCGAAACGAAACGATCGAATATCGGGCGTTCCACGTAAACACGCTCGGCGCAAAGGCAGACTTGGCCGGTATTGAGGAACACAGCGTCGGCGAGGCCGCTGACTGTTTCATCGAAATCACAATCGGCAAAAACGATCGCCGCGTTTTTGCCGCCAAGCTCGAACGAAACGGGTTTCACTGTGGGAGCC
The DNA here is from genome assembly GCA_050012235.1 of Candidatus Acidiferrales bacterium. GTDB lineage: Bacteria > Acidobacteriota > Terriglobia > Acidiferrales > UBA7541 > Palsa-295. The sequence goes on along the minus strand of JBEKHP010000003.1, from coordinate 94,439 downwards.
ACGGCGCGCATGATGGCTGATCCGGTTTTCGATTCCCCCGTAAACGTAACCGCGTTCACGTCCGGGTGGCTGGTGAGGAATTCGCCAGCCGAACCGGAGCCGAAACCGTGAACCACGTTGAACACGCCCGGAGGCACGCCCGCCGTTTGCATGACTTCTGCGAGCAGCGTCGCAGTCGCCGGAGTTTCTTCCGAGGGTTTTACCACCACGCAATTGCCGCAGGCCAGCGCCGGCGCTGCTTTCCATGTGAGCAGCAGCAGCGGCAAATTCCATGGAGTAATAATGCCGACTACTCCGAGTGGTTTGCGAACGCAATAATTGAGCGCCGAAACGCCGTCAGAAGTTTCCGTCCGAAATGCCTCGATCCCCGCATTTTTAATGAGGTCCGCAAATACTCGAAAATTCGCAGCGCCGCGTGGGATGTCAATTTTCGAAGCGAGAGAGACTGGCTTTCCGGTGTCCGCGACCTCGGCCTGAACGAAATCGCTGAAGCGCGCTTCGATGCCGTCGGCAATTTTGTGCAAAAGGGCAGCGCGGGCAGGAATGGGGAGCTTGCCCCAATTTCCGCTGAGCGCGCGACGCGCGGATTCGACCGCTTCATTTACCAGCGATTCATCCGCTTCGGAAACTTGAGCGATCGCCGTGCCGTCAGCCGGATTGATATCGGGGAACTCGCGCGGCCCGCGTACGAACTTGCCACTGACGTAATTCTGGAAAAGCTTCGAACCGGATGTCACTCATTCTCCGAGACACGCACAGAAATGCGAAGCGTGCAGCACGCTCATTATACTCAACTGTGGAAGATTAATAGCGCCTGTGGCGTGCAGGTACACGCCGGGAGCCGTGCAGGAAAAATCAGCTCACGTGCTTACGGATTGTTTTTATATATTCGCGGCCGCGCTCGAATCCACGCTTGAAGGGCTCGCTCTCATGCAAGCGCGGGTGCAGATCGCCGAGCACCTTCTGGCATTGCTCGTAGGTTCGGTCGCGATTCTTCGCATGCAGGGCGGCTTCAAAGCCGCAGCGGAAGTAGCGCTCGTCGTCTTCAAACTTGCCGCCGCTGGTTTCGTATTTTTCTTTTTCGGCGTCGCGCAGACCGGCCCACCAATTGTCACGAGCTTGATCGATGCTCTCGGCTCCGGCATTTTCCAGTACGCCGCGAACCGCGTCAGCTTCGTTATTATCGGCCATCACGACTACGACCGAGCGGCCCTTGCGCAAGGCATCTTCATAGACGAACATCTCGTCTTCCGGCAATCCCTCGAAGACGTTGCCCTCGATGGCTCCGCCGGCAGCTCCGCCACCAACTGCGCCTAGCGCGCCAAGAATCACTCCGCCAACAACTCCAATCGCGAGCACTTGCCCCACGCCCGGAATCAGAAAGCTTGCGAGCATCGGCACCAGCCCCACGCCTCCGGCAACGCCGATAGCGCCTCCCAGAGCGGCGCCCATCGCTTTACCCATGCCCGGTTCCTCTCCTGCAACAGTGGGGACGGCGGCGAGTTCCTTTGCGGTCGCGTGAGGCGTAAGTACGGTGACTCGATTCTTCGGAATATCCAGCGGAGTAAGTTCCGCGGCACCGCGCTCTGCATCTGGTCGCGACTTGAATACGCCTACGACGGCCTTCATGAGCCCTCTCTTTCGACGGGTATAATATGACTCCACTTCCGCTAACGCAACCCTACACTTAATCAACAGCGTTCGATGATGGTGGCGATGCCTTGGCCTACGCCGATGCACATGGTGCAAAGAGCGTAGCGCGCTTTGGTAGTCTGCAATTGATAGGCGGCTGTAGTGACCAAACGAGCCCCGCTTGCGCCCAGCGGGTGGCCGATAGCGATAGCGCCGCCATTGGGATTCACGTGCGAAGCGTCATCCGGCAGACCTAGATCACGCGTCACGGCAAGGGCCTGCGCCGCGAATGCTTCATTTAGCTCGATCACATCCATCTGCGAAAGTTTTAGCCCCGTCTTATCGAGGATTTTGCGCGTGGCGGGAGCAGGTGCGAATCCCATTATGCGCGGTGCGACTCCCACGGCGGCGGTTGCGATAATGCGAGCGAGAGGTGTTAGACCATATTTCGAAGCAGCCGTTTTGGAGGCGATAAGGAGCGCGCACGCCCCGTCGTTCACACCGGAAGCGTTTCCCGCGGTCACGGTTCCGTTCGGTTTCACGATGGGCTTAAGCTTCGCCAGCGCGTCGAGGGTGGTGTCCGGCCGTGGTTGTTCGTCGGTGTTGAAAATCCTGGGATCGCCTTTTTTCTGCGGAATCGAAACCGGGAGAATTTCGTGCTTAAAAAAGCCCGCGGCATGGGCGCGCACCCAGCGCTGCTGCGTGCGCAGAGCGAAAGCATCCTGGTCCGCTCGCGAAACGTGAAACTCCTCTGCCACGTTTTCGGCGGTTTCCGGCATGGAATCAACGCCGTACTTGCTCTTCATCAGCGGATTGATGAAGCGCCAGCCAATCGTGGTATCAAACGTTTCAGCTACCCGGCTGAACGCGCTATCGGCCTTGCCCATCACGAAGGGAGCGCGCGTCATGCCCTCCACGCCGCCGGCGATCATCAAATCTGCTTCTCCCGATTTGATGGCGCGAGCAGCCACACCGATGGCGTCCATGCTGGAACCGCAAAGCCGATTCACGGTGGAACCGGGGATTTCCTTGGGAAGACCCGCGAGCAGCAGAGCCATGCGCGCGACGTTGCGGTTGTCTTCACCCGCCTGGTTTGCGCAGCCGAAGACGACGTCATCCAGCGCCATCCAATCCACTCGGGGATTGCGTTCGATGAGCCCGCGCAGCGGGATGGCCGCCAGATCGTCGGTTCGAATGGAAGCGAGCGCCCCGCCGTAACGGCCAAAGGGCGTGCGAATCGCGTCACAAATGAAAACCTCGTTCACAAGAATCTCCCAAAAATCGACCGCTGATTGCTGCACGCAAAACAACTACACGTCCGTGAAACCAGTCTAGTATAGCTGACGCCCATGGACTTTCCATTCGTCGCTGCCGGAGGCGGCCAAGAGCCTTACAAGTCACATTTCCCGAAACAGCCGTGCCGGGTGTAAAATAAAAACATGACCGAGAAAATCAAGAAAGACGATGCGGAGTGGCGTTCGAAGCTGACCGAAGAGCAGTATCAGGTGACGCGGAAGAAGGGAACTGAGCCGCCATTCACCGGAGAGTACGCAGACACGGAAACGAAGGGAACATACGTTTGCGTTTGCTGCGGCCAGCCGCTTTTCAGCTCCGACGCGAAATATCATTCTGGTTCAGGCTGGCCCAGCTACTACCAGCCCATTGCGGCCGAGAACGTCGAGCTGGAGCGAGATAACAGCCACGGAATGGCGCGCACGGAAGCGATCTGCAGCCGTTGCGACGCGCATTTAGGGCACGTTTTTGAAGACGGGCCGGAACCCACAGGCTTGCGATTTTGCATTAATTCTGCGGCGTTGAAGCTCGAGAAAAAAGAAAAGTAGAATCCAATCGAACTGCGCACGCCTCTTCGTAACTATCCAACCAAAATCCTAATGGCTGAGGAAAATAACCTGAGGATGGCCATTTCCTACGTTTGAATCCAAAGAAATCATCCGCACATCGCTCGGTGAAACCACATACAGCACAAGATTGGTCGGGAACCCGGCAATCAGAATCGGAGTCATGTTTCCGCGGCCGTCCGCCGTTACCGAGTAACTGGCAGAAAAAGGAATGTCCGTGGACGGAGGCCCGGTCGGAGGAATGAATTCGTCCAGAGTACCGACGATGTTACCGGCTCCCGCGGAACTCAATTCGCCGATCATATTTACCGCTAGGGTGTCAGCTTCCTGGGGCGCGGAGAGGACATACGTACCCTGAATTGAAGAAAGCGAGTACGGAGCGCCGGTTTGTTGTTCGAGCAAGCCGTAGGTCGCAGCCGTGTCGGAGCCAATGATAAACCCTTGGTTAGGCCCTATCAGGTAGGCTGCAGCAAGCCGGTCATTCGAACTCGTAAATCCTACCCGCCCGTTCTGGAATACCTGGTATGTAACAGAGAGCGGGTTCGACGCCGGGACGGAGGTAACGGTACCGCCATCGTTCTGGTCGAAGGATAGGTTCGCACTGCCGTCGCCTAGAGTCGAAGTCAACAAACCCGCGAAAACGGTTGAGTTCGAGCCCGCGATTCCGGTGCCGGCGAGTCCCGTACCGGTTACGACGCCGGTTCCTTGCAAAACGCTCTGATTGAATTGCGTTCCGGTGTTTTGAAGGAACATTTCGCCGCTCAGCCTGGGAAACGGAGTCGCTGTAGCGGCAGTGTCAATCTCCGAGAAGAAAATGTCATCGGCGGAGACGAAATAGAAAGTAAACGTAAGAGTGATTTGCTGGCCTGTTGGCGGCAGATACGTGAATGTCGCGAGGCCTTTCGAATTTGCATTTCCGACGGCGAAGCCGCCGGTCAGAGACAGTTCCGGGGAATACACGCCTCCGTCGTTGAAGTCCACGGTGCCCGACCTGAAAGTTTGTATGCCGTCGGGGTTGACCACGCCTGCCAGCACGGTTGGTTCAGTCAAAAAATCCTGCCCGGCAAATTCAAACGCGTAATTCCCGGCGAAGTTTGATGTTACAAATGTACCGACGGCGAGTTTCATGATTCCCGAACCATGCGTAATTCCTACGCCATTGGTGGGAACAGTCTCGTCCTCGATCACGTGAATGTTACCGCTCGAATCGAGTGCGAGCAAATAGTTCGAGGTGAACACCGTGAGGTTTCCCTGCGTGGCGACCAACTGCATGGTGCCACGGCCGTCCGTTCCAACCGCGTAATTTCCGGTCAGAGTCGTTCCGACCGCGACGCCGCTAACGCGATTAATGTCTTCCTGGCCGTTTGAGATTCCTCCGGATCCGTTCGCCGCAAAATTACCTGCAATAACCACCGTTCCATTCGCATCGAATCCGCTGAAGAGGAAACTGTAGTTTCCCTTGATTAGGGAATTGCTGCTCGTGGAACCGGCCGTAATCGTTAAATTAAACAGCTGCGTCGCCTTTTGCGGGCCGCCGGCCCCGGCGGAAGAATCCTGCACTTGGACGGTGAAAGTGGAAGTGCCCAAAAGAATCGGAATTCCCGAGATCAGCCCGGTCTGTGCGTCGAGAGTCAGACCGGCCGGAAGCTGGCCGCTAATAACACTCCACGTGTAGGGAGGAGTTCCGCCGCTGGCGTTTAAACTCGTGCTGTAGGAAGTTGCCGTCATTCCTGAAGGCAGCGACGCGGTGGTTATATGCAGGGGGCTAGGCGATTGGACCGAGATCGTGAGCGTACCGGACGAAGCGGACTGCACCGGAACGGAAGAATCCTGCACGGTCGCGATCAACGGATAGGAACCGGCGGTAGTCGGCGTCCCCGAGATTTGTCCGGTCGAGGTATTCAACGCCAATCCGGGCGGCAAGCTGTGCGGAGTCACACTCCATGTGTAGGGTGTTGCCCCGCCCTTTGCAGTAAGCGAAATGTTATACGGCTGGTTAACGGTCCCGGGTGGAAGAGAGGTCGTCGTAACCGACAGCGGCGTGGCCGGATTGATGATCACCGTGAAAAGAGTAGACGTGACCGAAAACGGTGGGGGCTGGCCAATTACCGGAACACCGCCGCGGTCCGTTGCTTTCACGAAAAATGGATACGTTCCCGATGTCGTGGGTATGCCAAGCAGGGTTCCGTTCTGATTCAAGGTCAATCCAGGGGGCAGACAGGTGGGCTGGCCGTTTGGACAGACCACGCTGAATACCAACGGCGGAACGCCGCCTGTCACCACCACCTGCTGGCTGTACTGTCCGCCGTTCATTCCATTATTAAGAGTAGTGGTTGTAAACGTGGGAGGCAGAACCACGCTGATCATGGTGGTTGCGGTAACGCCGGTGCTCGCATTCGCGACTGCTTCCAAACTAACCGTCAGGGCAATCGAACTGTTCGTGGGCGCCGTGTACGTCACCGAAGTTTTCGTGATGTTCGTTAACGTGCCGCAACCGGTGCCCGCACAGCCCGTGCCGGTGAGCGGCTTCCAAGTGACGCCCAGCATTTTTGTGTCGTTGCCCAGAATGGCGGTGAATTGTATTACCTGTCCTTGATCCACCGTCTGCGCCGTATTCGGCGTCACTTCCAGCGTGATGCCCGAACTGCTGCCTCCGCAAGCCGCCAGGAACCCTGCGCCAAGAAAGGCCAACAGCGCGAACGCAAACAATCGCAGCCGCTCCGCTCGAATTCCGCAAACCGTCAGGCTCGCACCACCTGCGCGGCGGCTTCTGGCATTTTCTAACATTTGGGCATACGCCTTCGAAATTGTCATATCACCTTGGATTTCTTTTTCAGATCCGCCCAAAGAGGTGGGACAGAACCCGTTGTCGAATTGCAAGCTAAGAATGCGAAACAAGTTGAATAACAAAACGGCCGCGATGTGTCAACGCACATCTCCCAACAGCCATCCGGCTGCGGCTTCACGACCGCAGACTCTCATCGCACCCGGCTAAGCATATGGGGACAAGAACGATAAGCTGCATGTGTACGAAATGTGGATGCTCCGGACGAGCGGGCCGTTGCCTAGTGTATGTTTCGATTCTAAGGGGGTCAACGAGTTATGGCAAGCGGTGCAGTGAGACACAGCCGCGAGATCGCCCGCGCGGACATTTCCATGACAACTTTCGTGGACCTCGGCTGCATCTCAATCGAGTACACTGATGATTCACTCCAGCGGCCATTGGCTCTGAATTTTCAATTTTCCCCCAACTTTAGTATTTAGTATAAAGATTGGTTTGAAAGCGCGCGGCAATTCGCGCGGGCGTTCTTGTTCGGAGGAGTGCTTTGATCGAGGTTCAGGATCTAACGAAGTCCTACGGCGCGGTTACGGCCGTTGACCACGTTTCATTCACAGTGAACAAGGGTGAGATTCTCGGTTTCCTGGGGCCCAACGGCGCCGGGAAGACGACGACGATGCGCATCTTGACGGGTTATATGCCCGCCACGCATGGGACGGCGCGCGTAGCAGGCTTCGATGTGTTTACCGATTCGATGGAAGTCCGCCGCAGGATCGGTTACTTGCCCGAAAACCCGCCTGTGTATCCGGACATGACCGTTGAGACCTACCTCGATTTCGTCGCGCGCATCAAGAATGTTCCGGCGGAACGGCGTCCCGGCCGGATCGATGACGCCCTGAGAAAAACCAATCTGGAAGACCGGCGCTCGGAACTCATCAAACGGCTGTCGCGCGGTTACAAGCAGCGCGTGGGCATCGCGCAGGCGCTCGTGCATGACCCGGAAGTTATCATTCTCGACGAACCCACCGTTGGCCTGGACCCGAAGCAGATCATCGAGGTCCGCAACCTGATTAAAGGCCTGGCCGGAAATCACACCATTATTCTTTCCACGCACATTCTTCCGGAAGTGAGCATGACCTGCGACCGCGTGGTCATCATCAATAAAGGCAAAATCGCCGCGGTGGATACGCCGCAGAATCTGACTTCGCAGCTCAAAGGCGGGCAGAAAATTCGCATTGAAACGGATGCTCCGGAAAAACCGCTGCGCGACATGCTGGCGCAAATTCCGGGAGCGGGCCGAGTGGCGATTGAGCCGGCCCGCGCCGGAGGGCATCAGGCGGTCACGGTGGAAGCGGCGCAAGGGAACGATATTCGCAATCAAATCGCGGCGAAAATTGTGGAACACGGCTGGCCGCTTTACGAACTGCACGGAGTGAGCCTGAGTCTCGAAGACATTTTCCTCGAACTCACCACAGACGACGCAGCCCACGCGCAAGCGTCCAGTTAGGCAAGCCGGCAAAGGAGTGGAGAGCACAATGGGAGGTTTGTACGCAATTTATCGCAAGGAGATGGGCCACTATTTCGTTTCGCCCATCGCCTATATTCTCATCGGAATCTTCTTATTCTTGAGCGCGGTTTTTTTTAACGCGATTCTTACGGCAGTGATCAACGAATCATTTCAAATGGAAATGCGAAGCATGCAATTTGGAGCTCCGTCTAGTTTCGATGCTCCGTCCGAAGTGATACGTAGCTTCTTCGGATTGCTTGCTACGCTGATTTTGTTTCTCGCCCCGCTTTTAACGATGGGGGTATACGCCGAAGAGCGCAAGCGCGGCACCATGGAGCTGTTGATGACTTCTCCAGTCAGCGAACTGGAAATCGTGCTCGGGAAATTTTTCGCTTCGCTCTCACTCTTCACCGTTATGCTATCGCCCACCGCTATCTACCTTATATTCATGGTTCTTCACAGCGACCCGAGGATGCCATGGCGCATTTTGCTTGCCGGATACGCGGGAGTGCTGTTGCTCGGCGGATCGTTGCTGGCACTGGGATCGTTTGTTTCCTCTCTGACAGAAAACCAACTGATCGCGGCCGTGATTGCTTTCGCAGCCACTCTGTTTATCTGGGTCATCGACATTCTTGCACGCAAGACCGATGGTGGCGCCACCGCCGTGCTTCAGTATCTTTCGGTAATACGCCATTACGAGGATTTCACGCGCGGAGTGATTGATACATCCAGCCTGATTTATTACGGGAGCTTTATCGTTCTTTTCGTTTTCTTGACGGTGCGCTCCGTCGATTCAATGCGCTGGCGGCGAGCCTAGGCGGGTTTTACCGCGCGCTCGCAAATCATGGAGGAAATTGCAGGATGAAATGGGATCGCGAAGAGTTGGCGAGATTTATCGGCACCACCGGCATAGCCATGTTGGTGGCCGGGTACTTGCGGTACACGATTCAACACGAGCTCCTGACGTTTAGCAAAGTTGTGTTGGTAATCGGCGCCTTGTGCTTGCTCGCGTCAATCGTTATCGGATTTGGGGGCATTGTCCGTTTTTTCTCCAAGCGGTCTTCGCAGCAGGGCACGAACACCACGGTTCTAGGTGTGGCTGTAATCGCGATCCTGATAATCGTGAATTTCGTCGGGTTTCGCCATCATAAGCGTTTCGATTTGACTACCGAAAAGCTGTACACGCTTTCCGATCAGACCAAGCAGATCGTAGGCGGCTTGCAGAAAGACGTCACCATCGTCCACTTCGACAAGTCCCCCAACGCCGCTCTCGACGATCAGATGGCTGAGTACACCAGCTTGAGCCACCATTTGAAATTTCAAAACATTGATCCAGATCAGAAGCCGGAGGTCGCCCAGGAGTATGGAGCCACGCGAACGGGCGACGTAATCCTCGCCTCCGGTCAGCGCAAAGAGCGCCTCGAATCCGGCGGCGTTCCGTCCGAAGAAGACATCACCAGCGCCATCATCAAGGTCACACAAGATAAGCTAAAGACGGTTTGCTTCGTCACCGGCCACGGCGAAAAATCCTTGAGTGATGATGGAGAAAACGGCTACAGCCACCTCGATGCAGGATTAAAGAAAGAAAACTACGTCACGAAGACCATTAATCTAGTATCTGAAAAAGGCATAGCGTCCGATTGCAGCGTGGTAGTGGTTGCCGGTCCGACTCAGCAATTTTTTCCGCAAGAGGCGGAAATGCTCGACAAATATCTGGCCGGATCGGGCAAAGGCCTGATCCTCGTCGACCCTCAGACGGATCCGAAGCTGGGGGAAATTTTTCAGGCGTGGAATACCAGCGTCGGCAACAATGTGGTGATCGATGCAAGCGGAGTTGGCAGTCTGCTCGGTGCGGGCCCGGCGATACCGCTGGTCACGGATTTTGGAGAAAGCCCGATCACGAAAAATTTTGGTCGCTCGATGACGTTTTTTCCCTTGGCGCGCACCGTCTCGATCGCGGACAAGTCCAAAACGGATCCTCAAATCGTTGAACTTTTGAAGACCTCGCAGCAGAGTTTCACCGTTCCGAATTTGAAACAGGGACGAAACGAAGTTGCATACGACCCCAAGACGGGCGCGTTGGGCCCGCTTTCGCTCGGTATTGCGGCCTCCAGAAAATCTGCAGGCGGCGAAGCTCGCGTGGTCGTGATTGGTAACTCGGCGTTCGCCGCGAATCCCTATGTGGGCCAGCAGAAAAATGGCGACCTCATCTATAACGCCATCAACTGGCTGGCCCAGGACGAGAACCTGATCTCCATTCGCCCGAAATCGCAGACCAATCGCCGCATTACACTGACGCAAGGTCAGAGCAGCGCTCTTTCGTGGCTCGACCTCGTCATTCTTCCCGGCATCGTGATTTTTTCGGGAGTCTATATCTGGTGGAAGCGCCGGTAATCCGCGCTCGCTGAACTTACGTCACATGATCAAGAAGACCACTCTATTTTTGCTTCTCGGCGCCGTTATTTTGGGCGCCGCTGTGTATTACTTCGACTGGCGGCGCAGCCAGAAAGAAAGCGAGAACGCGCCCGCGGACGCGGCGAAGCTGGCGTTCTCGATTCAACCGCAGGACGTAACGTCTCTCGTAATCAAACATCCCGCGAATCCCGCTGAGCCCTCGTTGCAGTTCGAGAAGCGCGATGAAGTTTGGAGAATAACTCAACCACTCGAGGCACGCGCCGATCAGCCGTCCCTGGACGGGATAATCGACGGCCTGTCCAGCGCGCGCATTGCGCAAACGGAACCCGGCGCACCTGACCGGCTGAAGGTCTACGGCCTGGACCCGCCTGCTGTTTCACTCGAATTCCAACTGCGTAGCGGCGCAAAACACACCGTAGCATTGGGCAAGAAAGACTTCTCCGGGATTTCGGTTTACGCAATTGTGGACGGCGCCAAAGATGTCGCGCTCCTACCGGAATCCCTTTTAGTCACTTCCGGCAAGTCTCTTCAGGATTTGCGCGATCGCGGCGTGCTGCACATCGCGGCCGATAAAGTCGCATCCTTCGACCTGAAAAACTCCTCCCGGCAGCTTTCGGCGAAGAAAGAAAAAGATCAGTGGGTTTTTACGAAGCCGGCCGGTTCGCGCGGCGATGCCGGAAATATCGGCGCTCTCCTCACCAGCCTTGGTTCGGCCAAATGGACGAAGGTTGCGAGCGAATCTCCGGATAATCTGGCCAAGTATGGCCTCGCGAATCCGGCGCTTACGTTTACCGCCGTGGATGACAAAGGGCAGAGCGCCACGCTGATTGTAGGCAAGAAAGAAGGCGATCAATACTTTGCGCGAGATACTTCCGCGCCCATGATTTTCCTCATCAACGAGGAGCTCTACAAAAAACTGGCCGAAAATTACAGCGACCTGCGCGACAAGAAACTCGCGCACTTCGATCCCGCCGAGATCAATCACGTCGAGATACACAACGCCAACGGCACGATTATCTGCACCCGCAAATCGGAATTTGAATGGACGTTGGAAGAACCCGCAGAGCTGAAAGGAAAGCCCGCCGACATTTCGAAGCTATTTACGCCGTTGGAGCAGGCCACCGCCGGGGAAATCTTTGACCAGCCGGCACCGAACATCCGCGCCATTCTGGCAAAACCCGAGTTCGAAGCCGTATTGACGGACAAATCCGGCAAAAAAGTGACCGTCCAAATATCGAAAGAATCCAACGGCTCGGTGTACGGGCAAACCAGCGAAAGTCCGGCGGTCTACGAGCTCGACAAGCAGATTCTGAGCGATCTAAATTTCAAACCCAGTGACATGGCTCTCTCCGCCTCGCCCAATTAGGCCCGCCTTAGAGAGGATCACCCTGGGAATGCGGCTCCAGCTAGCAATACTTCCTCGTGCGACCACGCCGCAATTAACAAGACTTTCCCCGTATTTGGGGAAACGTAGATGTAATAGATATGCTCCCGATGTTTGACTTCATAAAAGCCCAGCCGTTTGGGGTCCGGGGTTACCCCCGCGCCGTTAGCCAGCAGGTCGCGCAGCTGCGCGATCATTTCTTGCGGGTGTTTCCGCAAATCTTCGATTTCCAACTCGCGCTCTAAGCACATTTCCATGGCGCCTCCAGCCCACTAATCGTCCCTCACCCGTATTACGTTAGGCTAAAGTCAAAAGTTCCCGCTCCGCCCATTTTTACCGCTTAACTGTGCCGATAAGGAGCAATCTGAGCACTAAAATGGAGCCCAAAAAGTATTTGGGCGTTAACTCTTAATTAGATACTTGCGCGCCGCCGATAATCTTGTAATAGTCCGATGCCTCGGGGAAAAACTCATCGTGAAAAAGAAGAGAGCAAAGAAGACGAACCGCATGCATCGCGATAAAAGGCGGAAACACCAGCACTGGCAGGTGACCGTGTTTTACCACGACGGGGAGAGGTTCGCCCGTGTGTACATTGACCGAGACCGCGCCCAGCGTTTTGCCCAACGCCAGAAAAAGTCTCCGATCGTCAAAGCCACGCGGATCCTTGAAGTAGATTAGCGAAAGTCGCGTTTTTTTCCGCGCAACCAGCCTTCATTTGCTTGTCCGATGCTCGCGGCGCTCGAGGCCTTGTTCGAGTGTTGGCGCCGTGCTATAAATAATTGCGAATTGCGGAGTCCTCATCCGCGCGGGATTCGTATAGTGGTAGTACGCCACCTTGCCAAGGTGGAGGCGAGAGTTCGATTCTCTTATCCCGCTCCAGATATCGCGCCGCTAGTGAACCTTTTCCTCGCAGGTTGATGCCGGATTCGTATGTCTACCTTCCTGTTATGCATCCATAGCCTTGCCAGGCAACGCGGGTAATAGTTATTGTCGCAGACCGATTGGTTAGGTTATGCTCCCCCCCGCAGCTTCCCGGGTTACGCCCGGGTCGGGATCCAGCCCGTCTGAAAATTCAACCCCAACACAAACATCCGAACTCTCTCGGATAGCGTAGTAACAAGAGGAGCAGTCGCAGTCCAAACTCAATAGGAGGAATTCGGGAAATGACAAAATCGAAGAAGGCTCTAGTTGCCGGCGCAGCGCTTGCAGGTCTTTTGGCGGGCACCGGTGCGACAATTCAAGCATCAAATCTTCTGTCCGGGGTGAGGCTGGCTGCTCAATCCGATCAGAAGCCGGCCGACACTAAGGTGAAGGAAAAGCATGCTTGCAAGGGTCAGAATTCCTGCAAGGGCAAGGGTGGATGTAAGTCGAGCGACAACGGCTGCAAAGGCAAGAACTCTTGCAAGGGCAAGGGCGGCTGCGCAACTGACGGTTCAAAGATGCCCGAATAACGCTCCTCGGAGCGTTAGTGCTGTAGCGAAAGATGTCCTGCCTGGGGCCGGACTTCGTTGTGCCGGCCCTCGACACTTCTTCTGCATCTTCGGAGTCCCAAATGCCGGCAAATCGGTTTAACAATTTTACTGACTATGGAATCGGGATTGGTTTGCGCGCTCCGCACTACCATCATATTCTCACCCGCAAACCCGTGGTCGATTGGTTCGAGATCATTTCTGAGAATTTCATGATCGATGGCGGGCGCCCCCTGCTCATCCTCGATCAAATCCTGGAGCAATACAAAGTGGTGCAGCACGGGGTTTCCATGTATTTCGGCTCCGCCGAGCGCCCTAATAAAGAGCACCTCCGCCGGCTGAAGACGCTGGTCCAGCGCACCAAGACGCCCTGGCTGTCGGATCACCTCTGCTGGGGAAGCGTGGACGGCCGCTACACGCACGATCTTCTTCCGATGCCATACACCTTCGAAGCTGCGCGCATCACCGCGCAAAAAGTTCGCGAGGTTCGTGATTTCGTGGAAGTACCTGTGGTGGTGGAGAACGTAAGCAGCTACGCGGAATTCCACGTTTCCGAGATGACCGAGTGGGAATTTTTGAATGAAGTGGTCGAGCGCGCCGACTGCGGAATTCTCCTGGACGTCAACAACATTTACGTGTCTTCACGAAATCACAGCTTCGACCCGTACACCTACGTCAACAGCGTCCCGGCAGAGCGAGTCGCTCAAATCCACATCGCGGGCCATTCGAAATACAAAAAGTACATTCTGGATACCCACGATCATCCCGTGATTGACCCGGTTTGGAAATTGTACGAACGCGCCATCGAACGCGTTGGCCACACAGCAACGCTTTTAGAGTGGGACGACAGCATCCCTTCCTTCGACGAAGTCCATGACGAAGCTTTGAAAGCTAATCGATTCCTCGCGAGCGCCTCACTGGCTAAAGCCGTATGAAGCTGCTAAGCCTGCAACGCCGCATGGCTCGCGCGGTGATGACGCCCCTCACCCCTTCCGAACGCATGCGCTCGACCGCGCCTGATGGCCGCTCGATGCGTGCGGTAGCCTCCGCGATCATCAAGCCGAACGATCGTCTTACGTCATTCGAGCGCCTGGAAATTTACAATCGCCAATATTGGTTTCGCGTGTTGTCAGGTTTTGCCGAGGATTTTCCGGGGCTCCGCGCCGTGCTCGGTGGCAATCGCTTCGATCGCATGGCACAGGCATATCTGACCGACTGTCCTTCGCAATCGTTTACTCTACGCAACTTGGGTTCGCGGTTGGAAGCGTGGTTGCGAAAAAATCCTGCTTGGACCGCTGGGCGCGGAAATCTCGCACTCGATATGGCGCGACTCGAATGGGCCGATATCGAAGCCTTCGATGGCGGCGCCGAGCCCACGCTCAAGCCGGAAGATCTTGCCGCGGCAAATCCGGCGAAGCTGCGTTTGCGGCTCCAGCCATACGTCCAGCTTCTCGACCTGCGTTATCCCGTTGACGATTTGTTGCTGGAAGTTCGCAAAGGGGACGATGACGCGGAGGTTGCCAGCAATGCTTTCAGCGAGCGGCACCACCAAAAACGAGTTTCAGCCGTGGCGAAATTAAAACCCAGCCCGATTTTCCTGGCCGTGCATCGCTTGGACGATTCCGTCTACTTTCGCCGGCTCCATCGCGACGAATTCGCCATCCTCAGCGCTCTTCGCAGCGGCAAGCCGCTCAAGACTGCAGTTGAAAGCGCTATGAGAAAGAGTTCGATTGTTCCGGACGAGCGCGCGGCCAACGTGCAGCACTGGTTTCAAACCTGGGCCGCGCTCGGCTGGTTCTGCCAGGACGAGAAAAGCTCCAGGAACAGCCAGCTAATTAGTCGGAGAACGGCGCGTAGAGGAGACCGCCCTGCATGAGCGACGCGAGGAATCAGATTCTGCGCATGTACGACGGATTTGTGAGAGCGGCATCAAGTCTACAGTCGCCCTTTCTCTTCCTCTTCGTGCGACTGTACTGGGGCTGGGAATTTATGGAGGATGGCTGGGGCAAGCTGCACAATCTGGCCAAAGTGACGGAGTACTTCGCGAGCCTGAACCTGCCGGCGCCGGGTCAGACGGCACTGTTCGTCTCGATCATCGAACTGGTGGGAGGCATGCTGCTGGTGCTAGGGCTTTTCTCGCGCCTCACGGCTCTAGTTCTCACGGTAAACATGCTGACCGCGTATGTCACGGGTGATCGCGAGGCCCTGCTTTCGGTTTTCACCGCCCCGGATAAGTTCTCCGCCGCCGCGCCGTACATGTACCTCTTCGCGTCGTTGGTCGTACTGATCTTCGGACCGGGAAAATTCGCGCTGGACACGCTCCTCGATCGGATGATTCGAAAGAGAGAATATTCAGCGCCCGGGGATAGCGGCTCCTCCGGTACTTGAACGGCCGCCGGATGAAGTAGCAGTCGCCCGATTCATGAATGATCTTGCGAACAGGAATTCCAAGACGTTTCATCGTATAACCCTTCTATGCCTATTCGTGTTCTTCCTAGCTTCCGCATGCGCCTCTCCGGCTGACGACATGACCTCGACAATCGTGATTGGAAATTCGCGAATAGACGTGGTTGTTGAGAAAGGTCCGCTTCAAGTCTCCAAGGAAGAACTCCTCAAGTGGGTTCAGTGGGCCGCAGAATCTGTCAGCGCCTACTATGGCCGTTTTCCTCTCCCTCATCTTTTATTGCGCATCATTCCGGCCGGCGGAAAAGGCGTGCGAGGCGGCAAAACATTTGGAGAAAAGGGCGGGTTCATCAGCATTCACGTCGGCAGCGAAACGACTTTTGAGGGCCTCGCCACCGACTGGATGCTGACTCACGAAATGGTTCATCTCGCTTTCCCGTCCGTTGCGGACAACCACCACTGGATTGAAGAGGGAATCGCAACCTACGTCGAGCCCATCGCGCGCGTAAGAGCGAAACACATGGACGCCACGCAAATGTGGTTTGAAGTGGTCAGGGACCTCCCTCAGGGCCTTCCCGACGCAGGAGACAAAGGCCTCGACAACACGCATACCTGGGGACGAACGTATTGGGGCGGCGCGCTCTTTTGTTTTCTCGCGGATATTGAGATTCACCAAAAAACGGCGAACCGAAAAGGTTTGGACGATGCTCTGCGCGGCATCCTCGCTGCCGGTGGAGATATTCGACAGGACTGGCCGCTGGAGAAAGCTTTGGATACCGGAGACCAGGCCACTGGCGTTGCGGTTTTGCGGCCGCTCTATGAAAAGATGAAGGACCAACCCTACGACGTCGATCTTCCCGTGCTATGGAAACAACTGGGTATCGAACGAGACCGCGGCACAGTCCGCTTTGTGGATGATGCGCCACTTTCGCGAACTCGGTTGTCGATCACCTACGGTTCTGCTGCCCCGGGATCGAGCGCTGCCTCAGCCATCAGCATAGTTGCGGGCGACACGGCCATGAATTTTCCGCGACGGTGAAGGGACCTGCAGAGCAGAGCATTCAGAGTATTGAGTTTCTGCTTCCAGAGTAATTCGCAAATAATCTTCGCAAATCTATTTCGTCTTCATCACGTAAACGCCGTCCCAGCCGGCTTCCGGCGCTTCCTCCACAAACTCCACCGCGCGCTCTAGAAACGCCTGCGTGGGACCGTCATCAGGGCAGGTTGTAAGAATTTGCGCGAACCGTTCCGACGCCTCCTGCCAGTCCTGGTTCCGGTAGGCGTCCATGGCGTGATCGAACTGGGTCAGCAGCGCTTCGTATTTGGGTTTTTCCGCGATCACGTCCATCAACTCGTAGATGTTTACCGGCTGGTTCTTCCCCTTCACCTTGATTTTGTCGAGTTCGCGGCAGACAAACTGCGTTGACACCTGCCTGTAAGTCGCCTCGCTAATGACCAGCCTTGAGTGATACAGCTTGGTGATTCCTTCCAGGCGCGAAGCAAGGTTGACGTTGTCTCCCATCACTGTCCATGACAGCCGCCGATCTGATCCCATGTTCCCCACGTTCACAGGGCCGGTGTTCAGTCCGATTCCGACGGCGATCGGCGGCCGTCCTTCGCGGCTCCATTTCACATTCAGTTTTTCCAAGCCGCGCACCATTTGCAGCGCGCAGATGCAACTGCGGTAGGCATGATCGTGCTGCGGGTAAGGCGAGCCCCAGAAGGCCATAATGGCGTCACCGATGTATTTGTCCAGCGTCCCTTGATTGGAAAAAATAATCTCGGTCATAGCGCCAAAGTATTCGTTCAGCAATTTCACGAGCTCGTCCGGCGTCAACCCTTCCGAAAGCGTTGTGAAACTGCGAATGTCGCTGAACATGATGGTCAGCTCTTTCATCTCACCGCCGGGCCGGATGTATTTCTCAGGATCTTTTTCGATGAGCTCGATTACGCCGGGCGACAAGTATTGCGAAAAAGTTTTGCGAATCAGGCGTTTTGCGCGCTCCTCGCGAATCATTCGAAAACTGGTAATCGCCAGGTAGTTCAACACCAGGGTGCCTGCCGGGATCACGAAACTGATCCACCTTCCCTTATCAGCGAAGCTGAAATAAACAAATACGGCGAATCCGGCCAGCGTTACCAGCATTAATCCGGTGGAATACAGAGGCGTGATGCGGCTGAACAGAAATCCAAAAAGCAGCCCAAACACGAGGATAAAAGCTAGATCGACTATCTCCTCGTTAAATCCCCGCGTAAGGAATCCGCGGCCTTTCTCGTCGCTATGCAGCAGGTTGTCGATAATATTCGCGTGCACCTCGACGCCCATGTAACCCGCATCTAGCCAGGGAGTGTTGCGCACGTCTCCGATGGCCATGGCTGTCGCTCCCACCAGCACGATCTTGTCCCGAAATGCATCGGGAGGAGTAGTCCCGTCGATCACGTCGGCCATCGAATAGTGTTGATACGTGTTGTAGGGGCCGGTGTAATTGATCAGCGCGGTGCCGTTGCGCGACGGCCGCAAGAGATGGCGTCCGAATTGGATTCGCTCCAATCCGTTTTCTGAGATGTAGGCTGCGATATCCTGATCGGGAATTTTTTCATACAGCCGAATCACTTGCAGCGGAAGCGAAGGAAAGAAATCCAGATCCCGGTAACGAATTATCAATGACCCGTGCCTCAGAGTCCCGTCCGCATCCGGATTAATGTTCAGGAAGCCGTAAGAAGCCGCGGCTTCCGCGATCTTTGAAATATTTGCTTCCACACCCGCCGCAACTGTTCCACCGGCTTTGATCCACGCCTTTCCCATGTCCACGGCTTTTCCGTCTTTGGACTTAGCCGGCACAACTTGGGGGAACGATTGGGCCCACACGATGTTGTAATACTCTTCCGCTGATTTGGCATTAGCGGCCTTGGCCCTGTCCGGGTCGAGAAATATATGGCCCAGCACAACGTCGCCCCCATTTTTCAGTGCTGAGGCGAAAGCAGCGTCCTGATCGCTGGAAATCTCCAGTTCCTTTACTTGCTTCAAGACATTTGCAGACATGGAAGCGCCGGCATGGTTCTGCAACTCTTGCAGCGCCTCCACCGCTGAGTTGCTTTCCGGAGTGGGGAATGTTGCGTCAAAGGCGATAATACGGGCGCCGCCTGCGTTCAACCGATTCACTAAAAGTGCGTAGTCCTTGCGTGGCAGAGGAAACGAATTGATTTTCTGAAGTGTGTTTTCGTCGATACCCACAATCACGATACGGCTGTCAGGCGGGCGCTTGCCGCGCAGCTCGAACCGCAAGTCCAGGGAGCTCTGCTCGATATTCTGGAGGAAAACGAACCCGGCGCGATTGTCCGCGCTGAGGCCGGAGAAAACGAACAGCGCCAGTCCTGCCAGAGTCACCAGCAGCGCCAGGCCCAAGTCGATTCGGCTGCGCGAGAATTCTTTCAGCCACGCCGACCACTGCTGTGCCTTCAGTTTCATAAGAATTGCAACTGCGAAGCAGCCTTCGCGGAAGTTCTTCTGTGCCTGCCGCGGAGCTACTCCGTCTACTCAGCTAGCTTTCTATTTACCGGCTAATTGGGGTGTTGTGAGTGGCCGCCTTCGGCGTGGTGTTACCGGTGCCTACGGCAAGACCCACACCCAGCCCCACCGCGACGGCAGATCCTATCAGAAGGTTCCGCAGCACATGAGAGCGAGCCTGAACGGGAGGCGTGTTGTCGTTCGTATCGGTTGCCAACTGGCTGTTTTGTTTTACGGCCGGCGGAGTTGACACGGTTTGAAAACCGCCCGGAGGAACATGCGTGACAATTTCCACCATTTCACCGGCGGCCACCGTGATCGAATTTCCAGTCGAACTTTGTCCCGAGTTGTTTTGCGCCTGAGCGTTGGCCTTCGGGGTCACCAGCACGGTTCCTTCGTAACAAATCACCGTCGTCTTGCCGTGCTCGAACGCAACGTAGAAGTGTGTGCCGATCACGCCGATGACCGCGTTGGGCGTGGTGACCTCAAATTTCCCGCCCGGTTTCGCGATCTTCACTACCTGGCTGCGCATCTTGCCAAAATTCATTTCAAGCGAAGTCTGCTGGGATGCGCTGTCGTGCTGAACGATGCGAAGCTCGGTGTCCGAACCCAGGCTCAGCATTGAGCCGTCGTCTAAACCGGCTCGCACGCGGCCTGAATGCGTAGTCTTCAGCAGGTCGTTCCATTGCAGTTGGTCCTGCACCTTTGCAGGCTGGGCGTTGCGGCTGGCCGCCGGGATCAACGCGTTGATCTGGCCGGCATGCTGCGCTGCAGACTGCGGGCTGGCTTGCACCGGAAAGGAACAGAGCAGGACGCAAAGGGGCCCCACGAGGAGTTGTTTGAGTGGTTTCATGTTATTTCCTGTTTTGAGATAAGCTTCGTAAGTCCAATTTTGGCAGAGGTCTTGGCGAAGTCAACGTGTGAAGACGGGAAGTGTCGCTAAAACGCTCACATGGGACCAGAACGGCGGGTAGTCAGTCTCGTTCGCGAGTGGCCAAGCGGTCCTCCGCGTGTTAGAGTTTCCCTCCCAACCCTATGCTCGCTTATCTTTGCGGTCCGATCGAATTCGCCGAAGACGGCGGCAGACTCTGGCGGCGCAAGCTGACGCCCTTTCTGCGAGACCAGCTCGGTCATCGCGTCTATGATCCCGCGGAAGACGAACTGAAGAATCTCACCGAAGAAGAAGCCGCTCACTTTCGCGAATGGAAGACCACCGATCTCGACCGCTTCCGCCGCAGCGTGCGCAAGATCGTAGCTTTCGATCTCGATCTAATCGAAAACAAGGCGGACTACGTAATCTGCTTTTGGCCTTCGGAAAATGCACACAGCGGCGGGACTTCCGCGGAGCTAACCGTGGCCCATCGCAAAGGCATTCCCGTGTATCTCGTTACGCCAGTCGCAGTAGAGCAAGTAAGCGGCTGGATGCTCGCGTGTTCCGATCAGTTGTTCACCTCAATCGAAGACCTGAAGGAATTTCTCTCAGCGCGCTTCGCTCGCGAGAAACAAACTCAACTCTGGAAATAGTGCTCTCTCCGTTCTTGCTCGCTCAGACTTTGAAGAAGCGTCGCAGAAGAGTTCATCTCGCCTGTTTACGATGTCCCTGATAGAATCCGCGCCGCGTGGAAAAAATCATCATCGCCGTTGGCAGCACCCGCCGTCCGAAGCTGGACGCGGTTTCGGAGGCTCTCGCCCTGTTCGGACCGTTCCTGGGCAAGGACGCGCAATTTGAAATTAGAGGGATCGATGTTCCGAGCGGCGTCCGCCACACCCCGCTGAAACGCGAAGATCTGATGGCGGGTGCACGCCAGCGCGCCGAAGCCCTGCTACGCATCGCACGCGAAAAAAATGAACCCTGGAAATATTTCGTCGGTTTGGAAGGGGGCCTGGATGTCGTCAGCGATGGCGGAACACGTTCGGTTTTTCTCGAAAATTGGGCCTGCGTAAAAGACGCCAGGGGCAGGGGCTTTTTCGGCCAATCCGGAGCCGTCGTCCTTCCCGAAGCGCTTGTAAAGACCGTAGTGGACGATGGCGTGGAACTGTCTGAAGCGATTGACGCCTTTGCCGGAGGCCACGGCATTCGCGACGCACAAGGCGCCTGGGGCGTTCTAACGCGCAATCTCATCAAGCGCCAAGACGCTTTTCGAGTCGCCGTCGTCAACGCTTTCGCGCCCTTTTTCAACAGTGAGATGTACTGACCATATGCAAGCGAGACGCGCCAGCTCAACTATCAATTTTCATCGCACTATGTGCTAGCCTGTAACCAGAAGGGGGAAGCGTGGATATCGTCAAGGGCAACATGGGCTGGATCGAAGTCGTCGTCGGGCCGATGTTTTCCGGCAAGAGTGAGGAACTGATTCGCCGCCTGCGACGCGCGGAAATTGCGAAACAGCGCGTTCAAATTTTCAAGCCGGTAATCGACCAGCGCTACTCCAAGAACGGTATCGTCTCGCACTCCGGCTTGGAGCTGGATTCGGAGCTGGTGACCACCGGCGAAGACATTCTCTCTAAAGTCGCGCCGCGCACGGAGGTGGTCGGCATAGACGAAGCGCAATTTCTCGGCGAAAGCCTGGTCGAGAGCTGCGTAAAGCTCGCCGATCTGGGCAAGCGCGTGATCGTTGCAGGTCTTGACACCGATTTCATGGGCCGTCCCTTCGAGCCTATGCCTCGCCTGCTGGCTGTTGCGGAAGAAATCACAAAATTGCTGGCGATCTGCATGCGCTGCGGCAACCCAGCCGTGCACACGCAAAGGCTCGTCGCCTCGGAAGAGCTGATCGTGGTAGGCGCGGGCGGAATGTACGAAGCGCGTTGCCGCCGTTGTTTCGAGCCGCAGCTCGCTGTGCAGAAGGCGGAAGACGAGAAAGTTGCGCCGGCGTCGAAAGCTCGCGCGGCGGGCTGATCTGCCTTTCGTTCTGCAACCAACCGCCGCCGCAAAGAATCCATATTCACCTGAGGGGCAAAAAGCAATAAAATAGGTGCGGGTCAGGTGTCTATGTACATCCGCCACATTCTGTTGCTCGGAGCCGCGCTCGCTGTCAGCGCGGATCGCGCAGACGTCAACCGTTATCGCACGCCTGTACTCCCGGACGGCCCCGACTCGACTTCTTTGCCTGCTTCCACTCGCTCGAGCGATTTGTTCGGCGCTCCCGTTTTTATCTCAGTCGTAGATCAATCGACGAATAAGCAGACGCCGCTGCAACCGCAGTCGCGGCTGGAAATCGTCCGCTATGTCTCGGGAGAATTTGCGAAGGTCGTGGCGCCGATTCCGGCGGGAAGAAAAGGCTTCCGAATCCCGGTAGGGCAGAAATTGGATGCCAAAGAACTCAGAAATGCGCTCCGCCATGATGGCGCTGCGGTAAACCCGGGTGAAACAGTCCAAGTGACGAACATCGAATTCCGCGCAAGAGAGATTGTCGTGCAGGTGAATGGCGGCGGGAAAAGACATTTCAATTTACGCGAACACGTTCAGATCAGCACCGGCGGTGTGGACCAACCTCTTCCATCCGGCCCGCAACAAAGGCCCGGCGGGACGCTGATTCTCGATTACGGCAAGCCTGTGCCGGATATGAGCGCAGACGACGTGATGACTGCGCTGCAAGAGTTCCTGAGTTTCTCCAAGGAACAATCCGCCGCAGTGAACTGGGTTGACACCTTGCCCCCGCAGTTTAGAGACGCCATAAAGGACCAGAGAGCAGTCGCCGGCATGGATCACGAAATGGTGCTCGCGGCCCTTGGCCGTCCGGACCACAAGGTGCGCGAGCGCGATCCGGATGGTACCGAAACCGAGGACTGGATTTACGGCGATCCTCCCGCGCGCACGACTTTTGTCACCTTTACCGGAGACAAGGTAATCCGCGTGAAGGAATTCGACTGACCGCGTTGACTTTTTTCGTTGTGCACCCTAGCATCACGTTCGGTAAATTCGTGCGCGTAGTTGCGCTGTTGTCCGCGTCTATCGCTTCTGCCGGGAGGGCGAATGTCGATCAAGGTTGGAATTAACGGCTTCGGACGTATCGGTCGCAATATTTTCCGAGCGGCGCTGGAAGACCCCTCCATAGAAATTGTAGCGGTCAACGACATCACCGACTCGAAGACGTTGGCGCATCTGCTCAAATACGATTCGATCCTCGGTAATCTCCCGAACAAAGTGACGCACACGGAAGACACGATTTCAGTGGACGGTAAAGCTTTCAAGGTCTTTCGCGTGAAAGATCCTGCGGAAATTGACTGGACCTCCGTCGGAGCGACCATCGTGGTCGAATCCACCGGACTTTTCACCGCCGGCGCCAACGCCCGCAAGCACATCCGCGGTTCGGTGAAGAAAGTGATTATTTCCGCTCCCGCTACCGATCCCGACGCCACCTTCGTTCTCGGAGTGAACGATAAACTCTACGATCCGGCAAAGCACCACGTGATTTCGAACGCTTCCTGCACCACAAACTGCCTCGCTCCGGTCGCGAAAGTGATTCACGACACATTCGGTATCAACGTCGGAACGATGACAACGGTTCATTCCTACACGAATGATCAGAAGCTTCTCGACCTGCCGCATCCGGACCTCCGCCGCGCGCGAGCAGCAGCGCTCTCCATGATTCCCACATCCACAGGCGCCGCGAAAGCGCTTCATCTGGTGATTCCGGAGCTGAAAGGAAAATTGGACGGTTTTTCGCTGCGCGTGCCGACGCCCAACGTTAGCGTCGTGGATTTGACGGTGTTGACGGACAAACCCGCGACGGTCGAGAGCGTAAACGCGGCACTGAGAAAGGCAGCCGAAGGACCCATGAAGGGCATCCTGGCATACACCGAAGAGGAATTAGTCTCCATCGATTTCCGCGGCAATCCGCACTCTTCGATTGTGGATTCCGGCTACACACGCGTAGTAGGCACGAACTGCGTGAAGATCCTTGCGTGGTACGACAACGAGTGGGGCTACTCAAGCCGCTGCCGCGATCTGATTAAAATTCTTGCCGCGCGGTCCTAATTCTCCTGACAAGCGATACCACAGCACGGTAGCGGCGCTGCGAATATGAATAAGCTGTCCATTCGCGATCTTGAAATGTCCGGCAAGCGCGTGTTCATCCGCGTGGACTTCAACGTCCCCATGGACGGCGCGGAAATAGAGGACGACACTCGCATCCGCGAAACGCTTCCTACTCTGCGTCTCGCAATCGACCGCGGCGCGCGGCTCGTTCTCGCGTCTCATCTCGGCCGCCCCAAAGGCAAAATCGATCCGAAATACAGTCTCGCGCCGGTCGCCGCCCGTTTGAGCAAGCTTCTGGGCCAACCGGTCGCGTTCGCTGCAGATTGCGTCGGCGCGGATGCCGAAGCGAAAAGCAAAGCTTTGCGTGATGGAGAAGTCCTGCTTCTCGAGAATGTGCGATTCCACGCGCAAGAAGAAGCCGACGACCCGGATTTTTCGCGCCAGTTGGCCCAATTGTGCGACCAGCTTTTCGTCTGCGACGCATTCGGCTCCTCGCATCGCGCCCATGCCTCCGTTGTCGGCATCACCAAGTTCGTTCGCCAGTCCGCGGCCGGCCTGCTGATGGAAAAAGAACTCACCTATCTTGGCAAAGCTGTCTCCAACCCGGACCGTCCGTTCGTCGCCATTCTCGGCGGCGCAAAAGTTTCCGACAAAATTGAAGTGGTGCAGAATC
This sequence comes from Candidatus Acidiferrales bacterium, assembly GCA_050012235.1. Lineage (GTDB taxonomy): Bacteria > Acidobacteriota > Terriglobia > Acidiferrales > UBA7541 > Palsa-295. Next base: position 69,832 of record JBEKHP010000003.1, on the reverse strand, counting down.
TGATGAAGCTCGCGGACGCCATGCTGATCGGCGGCGCCATGGCCTACACTTTCCTGAAATCCCAGGGTGTCCCGGTAGGGAAGTCCCTGGTCGAAAACGACAAGTTAGGTCTTGCGCGGGACCTTCTCGAAGAAGCGCGCCGCCGCAATTTCCGCTTCATTCTGCCGGTAGATCATGTTCTCGCAGAATCGCCTGACTCGGCGTCAACCCGCGTCACCGACGTCACGAACACTCCCGAAAATCTGATGGGCCTCGACATCGGCCCAAAAACTATCGCGTTATTCAATCAGGAAATTGCCGCCGCTCGCACGATTGTATGGAACGGTCCGGTAGGGATGTTCGAAAAACCCGCATTCGCGCAAGGCACTCTGGCCATCGCCCGCGCGGTAGCCGCAGCGTCCGCTGCAGGCGCAACTTCGATCGTTGGCGGCGGCGATTCCGTCGCGGCCGTCGAACGCTCCGGCCTCGCTTCAAAAATTTCGCATATCTCCACAGGCGGCGGCGCTTCCCTAGAATTTCTTGCCGGCAAAAAACTCCCCGGCGTAGAAGCGCTCACAAATAAATCCACAAGCGGGAAGGGAGCATAAGTGCCTCGCCGCCCCGTCATCGCCGGCAATTGGAAGATGTACAAAACTCAGGCACAAACGCGCGAGTTCTTTGCCGCATTTAAGCCGCTCGTGGCCCACTCCCGCCATTGCGAAATCATCATCGCGCCACCTTTCACTGCACTTTCCGTGGCCGTAGAAGCCGTAGCCGGCACTGCGATTGTCATTGCCGCGCAAAACGCCCATTGGGAACGGGAAGGCGCCTTCACCGGCGAAATTTCCATGCCCATGCTGGTGGAAGCAGGTTGCCGCGCCGTAATCATCGGCCATTCCGAACGCCGCCAATATTTCGGCGAAACCGACGAATCCGTAAATCGTAAGCTGCGCGCCGCTCTCCTTGCAGGACTCACTCCGATTGTCTGCGTCGGTGAACTAGCTGCCGAGCGCGACGCGAATCTCACGCACGCCGTGCTAAAACGCCAGTTTGAAGGCGGTTTGAACGCGTTGACCCATGCGGACTTCTCGCGTATTCTCTTAGCTTACGAACCGGTCTGGGCCATTGGTACGGGGCGGACTGCGACGCCGGAAATTGCGGCGGATGCTCACCGCTTTTTGCGCGAACTAGCCGCCAAGCAGTTTTCGCCGGAATGTGCCTCCGCACTTCGTATCCTCTACGGCGGAAGCGTCAAACCTGACAACATAAAAGGGTTGGTGGCGCAGGAGGAGATTGACGGCGCGCTGGTAGGCGGAGCGAGCCTGGATCCAAAGTCGTTCGCCGCAATCGTGAATTTTTAAGCGCCGCTAACCATTTGAATTAGCGGCCGCACTCAACTGGAGTTGGAAATGTCATCTTGGATGAAGTGGGGTTTATCGCTGCTGGTCGCCATTGGATTGATCTGGGTGGGCTGGCGCATGACGTTTATTCTTGTAACGCTGCACGTAGCCGTTTGCTTCGTGTTGGTCATCGTCATCATGCTGCAGAGTGGGTCGGCTGCGGATTTGGCGGGGGCCTTCGGCGGCGCGGGCAGTCAAACCGCGTTTGGTCCGCGCGGAGCGGCAACGTTCCTTTCGCGCGCCACAACCTGGTGTGCCATCGTTTTCATGATGACCTCGCTCACGTTGTCCGTGAAGCGCGCTCCTTCCGAAGGAGCGGGCATCAATTCAATTATCGAGGATACCGAGCACCCGGCGTCGAAGCCGGACAAGCCTGCGGCTGCTAAGGGCGGCCAGATTCCGCTGACTCCGCCTGCGCAGACGCCGGCACAGCCCGCAGCGCCTCCCAAGAAATAATGGCACAGACTCAAATATTCGTCTCCGGGAGCGAGCTTCTAAGAGTATTGTAGCTTTCGAAGGAAGCCCCAAATTGCGGCTGTGGCGGAATTGGCAGACGCACCAGCTTGAGGGGCTGGCGGTCGCAAGACCGTGGTGGTTCGAATCCACTCAGCCGCACCAACCTTTACACCTTGCTTTCACCCCAATTGCATAAGAGCAAATAATTCTCTTCGTGTGATAAAAACAGGCGTGGATTGTATTTCTGCGGTCATCGACAGCGGCTACGAGTTGAGGTTAATCCCAGAAATCATCGCGGTCTAAAAGCTCGACTCCGATTTGTCTCCGCCCGTCGCCATCGTACCGGCAGTAAACAACTCGTGCTTGGACGCGGCTTCCTTTGTCTCTGCGGCAAAGAACCACCGTCCCGCCCGCCTCGACCGGGTGGCGGCATACCAGCCCCGCTCCGTGCCGGCTGACGGTAACCGTCCAAGTTTCTTCTTCCCATGTTCGGCTGGGATCTTCGCGCCGCAGCCACACCGGTACAGTCGAAGAAAGCCGCGGGCTGCGCCGCAAACGCTTGCTCAGTTGAGAAGCACGGAGCAGAAACTCCAGGAGTTGGCTTTTCGTCTGCGAATCGGTAAAGCGATCGATCTCGGACAGTTTTCGAACCTGTTCCACGCTGGCGCTCAGAAACTTCTTCAAAGAGTCCGTCTCGGCGTCTGCAGGCTGGTTTTTCAATCGTTCATTTCGCGCTTCCAGTTCCTGGAAGCAGACAACCAGAAAATGCTCCATGCAAAGACGCCGGGCGTCGAAGTCCGCAACCGCCGGTTCACCGCAGGCCTCGGAGCTGCAAAAAATCACTTGAACCGCCTGTGCCGCGTCTGGTAATTCCATTTGATTTTCCATCAGTTGCCTTAGCCGAGCGTGAGCTTACATCTTACTTGCCTTTGGGCCCTTTCCCTATTCCTCTGGCAAGTTCGGAAATCGACCCGCCGACGAATTCCAGATGGCTCCGGCTGTAACCGGCTAGTTCATTTGCAAAGTGTTGTGACGTCTCCGCGGCCTTTTCTCTAAGCGCGCTCAGAGCTTTATCCACGATGGGCTGGAACGACTCATGGAAGAGACGCTCCGCTTCCGCCGAATACTTCTGGCCGGACGCCCGCAAGTTATTCAACGCGATTTGCGTCACTTCCTTGCTCTGAGCTTCCAATTCTTCACGAACAGCATTGAGTCGCTCTCGAATCACCATTTCAAACTGCTTTTCGAAACGATTGTAAGTCGCTTCGATCCGCGCCGCCGATTTTTCTATGGATTGCTCCAGAGCCATCTCCAGCTCGTCTTTGTGCTTCGTCAAGTCCGAGGTCACCTTCAGCGCATTATCGATACTGGGAGCCATTTGCTCTTTCAAGCGCGTGACGATTCGGCTCACGCCTTCCTTGCGCGACGATTCGAGAACTCCTTGGATGCGCTCTCCCGCTTTGTCTGCCAGCGCTTGAGAAGACTCCTCGAGTTTCCGGTTTTGCTGCTCTACTCGCTCCAGCGCTTCCTGCACATCTGTCTCGAGTCTCTTTTTCCACTGGGCGTAAAGGATTCGCGCGCTTTCCTGGCTGGCTTTATTTAATTGCTTGATGGACTGTTCGATCCAGGGCCCTGCTTGCGAAGCGCTTGCTTCGGCCAAAACACTTTTCGCTTCTTCGCGAAGTGTGGCCCGCAACTCGACCAATATCGACGCGGCTCGGTCGCGAACCGCTGAGCCCGCCGCTTCCGCGAGCATCCCTTCCATCTGTTGCTGGAAGTCGCCCATTAATTGCCCCATCGGCCGCGCCGCTGAGGACGGCGGCGGAGTCGGCGCGACTTGGCGACCGCTGATTCCTTTCGCGCGGCTTTCTTCTGCCGTGAGCGCGGGCGTTTCCGGACGTGGGACAGCAAAAGGCTTGGACTTCGCTGCATTCATTTCTAAATTGCGGGCGCCTGTAAACGGCAGCCAATCCTGCGGGGGAGTCTCAATGCCCCATATATTGCCCGGAGATTCCAGCTCGACCGCCGTCAAAAAGAGGCCCGTCGGATCCTGAGGCCTTTCGACCCATTTCACGCGTCCGCGCACGGAACGTGCTGGAGAATTCGGCTTTTTATCCTGGAGTTCCAGAAACACCATGGCATTCGTCAACACTTGGTGTTTGGAAAGGTATTTGAAGCCATGGCAACTGATGGTCTGCGTGGCAACTTCCTCGCTGTACGGACCTCGAAAGGAATCAACTCCTTCCACCTTTAGCGCAATGGCCTTATCTACACGCGTGCTGCGCCGCGACGGCCGATGTGCAGCCGAGCTGTTCGACATAAGAGTCTCTCAGGGACTGGAAGCTTAGGATAAGTCTTAGAGCGGGAGGAACGCGCGCAAATCGGCGTTACGATTTTCTAAGAGTTACTATCAGATACTTCGCAACGTGTTCGCCACGCATTCGCAGTGTTTCTTCTTGTTATGGACTCTGATCTATAGGTCTCATCGAGCCCCCATGTCTCATACAACCTTCGTATTTTCCTCACAATGACCCTTGATATTCGGCACCGCTTGTATATGATGCCGTTTGAAAATTAAGACGCAATCCCATCGGGCGCTTCACGCGCGCGAGACCACGGGAGCCAGATTGATGCGACTCAGTAATCGCAACAGCATGCGGGGTTCGGCAGCGCCGGCAGCCTTGCTGGCGATTCTTATCGTAATTATGGTCGTCGCTACCGTCTACGTTTTCGTGGCGAACCCGTTCCCATCCAGGCCTCCCGCAACCATCACGAGCGTGGGCCAGCTGGTGGACCATCAATACTTCCTCACCTTGTGCGTCACCGGCGTCGTTTTCATTCTTTCGCAGCTCGGACTTGCCTACGCCATCTGGCGCTTCCGCGATCGCGGCCAAACTGCGCATTTCACTCGCGGCAGCAACACCTTGGAGATGATCTGGACCACTGCGACAATCGTCCTCTTCCTGGGACTTGGCCTAATGGGACGCAAAGCCTGGGCTGAAGTGCGATTCACGCCCGCCGAAGCGAACGCCGTTCAGGTGGAGGTCACCACCAACCAGTTTGTATTCAATTTCCGTTATCCCGGGCCGGATGGAAAATTCGGCAAGCTCGATCCCGCGCAAGTGAGCGCTTCCACCGGCAATCCGCTCGGCCTCGACTCCAAGGATCCCGACGGAAAAGACGACATCGTCATGCCCACTCTAACCGTTCCGGTCAATCGTCAGGTCGAGTTGCTGATCCGCTCGCAGGACGTGATTCACAATTTTTACGTCCGCGAATTGCGCCTGCAGCAGGACGCCGTCCCCGGAATGGTCATCCCCATTCACTTCACCGCCAACCAAATCGGGCATTACGAAATTGTTTGCACGCAACTATGCGGGCTGGGGCATTACCGCATGCGCAGCTTCCTGGACGTCGTCTCTGACGCCGATTACCAAAATTTCCTCAAACAACAGGCTGCCCCCCAGTGAACCCGAACCATATTTCAGGAGGCCATGCATGAGTTCGCACGCCCACACAGGGCACGCGGTCGTAGTCGAGCCCAGCGGGTTCATTCGCAAATATATTTTCAGCATCGACCACAAAGTGATCGGCATTCAGTATTTCCTGCTCGCGCTGACGGCCGTCTGCGTCGGCATCGTTCTCTCTCTCTTGATGCGCTTTCATCTCGTGTATCCCGGAGCCCATCTTCCCTTTGTCAGCGGCGGGATTATGACTCCCGAACAGTACCTGGCGCTCGTGACCATGCACGGCACCATCATGGTTTTCTTCGTTCTTACTACGGCGCCGCAAGGCGGCTTCGGCAATTATTTTCTTCCGATTCAAATCGGCGCGCCGGACATGGCCTTCCCACGCTTGAACATGCTTTCCTTTTGGGTCACGTTTCTCGCCTTCGTAGCGATTATTGCTGCGTTCATTGTCCCCGGCGGCGCGCCCATCAGCGGCTGGACCGGTTACACGCCGCTCAGCGGCATGGGTGAAGTCACTGGCCCCGGCGAAGGCATGGGGCAGACCCTGTGGATCGTCAGCATCTCGCTTTTTTGCCTCGCATCTCTTCTCGGCGCCTTGAACTTCATCGCCACTACGATTGATCTGCGCGCCCCCGGCATGACTCTTTTCCGCATGCCGCTCACCGTCTGGGGCTGGTTCGTGACCGCAATTCTCGGCTTGCTCGCTTTCGGCGTCCTGCTGGCCGGCGGAGTTCTGCTGCTTCTCGACCGCTCTGCGGGCACCAGTTTCTTCCTTCCCGCAGGCATGGTGGTCAACGATCAGTTGCAGCCTCACAGCGGCGGTTCCCCGCTGCTCTGGCAGCACCTCTTCTGGTTTTTCGGGCACCCTGAGGTGTACATCGCGATCTTGCCCGGAATGGGCGTGGCTTCGCATGTGCTCTCCACTTTTGCGCGTAAACCGGTCTACGGATACCGCGCAATGGCCATGGCAATCTGCGCCATAGGTTTTCTGGGCTTCATGGTTTGGGGACACCACATGTTCCTCAGCGGCATGAGCCCCTACTCCGGATTTGCCTTCTCTGTGCTAACCATGTCCATCGGCGTTCCCTCCGCCATCAAAACCTTTAACTGGATAGGAACTTTGTGGGGCGGAAAGATTCAGTTCAAATCGCCCATGCTGTTCGCGCTCGGCTTCGTATCCCTGTTCGTCAGCGGCGGTCTCTCAGGCTTGTTTCTCGCCCAACCTGCGGTGGACAACATGCTCCACGCCTCTTACTACGTCGTCGCGCACTTCCATCTGGTCATGGGCGTAGCCGCCATCTTCGGCATCTTCGCCGCCACGTATTTCTGGTTTCCGAAAATGTTTGGCCGCATGATGAGCGAACCTTTGGCCCAGATTCACTTCTGGTTTACGTTCGTGGGAACCTATTGCATCTTCATGCCCATGCACTTCGTCGGCCTCGCAGGCGGGATACGCCGCTATGCGGATGCAACCGGGACTACTTATGCCGCGGCTCTTCAGCCCGTGCACGTCTTCATGACCTACGCTGCGTTCGTCACGGGTGCCGCGCAGCTTATCTTCCTCTTCAACTTTTTCTGGAGTCTGAAGCACGGCGCGGTCGCAGGTAAGAATCCCTGGAACGCCACCACTCTCGAATGGATTACGGATTCGCCGCCGCCCATCGACAATTTCGGCGGCCATTATCCCAGCGTCTATCGCGGCCCGTATGAATTCAGCGTTCCGGGATACCGGCAGGACTTCATCCCGCAAAATCTGACGCCCGATCAAGCGGCGCTTCTGAAATAGCAGCGGTTCGATACAGGAGTGATGATGCCAAGCAACACCGTAACAGATGAAATCGAGCTAATCGGCACCGGCAAAGGTGGCGGCGGCTCTTCCTTCGGGGACGACGGAAATTCCGGCGGGGGCGGCGACGATTGGAAAGACTCCTCCGGCTCTGCAAGAGTGCCGCAGCGCGCCTACGTCACAGGAATGACCATTGCTCTCGCTGGCGTCCTCATGTTTTTCATGGCGCTGGTCAGCGCCTACATTGTCCGCAAGGGCATGCCCAATAGCGCATGGGTCAACCTCGCCATCCCGCGGATTCTTTGGCTCAACACCGCGATTCTCATCGCCAGCAGCTTCACCCTCGCTCGCTCCCGCTCGCGCTTTCTCGCCAGCGACGACGCGGGCTTTCGCCACTGGTGGGGCGTCACCACCATTCTCGGAATTTTCTTTCTGATCGGCCAGATAATCGCCTGGCGGCAACTCGCAGCCGCCGGCCTTTTTCTCGCCACCAATCCGGCCAGCAGCTTTTTCTATGTTTTCACCGCTGCCCACGGTCTGCACCTTCTCGGCGGAGTCCTCGCGCTCCTATACGTCGCTTTCAGGCCGACCCATCGGTTGACGAAAGGCACGGCCACAGAAGTGGTTTCCATGTACTGGCATTTCATGGACGGGCTTTGGGTTTTTCTGTTTTTACTTCTCCTTCTGGGACGGTGAAAAGTGAGTGAAGCGGAATTCGAAGGCATAGTTGAATCGCGCTGGTCGGGAGGCGCCTCTCCCTTTGCCATCAACTCCAAGAAGTTGGGCATGTGGCTTTTCATCGTTTCCGATTCGCTCACCTTTTCGGCCCTGCTCATCAGTTACGCCTACGTTCGCCTCGAAACTCCCAATTGGCCCCGGCCGTTCGAAATCTGGCCGGCCATCGCCAAATCTTCATTCATGACTTTCGTCCTCCTCTCCAGCAGCTTGACCATGGTCTTGGGCGTGAATGCCGCTTTCAAAGGCGACCGCAAAAAAACCGTGCGCTACCTGATCGCAACGATCATCTGTGGAATCGCTTTCGTCGCAATCCACGCTACCGAATGGGTCACGTTATTCGGCGAAGGTGTGACACCCTGGGGAAATCCCTGGGGCGTCCCGCTGTTTGGCGGCACATTTTTCGGTCTTACCGGTCTCCACATGCTTCACGTAACAATCGGCGTCGCCTATCTCGCCATCATCGCCTGGGGATTCGGAAAGGGGAAGTACACCGCCGAGCACGTGGAAGTGAGCGGCCTTTACTGGCACTTCGTTGACCTCGTCTGGATGTTTATTTTTCCGATGGTTTATTTGTTGAGCGTGAATCCGAAGTAACAAGGAGAGCCTTTCATAATGAGCGCGCACGGACACGCCGAGCTTTCTCACGAGCATTCCGTAGGCACCACCAGACTTTTCTCTATCGTCTGGGTCTGGCTGCTGTTGTTGACCGCCGTCGAAGTTTTTCTCGCCTACGAACGCCTTGAAGTCCACTTGATGATCACCATTTTGGTCGGCCTCTCGCTGATCAAAGCCGCTTTGATCATGTCCTACTTCATGCACTTGCGCTTCGAACGCCTGGGCTTGTTTCTGCTCCTCGTCCCAGCCATGGTATTCTGCATTTGCATGATGCTGATCATGTTCTTCCCGGATAGCATCCGGCTGATGAACCTGCGCCCGCACTAAATTGGTTCCGTCAGGGCACGGCCTTAGCCGCGCCGAAAGGCTCTGTGAAGTTTCGAGGTTCTTTGTGGGTCGTGGCTTTAGCCACGACATAAAAGCCGCAGGATTCGGCGGCTTTAGCCGCTGAAGTTCCGATTTTGTCGCAGGCGAAACGACGGTCGCACCATTTAGCGATTTGATACGCAAATGAAGAGAGGCCTCACAATTCGGTTCGCCGGATTCACGGCTTTCGGCCTTTTGCTGCTTGTGTCTCTCGCCCCTTCCGCTGCAGCCCAAGGCTGCGCCATGTGCTACCAAAACGCTTCCGCCTCCGGCCCCCAGGGCGCGCAAGCTCTTCGCCACGGCATCCTGGTCCTCATGCTTCCCACGCTGACTCTTTTCACCGGCATTTTCGCCCTCATCTACCGCCGCCGGAACGTCGCGCGCTGAGCCGCGCGCAATGTTTGCCGGCCGCACGAACTGGAATCTGCACTCCAATCGCTTGAGCGAAGCTCTCGCCAAGCATCGCGCCGCAGGGAAACCGTTGCTCGACCTGAGCGCCTCAAACCCCACCGAGTGCGGCTTCGATTACGACCGCCAGTCCATCCTGCAAGCCCTATCAACTCCAGAGTCTTTGTCCTACGATCCTGAAGCCAAAGGCCTCCTGTCCGCCCGCCGCGCAGTCGCCGAATATTATTCAGCCCTCGAAATTATCGTCCCAGCGGAAGACATAATCCTCACCACCAGCACCAGCGAAGCTTACTCATTCGCGTTCCGCGTTCTTTGCAACCCAGGCGACGAGCTTCTAATCCCCGAACCCAGCTATCCGCTGTTCAGTTTTCTCGCGGACATTCACGACGTAAAACTCGTCGGTTATCCTTTGCTGTACGACCACGGTTGGCAGATTGACTTTCACGCTCTGCAAAATGCCATCACTGCGCGCACGCGCGGAGTCATCGTGGTCAATCCGAATAACCCCACGGGACATTTCTGCAAGTACCCCGAGATGGAAAAACTCAATGAAATCTGCTCCTCTCGCCAAGTGGCCATCATCGCCGACGAAGTCTTCCTCGATTTTCACCTCGCCGCAACCCAGCAGCCCAGTTTTGCCGCAAATAAGGGAAGCCTTACTTTTACGATGAGCGGCCTCTCCAAAATTTCCGGCCTCCCGCAGATGAAAGCCGCTTGGCTGATTGCAAGCGGTCCCGAAGATTTGAAATCCGAAGCGCTCGCGCGACTCGAAGTAATTGCCGACACTTTTCTTTCCATGAACGCCCCCGTGCAGCGAGCCATGCCTGTGTTCTTGCAGCTCCGTCGCGGTTTTCAAAAACAAGTACTGGCGCGCGTGCGCAAAAACTTGGCGGACCTCGACAAACAATTGTCCGCACAAAATTCCTGCGCGCGCTTGAACTTGGAAGGAGGCTGGTATGCCGTAGTTCGCGTCCCCGCAACCCGCTCGGACGAGGATTTAGCGATAGATCTTCTGAACGCGCAGGGAGTTTACGTCCATCCCGGACACTTCTACGATTTCCCGACCGATGGTTATTTAATTGTCAGCTTGATTGCGCCAGAGCGCGATTTCAGCGAGGGAATAAAACGCTTGCTCTCGTTGTTCTAACGCAAGCGTCCCGGCGGGTCCGCCGTTTCAGGAGTCTCCAGCTTCAATTCCGGCCCTTCATGATCCGGCAGCTTCGAAGGCGGCAACTGTGGAATCCCGACTCCCCGGTTCATCTCGAAATGTTCTTTCGCGCAGCGCGGGCAATATCCTTTTCCCGTTTCTTCATCGCGCTGGCTGGCAAGTTCGTAGCAATCGCAAATGCAGTCGCAATACCCGGTAGTCGAAGCCGTCTTGATAGCAACCAGTCCCATCTGCAATATTCCTCCGTCGCAGGATACTACAGGTGTGCCTTTCGCAGCGCAAGGCAGGAAAGCTCAGCGGAATCTCGCGCCTCGCGCGAAGGCGCTTCTAAACGTGTTCGAGTTGCGCCAGCCGGAACGGGTCGCCCACTTTATGATGAAGTTCCAGCCAAACGCTGTCCGGCTGCGACAAAAATACTTCCACCACGCGCGGATCGAATTGCCGTCCGGAGTATCGTCGAATTTCTTCTCGAGCGGCCGAAATCGGCATGGCCTTGCGATACGGCCGGTCCGAAATCATCGCGTCGAGCGTATCCGCCACCGCGAATATCCTCGCGCCCAGCGGAATCTGTTCGCCCTTTAGTCCCCGCGGATATCCCGAGCCGTCGAAACACTCCTGGTGCGTCAGCACGATCTCGGCTGCATCCTTCAGGAATGGAATTCGCTTGAGCACCGCAAATCCTATATCGCAGTGCGTGCGCATGATTTCGCGCTCTTCGTTTGTCAGCGGCCCCGGTTTTCGAAGAATGTTGTCCGGAATCCCCATCTTGCCGATATCGTGCAGGAACGCGCCGCGCGCGATGTGCCGCAGCAGTCCTTTGTCCACGCCCATGATTCGCGCCATGGTGATGGTGAATGCCGTCACGCGCTGGCAGTGGCCTTCCGTTTCCGCGTCCTTCGCGTCCAACGCGCCGCCCAGCGCTTCCAGCGTGTAATCGTACGATTGTTCCAGGTCTTGCAGCGCAATCGATAGCTGCTGCGTGCGCTCCGCCACCAAATGCTCCAAATCGCTCTGGTAAGTCCGATTTTCGAGCACCAGCTGCCGGTGTTCCAGCGCTCGCCGGACGCTCAGGTGCAGCTGCTCCTTCTCGAACGGTTTCAGAATGTAGTCGTAAGCCCCCGCGCGGATTGCTTCCAGCGCGATGGAGATATCGTGCATCGCGGTAACCATAATCACCGGCACGTCCGGGTCTTCGGCGCGCAACTCGGAAAGCAGCCGTATGCCGTCCATCTCCGGCATCACGATGTCGCTCAACACCAAATCGAACGCATCATTCCCGAAAGCCTCCAGCGCCATCACACCGTTCGAGCACACGGTGCACTTATACCCTTGCGAATCGAGCAGAGTCGACACGACCTCTCGAATCGCCTCTTCGTCATCCACTACTAGGATTTTTTCTCGGTCCACCGTCGGCTCCGAAGCGTGCCTATCGCCAGTATAAGCTTGGCCACATTCCGGCGTGGACGCCTTGTTTCGACCGCGTGCTAGTTTGCACAATGCCTGTCTCGCATCGCAGTTTTCATCAGATTGGGCTTAACAAAAAGCCCCGCCGCTGATTCAATTCGGTCCGGCGGCCGCATATTTGGAGGTCCTCCCGAGAACCGACGGGAAACCTGTTATTCTTCAATGACATCCAATTCTAGTGGGCTCTGTCGTCGGATTCTCCGGAGGTGGAGATGAAGCGGTTTGCGGTTTTGTTACTCGCGCTTTCCTTGTGCATGGTAGCCGCTGCTCAGCAATCTGCTTCGCCGAAAATCGAAGCTCCCGCGCGAACGCCGGCGTCGGCGCCCGCGCAAGTCCCCTCAGCGTCCAATCCCGAATTCTTGAAAGCAGCCGACGAAGTCCTTGCGCAGATGAGCCAAATCCTGGCTCTCCCCATCAAGGAGCCGCTTAAGAAGAGCCTGCGCTCGAAGCAGGAAATCCGCGAGTATCTCGTCGTCGAGGAAAAAGAAGACCGAACCGACGCCCAACGCCACGCCGACTCCAAAACTCTCGAAGCTTTCGGTTTGATCCCCAAGGACTTTCCGCTCGATTCTTTCATGCTCGACGTTCTCACCGATCAAGTCGCCGGCCTCTACGACCCCAAAGCGAAAGAATTTTACATTGCCGACTGGATCCCGGCCGATGAGCAGCGCGAGGTAATGTCCCACGAATTGACCCACGCATTGGAGGACCAGTCTTTTCACATCGATCCCTGGATCAAGGCTGCCCGGCCGAACGATGACGCTGAACTCGCCCGCCAGTCCGTTAGCGAAGGTTCGGCGCTCGCCGCCATGGTGGACTACACCATGCGAGATCAGAAGATGGGCGTGCGCGATTTGCCCGACGTTTCGCTTCTGATCCGCTCCGGCGCCGTCAGCGAAATGGACAAAGATCCTAAACTCTCCAAGGCCCCGCTCTTCATCCGTGACGAGCTGCTTTTTCCCTATCTCGCGGGCACCGGTTTTTCCCAGCAGTTTCTGAAAGCTCATTCCGGCTGGAAAGATATTCACCTGATTTTCGAGAATCCTCCCGTCTCCACCCAGCAAATCATCCATCCGGATCTCTATTTGTCCAATGTAAAGCCGGAACCCGTCACTCTGCCCGCTTGGAAAGGTTTGGTGCCGGAGGATTGGAAGCTGCTGGAAGAAAACGTCCTGGGTGAATTCGGACTTGGCGAGGTTTTGAAACAGTTTATCGGGCAAGAGCGCGCGGACAGGATTTCTCCCGCCTGGAAAGGCGATCGCTACGCCACATTTGAAAACGCTGCCACTAAGCAAACTTCGCTCGTGTTTCGCATCGCGCTCGACAATCCGGACGACGCAGCCCGCTTTTTCGGCCAATACAGTGAAGTCCTCGAACTAAAGCACACCGACCGCAGGGAACTTTTCCGCCGCCCCAATTTTTTCCAGTTTCAAACCGACGCCGGCGGAGTCTTCCTCCATTGCGCCGCTACCACCTGCCTGATCGTTGAAAACGCCGGTCGCGATACATTCGACAAAATCAATCGCGCAGCGGGCTTGCCCGCCGCTATCGCTCCCACCGACGCGGACGCCAAGCCGCCCCAGGCAATCACGCGCTTGGTTCCGACTATCGATTCCGGTTTTGGTGGCTAATAAAACGGTGGGTTCAGGCGCTGCAGAGAGTCTAATGGCGGACGAAGTTCCTTATTTCCAAATCGGACGCCCGAATCAGTCGTCGAGCGAAATCCCCGCGGAATCCGTTCGGTAAATCACCATCATAGTCTGGTCGTCAGCCTGTCGCGCGCCTGACGAAAAGCTGTTCACATCCTTCAGGCAAGCCGCCAGCAGTTCCTGCGGCACCCAGCCGTGCCGTTCCTCGGCCACGCGCATGATCCGCGCCACGCCGTACTCCTCGCCCTTGCTATTCGTCGCTTCCGAGATTCCATCGGTGTAAAGAACCAGGCTGTCTCCCGGTTCCAGAAGCACTCGCTCGATCGTGTACCGGCTTTTCGCAAACATCCCGAGCGGCACGCCGGTCGAGCCGACTTTCCTCACTCCGTCCTTCCCGACGATCAGCGCCGGGAAATGTCCGGCGCTCGCGATCTCCACTTCACCGGTTTTACCCGCGCGCCCACAAATCAGCGTCGCGTACTGCCCCGCAATCGTGCTCTCGCAGAAAACGTGATTCGCCCGCTCCAGCAGCCCGTCCAGTTCCAGTCCCACTCCGGAAAGACTGCGAAACATTGCATGCAAGTGCGACATCAAAAGCGCGGCAGCCACGCCTTTGCCCGCCACATCGCCGAAGAGAAACACCAGCTTCCCATCGCTATTCGTTGGCGAAATCAAATCGCAGTAATCGCCGCTTACCAAGCCCGCCGGCTTGTATTGGTAGTGCACGCGCCAATCGTTAAATCGCAGGTTCGTTTCCGGCAGCAGCCCCCGCTGAATTTTCGCCGCAAGCTCCATGTCACGTTCCAGCGCGCGCTGCTCCCCGCTCGTAAGATGATCGAGACAAAATCGCACCAGCGGATCGGCCAGCAGCCGTTCTTTCTCCACCGTATCGTTGCACGTCGGACAAATGCCGTACGTTCCGTCGTCCATCCGCTGCAGAGCGGAGTTCACTTCGCCAAGCATTTCCAGCAATGGCACTCCGGGCGCTTCCGGCATCGCCGCCGAAACCGCGGAATTCAGCTCGGCGCGCCGTTTTTCCAGTTGTTCGCGCAAATAAGGGTCCGTTACTTCAGGCATCGGAATACTCTCCAGGTTCGAGCTTCTCGCAACTCTCGCCGCAGTGCTATCCGGTTCGGGCACGGGAACTCCTCGCTTTGTCTCTTCTATCTGATTCCGCAACTTGGGCCGGAGATTCCACAACTATCGGCTCCAGCGGCAGGCGCTCGGCCTTTCGCTCCAGCCTCGCGAGGCGCCGCTCGAACCGTGCCCGCATCTTTTGATACGCTCCTTTAGCAATCGTGCCCAGGCGCTTCGCTTGTTGCAGCTCGCTCAGCGCGTCGCCCGAAATCAGCGCCGCGCGCCGCGGCTCGCGCATGTGGCGTTCGTAATAAATCGCGAGTTGTTCGTATGCTTCCAATCCTTCGCGGGAATTTCCCAGCATGCCTTGCCACAAATCACGCGCCTGTGAAAGATCGCCTTCGCGCTTCGCCATGCGTGCCAACGACCGCCTCGCCACTCTGTCTGTCTCTGGAGGCAACTCATCCGAGGCAAGCGATTGTTCGTAGTGTTTGCGAGCCCGCTTCGCTTCGCCGCGCCTTTCGCAGATACGCGAAAGCCCGAATAGCTCGAATCCGTCTTTGCCTTGCCTGTCGGCTTCAGACAGCAGCGCTACGATGCGGCTAGAAAGCGCCGCCAGTCCCCGCAAATCCATTTGATTGTGCATAAAAATTGGAACCAGCGGCTCCGGCGGCCCTCCGCGCAGAAAATCAAAATATATTTCCGGTATGAATTCCGACGCCACGTCCGCCCCGCGATTCCATCCCAGCACGTGGCGTTCGAGCTCCTGAAGCCGGACCGACCCAATCCGCAATCGCCACAGATTCCGCGCGGGGTGCAAAAAATCCAAATGCGCGCGAGGCGCAGGCGGCCGCAGCGTCCGCGTCATGCGATAGCGCGTTTCCAACAGCGGCCAATCGAACGATTTGCCGTTGAACGTCACCAGCACGCACCGTTCCGCCATTCGCTCCGCCAGCGTGACCAGCAGCGCATGTTCCTCGCTGTGATCGCGCATGAAAAATTGCTCTATCTCGAGCCCGCCCGCGTCCCACCACGCAATTCCCACCATAAACGCGTAGGTCCCGCTTCCACCCATGATCCCCGTTGTCTCCGTATCCAGAAAAAGCCATTGCCGCGGGTCTGCCGCTTCCTCCGCAGCGTCCGGCAGCAGAAGACGCAGCGCCGACGCGTCCAGCCTTTCGTCCGCCATGCCGTGGCCTAGCGGCGGCCAATCCGCTTTTATCCCGTCCGCCACGTCTGAAAACCATTTCCGCAGTGCCAGATGCTCGCCAAATTCATTTCGCAGCGGCGCCGCTCCCAAAAGTTCCGCCAACCGCTCCGAACCCTCGGGGAAATTCGGCGGAAACCCGCGCGGCTCTCCAACCACACCTTCTCGTCCGCCAAAAGCCTTCGGCAGCGTCGAGTTCGCGGCGCGCGCCGCCCCGTTCAGCGGCCTCTGCAACGCCTTCACCCGCGAAAACCGATCTAGCGTCGTCTTGCTCACGCGCACAAGTGCTCCAGAATTTTCAGCGCCGCTTCTTTCGCCCGCTCGCTCTTCTCTCCCACCGGCCCCACGCATGAGGGACATCCCTGGTCGCACGGGCAAGCCGCAATCAACTCCCGCGTTCGCCGCAACAGCAAATCGTGCACGCGAAAAAGCGGCTCGCTGAATCCAATCCCGCCCGGATACGCATCGTAAAGATACAAATTCGGCTCGAAGAATTCCTTCATCTGCGAGGGATCGCTCATCGCCGTGGTGAACTCCTGCCAATCCGTCTCAATTCCAGGACTAGCCGGCCGCTCGCCCACCGCAGTTCCCAGATCGCGCCTGTCGCACATCAGCAGCAGCGTCGCCATCGATTCCAGCGCGTACAACAAACCGAAAATCCCGCTCTGCCGGTCGGACAGCGCAAACGGCAAACCAGCCAGCAACTCGCGCTCTAAAGTGATCCAGAACGCCGTCGTGTGCATTTCGTTTTCCGGCAATTCAAGTTTCCCCGCGCCCACATTTTCGTTGGTGAAAAATTTGATCTTTTTGAATCCCACCACCTGCGAACGCACCAGCACTTCGCCGTGCGCGCGAGCCGCCGGCCCCGCGATGCCCTCCTCCTCGGCAATTTCCAGCACGCGCACTTGCGTGTAGCGGATCGCATCGGTGAAGTAATCCACATTCACGCGCTTCACATACGCCTTGCGCTGCTCAAAATCGAGCCGCTCCACGTGATACTGCTGCCCCTGGTGAATGTAAATCGCCTTCGGATGCACCGTCGTCAGCGCCGACGAGAAATCCACTTCGCCGATCACTTCAGGCTCGCCGTCGTTTTCTCCGCTCGCATCGCTTTTACCCGTTATATCGATGATCACAAAATTGTCCGACGTCACCGAGCGCAAGCTCACCGTGTCCGCCGGATACGCCTGCTGCACCCAGTGCCAGTTCCCGCCGCTCCGATGGAGATATCCCGCCTCCGCCAGCCGCTCGCACAGTTGCTGCAAATCCACGCCGCCCATTCGTTCGCCAGGAGAAAGAGGCAGCTCAAACGCCGCGCACTTCAGATGGTTGATAAGAATTTCCAGATTGTCCGGCTGAACGTAAGCGTGCTCCGGCGAGCGTCCAAAAAAATAATCCGGGTGCTGCACAATAAATTGATCCAGCGGCGCGGAAGACGCCACCAGCACCGCGCACGACGCTCCGCTTCGTCTCCCCGCACGTCCTGCCCGCTGCCATGTGGAAGCAATCGAGCCCGCGTACCCCGCCATCACCGCCGCGTCGAGTGACCCGATGTCGATCCCCAATTCCAGCGCATTCGTTGCGACCACTCCGCGCACTCGTCCCTCCCGAAGCCCGCGTTCGATTTCGCGCCGCTCGCCCGGCAAATATCCGCCGCGATATCCGCGCACCGGCTCAGCCTGTCCCGGCAGCGGCCGGTTGGCCTGCTGCAAATATGTAAGCAGTACTTCCGTGTGCAGCCTGCTGTTGGCAAAAACAATCGTCTGCAATTTCCGCGCAAGAAGTTCCTTCGCCACGCGCGTAGTCTCATTCAAATAGCTGCGCCGAATTCCCAGGTTGCGATTCACCATCGGCGGGTTGTAAAAAACAAAAAGCTTCTCCGCTGCCGGCGCGCCATTTTCTTCCACCACTTCCACTTCGCGCTCGATCAGCTGTGCCGCCAGCTCGCCCGGATTTGCAATCGTCGCCGAGCAGCAAATAAACTGCGGCCTCGACCCATAAAATTCCGCGATCCGCGCCAGCCTCCGCAGCACATTCGCCAGATGGCTTCCAAAAACTCCGCGATAAGTGTGCAGTTCGTCCAACACCACGTATTTCAAATTCTCAAACACGCGCGTCCACCTCGTGTGGTGCGGCAAAATTCCCGTGTGCAGCATGTCCGGATTCGTCAAAATTACGTGCCCGCGCTCGCGAACTGCCTTTCGCGCGTCGCTCGGCGTATCGCCGTCATACGTAAACACGCCGAAGCAATCGTCCAGCCGCGTGGCCAGATCGTGCAATTCGGCGAGCTGGTCTTGCGCCAGCGCCTTGGTAGGGAACAGGTAAAGCGCGCGAGTATCCGCGTCCTCAAGAATCGCGTTCAACACCGGCAAGTTGTAGCAAAGCGTCTTCCCCGACGCCGTCGGAGTCACGACCACAAAATTCTTGCCGCTGCGTGCCAGTTCCGCCGCCGCGCCCTGATGCGAGAAAAGTTGCTCGATCCCTTTGCCTCGATACGCCGCAGCCAATTCCGCCCGCACCCAGCTAGGCATCGCCACAAACTTCGCCTCGCGGGCAGGAATGTGCCTCACGGCGGTCAGTACTTCATCCGCCCTATATCGCCCCGCCAGCGCGCTCAGCGCCTCCTGCACCGTATCAATCGTCGTTCGAGCAGATAACGCACGCGCCGTCTGTCCTACCGGCTGCAGCGCCAGCCCATGCCCCGATCCTGATGCCGTCATAGTCTTCCTCCCAACGCTCATCGACCGCGGTGCGCAGGCTCCCGCCCATCTTGTCTCATTCGCTTTTTGTTCGCTTACCCTAACACAGGTCAACCGCGTAGCACAACACCGCTATTCGGTAAGTTTTCCAGGGGATCTTTACTCGCGGACTGCCCTATTTATGCGACCGGTACAAAATCACGCGCACCTTCTCGAGCGTCACCAACCCGCCGCTAATCATTTCATCCAGCTGCGGCAGAATCTCCTCGATTCGCTCCGCAAACTCCACCGATTCGATCACGATCGGCAAATCCTGCGAGAGCCGCATGATTTTATCCGTATGGTAAACGCTGGAAGATCCAAATCCGCCCACGCCGCGCAGCACCGTAACTCCGCCGAATTCTGCTTTCCGCAACAATTCCACAATCGCATCGTACAGCGGCTTCCCATGCCACCGGTCAGACTCGCCGATATGAATGCGCATCAGCGTTCGTTCGCCTTCAAATCGTTCGTGTTCCATTGCGCCCTCCTAAATATCGCGCCCTCCTAAATCCTGTCCGCCAATCGCATTCCCGCCACGATCGCCAGCATCCCGCCCGCCACGCTCGCCAGCAAATAAGTCCCGGCGCGCGCCCATTCTCCATCCTGTATCAAGCGCACCGCCTCGAAAGTGAAAGTAGAAAATGTTGTGAACGCGCCGAGAAACCCCACAGTGATCCCAATGCGCCATTCGGGTGGGACGGACAAATGCGTCAACGCGTACTCCGCGATTCCACCGAGCAGAAAACATCCCAGGATATTTACGACCAGCGTTCCGGCGGGGAAACTCGGGCCCGTGCGCTCCTGCACCAGCCCCTGCAATCCGTATCGCGCCAGAGTGCCTAAAGCCCCGAAAACAATCAGCAATGTGATGCGCACAGCTCCTCCTTCCTCTGCGCGCCGCTCCGTCCAACAAAAAACTCCTGGCGCCGGGCGGCGGCCAGGAGTCATCAGTCCGTGTTGCGGACGCTTCAGGCGAACTCCATCGCCTTCCAATCTTCAAGCGTATTCTACCATCGCCGCTAAACCGAATCCCACTGTTCCGTTTGGAGTTTCCTGGTTGCGCTCATCCATCTGTCGCGCTCGCTATGGACGGACCTCGATGTCCCTTGACACCCAGCCGGACTGCCGCTATAGAAGATGTATGGCTCACTCTTACTTAATTTTCGATTTCGGCAAAGACGAAGAAACAGCTCAGCACGCTCGCCACAAAGTGGAAGGCTGGAAACAGGGTTTTCGCCTGGGCAACAAAATCAGCATCAAATTTGAACGCGAAGAAACGGAAGACGAAGCGGACGCCGCTAAGCTCGAAGCCGGAGAAGGGAAGCACGCCGGAAAGAAAAAATCGTCCGCAAAAGGTGGGAAGCACTCCGAAGCGAACAAAGAGGACGCCGCCTCGAACGTACGGGTCCTCGTTCGCCTCGATTTCTCCGACCACGAAAAGCTTTCCCTCCAGCGATGGCTCGATCGCATTCCCACCGAGGAGCCATTTAAGTCCGTGGAAGCCACGATCGTCCGCCAGGGCGACCCAGAGTTCGTAAAGACCACAGAACTATTCGAGATGCTGGGCTAACCAGGGCACTTCACGCCCAGCGCTTGGGCGAGTGCTAGCTTAAGTACTACCTTAAGTCTGGGTGCCATGAACCCCCCCAAATAGGGATACCACGACTCGATCGCCTCCAATGACCCCGGCATACCCGCCACTTTTTTTGTACTAAACCTTTCAATAACATGGTGTTACGAGAGGGTTACTGTCCGGCAATCACCCCTTGAGGTTTTGCCCTCTTTGAGGTACTATATCTAGGTAATTTCGTGCAACCTACACTTGCTTCTCGCATCAAACTACTATGAGCGAAAAAGTTAAAGGCCGGGGACGTTTAGTTCCCGCACAAGCAACCGGTGTTGAATATAAGGTGGAGTTCGGTATTAATATGGCACCCGAGACGTCGCAATACGGTCGGGGCCTCAAGCCGACCCGTTGGGCGAAGTGCTCCGTTCGGTCGGCGCATGCCCAGGTATTTCCGGACGGTACGTACTTCCTGCATGCTGACGACGGCCGAGTGCACCAACTGAAGGCCATCGGCGGCAAGTGGCACTGTCTCGCCTTGGCTGCTTAAACTCTTTATCGCGACGGTTGCGAAAGCTTTCTCTTGCCTCCGTCGCGCCGCAGTATCCCTCGGCGGCTGCGCCCTCGCATCTTAGTCCCGCAGTTCAATTAGTCGGCGGCGCGGTAGCTCGCGTTTCCGGCGTGTCTCCATCTGCCGAAAACGGCATGGTAACTTCGATCTCTGTCCCGTTTTCGTCCGAGTGAATTTCGAACTCTCCATCCTGCTCCGCCACTCGTTCCCGCATCCCCGCTAATCCCACGCCGACATGCGTTCCATCATGCCGGAAATGTTCCAGCGTCCCGTTCGGAATTCCTTTCCCGTGGTCCCGCACGCGAAGCACGGCGCGATCCTTCAGCGTGTGCAGCGAAACTTCAGCGCGAGTGCCGCCGGCGTGGCGGTGAATATTAATCAGCGACTCCTGCAGCACGCGAAATAGCGCAAGTTCCATCGCACGCGGCATTCGGGCGGCCCCATCGGGGATATCCGTTGCGACCTCGATTCCACTGCGCTTTGCGAATCCTTCCACATACCAACGTGCCGCGGCGGCGATTCCAATGTCGTCCAGAAGCGGGGGGTGCAGCAAGTAAGATACGGTGCGAGCTTCCCCCACAGACTCGTCGATTAATTTGAGGCACTCCGCAATCACACTATCGTCCGGTCGCGAGCTGGCCAGATTGGATAGCGCCAGCTTGGCCGCCACCAGATTCTGCCCCAGGCCGTCGTGAAGTTCCCGTGAAAGTCGCCTGCGTTCTTCATCCTGCAGCCGCAGCACCCGGGCGCTTAACCTGTGCGCGCTGGTCTCAGCTTTTTCCCGCGCGCCAAGCTCTTCCAGCAGCAAATGATACTGAATCCACAGGAAGGCCACCGCGGTCACGAACGCCGCGGCCACGATGAACAGAAAAATCACGAACAGCGATTTCGAACGGTGCGCGCGCTCCTGCAGCAGCGTTTCTTCTTCCTGCTCCATTTGCCGCATTAGATTGACGATTTCCCGTGAAATCGCCATGTTATCGCGCGAGAACACAGCCTGCTTGGCGTCGTCCACCTCCCCGCTCTTGCGCAGCTCGATGGCTGCCCTCAAAATTCCTAACCTGCGGTTCGCCAGATCTTCCAGACGGCTGCATAGTTCCTGCTGTCTCGGATTGTCGTTTGTTAATTGCCGGATATTCCGCAAATTGGCCGCTGTCTGCTCGCTCGCTGAATCAAAAGCCTGCAGGTAAGATTCATCGCCGGAAACCACATAGCTCAAGCGGGCGCGCCCCGCTTCGGAAAGAATGAAATCGATGTTACTTACGGCCAGCTGCACTTGGTAGGTGTGCGCCACCCACGCAGCACTGTTGGAGAGCCGAACCACTGTGATGGCCGCCCCCACACTACCGATAAGCACCAAAGCGACGGCGCAGATGAAGGCAAGTTTTGCGCGGTTCCGGGGAAGCATGTCAGGCCTTCACTCGCATGGCTCAAATTCCGCGTTCATAACCTCTGCAGACCCGTCATCCCGCTTGAAATCTTTGTGGGTCGTGGCTTTAGCCACGACATAAGCCCGATGTTGTCGACCGGCTTTAGCCGCTGAAGCTCCGCTTCGCGTACGCCCCGGCTCAATGACAGTCGTTATCCGCAAAAGACCGCGCAAATCACTGCACCTGCGCGTCAAACACTCCCGTCTCCACTTTCCCCGCCCGTTTCACCTGCACAAAAATCCGGTACTCCCCCGCCTTTGGGAACCCGTAAGGGAAACTCACTTCAGCCGGCATAGGTCCGGACGCCGGCGCCATCACCATTCCGCTCGGCATCGAAGACCCCTCTCCCATCAGCCCCGCTTGCGCCATCTCCAGAGAAGCCATCGCCACCGACCCCGCTGGATGCACGTGCGCGAACACGCTCAAGTCCGACCCCACAAATTCCGCGTGCCCTGCCATCCCCATGTACGGCTCCAGGTCCTGCGCCGGCTTTCCGTCCTTATCCTGCACGCTGAACTTGAAATCCATCGCCGTCGTAGCCTTCAACGGCCCCGGTCCGCGCTCCCAAATCATCCGCCCGCCGTCTGGAAGCTGCGAAACAGTGTTGTCTTTCCCCGCCGACGCAATTGGTTCCCCGGACCAACTCGAGTCATCTCCACTCATCGCCTTGCCGTTTATTTCCGGCAAGTCAACAGTCCCCACCAACGTCCACGGAAATCCCCGCGAATCCACCACGTCCGCAAAAACCTGATAATGTCCCGCCGGCATGTTCGGCAAATTGTCCGCAAACGCGCCGCCCTCTGCAAGAGTCGGATGAAGATGCCACATCCGATTCATCCCCGGCAGTTCGATCAGAAACAAATGCATCAGATGGTTATGGTCAGGCACGACCTCTCCCATATTAATTCTGTCCGACCATTTCGGATTTTGGCCTCTCGCCCGAATCACCAAACGGTTCCCGTCTTCCAGCGTAGTCTCCGCCGTCGGCGGCTTGTAAAAATTTACCCGCCCCTGGTAATCCGAATCTTCCACTCCCCACCACGATTTCCCCAGATAAAGAAGGCCAACCACCACGATCACCGTAACCACCATCACGATTCTGGCTCTGCGCGCGTTGGCAGGCCCCGGTGCTTCGCCGCGCTCCAGGCTTGCTTCGCGAGCGCCCGCGCCGGCAATTGAAATCACTCCAACGCCGAGAATCACCAGCATCGCCACCATCAGCCCGGCCAGCGGTTTTTCCATCGGGAAAGTGCGTTGCGCAAACGAAGCCACCGGCACCGACAACTCCCCTTTGCCTTTCGCTCCGTCCACGATCACCCGCACCTGCAGCGCGCCCGATTCCATCAGCCAAAGGTTGCCGGTAAAAAATTGCGGATCGTCCTTCGAAACCTTCGCCTCATCAGGCGTGGGAGGAAGGTTCGACCCCGGTCCGTTCAGCCGCAGCGGAACGATTTGCACCGAATTCACATCACCGTTTTCACACCGCACCTGAATCTCTGCCACGCCCGGAATCACCTGCGGCATTCGCACCGTGACGAACAGATGATAAGGGCCTGCATCGCCTTCGTAAAAAACATCCGGGCTGCCCACGTGCGCGAGCACAGGAATTGCAGCGCCCAGCAGAATAACCGCCGCGATCAATAACCGCCGCTGGAAATCCTTCATCGGCGAATCCGCCGCATCCATTCACCCCAGGCCATTCCAATCCGCACCATCAAGATCGCCGCCACTAGCGCGATCCCCATGCGCAGCCAGAACGCTCCGGGCGTATGGTCCGTGTGAATGAAAACGTTTCGTACCCACGGAGACGTGGACGGTATGAAGTAAGGATAATTCGTAGTCTGAAAAATTCTATTTCTCGAAGCCGGAGACAACAGAAAATCGGCAAATGGCCATTGCACCGCGACGAAACTCACCAGAAACGCAGCTCCCAGCGTGGCCGCCTGTTTCCACCGGTTCCACGTCGCCGTTTGCTGCCGCAACACATCAAAAACAATCGCCGGAACGATCAGCAGCATCGGAAAATCCGGGGGCACCAAATGCGTCACGTTCTGGTACACCGGCCCCAGCTTTGGTACCGCCGGGAACAGCGGAAGTATCCACACAAAAGCAAGATGGATCGCCATCCACATCGACGTCATGATCGTCGCCGCCCAGCGATTCTTCGATACCCACGCCACCGTCGCTATCCAAATAGGCGCCGCGAGCATCATCACCAGATAAAACCTCGCCCCGTGCATCAGGATGCGGTTGGTCATTTCCTGCATGATTCCAACCGTCAAGCCCATCAGGAAAACGACGGCGAGGAATAGCATGGGCTCCAGCTTGCGGTAATATGCTCCCTCCGCCCGATTCATCTCCGCCAGCACTAGCACCAGCGCGCCAAAACGGATGCCGATCATTCCCAGCGCCAGCAGCACGTGCGGCGGGCTTAGAATTTTCACGTCCAATCCGTACGAGTTGTGCCACCAATTATCAAACGGCCCCGCGGCGATCATCGCCAACGCGCCCCACGCGCAGATGAACGCACCCAGCGGCCCTCGGAAGCCCCACATCGAAACCGAAACATCGCGCAACCGCGAATCTTTTTGAAACGTCGTGGAAAGAATCAAATATCCGCACGCAATCCCGGCCAGCACCCCGGACAAATAAATCAGCATGTGCGCCGGCGTCCAGAAAGTGTCCCGCCCAACCGTCTCGTGCCAGGAAATGTCCCACGCGCTTCCCACTACCGCCGATATCGCCGACGCCATGCAGCACCATATGTACCAGGGAATCGACGCCGTCTCGGCGTACGCCCTCTCCACGCTCCGAGCCTGAATCGGTGGTTGCAGCGAAATCGTTCCAGCCATTTGTCTCACCCCACTCCACTCATTTTACACCAGTAACCAACTCGCAGTATCACCGACTAAAGCCGCCACATTTGCCTCAAACCCGTCATCCGACTCTCCCGCAACCCGTGTCTCCACACATCCATTCGCCACAGACCTGTCATCCTGCTTGCCCTGACGAAGGAAGGGAGCGTAGCGAGGGATCTGCTCTCTGAAACGTCACCGAACAAGTCCAGCCCACTCTTGAAGTTTCATCGCTTCATTTCAGGAGCCGTCACAAAAAAAAGAGCCGCCTCAAAAAGGCGGCTCCTCCGTCAATTCGATTTTGCTGGTGAAAACTAGTTTAGCAATCTGCGGCGCGTCTTCAAGAAACCCAGGCCAACCAGTCCCGAGCTGAGCAACATCAGCACGCCCGGCTCCGGAGTTGTCGTTATCGTCCCTGCATAATCCAGACCATACGAGCTCCCCGCTTCCTGGTACACGTCGAAAGAAATCGTATTCACGCCGTCCACCAAATACGGCGCGATGTTGAACGTCCCTTCGGTCGTCACCAGGCAGCCAATCGCTACAGAAGAGCAGGTCGGGTAGGAGCCGCCGAGATTCGCCGCAAATATTGTCGTCCCGTTTACCACCACCGAGGTCGTGTCGTCGGCCAATACAGAAAGTGTAGCGCTCGTAATCGTTCCAGTTAGATCGAAAGTCTGCGTGAACGTCACGCTCGTTCCATTCGGCACCACCGTGAACCCGGGAGTGGACGGATTGCCTGTATTCGCATAGGAAATCCAATTTGATCCCGGAAGCGGGGCGGCCCACAGCGGGTTTGACGTTATATTCTGTGTCGCGCTCCCGGAGTTATTGCTCGTGTTGCCGGCGGAGCTGTCAATCGAGGTCGAATCTGCGTTGGCGCTCAAAAAGCAGCCACTTGCGACGATTGCTAAAGCTAACGTCATTAATTTCTTCATTTTGTGGTTCCTCCGAGTGCGCCAAGGGAAATACTCGCCTTCATCCCTACAACTACACTTATAGCAAGTACTATGCCATCACTAGGTGAATGAAAACAAATAACTTACGGTTAGGTGCGGGGAGGGTGTCCTAAGCAGGTCTATCTTTGCGGTAAGTTTTTTCCGACGAAACTGCGGCGAACTAGGACGCCTTTTCCTGCGCGTAGACCAAATATTCCGAATACGGGCCCTTGAAGTCCTCAACCTTCCCGCCGGCCACAAAATGCCAAATCCGCGTAGCCACTTCGTCAATCACGTCGTAGTCATGCGTCACCAGCAGCACCGTGCCATCATACTTTTGCAGCGCGATATTCAACGCATTAATCGACTCCAAATCCAAATGGTTCGTCGGCTCATCGAGCACCAGCACGTTCGGCCTCTGCAGCATAAGCCTGCAAAAAATCAGCCGCGCGGACTCGCCTCCCGAAAGCGCCTTCGTTGGCTTCAGCGCGTCGTCGCCGCTGAAGAGCATTTGCCCCAACACTCCGCGCAGTTCCTCTTGCGTCGCTTGCGGCTTAAATTGATGCAGCCATTCCACCGCCGTCGTGCCTTTCACGATGGAATCGCTGTGGTCCTGCGCAAAATATCCCACCGCCACGTTGTGTCCCCACGTCACCGTCCCGCCATCAACGGGGAATTGCCGGTCCACGTCGTCAATGTATCCCGTAGCATTGCGCACCAGCGACTTCAGCAGCGTAGTCTTGCCCGCTCCGTTGCGCCCCGTCAGCGCGATTTTTTCTCCACGCGCCACGCTCGCCGAAAACGGCAAAATCACCTTCACGCCGTCGTACGATTTCGCCACGCTCTTGATCTCCAGCGGATGCCTTCCGGAATGCTGGTCCATCTGAAAGCGAATGTACGGCCGCGCAATGTTCGACCTCGCCAGCTCTGTCGTCTGCAGCCGCTCTACTTCTTTCTTCCGCGAAGTCGCCTGCGCCGAACGCGTGCCCGCCGAAAACCGCGCGATAAAGTCATTCAGTTGCTGGATTTTCTTTTCCCGCTGCGCATTCTCCGATTCGATGCGCGCCCGAATCGACGTCTTCGCCACCACCATATCGTCGTATCCGCCGTTGTACATAATCACGGTTTGGTAGTCGATGTCCGCCGTATGCGTGCAAACGCTGTTCAAAAAGTGCCGGTCGTGCGAAATCACGATCAGCACGCCTTCGTACTCGCACAAATAATCCTGCAGCCAGTGGACTGAATCCAAATCCAAGTGGTTGGTCGGCTCGTCCAGCAGCAAAGCCGGTGGACTTCCAAACAAAGCCTGCGCCAGCAGCACGCGCACTTTCTGCCCGCCTTGCAGCTCACCCATTTTTCGCTCGTGGAGCGAATCGTCCACGTCCAACCCGTCGAGCAACACTCCCGCGTCCGCTTCGGCCGTATACCCGCCCTCTTCGCCGACGATTCCTTCCAGTTCCGCCAATCGCATTCCATCTTTATCCGTCAACTGGTCGTGCGGCTTCTCGTACAGCGCATCTCGTTCCTGCAACGCCTTCCACAGCGCCTTGTTCCCCATGATCACCGTATCGATCACGCGAAATTCATCGAACGCAAACTGGTCCTGGCTCAAAACGCCCAGTTTTTTCGGCCGTGTAACGTCGCCTTTGGAAGGTTCAATCTCGCCCGTGAGGATTTTCATCAGCGTAGTCTTCCCCGCGCCGTTCGGCCCGCTGATCGCGTAGCGCCGCCCGGTCAGAAACGCGCAGGAAACGTCCTCGAACAGTATTCGGGGACCAAAGCGCATCGAGATGTTGTTAACGGAGAGCAAGAAGACTCAATTGTACCACAGCCGCCGCACTCGTTCAGCCCGACTCCCAGCGACTGTCCGCCACTTCGAATTTGTAGCGGCCGCCTTTAGGCTGGCAGGTTTATCTTCAGGATTTCAGTTCAACGAGACATCTACCCACCAATTGTTTGCGTCTTTTCGGCTATCTGTCACGTATACCAAAGAGCTTCGCCGAGCTCTTTAGAAACCGTTATGTCGCGCAGCTCGGCGAAAGTTTGAGGGGAGGTCACGATGAAGCCAAAAACGATCTATCTCATCCTCTGCTTTCTCGGCCTGACCCTGACCTACTGGCAGTTCCTACCCTGGGTCGCGCAAAACGGCCTGAACATGCCTCTGTTTTTCCACCAGCTCTTCGCCAATCGTATCAGCGCCTTTTTTGGCATGGACGTTTTCGTCTCCGCCGCAGCTCTCTTGGTTTTCATGCGAACGGAGGCTCTTAAGCTCCAAATTCCGGCCCGCTGGTTGCCGGTCGCAGCTCTAATACTCGTAGGTGTTTCGCTCGCCCTCCCTCTGTTTCTCTATTTACGCGAGTGCAAACTCGATCACCTCAAGTCAATCCAAGCGACAGAAGCGCCGCGCTAGGCTCATTCCGTGCTCATTCTTCAAAATCTACAGCGATTACGGTATGGCGGCTGCCTTCCCAAAGCCCGAAAATAGCGGTTTCCATTTACACTCAAATAATCAAGAAAGCCCGGTGAAGGAAACTTAAGATGACGGCCCCCTACCAAATTTTCCGGAAGCTGCCCGACAGAAAGTTTATCTGGATTGAAAACATTGAAGAGCTTCAGGAAGCTCGCGCACGCCTCGAGTTCCTAAGGACCGTTTCCGACGCCGATTACGTCCTTTTCGACCCACGCGAGCGAACTGTCGTCGGCCAAGTCGCCAAGTCCGTCCAACCTTAGCCAAGCGCCCTCGCCCGGTAGTGCCACGGCCGCCTTTGTCCTAAAGTCGCGGCAGCAGCGAAGAGCCTGTGTCGCGAGTCCGATTTTCGTCAGGGCACGACTTTAGTCGTGCCGTAAAATGGTGCAAAAGCGGTGCGGCTTTAGCCGCTGAGGGACGGAATTTTCTTTTTGTCCCGATGCCTTAGCGGAAGGGCAGCGATTATGTAGGCGGTGATAGCTGGAGAATTCTTGTCAGTCGAGAATTTTTGTGGGTTGTGGCTTCAGCCACGACATAAAAGCCCGCAACATTAGTCGGCTTTAGCCGCTGAAGTTCCATGCTGAAGTCCCGTGTTTCCTCGCCCCTTACCTCGGCGCTTCCTGATCTGCGTCATACACATACTGTATATAAACCTGCGGCGCCGATTTTCCCCCGCCGTACGCAATCGCATCCATCCTTACTGTTTCGTACAGTTGCTGCCCGCTAGGCGCCAGTTCAAACGTCCGCGAAAATTTCCCGCCCCGCGGAGTTTTCTCGTCCGTCACCAAACTCCTTCCATCCCACTTCGCCGCAATCTCCTGATACATGTCATCGCTTGATTTCTCGATTTTTCGCCCATCGGTAAAAAGCGCAATCTTGCGCGTTCGATCATCCGTCAGATCCACCTCTGCGCCTTTCGAATCTTTCTGCACAATGCTCAGCGTCTCCGGCGGATCAGTCAAATCCCGCATCGTCCCAGGATCCATGTCGCCGGGTTGGTTCGAGCCTCGACGCCCCCCGCCCCCATTTCCTCCGCCTCCACCCTGCCCTGGATAGGGGTTTCCCCCGCCTTGTCCGGGATAAGGATTTCCTCCGCTTCCCACTCGCGGGTTGCCCCCGTTTCCCCCATTTCCTTGGCTCTTCGACTGCGCTTGCTGTATCTTCTTGCGCCCATCGTCGCTGTCGTCAGTATTCAGCTTCCAAGCCCCCGCAATACTCGTGCGCGGCGGTATTGGTTTGCTGCTGGCTGGCATCTCCGGCGAACGCGACGCCTCCGGCTCCAGCGGTTCTAACTGTGGTGGCGCAGCAGGCAACGGCCCCGGCGTCTCCTGCGCCCGTAACAATCCCGGCGCAGCCGCCGCAAAAAAGCAAATCAAACCCGCTAACATCGTCCCTCTGCGTTTCATCATCATCCTCGCTCGCGCTCTAACCGTCGCTTCCCGCGCACTGTACCGGCCCCTGCGGCTTACTTTGCATTCTCGCCCACAGCCTCTGACCTGCCCACACCACACTCTACCCGCGCACACCTCGACTCATCGTAACTCCTGACCAAACTCCACCCGTCGTATTTTTCGATGCTCAAAATCCCCCGCAAGATGTAAACCCAACCCGCTGTTCTGGCCGGTTTCCGATTACCGGCGCCAATCAGGAGTTGAGAAAACAATGCGGAACTTGCGTGGCCAGCTAGCACACTAGACTACTAAAGCCAGCAGGCACCTAAGATGTGCAAGCTAGAGGCCCCAATCGCATATTCCTGTTAGAATCCATGAACGAAGGGCTGGGCGTTATGGCGAAGATCATCGCGACTGCAATTCTTCTCTGCGCTGTTTCTGTAACCTGCCTCCCGCAGGACGCAGAGCCGAAGTATGTAACTGGAATGACGTTGTTTGGCCCAAGTCCGTCGTGTCCAGTTTTCGTCGGCGGTGTGGATCGGGGCTCCCCTGCGGCTGCAGCCGGAATCAAGCCGGGGGACCGCCTGATCGCGATTAATGGAGTTTCCGTTGCAGATTTGCAGGACGCGGCGCGGGCGCTTCATGGCGAGAGCTCGGAACCTGTAAGCTTGCGGCTGGCACGAGGCGAAGAGTCATATGCGGTCACCGTCCAGAAAGAGACGATGGCGACGAGGATGAAACGCGACGGACAGAAATCCGTTGAGGACGGCGTGGTGCCTTTAGACGCGACCGATGCTGAAATCAAACAGCGCTCGTCTCTGATCCGAGACTTGGACTCAGACCCGACGCGCATTGCCCGCTTGTTTCCTACTCACTATCCCGAAAACGAAAAACTCTACTATCCCGGCTTCGAAGTGTTCGTCTGGGACAAAGGTCGTCAAGTGACTATTGGCGGAATTGAAGATGGGCCGGCCTCTCGCGCGGGCGCTCGGTGGGGGGATGTCATCCTGTCAGTAAACGGAATTGACCCGCGGAACAAGTCTGTTGCTGACCTTGAGCCAATTTTCAGTAGTCAGAAACCGGAAGCAATGACTCTTGTTATTGACCGGGCTGGGGTGACGAAAACGCTCTCGTTTGAATTGGAACAGGCCACGACAATACTGCGGAACAATGACAAGAAGTTAGTTCGAGGTACGCTTGTTCCGCTCTGGGTTCCTGAAGAGTACCTGCCGTGCTTTGGCGTGCCGCCGAAGTCTTGAATATCGGGTTACCGGACAATTGAAAACCACAGTGTCCGCCAAGCAGGTTGGACTTTCTAACCGGCGCTTGGGCCCGGCGCTGCAAAACCTTCTGCCGCCTGATCCACGGTAGGAAACATCTCGATCAGCGTGTCCAGCTTCGTCATTTTCAAACTGTATTGAATCATCGGTTGTTCCGTAGCTATCCGCAGCTTTCCGCCCACCTTCTTCAGCTTGGTCAAGCACCTAACCAGCGTTCCAATCGCTGCGCTGTCCATATGCGTCACGCCTGCCATATCGAAAATCACTCGCGTCTCGCGCGCCGCGATGATTTCATCCAATTCTTTCTCCAACCGCGTGCATTCCGCTCCCGCGTGAATGCTGCCTTTCATCTCCAGCGCCGCCATGCCCGGCTCCAAAGTTCGTTTTGAAAAATGTACGATCACGAAGCAGCCCGCTCCTCTCCCTCATACGGAAAATTCTGGATCAGCTTCACGCAATCTCCCAGCGCCGCAGCCAACGAATCGCCCCACCCGCACGGCACAAACGGAGCCGTCTTCTGGTTCACCTGCTTGTCCGCCTCGGCATAAAAGCGCGCGCGCTGCCCCGGCGGCGGCACCGCGAACTCCTTCACCGTAATCCCAAAGGTCACGTGCCCATCCGTCTGCTGCTTCGCAATCGTGAACTGATGCAGCCGCGTCAACATCTCCGCCGCGTGCGCGTGTATATATTCCCAATCGGGCATTCACTATTCCTCAATTTCTCCGCTGATTCTGCTGCGGATACTAGGACACTGACCCACTCAAGTCAACGCCAACAAGGGAGAGTTGGGAACTTACAGCGACCTGACTGCGTACAGTACCCCAGAGGCCCGAATGCAAAACTTGGTTGGCAATCTTCGCTACGCCTTACGGCAGTTCCGGCTGTCGCCCGTTTTCACCGCCGCGGCCGTCCTCACGCTCGCGCTGGGAATCGGCGGAACCACGGCGATATTCACGTTGATCCACGCAGTGATGCTCCGCTCTTTGCCTGTCTCTGATCCTGGAAAACTCTACCGTATCGGCGAAGGCGACGATTGCTGCGTCGAAGGCGGTACTCAGGATCGCTGGGGAATGTATTCGTATCCTCTGTATCAGCGGCTGAAGGCCGAAACACCGGAATTCGAAGAGGTCGCTGCTTTCCAGGCCGGTGAGTCACGCCTGAGTGTGCGCCGGCAAGGCGTCGAATCCGCCGCTAGGCCTCTGCTTTCAGAGTACGTCACCGGCAATTATTTTCACACTCTCGGAGTCGGCGCTTACGGCGGGCGAGTATTTACTCCGGACGACGACACACCGGCTTCTCAGCCCGTGGCGGTCCTCAGCCACCGCGTCTGGCAAACAACCTATGGCAGCGATCCCACTGTAGTAGGTTCAACCTTCTTCGTGGAGGGCCGTCCGTTTACCGTGATTGGCGTCGCTCCCTCCGGATTTTTCGGCGAGACTTTGCGCGGCGACCCGCCCGACATCTGGATCCCCCTGCATCAGGAGCCGGTCATTAATGGCGACGGCGCACTCTTGAATCAGTCTATCTCCGCATGGTTGCGCGTGATCGGCCGCTTGCGCCCGGGAGCTTCCGTTGCCGGAATGTCCCCGCGCCTCACCGGAATCCTGCGTCAATGGATGCAATATGATTCCGGCTATCCCGCCAATTGGATGCCCGACGTGATTCGAATGCTCCCCAAGCAGTTCATCAACGTCGTCCCTGCCGGTGCCGGTGTTGCGGAAATGAAAGAAAACTACGGGCGCAGCCTGCAAATCCTTCTAGCCGTCTGTGGCCTGGTTCTGCTGATCGTGTGCGCCAATGTGGCCAACCTGCTGCTCGCTCGCGCGGTCACTCGTCGTGGACAAACCGCAATACGCCTGGCCTTGGGCGCCACGCGACGCGAAATTATCATGCAAGCTCTCACGGAAAGCGTTCTACTCGCCGTGGCTGGCGGCATTGCAGGACTTCTGGTCGCCATTGCAGCCGCGCGCCTGCTGCTTGCGCTTGCCTTCCACAGCGCGCATTTCCTTCCCATCAGCGCCGCGCCATCGCTCATCGTATTGGCGTTTGCTTTCGGCTTGGCGCTCATCACCGGAATCATTTTCGGAGCCGCTCCTGCATGGTTTGCGACTCTCACCAACCCCGCCGAAGCATTGCGCGGTTCGGGTCGCAGCACCGGAGATCATTCTTCTTTCGCCCGTACCGGTTTGCTGATCGTACAAGCCACTCTCTCGGTTGTCCTCGTCGCCGGTGCCACCATGCTCGCGCGCAGCTTGAACAAACTAGAGCACCAGGATTTCGGTTATCAACTCCAAGGCCGGGTCGTGGTGGAGCTGCACGATCCTCCTGCGAGTTATACGCTGCCCCAGCTAGAATCGCTTTACCGCCAGCTCGAAGAAAGCCTCAATCGTTTGCCCGGAGTGCAGGGCTCCGGCCTGGCGCTTTACAATCCCCTCACCAACAATTGGGGCGAGTTCGTTCTGGTATCAGGTCATCCCGCTCCCACCATGGACGACGAATCGGAGGCGGCGTGGGATCGCGTCAGCGCCAACTATCTGCAGAATTTCGGCATCCCGATTTTGCGCGGTCGCGCCTTCACCTCCGCCGACAACGAAACTACCGCCCCGGTGGCCATCGTCAACGAAGCCTTCGTCAAACGTTTCTTCAAGTCGGGCGAAGACCCGCTGGAGCAGCACTTCGGCCTGGACTTGCCTCAGAACGCGGCCACGTTCCGCATCATCGGCGTCGTGCGCGACGCAAAATTCGCCGGCTATGCCTTGGACAGGCCGGCGCGCCCGATGTTCTACGTCCCGCTCGCCCAGAATGTCAATTACACCGACAACGTGATGACCAGAGTCGAGCTGCGCTCTCACTTTGTCAGCGGAATCATGTTGGTGACCGATGTCCCCACCGGCGTCCTTGAGCCGCAGATCACCAAAACACTTGGCGACTTGGATCCCAATCTGACCATCATCAGCATCCGCACCATGCAGCAGGAAGTTGCTCTCTCGTTCGATCAGGAACGCGCCGTCGCCAGCCTCGCCAGCCTCTTCGGC
Organism: Candidatus Acidiferrales bacterium; assembly: GCA_050012235.1. GTDB lineage: Bacteria > Acidobacteriota > Terriglobia > Acidiferrales > UBA7541 > Palsa-295. The sequence continues at coordinate 35,777 of JBEKHP010000003.1, read as the reverse complement.
ATCGTAGCGCTGGTGCTCGCTGCAATCGGGCTCTATGGCGTCACCGCTTACACCGTCGCACAGCGCACCAACGAAATCGGCATTCGCATGGCCCTCGGCGCCGACCGCTCGAACGTCGTTCAACTTATCCTTCGCGGAGCGTTCAAGCGTGTCTTGATCGGCCTGCTCTTGGGCTTGCCGCTAGCCGTTGGCGCCGGCCGCTTGATCTCATCTCAGCTATACGGCATTTCCTCTTGGGACCCGCTTGCGCTGGCCGTGGCAGCTGGCGCGCTCGCTATCTGCTCCTTCTTCGCCACCATAATTCCCGCGAACCGCGCAGCCTCCATTTCCCCCATGACCGCCCTGAGAATCGAGTAGCGCGGCATCTACACGCTCTTTGCCGCTCTCAGCCGGGGATCGGAGGTTCTCGTCTGGAGTCTGCCTGCGTGCCAATAGTCTCTGGCCGCTCCACGCCGGTCAGCGCAATCGCCGTCAGTATCAACAAAATCGGATCGATCGGATGCCGGTATCGCAGCGAAGCATGCGTCACGTAATACACCAGCGGAACCACCACCACGAACACCGCAGCCGGAATCACATACCGACTTCGCGCTCGCCACAAGACAACAATGCCGATCACGCCGCCAATCGCCGTCAGCAAATTCAACGCAAAGATCCCTCGAATCCACCCCGAATCCGCATTCTCAAAATCCTCCACCGGACGAAACGACCCCACCCAAAAAGACATAAACCTCCATCTGGTGAGCCGCACCTCCAGCCGCTTATGCGTCCGCATGAACTCGCTCGCAAGCCTCCATTTCTCCTTCATGAACGCCGTCTCGCCCAGCTGCCCATATCGCCGCGCCTCGCCATACCGCGTCACCCGCGCATTGACGTTCGGCGACCGGTCGTCAAACACCTCATTGTTCCCAATCCACAGCTCGAATGGAAAGTTCGACCGCAGCGGAATGAATCTGTGGAACTCCGCGTAATTCCGCAAAGTCCACGGCACGCAGCACAAGATCGCAATTCCCAACGCGGTCGTTGGCCTAGCGATTCCCCCGCTCGCTCCGCTTTCGGCCACTTCGCGCACGTCGTTTCGCTCGCGGTAAACCGCCCAGCCCAACAAAAATGGCAGCGCCACGCCGAGCGCCGGATTCGTCAGCAAAGTAAAGCCCCACAAGAATCCGTACCCGCACCAATCGCGCATCCGTCGCGATTCTGCGAGCGCCGGCGTCGCCCACAGAATCGTCGCCGCCAGCAGCGCCGTCAGCGACGTATCCCAAATCCACTGAAAGGGAATCACGATCGCGTTCGGAAATACCGCCCACAACCACGCCGCCACGCTCGCCGCTCCGATCCCAGCGATTCGCCTCCCCGCGAAATAAATCGGAACGCAAGTCGCCGCCGAAAAAAGTATGTTCAACGCCGCCGCCGCATAAAATGCGTGCAGCGTAAACACTCCGAACACGCAAAAAATCCCCGCCACCATCAACGGATACACCGGCGCAAGCCACGCCGTCGCCCCCGTGTCGCTCCGCATCGGCGAGCTGTACCCCTTGCCCGTCGCCAGCGCCATCGCTATGTTCCCCGTCTCCCCCTCGAACGGCGCCGACGCCAGCGCCTCCGCCGGAATCTCGCGCACCTGCGCGTACGCATACCCCACGCGGCACACAATCCCCACCGCCACAATCACCCACAACGCCCCCGCCGCCGCAATGATCCTGCGCCTCTCCAACTTCACTCCTTTGCCTCAGCCTTCAACCTGCAATTCTCCCGTTCGGGCGCGGGAGCATGCGCGCTCTTTGCGTCCCGGATGCTCTTGCGGGGCTGTGCCCGCTGATACGTTGCCAACCACGAAAAGGAACCGCCCAGCCCACTGGCATTTGCGTCTTTCCTCTGTCAAATTCATCCCGCAAATTATCCCATTATGTGCCGGATTGAACAGACACCCCCACGCGATCGGTTCAAACTGAACTCCACTGATCCTGATCCCGAGGACCCGCATCAACTGGAGGCTACAATGTTTGGATATGGACTGGTCGGAACCCTACTGATTATCTGCTTGATCGTCTGGCTCGTACGCAGAGCTTAATGCAGAGAGTAGTGCGGCGCTCCTAGTCGTCACTCCTGCTTCAAGCTGTAAGTCCTTTCACGCGCTCTTGAGCATCTCCGTCCGAAACTTCGGCGCAAGCTTTTTGAGCTTGGCTCCGAGTTTCTCCTGCGCTTCTTTGTCCAACTTCGGCGCCGGCGAGGTGCGGCTCTTCACCGGGATGCCCATTTGCAAAAAGAAGTTCTCCATCCCGGCCGGAGAGCATATGCAAAGCAGGCGCGCCGGTTTGTTCGAACTGTTATGAAACTGATGCGGCGCATTCGACGGAACGTTCACCGTCACGCCCGCGCGCGCCACCGACTTCTTTCCGCGAAAAGTCACATCAACCTCGCCCTCCAGCAAAATGAACGTCTCCTCGAAATCGTGCCGATGCGGAGGCGGCCCGCCCCCCGGCGGAACGAGCATATCGATCAGGCAAAACCGCCCCTTCGTGTCCTTACCCGTCAGCAATATGGTGTAGGTGTCCCCCACAACTGCAATGTGAGCCAGCCCGCCATCCTTGTCATCCCGCGCCACCGCAAGCCCTCTCCGAAGATCATCCGCAGGTATTTTCACCCCCGGCCTTCCGTCAATCCCCGACTTCCTGCTCATCCTCTTTCTCCTTCTCGTTGTAGGTTTTTATTCGGCTGAACTTCTTCGTCCTCGAACCAGCAAGAAGCCCAGAGTGTACGACGAATGCCCGCTCCTTGCTCCCGCCTTTAATCTGTCATCTCGCTTGCTCGCACCTAGCAAAGTCGAATGCGCCCCGATCCCGCCGCACCGGGCGACGCCGCTTTTTGGCCTCGCCGCTTCTGCTCTTGCTTTGCCCAAAATCAGGAACTGAGTCCACCCCACCGCCTTCGATTGTTGAACTCTAGAGTAATCAAAGGTATGGTTAGATTCTAGTCATCGGATTGGCGGCGAACTAATAACCGGCCTGGAGCTCCCCTCGTGTCTTCTGGGTGTCCGGCGAGCAGGAGAAATCTCCCAATGAGAAATCGGTCCGCGCGCCGGGTCGTAGCCCTGATGTATTCCTTGGTGTTCTTGGCGCTGGCTGGTATCGCCTCCGCCCAAAGCAAGTCAGACACTCCTTTCCAGAACGCGACGACCGCCGGGCCGCCCATTGTAGTTGTGGACGCGGTGAAGATCGAAGGCGGAGCGGAGATTAGTCTCGATGAGAAAGCCTCAATTGCGAATAAGTTGCAGGGCGAAACTGCTCACTCCGACTGGCTGGCTAGGCTGAAAGCAAACGCGGCGCGGCAACTCCAGAACGATGGATTTCTCGACGCCACTGCCACCGCAAAAGTAGAGCCCATCCGGCTTCTTGATGGCAAAGAGCATGTCACCGTTCTACTTGCTCTCACCGCAGGCCCACGGTATTCCATTCAAACTGTTTACTGGGCGGGTTCGTCCGTCTTTTCTACCGCGCAACTGGAGAATATTGGTCTGCTTCGAGTCGGAGATGTGTTCAGGACCTCCATTCTCCGCGACTCCGAGTCACTGCTACGCCAGGCATTCGCAACTCGCGGCTATAACCAGACGCTTGTGGCACTGCAGCTTCAGAAGCATCCTGAAGCTGGAAAGGTAGCCATATGTGTCGATATAACCGAAGGCCCGAAGTCCGCCGAAGGCAAGCCATTGCAGTGCAAGCAATACTCCGCTCAAGATATTCTAAACACTCCCTTCGTTCCGAGTCTGACCTACGACCCCGAGATCGACGGCCAGATGCAGATTGCACGCGCCCAATTAGAAGCCCAGCGCACCAACAAGAAACTACTTTTAATTGTTGGCGACAGTTCGTGCGGTTGGTGCCGTCTTCTCGACCAAACGTTCCAGAGAAATCCGGCCACCACTGCACTGCGAGACAAGATTTTTATTGCTGTGCACGTAGATGTGTCCGAAGACAACAGCAACGAATGCGCTTTACGGGCTTACCCTAAACTGACCGGTATCCCCTTCATTTATGTCTTGGATGCCGATGGGAAGCTCCTGGGTACTGAAGACATGACAGACTGGGAGTCGAGCGACGGTTACGACCGGCACCGAATAGAAGCGTTCCTACTGAAGTGGTGAATCTGCTCTTCCAGCCCCTTCCCAGGCTAGGCTAAAAGCTTCAAAAATCGCAGTTTCACATTTTGGCGATCACCCTTCCAGCCACCACCCCCAAGAGGCCCGCACTATGCTCACCGCCTTAGGCCCTTGCATCGTGTGTTAATCTTGAAATGGAGCTATGTGGAGCACAGAAAAGTTCGGCGCAGTAAGCGGTCGAAGGCAGGCGGTCGTCCTTCGTCCGCCCATTTTCCTCAATCCCAAGGGTGTTCACGGGCAAGGTAAGTTGCGTTTTCGGTTTGATGCAGGGCTGGTTTTGAGTGGTTTTTACGAAGAGTTTCGCCCATTTCTAACCGGTTCTGCCTCACAAACAGAAATCGACGTAACTCACTCAAAGCAAAGGACCGCCCCATTTCTAACCGGGGCCAGAACAGCGATTAAGCTTTTATCAAATTGGCCAAAGTTCTCTCCGGATTTCTTTCACGGACCACAGGTCGCGGTCCACGGATCGCGCCTTCCGCTAGCCACTAGCCACTCACTACTAGCCACTGTATTTCGCTATAATGCCCGCGAGGCGCGCAACCTAACCTAACGCCATGCCCACCCAAACCAAACCAAAGTCCTCCAAATTCGACGCCTCCAAATACCAAGGCCTCGATCGCGACACCCTAATCCGCATCTACCGCCTCATGTTTCTCTCTCGCCGCCTCGACGACCGCGAAATCCAGCTCAAGCGCCAAAATAAAATCTACTTCCAAATCAGCGGCGCAGGGCACGAAGCCGCTCTCGTCGCCGCCGGTCTCGTCCTGAAGCCAGCCTACGACTGGTTTTTCCCACACTACCGCGACCGCGCTCTGATGCTCGCGCTCGGCGTCACTCCCTACGACATGATGCTCGAAGGCGTCGGTGCGAAAGACGACCCTGCATCCGGCGGCCGTCAGATGCCCTCGCACTGGGGCAATCAGAAACTCAACGTCGTCTCCCGCTCTTCACCCACCGGTACGCAATTCCTTCATGCCGTCGGCTCCGCCGAAGCCTCGCTGTACTACAAAAAATTTCCGAAAGCTTTCGAGCAAGCTCGCAAAGCCCCGCTCGGCGAAACCGTCGAGTACAAGCCCGACGACGTGATGTACGTCTCATCCGGCGAAGGCACCACCAGCGAAGGCGAATTCTACGAAGCGCTGAATACCGCCAGTACCGAAAAGCTTCCTGTCCTGTTTCACATCGAAGACAACGGCTACGCCATCTCCGTTCCGGTGGAAGTCCAAACGCCCGGCGGCAGCATCTCCAAGCTCCTCGCGAATTATCCCGGCATGCATATCGAAGAATGCGACGGCACCGATCCGCTCGAAAGTTATGCGGCCATGAAACGCGCCGTCGAGCATTGCCGCGCGCGCAAGGGCCCCGCTCTCGTTCACTCGCACGTGATTCGCCCCTACTCGCACTCTCTTTCCGACGACGAAAAACTCTACCGCTGCGAGACCGAGCGCGAAGACGAATCCCGCCGCGACCCCCTCCCAAAGTTTGGCCTCTTCCTCGTCCGCGAAGGCATCCTCGAGGAAAGCGAGCTAAACAAATTGGAATCAGACGTCGAGCGCGAAGTTGGCGAAGCCACCGACCGCGCTCTCGCCGCCGAATTGCCCGCCCAGGACTCCATCTATCAATGGGTGTATTCGCCGGACGTTGACCCGTGCGGAAAAAAATTCGAAGCTGAGCCCAAACTTCAAGGCGAACCGAAGACGATGGTCGAAATGGTCTCCGCCACTCTACTCGACGAAATGCAAACCGACGAGCGCATCGTCGTCTTCGGCGAAGACGTCGCCGATTGCAGCCGCGAAGACAGTCTGTCCCTGGTGAAAGGGAAGGGCGGCGTATTCAAAGCCACCGCCGGTTTGCAGCGCAAGTTCGGCTCGAAGCGAGTTTTTAATTCGCCTCTCGCCGAAGCAAACATCGTCGGCCGCTCTATCGGCATGGCTCTGCGCGGAATGAAGCCCGTGCCCGAAATTCAGTTCTTCGATTACATCTGGCCCGCTTACATGCAATTCCGCAACGAACTCGCCACCCTGCGCTGGCGCTCCGCGGGACATTTCAAAGCCCCTATCGTCGTGCGCGTAGCGATCGGCGGCTACCTCACAGGCGGCTCGATTTATCACAGCCAGAGCGGCGAAGTGATTTTCACCCACGTCCCCGGCCTGCGCGTCGTAATGCCCTCTACCGCTCTCGATGTTTGCGGCCTGCTTCGCACGGCGATTCGCTCCGACGATCCTGTGCTGTTTCTCGAGCACAAGCATCTCTATCGCCAGCCCTACAATCGCTCGGAATATCCCGGCGCGGATTTCACCATCCCGTTCGGCAAAGCCCGCGTAGTTCGCGAAGGCACCGACGTCAGCATCATCACCTACGGCGCCGTGGTCCATCGAGCCGAAGTTGCCGCCGCGGAGTTATCTCGCGCTGGAATTTCCGTCGAGATACTCGACCTGCGCTCGCTCAGCCCCTACGATTGGGAAGCCATCGCCACCACAGTCCGCAAAACCAGCCGCGTAATCGTGGCCTACGAAGACACTTTGTCCTGGGGCTACGGCGCGGAAATCGCCGCACGCATCGCCGACGAACTGTTCGAAGACCTCGACGCCCCCATCCGCCGCGTCGCCGCCACCGACACCTTCTGCGCCTACCAGCCCAAACTCGAAGACGCCATCCTCCCCCAAACCGAAGACATAGTCCGCGCCGTCCGCGCCCTGGCCGCCTTCTAATGCGATCAGTCCGAATGACCGAGGAAACTTTTTACGTGGTAGGATCGTATCTAACTACAGGAACCCGCGCGAGCATGGCCGTCGTGCGCCGCGCAGGAGGCAAAAATGACTTGTAACCACTGCAAGAGAGATCTCGCCGAGCACTCGAATTTCTGCTACTACTGCGGAGCCCCTCAACAAGCAGCGCCACCGGCGCCGACCGTTCAAAAGCGCCTGATGCGCTCGTCCGTCGATGTCAAAATAGCCGGCGTCTGCGGCGGCATCGCTGAATACATGGAAGTGGACCCGACTATCGTACGTCTGGTCTGGGTGCTCGTCTCGTTCTTCACCGGCGTCGTCCCGGGTATAATCGCCTACATCGTCGCATGGGTAGTAATGCCGCAAGCATCGCTGCCGGTGCCGGCTACAGTGATCGTGACGCCTCCGCCGGGGACAGCGCCGAACTTCACCCAACCCGCGTAACCTCGACGAGCCGGTCAGCAGCCGCGAGCGCTTACTCCCGCTTGTCTCTACCTTTCGGCTTCTTCGAGAAATTTCGCTGCTTGGCGAAAATGGCCTGGTCCAGCGAAATCAAGCCGGCGCCGACCGCCGCCAGCGCGAACGACCCCACCATCATCGCCAGCGGAAATTCGTAATTGTGCACCGTCATCGGATTCGCCAGAATTCCGTGCACCTTCACCAGCGCGACCACCATCTCCATCGCCAGCAGCAACCCCGCGATGCGCGTGAACAGCCCCACGATGAGCAAGATCCCGCCAAACAATTCCAGCACCCCGGAGATGTAAGCAAAGTACCCCGGAAATCCCAGGTGCACGAAAGCTTCAACCGTGTGCTGCGTCTGAGTAGACAGCTTGGGGTACCCATGCGAGATAAAAATGACGCCAAGCCCCACCCGCAACAGCAGCAAAGCGAGCGGCTTCAGTTTCTCCAGACCTTCCATTCGTAATCTCCTGGCATCCAACCACGCGAGCCGCTGAATTGTCGGCTCTTAGCGATGAACGATACGGCCCAACCTCAAGCGCCCCGCATTGTATCAGACGAGCCAAATCGTTCTGAAGCTGGGGCGGCTGGAAACCTCCCCAACCCCAAGCAGGAGGCGCGCCATCGTTAGTGTAAAATCCAGTGTCATCTCGGAGGTTCGTGAGAATGAAGTTGGAGACCCGTACTGATGCGTAAAGTTTTGCTGGGCTTGCTGGTCCTGCTGATTTTAGGCACAGGTGCGTATCTTCGATTTCGTCATCCGAAAGCGCCGATAGAAGTGGGTTATGCGGGCGATCGCCAGGTGATCGTGTGGAGCACCTCCGCGCAAGTACGCGAGGTGGTGACGACGGTGAGCTTTGGCGAAAAACTAGACGTACTTCAGCGTTTTCAAGATCAAGTAAAAGTGCGCACCGCGAAAGGAATCACCGGCTGGATTGCGGAACGCGAGTTGCTTTCGGCGGATGTATGGGAGAAGGCCAAGGACTTGGACAAACGGGCCGCAGGGATGCCGATTGAAGCGCGCGGCCACACCAAAGTCCTCAGCAATCTCCACATCGAACCGGGACGCGATTCGCTGCGCCTCCGCCAGCTGAATAAAAACACTCCGCTGGATGTGCTCGCAAGGCAACCGGTAGCCGCTCCGGCGGTTCGCGGAGCGAGCGCCGAGGAAGATCCTGGAACAGCCTTGCCCGGCAAGAAGGAAGATTGGTGGCTGGTGATAGCGCACAATAGCGGTCAAACCACCATGGCGGGTTGGATGGTGGGGCGATTTATCGATCTCGATGTTCCCGAGCCGCTGCCGGATTATGCTAGTTCGGCGGGAATGCGCATCGTAGGGTGGTTCGAATTAAATCGCGTTGCGGATGCATCCCCGAACGCAAAGCCGCAGTATCTTCTAGTAGGAACGCACGGAGCCGAAGGGCAGCCCTGCGATTTTTCACTGCTACGCGTGTACACATGGGGCCAGAAGAAGGAACGATACGAAACGGCGTTTGTGGAAAGCGATGTGTGCGGCAAACTGCCCGTTAAAATAACCAAAGCCTCCGCACCCGGCGGCGAAGTGAGATTCGAGTTTCAGAATCTGAGCGGGAACGGAGCCGAACAGCGGAAATATGTGATGAAGCAGACGGTCGTTCGCCGCGTGCGTGAAGCCGGCGAAGCAAAGCCCCTCAAACACAAGCGTTAATCAGAGCGCTTCACCCCTCTTCATTTGATCGAACGCCGATCTTCAATTGCGCTAAATTCATCTATATGCGCAATCGAATTTCGCCTCCCGCGGTTTTGGCAATCATGATTTGCGCGTTCTTGATTGCCGGATCTTGGCTCACTGAGGCACAAGCGGTACAACAACGGCCTTTAGGGCTCGCGCTCGAATACATCGGCGAATGGGGCTCGCAGGGCGATGGACCGGGCCAACTGCAAGATCCTGCGAGCATCGCCGCGGACACGCTCGGCAACGTCTTTATTGCGGACCCCGGAACAGGCTTCATTCATAAATTCGCGCCGCGGGGCAAGGCGCTGCTCGCGTTTCAAGAAGACCCTTTGAAGCACCCGCAGTCGATTGCGGTGGATAACGGCGGAGTGATTTACGTGACGGATCCCGCGCGAGGCAGCGTTTTCATTTTCTTCCCCGGAGGAGAAGGGAATCGCTATCGCGAACTTCGCTTGAGAACGCATGCAAGCGCGAGCAACCTTCTCAGCGTCGCCGTAGCTGGCGACGGACTTATCTATGTTTTCGACGCGGACGCATCGAAGTGTTTCACCTTTGACGCACGATTACGCCTGGAACAAACATGGGCTCCTCCAGGCAGCGATCCGCGAGCTAAAAAGGTATTTGGGCCAATCGAATCCGGCAAGGACGGCTTCCTCTATCTCGCGAAATCCCCCGGCAACATTTTGAAACTCACGCGTGAAGGCCGTTTCGTAACGGAAATAGCTCCGGGAGCAGATGAGGGCAAATGGAATCCGACGCCGGGTTTTGCCGTTTCAAATAATGAAATTTTCGTGATGGACAGCAATGGACGAACGCTGCACGTGGTAACGACGGATGGTAATCCCAGGCTGGACATGGATCTTGCGCCTCAGCTGGGGCAGGGAACGCGGCCGGCGCCGCCCTTGGCGGTGAGTCCGCGGCATGAATTGCTGGTTCTCGACGCCCCGGAACATCGCGTCCTGGGATACCGGATCAATTTTTAGTGAATATTTGCGAGCGGCTCAGTTTCCGCCTCTCCACCTCACCATGCAGTAGGGCCGTAAGTTCGAACAATCCCCGGCTACGCGGCCAAGCAGACTCACCACAACACAATCAATGCGCCCAGATTTTTGCTGGGTCGGTCTCGAACGGGTACACGTGGACCATCCAACTGAAGATTATCGGAATCCATCGCCCGCCCGCGGCTTCGCATGCATCCTGTGTGGCGATGGAGCCGCGCAGGCCGAACTCCTTCCAATTCGCTTGCTTCACTCCGGCGGAGCCCTTCGGCGGCCAACAGAGATTCACGTGCTCGTGCCAGCGCGCGATGCTCAGCGGGACGCGCTCGTTTAATTGCTCTTCGTCAAATCGCCGCGGCGCGGTGTACATAGCGCCTTCGAGCTCGTAGCCGTCGCCCACTTTTTTGTAGAGCAATGAAGTGGGATGCGCGGGGTTGAAGGTGAACTGCGCTTCCATCGCGTAGCGATAATTCGTGAAGTGATAATGGTCCTGCGGAACGCCGGCGCCGAATATTTTGAAGCCGTCATCCAGGGCCTTGTGGTAGTCCTTATATTGTTCGATCGCGGGGCGAAGTTTATCCAGGATTTCCTGCGCGCGCTGTTCATCTCCGGGCGACGGTTTCCGCAGATCCGTCATGTGCATGTGCGGGCCCATGTCCATATGCATGTCGGACATCTGCTCGTTCGCGGACATAGCCGCCTGCGGAGCGGTCTTGGTGTCGTGCTGCATTTCGCTCATATCCATTCCGGGCATGTCCGATTTCTGGGGTGGCGGAGTCTGACTCTGCTGCGCGCTAAGTCGCGCGATGAACGCGAGCGTGAATATCGCCAGCAGCAGGATGGTCCAACGATTCTTTTTCATTTCTCGCCCTCTCTTACGGCCACTGTTCCACTATAAACCTCGCGATTATTCTTTTTAGGGAAATTTCATTTAGCGGGCGCGTTGATGTTACGGGCAGTTGAATTCGCACTGACGGCTGTGGCAATTCATTGGTTCAACGTCAGAGGAGCAGCCTCGAGTCCAAATCGGAAATTCCGGTGGACAGCAGCATCCGGTTGCGCCGATAATCTTTGACGAACTACTCGCGACCCGATCCGAATGGTCTCCATGCAGAGAGGAAATCATCTTATGAAAACGCTACTCAAGGGCCTAATCTGCCTTGCTCTCGCCGCCTCATCGCTCGGAGCGCAGACCAGCAAAGACACGAAGAATTCCGCCGCCGGTCTGCCGCCGATCATCGATCGCGAGCTGATCTTCGGCAACCCCGAAATCGCCGGCGCGCAACTTTCGCCCGATGGAAAGTATGTGGCGTTCCAGAAGCCATGGAAGGACACGCGCAACGTCTACGTGAAGGGCGTGAATGAACCGTTCAGCGCGGCACGGCTGCTGACCACGGAAATCAAGCGGCCGATCGCCGCATTCTTCTGGACCCGTGACGGCAAATACATTTTGTACGTGAAAGACAACGACGGCGACGAAAACTACAACGTCTATGCCGTGGATCCCAGCGCCAGTCCGGCGGCAGGGGCGGACGCTCCAGCCTCGCGCGATTTGACCGGGCTGAAGGGCGTGCGCGTAATGCTTGTCGATGTTCCTAAAAACGACCCGGACGTGGTTTACATCGGGCTGAACGACCGCGACAAAGCTTGGCATGACCTCTATAAGCTGAAGATTTCGACCGGCGAGAAGACCTTGATGCGCAAGAATACCGAGCGCATCGAAGGCTGGAATTTTGATCTGCAAGGCAACCTGCGGCTGGCCACGCGCTCGGCGGAGAACGGCGACACGGAAATCCTGCGCGTGGATTCCGACAAATTCACCAAGATTTATTCCTGTAATGTATTCGAGAGCTGCGACGTGATCCGATTTGCGAAGGACGGCAAGCGCGCGTACATGGAGACCAACAAGGGCGCCGACATGGACCTATCCGCCCTGGCGCTGCTCGATCCGGAGTCCGGAAAAACAGAGATCGTGGAATCCGATCCGTTGAAGAAAGTGGATTTCGGCGGCGCGTTTTTCAACGAAGCTACCGATGAACTCGCTTTCACCGTGTATGTCGAAGACAAGCCGCGTTACTACTTCAAGGACAAAGGCTTCGGCGCCGATTTCAAATGGCTCGATGGAAAATTCCCGGGGAAGGAAGTTAGCCTGGGTTCGGCCACGCTGGACGAAAAGACTTGGTTGATTACCGCCAGCAGCGACACCGAACCGGGCGAGACCTACCTCTTCGATCGCAAAGGCCGCAAACTCGCGCTGCAATACAAAATACGCGAAAAACTTCCCCGCGAAGATTTGGCGCAGATGAAGCCGGTGCACTACAAGTCTTCCGACGGGCTGGAAATTCCAGCCTATGTTACTTTGCCAAAAGGCGTGCCGGCCAAAAACCTGCCTACAATTATTTTCCCGCATGGCGGCCCGTGGGGACGCGATACCTGGGGTTACAACGGCTACGCGCAGTTTTTTGCCAACCGCGGTTATGCGGTGCTGAGCATGAACTTCCGCGGTTCCACCGGTTACGGCAAGAAATTTCTAGACGCCGGCAATCTGCAGTGGGGCAGCAAGATGCAGGACGACGTCACATGGGGCGTGAAATACCTGGTTGACGAAGGCGTCGCCGATCCGAAGCGCGTGGGTATCTTCGGCGGATCTTACGGCGGCTACGCTACGCTTGCCGGCGTAGCGTTTACTCCCGATCTTTACGCCGCGGCTGTGGATTTGTTTGGGCCGTCCAACCTGATTACGCTGATGGATTCCATTCCTCCTTATTGGGAAGCTGGACGCCAGATGTTCTATCAGCGCATGGGAAATCCCACGACGCCGGAAGGAAAGGCGCTGCTGATAGAGCGCTCTCCGCTGACTTCCGCGAGCAAAATCAAAACGCCGCTGCTGATCGCGCAAGGCGCAAACGACCCGCGGGTCAACCACGCAGAGTCCGAGCAGATTGTGATCGCGCTGCGCGACCGCGGTTTTCCCGTGGAATACATTTTGATTCCCGACGAAGGCCACGGATTTGCGCGTCCGGTGAACAACATGGCCGCGATCATGGCCACGGAGATATTTTTTGCCAAGTATCTGGGCGGCCGTGACCAGACCGACGGAACGCCGGAAGTTATGGCGCGATTGAAAGAAGTCACCGTCGATCCCAAGACTGTGGTGCTGGCCAAGAAGGTTGACGCGAGTTCAGTGACCGCTCCCACAACAGCGAGAGACCTCGAGGCCGGAGCCTACAAGTATCAGGCTAAGCTCGAAGTGGGTGGCCAGCAGATCGCGCTCAACGTCTCGACTACGATCGCGGAGGACGGCGGCGGCTGGACCGCAACGGACGTGATTGACACACCGCAAGGGTCGATGACCGAAATATTGACTATGGAAAAAGGAACCTTAATCGCGCGCACGCTCAACTTGAAACGAGGGCCGGTAACGATCGACCTCAATTTCAGCGGCGGCAAGGCTGCCGGCACCATGAACATGAACGGAACGGATAAACCCATCTCCGTCGATCTGGGTGGACCGCTGTTTGCTGACGGCGCCGGCTCGAAGCAGTCCATCGCCAGCTTGCCCTTGGCCGAAGGCTACAGCGCTACGTACCGTAATTTTGACGTCCAAAAACAAAAGGTGAAGCTGATGCAGTTAAACGTTTCCGGCGTGGAAAAAGTGACGGTGCCCGCCGGCACGTTTGATGCGTATAAAGTGGACATCACTTCGGCCGACGGTGGCGACGACAAGGAAACGCTTTGGGTATCCAAGGATTCCCACAAGACAGTGAAGGAATCCGCGGTGCTGGCGTCCATGGGCGGAGCCGTGCTGACGCAGGAATTGCTGCCGTAAAAGACAAGCGGCTCGGTTGGATTCGGATACGAGTTCACCGCCGGGTGGAAGATTTTCCTGCATTTTTCGTTAGATGCCAGGAGTCACACCAGGAACACAGGTAAGCGCGAAGGTCCTTTGGCGCATTGGCGGTTGCGATCTGGTGCGCGGCTGTCGCCAGAGCCTCAGCTTCGGTCGCATACTTCCGCTTCCCGCTGACCGGACATTTTGATTCGTTGTCGACCACGGTCCCCGCTTTAGATAGCTTCTTCGCAACCGCACATCGCGATATTATTCTCCGTGTATTTCGGACGGATTACATAGGGAGATTATTGTGCCATTGTTGCTGAGCGAAGCGGACGTAAAAGCGCTGCTGACCATGCCGATTGCAATCGAGGCTGTGGAGAATTCTTTTCGCCGGCTCGGCGACGGCTCCGCGCTGGTACATTCGCGGCAGAGGCTGCATTTGCCGTCGAAAAGTTACCTGCATTACATGGCGGCAGCCGACGGCGTCAGCGGCTACATGGGCTTGAAAAGTTACACCAGCTCGGGGAGAGGGCTGCGTTTTCTGGTGACGCTATTTAGTGTCGAGTCAGGCGATTTGCTGGCGTTGATCGAAGCTGATTTTCTGGGGCAAATGCGCACCGGAGCTGCAAGCGGCGTCGCTTCGCGGTATCTCGCGCGCGAAAACGCACGCAAGCTGGGACTTATCGGGACCGGATTGCAGGCGCGCACGCAGCTCCAAGCGATTGCTCAAGTCCGGAAACTTGACGGCGTGCGCGTATTCGGCCGCGACGCAGAGCGGCGCGAAAGATTCGCCAAGGAAATGAGCGAAGTTCTGAAGATTCCCGTTGTGGCGGCTTCATCTGCAGAAGACGCAGTGCGCGATGCGGATATTATTGTGACTTCGACGACGAGCACGGCCCCGGTGTTGGAGGGTCAGTGGCTGAAGCCGGGCGTGCATATCAACGCCATCGGAGCAAATTTTCCACAGAAGCGCGAGTTGGACACGCGCGCCGTTGAGCGATGCGACGTAATCGTCGTGGATTCGCGCGAACAATCGAAACTTGAATCGGGTGATTTGATTCAAGTCTTCGGAGAGGATGCGGCGCGTTGGGATGCCGTGAAAGAACTGGCTGAAATCGCCGCGGGAAAAGTCACCGGCCGAACGAGCCCGGATCAGATAACGCTGTTCAAGTCCAACGGAATTGCGACGGAGGACGTTGTTGTAGCAGGGAAAATATTTGAACTGGCGCGTGAACGCGGGATGGGCCGCGAAGTTCCCATGTGGGAAGGCAATGCCGGAATTGAAAAACGTACCGGAGCGAGGAAGTAGTTTGAGCTAAGACTGAGCGCGGGGACGGCCGAGTTTCTTGACCAGCGCGTCGTGAAGGCGATGGCGCATATCTTCGGGAAGCGGCGCAGGCTCGGAGTTGCAGTAGATCTGAATAGTCTTCTTGGTGGTATCCACGATCAGCTTGCAGTTCTTGCATTTGGCCAGATGCACTTCGATCGAGACGCGCAATTCCGGATCGAGCGCCTCATCCAGATAATCTTCCAACTCAACAACGATGGTCTTGCAATTCACTGAATTTCACTCCGTCGAAAATATTTGTTCAATTTCTGCCGCAACTTCAGGCGCGCGCGAAGGAGCCGCGATTTCACCGCTGGGACTGAAAGCCCTAGCGCCTCGGCCGTCTCTTCGGTCGATAATTCTTCGATGTCGCGCAACTGGAAAACGATTCGAAAAGATGGGTCTAAATCGGCGATTACTTCAGAGAGAATGTCGGAAAGCTCGGTTTGCTTGTAGCGATCTTCGGGCGAAGGGCCCCAGTCTTCTATCTCGCGCGGGATCAAATCCTCCCCGGTGTTCACCTCTTCGTCGATGGAAACCACGTTGGGGCGGCGCTTGCGCAATTTCATCAGCGCTTGATTCACGGCAATGCGCACGAGCCAGGTATAGAAGCGCGAGTTGCCCTGAAATCCGGAGAGGTGTTCGTAGGCCTTCAGAAACGCTTCCTGCATCACGTCTTCCGCATCTTCGCGGTTCTGGGTGATGTTCTGGGCCAGGCGCAAAATCTTGCGTTCGTAGCGGCCGACCAGGGTCTCGAAGGCGTTGATGTCGCCGGCCTGGGCGGCAGCGACGAGAACGGGCTCGTCTTCCTTCACCACTTGGGAGGGAAGGGAAGGCGGTTGCACCGGATTCTGACCTGCCGGATTCATTTTGGATGCGCTCATTTCGACGTATCTCGCAGGGAGAAGGGTAGCACAGGTTGCGGGAAGTCCGCGCTTTCGCCAGCTCGCTAGTGGTTGGATGCTCGAATGGGGGCTGCGGATTGAGGAATGATGCAGAAAAAACGAACTTCTGCCGAACCGAGCCGGACGGCCAGCCTTGACAGGCTAGGCTCCGGGAAGTATTCTATTTACCGAACGAACGTTCGAACGGAACCGCGCTTTTTTATGCCAAAACCTTCGGTGCCACAGCCCGAGCGCCAGGAAAAACTTCAAGTGATCCTGCGCCACGCCGCGCAAGTCTTCTGCGAGAAGGGTTACGAAGGCGCTTCGATACGCGACATCAGCAGATCGAGCGGCATTTCGCTGGCAGGGTTGTATCACTACATCAAGAGCAAGCAGGAACTTCTGTACCTGATTCAAATCCACACTTTCAAAACCATTCTTGCGCGGCTGGAAAATAGCCTGACGGGCCTTAATGAGCCGGTGGAGAAGTTGCGCATTCTTGTCCACAACCATTTGGATTATTTTCTGCAGCACCCGGTGGAGATGAAACTCCTGGCTCATGAGGACGAAGCGCTGGAAGGCACGTTTCGCAAGGAAGTTCTGGAAGTGAAGAGGCGCTACGTGGAAATCGCGCTGGAAATCTTCGAAGAGATGCGCGAGGCCGGAGTGGCGCGGCGATTGAATCCGCGCGTGGCCGTGCTGTCGCTTTTCGGAATGATGAATTGGACCTACACATGGCACCGCCCGGAAATGGACCCGCAAGCGGACGCGCTGGCTGAAACGATTGCGGGTATGTTTTTGCACGGAGTAATGAACGGGCATGGAGATACGCGCGCGAAAGCCGTGCGGCCTGCCGCAGCAAGCTTGCGGAACCGCCGCGCGCGGGCGGATAATCTTTAAAACACCGATCGAAGGAACGCTGAAAATAATTTCCCGGAGGAAATAATGGCGACGATGCAGGCAGTAGAGCAGAAGCAACTGATTCATTACGGAGTAGAAGGCGGGGTGGCGATCATCGAGATGGACGACCCTCCGGCGAATACCTACACCTACGAAATGATGCAGCAGATTGACACGGCGATTTTACAGGCGCGCATGGACGAGAACGCTCACGTAATCGTTTTGCGCGGCAAGGGCGAGAAATTCTTTTCAGCGGGCGCGAGCATCCCCATGCTCACGAAAGCCGATCCGACCTTTAAATATTATTTCTGTCTGCACGCGAATGAGACGCTTTGCCGGTTCGAGCAGACGCCGAAGCTTGTGATTGCGGCGCTCAACGGGCACACGGTGGGAGGCGGACTGGAAATTGCGCTGGCTGCCGACATCCGCATTGCAAAAAAAGAAGGCGGCAAGATCGGTCTGCCGGAAGTGAATCTCGGCGTGTTGCCGGGCACGGGCGGGACGCAGCGTCTCTCGCGAGTGGTGGGACGCGCGCGCGCGATTGAGTTGATGGCCACCGGACGCACGTTCAGTTTCGAAGAGGCGCTGGAGTTCGGCTTGATTCATTACATCTATGAGAAAGAAACTTTCTGGGAAGAAGTAATGGCCTACGCCAAGCAGTTCTGCCCGCCCAATAAAGCTTCGCGCGCTGTGGGACGCATCAAGCGCGCAGTGGTGACCGGCTCCGAAGTGGGGTTCGGCGAAGCGCTGGGCATCGAGCGTGAGCTGCAGCAGCTTCTTTTCACGAGCGAAGACGCCAAGGAAGGTTTGAAAGCGTACGTCGAAAAGAGGCAGCCGGAATTCAAGGGGAAGTAAGCGAGGGCCGATACAGCAGATTCAGGTGCACGCGAAATACGAGCGGCGAACTTAAAGGACTGAATGCGCACACTGCCCGATTATCTTCGTAAGGGAATGAAAATGATATTGGTGGGCGCCAATCCTGGCGACCGCTCGGCGCGGGTGGGGCATTACTACGCCGGGCGCGGCAACCAGTTTTGGCCGATGATGTATGAATCCGGCGTGATTCCGGAACCGCTCGGCTATGAAGATGACCGTCGCGTGTTGGAGTTTGGAATCGGAATGACGGATTTGGTAAAGCGCCCCACGCGCGGAGTGGAAGAAATTGAGCGGCAGGAATTTTCCGAGGGACGCGTCCTGCTGGCGCAAAAGCTGGAAGACTTGCGGCCGCGAGTGATCGCCTTCAACGGAAAAATGGCTTACGAGAAATTTACCGGGCGAGTATGCAAGTTGGGCCTGCAGAAAGAAAAACTTTACGGCGCGCAGGTGTTCGTGCTGCCTTCGACCAGCGGTGCAAACGCCGGGACGTCTCGCGGAGTGAAAACGCGGTATTTCAAGAAACTCGCGGCGCTGCTGAAAAGTCTGAAAGATTAAGGGAGCAATGTAATGGCAGCAACCACTCAACGAAACACTGCGAATCAACTGGTGCTCGAAGAGCGCGACGGCAGGATTGTCACGCTGCGTTTGAACCGGCCGGACAAGCTGAATGCACTGAATGTGGATTTGGGCCGCGAGCTGGTTCACGCGCTGATACGCGCGGGTGACGACAAGGGTATCCGGGCGGTAAGGATAATCGGAGCCGGGCGCGGGTTTTGTGCGGGCGGCGATCTGGAACTTCTTCACGAGTTGCGAAAACGCAAAGACTCGAAGGAACTCGAAAACCTGCTGGTTTCAGGAAAGGAAATTTGCCTGGTGATCGCAGGGATGCCGAAACCGGTGCTGGCGGCTGTGAATGGCCCAGCGGCGGGCGGAGGAATGAATCTGGCCCTTGCTTGTGACATACGCGTCGGATCCGACCAGGCAAAATTCGCGCAAGCGTTCGCGCAGATTGGGCTGTATCCGGATTTCGGAGGAACCTTCTTTTTGCCGCGGCTGGTGGGGCGCGCCAGAGCCGCGGAATTATTCTGGACTGCGGAGAAACTGTCGGCGGAAGACGCTCTCAGGATGGGGATCGTTAGCCGGATCATCCCGGCAGCGCAATTCGAGGAAGCAACCAAAAAAATCACGCAGGATTTGGCTGCCGCCGCGCCTCTCTCGGTTCGAGATTCAAAGCACGCCATGACGAGCAATAACCGCGCCGAGCTGACGGCTGCGCTGGACGAGGAAATACGGCTGCAGCTTCACTGCTTCCAGTCGGAAGACTGTCTGGAAGGCCTGAACGCGTTTTTCGAGAAGCGCAAACCGAATTTTCGCGGGCACTGAGCGCTATATTTGTCGGCCGGTGCGGATGCGCGTCGAGCGATGGCGCGGCAAAGAGTTCATAAAGTTGAGAGTTTCAGAAAATGGGAGGAATTTCATAAATGTCCGCAACACGCATTGCTACGTTTGATGACTGGGTGGATTTATTCCGAGTTTGGCGCAACGACATCGGAGTGAATTATTCCGAGATCGACAGCTATCATTTCGAAGCAAAGTTCGGGCCCACGCGGTCCAATGAAATTGAATTCGGCGCGTTCAAAGGACGCCCGAAATGGCAAAAGGTGCTGGACATTCCGGACCAGCGCATTCGCGATGGCCTGATGAACTTGATTATTTATCAGGGCGATACGGAATTTGCTTCCGTGGAACAGCAGCGCCGCCTCTTCGAACATTCGCCGAGCGAGCATGACCGCAAATCGCTATGCCGCGTAGTGACCGAAGAAATGCGGCACGGCTGGCAGATGTGCCACCTGCTGATCAATCACTTTGGCTACAGCGGAAAGGTGGAAGCGCAAAAAATGCTGGAGCGGCGCGCGTTTGAATCGAAGCGCTTGCTTGGCGCCTTCAATCAGGAAGTGGCCAACTGGCTGGACTTTTTCACCTACACGGATTTCGTGGACCGCGACGGAAAATTCCAGCTCACCATGCTGAGTTATTCAGGCTTCGAGCCGCTGGCGCAATCGATGAATCCGATGCTGCGAGAAGAATCGTTTCATTTGGGCACGGGGCATGACGGGCTGAAGCGCATTGTGAAGGCGGAAGTCGTGCCGCTCAATATCGTTCAGAAATACGTGAACAAATGGATTCCTGTCAGTTACGACTTATTCGGCGTGGATCAGTCGAGTTCCGCGCACTGGTTTTACGTTTGGGGATTGAAGGGGCGTTACGACGAGGCCCAAACGCAGCAGGAAGTGGACCTCGGCCACATGAACGAGCACAATCGCCATCTTTATTTTCTGGAGTGCGAGAAATTGATCGAGCAAATCAACAAGCACGTCCCGGCGGGCGCGGTCCCGCTCTACGTTCCAGACATGAAGTTCAACCGGCATATCGGTGAGTTCGCCGACCAACCCTACAGCGTGACAGGCGAGCTGCTTTCGCCGGAAAAATATGCGGAGCACTTGAAGGAAACTCTGCCGCAGCCGGAAGATGTCAAGCTGGTGGGCGAAATACAGGACAACGAGCCGAAGTGGGTTGCTCCGAAAGGGAACATGGACTTATCGTGACGCTTCGGTCGGAAGAGGTAGTCGCCAGCCGTGGTTACACTTTCAGCGAGCTGATGGTTGCGGCGGCGGCCAGAGAAATCGGCGACGGCGAACTGGTTTTCGTGGGAATGCGTCTGCCCATGCTGGCTTTTCTGGTGGCTCGGCGCACGCACGCTCCGCGCGCTGTGGGACTCTTCGAAAATGGCGTAGTCCGCGAGACACCTTCGCTTGAACTTCTTTACACCATGGGCGATCCTCCGAATCTTCTTCGCGCCACGCAATGCGGTCAAATGCTCGATGTGATGTCGCTGCTGCAACAAGGCCGCGTAAACGTGGGCTTTCTCGGCGCCGCGGAAGTGGACCGCTTCGGCAATCTGAACACCACCTGGGGTCTTCGAAATAAAGAAAAGCAACGCTTGCCGGGATCGGGCGGAGCTTGCGATATTGCGTGCCTCGCGCGGCGCACCGTGGTCTTGCTTGCGCACGATCGAAGCCGGCTAACCGAACGCGTGGGATACATCACCTCGCCAGGTTTCGGCACCGGTAATGATTGGCGGCGAGCGCAGGGCTTGCCGGCGAATTCTGGTCCGTCCGCCGTGATCACGACGCTCGGCGTGATTCGTTTCGGTGAAGATGGCGAAGCGTATCTGGCGTCGATTCATCCGGGAGTGAGTGTGGAAGAAGTGCTGGCCAACACAGGATGGACGCTGCGCGTAGCCGATGACCTTGTCGAGACGCTTCCGCCTCGGGAAGAGGCGTTAGCCGTGATGCGCGAGCTGGACCCGAATCATTTCTGGACTCGCTGAATCAAGTAGCGCGCGTAAAAATTATGGCCGAATCAAAACTGATGACGATGCGCGATGCGATCGCGCGGCACGTGCCGTCCGGCTCGATGGTGCTTCTCGGCGCGCAATTGGAGCAGATGATACCGTTCGCCGCGGGACACGAGCTGATACGGCAGGGACGGCGCGATCTCACGCTCGTGGGCCCTATCTCGGACATTTTGTTCGACCAGATGATTGGAGCGGGTTGCGTGTCGCGCGTGATGGCCGCCTGGGTGGGAAATGTTTCGGCGGGAGTGGGATACTGTTTTCGCCGGGCGGTGGAGCAGGCAGTCCCGCGAAAGATCGAAGTTGTGGATTACTCGAATTTTACGATGGCGCTGGCTCTGCACGCGGCGGCGCTCGGCGTGCCGTTTCTGCCGACCTATGCGACGCTCGGCAGCGACCTGCTCAAGAAGAACGGAAATTTACGCGAGTTTTCTTCGCCCGTCAGCGAAGAAAAACTAGTTGCCGTGCGCGCGCTGCGGCCGGACGTGGCGATTTTGCACGTGCAACGCGCGGACGCTCAAGGCAACGCGCATCTTTGGGGCAGCCTGGGCGTGGCCGTCGATGGGGCGCGAGCTGCGAAGAAAATAATTATTGTGGCCGAAGAAATTGTCGAGCCCAGCGTAATTTCGTCTGACCCGAACCGGACGCTCGTGCCGGGGTTTTTGGTTGAAGCGGTGGTGCATGAGCCGGGCGACGCGCATCCTTCGCCGGTGCAGGGTTATTACGGACGCGATCACGCATTTTTCGCGCAGTATCACGAGCAGACCCGGCGCGCGGAGGACTTTGACGATTGGCTCGCGCAGTGGGTGGTGGGTGTGAGCGATCGGAGCGAATACTTGAAGAGAGTCGGTGCGGCTCAAATGCAAAGTTTGGGAGTGAAAGATCACGCTTATACTGTTCCCGCGGACTTCGGTTACTAATGACAGAAGATCTCTACGCAAACATGGAAGTGGCGCCAGGCGAGGTGAAAGATAAACTCGCGCGAGGCGAGAAATTCGTTTTCGTGGACGTTCGCGAAAAATGGGAGTACGACACTACGCACATTGAAGGTTCGGTGCTGATTCCGCTGCGCGAGATTCCGGCGAATCTGCCGCGACTGGAAGCTGCGGACGAAGTTGTGCTGTTCTGCCACCACGGGATGAGAAGCTTGGACGCCGCGGCGTGGTTACGCTCGCAAGGCGTGACGGGCGCGCGGTCGATGGCGGGCGGGATCGACCGCTGGTCGGCAGAAATCGATCCCACCGTACCGCGGTATTGAGCGCTAACAACGGCGCGAGGAAAAAAGCCATGGCCGTCAAGAAAAATACTGGAAAAGGGCCGCGAAGAGCGGCGAACGCGCGTAAGAAAGTTGGATTCTTGCACAAGCCCTCGTGCACAACGTGCCGCAAAGCGCGGGCCTACATGGAAAACCGCGGTTTCGGGATGCATTTCCGCGATCTGGGGAAAGAGCGCCTGACCGCGGCGGAACTCGAGAAATTGATCGGCGACCGCGACCACACGCAATTCCTGAACACGCGCAACGAGCTTTACCGCACGAAGAAAATGAAGGACCATCCACCGTCGCGCGAAGACGCTATTCGAATGATGGCGGCGGAGCCGAATTTGATTCGGCGTCCGGTCATTGTCGCGGGCGGCCGTGTGGTCCTCGGATTCGATCAAGAGGGAATCGATCGAATCTAACCGGGGAGTGAAGCTCGCGTTT
This sequence comes from Candidatus Acidiferrales bacterium, assembly GCA_050012235.1. Lineage (GTDB taxonomy): Bacteria > Acidobacteriota > Terriglobia > Acidiferrales > UBA7541 > Palsa-295. Next base: position 12,773 of record JBEKHP010000003.1, on the reverse strand, counting down.
GGCAGTCGGGAGTCAGGGGAAACCAAGCTTGCCGCCAATTATAGATATTCACATTCACGTGCAGAACAATGATGGGATCAAACCGGAAGCCCTCGAATTGGTGCGCAGGGGGCGCCGCGACAACGATGAGATTTTGAAGTACGCCGAGAGCGCGAAAGAGTTTCTAAAGTTCCTGGATGATGCGGAAATCGAGCGCGCGGGAATCATCAACTATGTCAGCCCCGACGTGATCGGATATACGGCGGAAGTCAACGATTGGGTCGCAGATTATTGTTCCGCTGACCCGCGGCGCCTGCTCGCCTTCGGCTCCGTGCATCCAAAATATATTTTCGACGCCGCCGCGGAAGTGACCCGGCTGAAAAAACTTGGAATTCGCGGGCTGAAGGTTCATCCCTCGCATCAATTGTTTGCGCCTAACGAATATCGAAGCGGTCTGGGGCCGCTGCGCGCGATGTATGAAAAGGCCGAGGAACTTGGTTTGCCGGTGATGATTCATACCGGGACGTCAATTTTTCCCGGCGCGCGAAATGTGTACGCCCAGCCGATGCTGGCGGACGACCTTGGCGTGGATTTTCCCAACCTGGTCGTGATCCTGGCGCATGGTGGCCGTCCACTGTGGATGAACGAGGCGTTTTTTCTCGTGCGCAGGCACAAGAATATGTACATGGATATCTCCGGCATCCCTCCGCAGAAAGTGCTGGAACATTTTCCGCGCATCGAGGAGATTGCGGACAAAGTATTGTTCGGGACGGACTGGCCGGGGCCCGGAGTTCCGGGAGTGAAGGGTAACATCGAGAAGTTTCGCGCGCTGCCGATTGCGCCGGTCGCGCAACAGAAAATTCTGTACGACAATGCCGCGCGGCTTTTTCCGGTTTGAGCGAGGTTTGTGAATGGAAATAAAAACCATCGGAGTGATCGGCGCGGGAGCGATGGGCCGCGGAATCGCGTACGCGGCAGCGCTTGGCGGTTACCGCACGGTGCTCGAGGACGTTTCTCCGGAGATGAGGGAGCAGGGTCTTTCCTATATTTCGCAAACGCTGGAAGAGGGAGTGTCCTGCGGAAAAGTGACGCTAGAGCAGAAAGAGAAGGCGCTTGCGAATCTCTCGACGGCGCGATCGGTGGAAGACGTTTGCCGCGAAGCGGATCTGCTGATCGAAGCCGTCCCGGAAGAAATGGAAGTGAAACTCGAGATTTTCACCATCTTCGACAAGTTCGCGAAGCCCGGCGCGATTCTGGCCAGCAATACCTCTTCGCTTTCGGTCACGGAAATGGCGTCCATCACTTTTCGCGCGGAAGACTGCATCGGTATGCACTTCTTCGATCCTGTGTCGAAGATGAAACTGCTGGAAATCGTGCGCGCGCTGGAAACCTCTGAAGCTACGCTGCAGACCTGCGTGGAAGTGGGACGGCGCATGGGCAAGGAAGTGGTGGTGATACGCGAATCGCCCGGGTTTGTCACCAGCCGCATCAGCGCCATGATTGGCAATGAAGCTTTTTATATGCTGCAGGAGGGCATCGCCAGCGCTGAGGACATCGACAAGGCCCTGAAATCGGGGCTGAATCATCCTACGGGGCCGTTTGAACTCGCGGACTTGGTTGGGTTGGACGTGCAGCTGAATATTCTGGAAGACTTGCACAAAACGCTGGGAGAAAAATACCGGCCGTGCCCGCTTCTGGCGCAATATGTGAAGGCGGGGCGGACAGGGCGGAAGTCAGGCCGCGGCGTGTTTGAGTACGGAAAAGAAGCGGCAAAGAAATAGTTCGGCGATTGTTAAGGCGACGATCGCGCGGGAAGGATCCTCTTGAAGACGAATTTTGCCGACCGGATTAAGATTATCGAGGGCGACCTGACCGAGATGGACGTGGACGCCATCGTGAATGCTGCGAACAACGATTTGCAGCTGGGAGGCGGAGTGGCGGGAGCAATCCGGCGAAAAGGCGGCCCGGAAATCCAGAAAGAATGTGATGACATTGGCCAGGTTCCGGTGGGCGGAGCGGCGATCACGACGGGCGGAAAATTGAAAGCGCGCTTCGTGATACACGCAGCCAGCATGCAACTTGGCGGAAAAACTTCTCCGCATTCCTTGCGCAGTTCCACGGCGCATTCGCTGCGAATCGCCGCGCAAAAGGGGCTGAAGACCATCGCGTTTCCGGCAGTTGGGACGGGCATCGCGGGATTTCCCCTGCGTGAGTGCGCCGAGATCATGTTCCGCGAAGTAGCCAAACACTTCGAGCAGCCCACGTCGCTCGAGAAAGTTGATTTCGTCCTGTTTGACAAAGAGGCGCTGGCGAGCTTTGCAAGTGTATGGACGGAGTTGCAGGCCAAGAGCTTCCAATGAGCGAATTGCTCGCGGAAAAAGTCCGGCATCAGCTCGCCCACTACGAGCATCCGCTTTTTGATTTCGAAGCGCGTCCTGCGGAAGGGGGCGTAGAAGTAGAGATCCGCTACAAACCGACGAACGCGGAAGTGCACAACTATACTTTCAAGCTGCACCCGCGTGAAATTGAACACGCGCAATTTCCATGGACGTTCCAGAAACAACTCTACGATTGCCTGCACGACTACATCATCGAGATGTTTACGCGGAACCCGCAGCGCGTGAATTGATGGCTTCGCGCAGCGAGCCCACGCCCCTCGCGCTCATCCTGGCGGAACGCATACGTTCGCACGGCCCAATTACCTTCGCTGAATATATGGAGGCGTGCCTCTATCACACGGTGCACGGCTATTACACTAAAGCGGAGCAAGAGCCAAGGCGCGACTATTTTACGAGCGTGGACGCGAGCCCGCTTTTTGGGCGGCTCTTGGCGCGGCAATTTCAGGAAATGTGGTGCGCGGTTGGGCGGCCAGATGCTTTCTGGCTCGTCGAAGCCGGGGCCGGAACCGGGCAACTGGCGAAGCAGATTCTCGATTTCACGGCCGAAACATGGCCTGATTTTTACCGCGCGCTGCGATTTCTGGCCGTGGAACGATCTGCTGCCCGCCGGGCTGTGCAGCTGAAATCAATGGAACCGCATATCGCGCGCGGCAAATTCGCCTCTCAAGAAGAATTGCGCGACGAAATCGCGTGTGGCTGCATTTTCTCAAACGAACTGATCGACGCGATGCCGGTTCATCGCGTGATGCGTGAAAGCAACGAACTGCGCGAAGTGTATGTTGGGCTCGGTAAAAACGGGCTGTGCGATGAAATTGGACCGCTATCTTCCAACGCTCTTAACGAATATTTCTCGGAACAGCAGACCGCCTTACTGGACGAACAGCATGCAGAAGTGAATCTCGCCGCTTGCCAGTGGATCGAAGAAGCCGCGAGAAAGCTTAAGCGCGGATTCGTTTTAACGATTGATTATGGGCATGAAGCGAAAGAGCTTTACGACGAGCGGCACATGAGAGGAACTCTGCTGGCCTACGAGCGTCACCGTGCCGGCGAGGATTGGTTTCGCGCGCCGGGCAGCCAGGACTTGACGGCGCACGTGAATTTCAGCGCGCTGGACTTATACGGGCGAACAAGCGGACTCGTTCGCGCCGGCTTTACATCGCAAAGCAAATTTTTGCTGGCACTGGCGCGGCACGGCAATTTTTCGGACTTCCAATCGGACGACCTGAGCGAAACGGAACAAACACAGCGACGGCTGCTCTTCAAGACTTTGATCAACCCGGAAGGAATGGGCGAGACGTTTCAAGTTCTCATTCAACAGAAGGGGATCGACTCGGTAAATCTAGCGGGACTTCAACCTCTCTAATCCTCCGGCCCCAAGACTCCAGTTCGCCTCGCGGCTTTATGGACGTTTCTTGAGGACCGGCTTGTCCGGGTCCGCAGCAGAAGCGGGCGCGTTTGTGGTGCCGGGGGGTGTTGCGCCGGCGGGAGCGGCGTCCGCGACCGCGTCTCCGGTGTACGGCCGCTGCAAATACTTTCCAGCTTCTGCCTGCGCCCCGGCGGTATCGTCGCCCAAATGCTGCGCCAAACTGTACTCGTTGACCGCGCGCTCGCGCTGGCCAAGAATGTCGTAAATTTTTCCGATGTAAATGTGGCACCAGACGTCAACCCACTTGGGATCCAGGTCGCCGCCGAGCGCCGCGCGAAACGCGTTCGCGGCAGACTGATAATTTTTCTGGTTGAACATGGCCTCGCCCATTCGGAAATGAGCGAGCGAGTTGCTGGACTGCAAGTCCAGAGCGTGCTGATATTCCTGAATGGCCTCGTAGTATTGGCCGTTTTCGGCAAAGCCTTCCCCGCGCGCGACGAACGCGCGAATTCGCAAACGGGCGCTGGACTTCAGCATGTTGTTGTTCGGATCGATCACGATTCCGTTGGGCTTGGGACGGCCAAAAGTATCGATCTCGAATGGCTGCGTTGTTCCGGTCACCAGGATTTTCTTGTATTCGGGGTTTCCTTCGGTATCCACGCGAAGTTCAACCGGCATGCGAAATGTGTCGAGGTCCTGGTGAATTTTGCCCACCACTTTGAAACCTTTTCTCGTGCGATAAACGATGAATTCGAGCTTGAACTCCGGAATACCCGTTGAATTCACCCACTGGGAAAAGAAAGAAACCAGATTGATGGGAGGCTCGCCCTTTTTCGGCGGGGGAACTTTGGCGTAAGCCATTTTTTCAAACTCGGTGATGTTGGCGTTTTTGCCTTCGTATTTCTTGTAGAACTCGTGCAGAAGCGCGGTGAAAGCATCGTCCCCGATTTCGGTGCGGAGCATGTGAAAAACTAGAGCGCCCTTGTCGGCGACAACCGAGCGATACTCGTTCGAGAATGTCTGCAAGCGGCCGGCTTGCGAAATCGGCGCGGTATCCTCATACATCAGCGCGCCGACGGCGAAATCCTCGAGGGCTCGGTGCAAACCAGCGCTGCCGTCGCTTTGCTCCGCATACATGGCTTCGGCGTAGCGCGATAGGCCATCGGTCAGCCAAGTATCGGACGAAGTTGCGGGAAGAACGCGGTCTCCCCACCACTGCTGGGAAGCAAGTTCGGAAATTAGGCGGTCGTTGGCTTTCGTAGTCCATTGGCGGGCGCTGATCAATAGCAATCCCGGAGCGGAGTATCCAGACAAGCTGCCGTCCGGCATCTGCGCGATAGTAAACGGCGGAGGCGCATTCTCCTGGAGCGGACCAAAAGCGTCGGAATAATACAAAATAATATGCGCCAGCGAAGTTCCGTACGCGGTAGCAGTGGACGCCTGCACCGGCGGCGTGAACACGGAAACCGTAATTCCTTCCGTCTGCACAGGGTTAAGCTGCAGCGGTCCTGCAACGAAAGTGCCGACCGGAGCCGGATGATCGCAATGGAAAACGTAGGATGCTTGTCCGGCGCCCTTCCCGATGCCCGGCTCCATCGTCGGCGGATCCGCTCTACCTGTGCCGGTGACGTACATCGTGTCGGGCGTAATTATCTTGAACGTGCCGGTGTAACGATTCGCGGGATAGTTTGTGAGCGGAAACCAACGCGCTGGAAGCAGCAAATACGCCGAAGTCTTATCGATCGAAGCGAAGCGCACGCCTCTCGTCGGGCTGTCATCCTCGCTGGAAATCGGCCCGGTGTAATCGAATTCGAGAGACACAGGCTGCCCGGGTGCCACAGAGTCAGGAAGCCCGACGGTTAGAAGCAGCGGATAAGTTCTATCGCGCTCGAATTCCAGCGGCTTTTTTGAACCCGGAATGTGAATCGCATTCACTTTCAAGTCCTGATGCAGCTCGACGACGACCGTGCGGGCAACTTCGATGGCGATAAAATCCACGCGAGCCAAGCCTGAGATCGTCTGATCTTCGGGATGTATCAACACCTGCACGTCATAATGATCCGCGCGAAAAGGAAAGCGGCGCGGGGTTTGCGCCGGCGCGACGAAGGCCGCGAGCAGCAACAGAGCCAGGAGGCTTAGCAGCCGACAGGTTTTGTGCAAGAAACCCTCTCACAAAGAGCGGACAATTTGCCTGTAGCTAAGATACAGGACTCCCGCGCGAAGTTGCCCGCAAGTAATACGCATAAAAGGTTACAACATCTGCGCGAAAATGTCCGCTGCGCGCTCGATTGCACCGCCCGGCCCGAGCTTCGCTCGCACTTCAGCCAGGCTGGATTTCATTTCGTCACGAGCGGCCGGCGAATCCAGCAAGCGGCGCACCTCAGTTTCGACCGCGGCCGGCGTGAAATCATCTTGAATCAACTCCCGAACCACGCTTCTTCCCGCTATCAGATTCACCATACTGAAGAACGGTGTTCGAATCATTCGCCGAAGAATAAACGCGGAAAGCCTGCTAACCCGGTAAACCACAACCATCGGCGTGCCCAGAAGCGCAGCCTCAATGGTAGCCGTTCCGCTGGCCACGATGGCACAGTCGGCTGCCGCAAGAGCGTCGTAAGTAGCTCCCTGGACTAGCTTTATATCGACGGACGCGCTGGCGTATAAAGCGAAAAAATCCGGACTAAGGTTCGGCGCCGCTGCCAGCACGAACTGTATGGCGCCGCCCGATCGGCGCAGCCTCTCGCACGCCTCGACGATGCGCCCGTAATTTTGCTTAATCTCATTTCGGCGGCTGCCCGGCAGAATGGTGACAATGGGTTTGTTTGGATCCAGATCGTGCAGGGCCGCGAATTCCGCGCGGGTCGTGCGAGCGTGCACCACGTCCACCAACGGATGGCCTACAAAATTTACCGGCATCCCCGCGTCGTGGTAGATTTTTTCTTCAAACGGAAATATCACCACCATGCGATTTACTCGCCGCTTGATAATGCGGACGCGCCCCGCGCGCCAAGCCCAAATCTGCGGACCAATGAAATAGCCGACGGGCACTCCAATCTCGTTCATACGGCGTGCGACGCCCAAATGGGTGCCCGGCGAGTCGACCAGAATCGCGAGCGCGGCGTTCCGGCGCTTGGCTTCGCGCTTCAGACGATTCTGCACGCCGATCACAGTTGGAATTTTGTGTAGAACTTCCGCGATGCCGACGACCGCAACTTCGTGATAATCGGCGACAAGTTCTACGCCCGCCCCGGCCATGCGAGGGCCGCCCATTCCGAAAAATTTCGCGCCGGTGCGCGCGCGCAAAGCAGTTGCCAGCCGCGCAGCATACATGTCACTGGATGCTTCTCCCGCGGAAATCAAGATGTTCTTTTCACTCATGGGAAACGCGAGGGAAATTGACCTGCGAGTGGGCTGCTACCAGGGGAATTCGTGAAGCCGCCCAGTTGAAGCTAGCCGAATATTTTCTAATCATCGGCAGGGAGTGGATGCGAAAATCCAGACCCGCCGCCGGGCACTGGAGCCGCGAATTCCTGCTCTTTGTACTGCAGCTGATAGAGACGGTAATAAATTCCGCGCAGCGCCAGAAGCTCCTGATGCGATCCTTGTTCACGCAAGCGACCCTTGTGAAAGACAAGAATGCGATGTGCATGTTGAATGGTGCTCAGCCGGTGCGCGATCACCACGGCCGTGCGGCCCTGCAAGAGCCGGTCGAGGGCTTCGCGAATCAAGAGCTCAGTCTTGGTGTCCACGCTGGAGGTAGCTTCGTCGAGAATCAAAAATTTCGGATTGTGCGCTAAAGCGCGCGCAAAACTTACTAGCTGGCGCTGTCCCACGGAAAGCGTAGAGCCGCGCTCGGTGACCGGCGTCTCCACACCTTGAGGTTGCGATTCGAGAAAAGGCCCGAGCCCCACTTCGCGCAGCGCGCTTACAGTGGCCGCGCGGCTTATCGTCTCTGTGCCTAGCTTAACGTTGGACTCCAGCGTGCCGGTGAAAAGGAACGGGTCCTGCAGGACGATTCCGAAAAGCCGGCGCAGCTCCTGCAAATCGATCGAGCGAATATCCACTCCGTCGAGCAGGATTTCACCGCGCTGAATATCGTAAAAGCGCAGTAGAAGCTGAATGATCGTGGTTTTTCCCGCGCCGGTGTGGCCGACGATCGCGAGAGTTTGCCCGGATTCCACTCGGAATGACACATCGCGCAAAACCCAATCCGCTTCTTTTGGCGCATCTCCGCCGGTGTAGGCGAACCAAACATTGCGAAACTCGATCTCGCCGCGAGCCGAGGGCAGGGAATGCGCCCGAGCAGGCGAGATGATCGTAAAAGGCTCGTCCAGCAGCCGGAAGATGCGTTCGGAGGCAGCCATGGCCGTCTGCAAAATATTGAATTTCTCGCTCAGATCCTGAATGGGCCGGAAGAAACGTTGCGCGTAAAGCATAAAGGCGAGCAGCACGCCGACTTCAATCGTTCCGGCAATCGCTTTCAGGCCACCCACCCAGTACAGCAACGCAAGACCCGCCATGCTGAGAAACTCCACGGCCGGGTAGAAGAAGGAAAACGCGTCAATGGCCTCTTTGTAAGCCTCCATGTGCACGCGGTTCAGCTCCTCAAATTGCTTGCGCGATTTCCATTCGCGATTAAAGAGCTGGACGATGGCCATGCCGCTGATGTGTTCCTGCAGAAATGCGTTAATACGCGCGATGGCCGTGCGGATGCGGCGATTCGCGTTGCGCACTTTGTTCCGGAAGAAATACGTCAGAAGAATCATGAACGGAAGCGGAGAAAGAGTCGCGAAGGCGAGAAACGGATGCCACTTGAACAAAATGGCGATCATGGCGAAAAGCAACACGAAATCGTTCAACATGGCCACAACGCCGGACGCGAACAGATCGTTTAAGGCGTCCACATCGGTGGTCGCTCTCGTTACCAGGCGTCCCACGGGGCTGCGGTCAAAAAAGCTCATCGGCAGGCGCTGGAGGTGCTCGAAAATTTCCTTGCGCAGGTCGTACATCGTCTCCTGCCCGACCCACTGCATAATCCGCACTTGCGCGTACTGCAGACCGAAACTGCCCACCAGCGCCCCAGCGGACGCGGCCACCACCCAAAGCAGCCCCTTCAAAGCCGCACTTGCAGTAATGGAATTATTGAAGCCGGGAACGATGTAGTTATCCACCGCAATGTGGAAAAGATAAGGAGCCACGATTTCCATAGCGGTGACGCCCAGCGTGATAGACACCGCGGCGACGACGTACCAGCGGTACGGGCGCAGGTACTTCATCAGTCGGCGGGTCAGCGCCGAGTCGTACAGTTTGCCGAGTTTCTCTTCTTCGCGGAAATCGCTCATTCGCGTTCAAGCTCTTCTTCGAGAAGCTGCTTTTGATACAAGTCTGCGTAATAGCCGTTTTGAACCAGCAGTTCGTCATGCGTTCCGTGCTCGATGATATAGCCGTCGCGGAGGACGATTATCTGATCGGCATTCTTCACCGTCGAAACGCGGTGAGAAATCAGAATGGTCGTGCGTTGGCTCATTACGTCGCGCAGGCGGCGCAAGATGCGTTCTTCGGTATCCGTATCGACGTTCGCCAGCGAATCGTCGAGAATCAGGATTTTCGGGTGGCGCATGATCGCGCGAGCCAGTGCGGTCCGCTGCTTCTGCCCGCCGGAGAGAGTGATTCCGCGTTCTCCCACCATCGTACTGAAGCGCTGCGGAAAACTTTCGATTTCGCCCGAGATGCTCGCGATTTCAGCCGCTTCCAGAATGTGCTCTTCAGCCGCGTCCACCGCGCCGAATGCGATGTTTTCGCTGATCGTTTCGCTGAATAGGAACGTATCCTGCGGAACGTACCCTATCGCGCTGCGAAGTTCCGTGAGCGGGTACTCGCGAATAGAGCGGCCGTCGATAAATAATGTGCCGGGAGGCGCGTCCCACAAGCGCGCGATCAGAGCCGCCAAAGTGGACTTGCCGCTTCCAGTCGGCCCAACGACGGCGAGAGTGGTGCCTGCGGGAACGTGCAAGTTGATGTTGTGCAGCACCGGTTCTCCCGCCTGCGTTTCCGAACGGGAGGTCGGATATGTGAACGTAAGATTTCGAAAATCAATCTCGCCGCGGATTGTGGATTTCGCCTGGGGCGCGGGAGCATCCCCATTCGGCCGCATGTTGAAGGGATCCGTCGGCGTATGCGCCGGGGCAGACGAATCTCGAATCCCCGGCTCCGCGTTCATGATGTAGTTCAGCCGGCCCATCGAAGCCGCCCCGCGCTGAAAAATATTCGTCACCCAGCCGAGAGCGATCATCGGCCAGACGAGCTGGATCAAGAACATGTAAAACGCGTTGAACGTTCCAAGCGAAACGCGGTGATCGATCACTTGCTTGCCGCCCAGCCACAACAGGATCAGAACGGTCATCCCGATCAGCGCGGAAAGCCCCGGAAAAAAAAGACTCCAGGTGCTGATGAGCTTGATGTTGCGGTTTACATAGTCGCGATTGGCGTCGTCGAACTTCGCCACTTCCTGCTTTTCCTGAGCGTAGGCGCGAATCACGCGCATGCCCGTAAGGTTTTCCTGCGCGCGAGTCGAAAGCACGCCGAGCGCCGCCTGAATCTGTTCCGAGAGCCGGTGAATGATCTCGCCGAAATACCGTGTGACGATGGCAACGATCGGCACCGGAATCAAGACCCACATGGTGAGCGCCGGCGAAAGTTTGAGCATAAAGAAAATCGCCAGCACCATGGTGGAGATGGTCGTCGCGCTGTACATGATGCCGGGACCGAGCACCATGCGCACCCCGTTCAAGTCATTTGTTGCGCGCGACATCAAATCGCCGGTGCGATTGCGCACGTAAAATTCGGGTTCCAGCAAGACCAGGCGCGCCAGCAGATCGTTGCGCAGGTCGTACTCAATCTCGCGAGAAACTCCGATCAATATCCATCGCGTCCAGAACGAGAAAAATCCCTTGGCCAGCATCACGATTACCAGGATCAAACAGTAGAGCCCCAGAGCGTGACGGCTGAAGGGCGCGTAAATTGAAAAAAGCGGCGAGAGCAGCCTGCGCGAAAATCCGCCCAGCGTGCCAAGCGTCCGCGGCGATCCCTGCACCAGATCCGTAATCATGCCGATGATCAGTTGAGGCAGCGCCCCGACGAGCCCCATCAGCGCGAGCGTCAAGAGACCCAGAGCCGTCATGCCCTTGTACCGCAGGACATACGGAACGAGCGTCTTCAGCTCCTTCCAGCCGGAAGGCTTCGGTTGCGGCCGGCGCGCCGTGGCTACGACAGGTTGGGCGATGGCGCTCATTGACGAATCTGCGACTCCGGAGTCTCCAGCGTTGTCACTTCGCCGAGAAAATTTTCGAATGTCCTATCCAACGATTGGTAGCGCTTCACCTTTGGGTTCCACCGAATCCCGACCGGAAGCACGTGTCCGCCTTCGCCTTTGGGTGAAGCGATTGGCGTGAAATACATTTCCAAGCCCTTCTCGTGCTGTTCGTATTGCAGGCGCCAGCCGTTCACGGGCGCCAGCGGAGATCCTCCGAGAAATCCCTTGGTGTTTTTGAGATGTTCGTCGCAAAGAAAGATTTGTTTCCATGCGTTGCCGTCGTTCTCGATTATAACAGCGCGCGTGACGAGCGTGCCGGGCGCGACTCCCGGCGGAGTCGCCTTCAGGCGATTTACCGCAAGAACTTGCTGCGGCCCCGTCTTGGAAAGGTCGCCGAAAAGTAGAACTTCCGTTTCTGAACCCAGCGCCAACTCGGCCGCTTTCTGCACGACATCGGGAACCGCCGGAGCGGGAGGCGTGGGAGCCGCGGGCGCGACAGCCTCCGATTTAGCGGGGGCCGTGGCGGGAGACGAACTTCCGCAAGACAGAATCGTGAGTGCGGCTGCGGAGGCGGCGATCAGCGCGATTACTTTCATGAATTTTCTACGAGCATCATAATCAAAGGCTCGACGCCGCCAACGTGATCGCTACAACGCGTTTGGAGGAAGCGCTGCAAGAAACCTCCATCACCTGCGGCACGGCTGAGCCGGCCCAATCGAATGAGTAGAACCACAATTCTAGCTGTTCGCTTCCTCTCACGGAAGGGCTCTGAGATTCCGGCTTGCCATACAAATCGGGTATGCGGCTGCACGGATCGGCGAGCTGCAAACCTCGGCCCGATGCCAATAGCTTCAAGCGCTCCGGAGCCATAACAATCGCCAGGCATTTTGCCATGATTTCCGGCTTGTAGTTGTTGTCCACCGTGATGGTTTGCACGATCTTGTTTGAGTCTACTTCCACGCGAAGCTCGCGGTGCGTGCAGACGTCGCCCCACAACAACGCATCCGTTACGGATTCGTCGCGATCGAGTTCGCGAAAATTTTTCTGCGGCGATTCGAGCCGGTCGTGGCCCGGACGAAGACCGGCAAGACTCAGCTCGTTTGCTCGCTTCGAAGCCCTGGCTTCGGGTGTGGCTGGAACCGCCAGCATCAGCACGGAAGCCACGCTAGCGAGCTGCCAAAATTTCTTCGAGGCGAGCCTCAAAGTTTTCCTCCCCTTCCGACCAAAGCTGCACCCTCTCCACCGGCAAAGCTTTTTCGATGCGGCGAACCCAGTCGAAAAGTTTTTTGATGTTTTCGCGGGTCTTCTCATAATAATTGTGCAAATTTTCAGGGCGCGCCATGGCTTCCAGGAAAAGTTTTTCCTCCGGGCTCTCCGGGGTTGAGCTGCCGGTCTGCCGGATTCCCAGCAATCCTGCGTGCCCGGTGAAGAGATGCTCGAAACCGAAATTCACCTCCAGATGGCCGTCTTGGCGCCAGATTTCCCCGTCGAAGTCCTCCCCATAACAAATGAGCTCAACCGCTTGTGGTTGGAGCTGCCATCGGGCCGGGTCGCCTTCGTAAACCCAAAGATCCCAGCGCGAATGGACCGAGTAGGAGCTGTCATTATTCAAATAATTCTTCGCCAATTCGACGATGCTGGCGGCGTCCAGAGGAAGCGATCGCAGATCCATCTCGTAGATGGGAGTTTCGGTCAAATCTACCGCTCGAATTTCGAG